>JAFPVC010000024.1 GCA_017413085.1 Prevotella sp.
ATTGGCTCCGCATTGTCATTCTGCATGGTAATTCTGCATTATGAATTGTGCATTATGAATTATGCATTATGAATTATGCATTATGAATTATTTTTGCATCATCTTAACGATTGTTGCGAGGGCGTTGCCGGGCTTGTTGAACTTGATGGTGTATTCGCCCTTGTTGCCTTCACCGGTGGCAGAGATTGACTCAAGGTCAGCCAGTGCGGTGGCCTGCTGTCCTGCCATGCCCTTCACCTGTGGGTTGCCCAGTATCTTCTGTATGTCGATGAAGAAACCGCCGTCCTTCACTGCACTGGCGTTGTCATTGTCCTTGAACGTCTTGGCAGGAGCTGTGACAGGGGTCATCACGATGGCTTTCTTGTCATAGCTGAGGGTGTAGTCCATGCCGGCGATGGCCTGCAGCTTCAGGTTGTAGGTGTTGTCGTCTTTCTTCTCAACCATGCCCTCACCCATAGGTGCGGCGGCCTTGCTGATGGCTTCCCAAACCTTCTGGTCCTTGCAGGCGAGCACGAATGAAATCTGAGGCATCTGCTGCGTGCCGTTAGGTGCAACTGAAAGGAGTATGTCGCCCTCGATGGCCTTGAGCATCTGGTCGAGAGAGATGCCCATAGACTGCAGCTGCTTGTCTATCTGCTCTGTCTCAGCCTTTGGCAGGAGTTCCTTTATCTTTTCCATGTTCTTCACGCCGCACTGCAATACTGCGTATGCATCGGCAGGAGCCAGCTTCAGGTAGTCGCCAGAAGGCTTGTTCTGGATGGCCTTTGAGAGACCCAGCAGCACTTCGTTGCCGAATGCCTCTGCCTTGATGACGGCTTCCTTCTCCTCAAAATTCACGTTGGCGATGAGGTAGAGGCCCTTCACCAGTTCGCTGGCAGCAGCCAGTTCAGGCTTGTTCGACATCTTCTGCGCAGTGCCCATCAGTGCAGCATAGTCTATGTAGGCATCGATGTCGCTTGTGCCCTCAAGCATCTTGGCATATTTGTCCTGCGAGAGTATGCTCTTGTCTTCGTCCTGCTTGAGCAGAGTGGCAGCGTCGGTTCTCTCCACGGTTATCACGCAGAGGTCACTGTTGTAGGCTACCTGCATGCCCTGGTCCTCAACCACGGTCTGGTCTTCGCCCTCGGTGATTTTCATTGTCTTGCAGTCGTCCTTTGTTGATTTGAACAACTCCGTCACCTTGTCCTTGTCGTTCACGCCGAGTGAAATCACGAACTGGCTCTTGTCGGGGTCGGTCACTGCGATGAACACAGGCTTCTGCAGTGCGAAACCAGACTCCTTCGGGTCGTCCATGACGGCCTTCATCTTCTTCTTCAGTGCCTCAGACATGCCTTCCATTCCTTTCTGCAGCTCTGCCTGCAACTCCTTGTTGTCTTTCAGCGCAGCCTTTTCGCTCAGGCTTTTCACGTTGGCCTTGAACACTACTGGTGCGTCAGCCGGAATGGCCTTGGCGATGTCGTTGCCGTTGCCGCACGATGCTGTAAGCATTACGATGGCCAGGAGCGCCATCATCGATGTGATTACTTTCTTCATAATCGTTAATGTTTTTGGGTTAGAGAATATGGTTTATTAAACACTTGTCTTTTAGTATGTTGTAATCAGGCCCCAATTACGGTGTAATTAAGCCCCAATTGCGTTGTAATTAAGCCCCAATTGCAGTGTAATCAGGCCCCAATTGCGGTGTAATCAGGTGCTGATTACGATGTAGTCTGTATGCTTTTATCGTTAATCCCGTCAATATTTTTTTTCGTTAATCCCATTAATGATATTAACGGATTTTTATTAACGATATTAATGACAAGGATATCACGGCATTTCATCAGAACTTATAGCGCAGACCGCCGAGCACGGTGCCCTGCTCGCCCACTCCCGCTTCAACGAAGCCGCGCAGGTAAGAGCCGCCAGCCTCGATTCCGATGAGCGTCGTGTGCCAGTTTATGTGTACCATGTAGTCGTGCTTCGAAGTGTATTTCGTGGTGTCATAGCTTGTTGCTGTCTCCTCGCGCAGCGTGGCACCGAAGGCAGCCTTGGAATACAAGCCGAAGTATTTCTTGCGCAGCCAGTCAAACTTCACCGCCGGCATGAGCGTAAAGTAGTTGCGTGTAATGTCGCCCACCTGCTTGTAACCGTCTATCTCGCTGTCATACTTCACTATGTCCTGCGTGTTGCTGCCATATACGAAGGTGCCGCCCACTCCGAGCCATTTCTTTGCGTGGTAGAAATATTCCACAGACAGAGGTCCGAAGATGCGCTCGTTCTCATATCTTGCGCCTACAAAGTTGTTGACGATGGTTTCAAACACGTTGAGCCACTGCGTCGTTGACATTGCGCCGTAGCTCAGTGCCACCTCATGCTGTGCGTCGTCATATCCATCCTGTGCGTTCATGGTGGTGAATCCCAGGAGTGCCGCTATGGTAAGTGTAAGTATTCTTTTCATGCTGTTTGTCTTGACTATGAATTACATCAGCGCCTTCACTATCTGCTGCACCTGCTCGGTCTTGGTCATGGTGTAGAAGTGGAGCACGGGGAAACCAGCCTTCTGCAGTTTCTCGCCCATCTGTATGGCCCACTCAATGCCCACCTTCTTCACGTCGTCGTTATTCTTGCACCTTACCACTCGGTCCACCAGCTCCTGAGGCAGGTCCACGGCGAAAGTCTGCGGCAGTACCGTCAGCTGAGTCTTTGATGCAAACGGCTTCAGTCCGGGTAGTATAGGCACGTTGATGTTTATCTCGGCGCACTTGTCGCGGAAGGCTATTATCTTGTCGGCGTCATAGCATATCTGCGTTGCTATGTATTCCGCTCCGGCATCAACCTTCTGCTTCAGGTAACCAAGGTCTGTAAGGTAGTTAGGCGACTCCACGTGCTTCTCAGGATACCCTGCCACGCCTATGCAGAAGTCAGTGTTGTGACTGGTGTCAGGTTCGCCGTCAATGAACTTTCCGTTGTTCATGTTAATAATCTGCTCCACCAGCTGTTCAGCGTGTGCATGACCGTCTCTCTCAGCCACGAATCGGCTTGTTCCCGGCATGGCATCGCCACGCAGAGCCAGCACGTTCTGTATGCCGAGGAAGTCGAGGTCGATGAGAGCATCCTCTATGTCATACTTTGACTGTCCGCCGCATATCAGGTGAGGCACCACCTCTATGCCGTACTTCTGCTTTATGGCAGCCGATACGCCCACCGTTCCCGGTCTGCGCCTTACTATATGCTTCTCTATCAGTCCGTCGGCTCGCTCCACGTACTTTACCTGTTCGCGGCTTGATGTCACGTTGATGAATGCCGGATCATACGGCAGCAGTGCCACTATTGCACTGTTAATTTTGTCAAGTCCGTCGCCCTTCAGTGGTGGCAGCAGTTCAAACGAGAAACGTTTCTTTCCCGTCTGCTCCGCCTGTTTTATTATGTCGATTACTTTCATTGGGTTATTTTTTCTTTTAACATGTAATGCCCATGAATGCCCATGTAATTATCATTAAATTAAATGTTCAATTCGTGGTTAATTCGTGGTGATTATATGTTTATATATAATATTTTTCTTTAACATGTAATGTCCATGAATGCCCATGTAATTTATCATAAATAATTTATGTTTCATTCGTGGTTAATTATATGAGAATTATATGTTCTGATAATAACATTTGTCAGGATATACCGGTTTCATGTTTTTATCCAATAACACACATTCATTAGTTTCTTCAATGTAAGCATAGCGTTCACCTTGTAAATTAGGCTGTCCGAAGTTTATGAGCAGTCCTATTGGCTTTCTTGTCAAACGCATATAATTGAATAGTTGCGCTCGGTGGGCAGAAGTCAATTCATTCACCGATTTCAGTTCCACGACAATGTCATCCTTAACTACCATATCCATCTGGTAGTGTTTTTCCATCAGTTTTTTCTTATAGTAGCATGACAGAGTTTTTTCACGTTCACTTTCAATTCCCCTTTCTATTAACTCCATGTATAAGGCTTCATTGTAAAGAGGTTCCAGCAATCCCCAGTTCAGTTCACTATGAACGGTCATTGCTGCCCCTATAATTTCATAGACTATGTCTTTATATTCGCCTGTATGCATTATTTCAAAGGAAATTAATTTTTATTTTAACATATAATGCCCATGAATGCCCATGTAATTATCATTAATAATTTATGTTTCATTCGTAGTAAATTATATGGTGATTATATCTTTAAATATTTTTTCTTTTAACATGTAATGCCCATGAATGTCCATGTAATTATCATTAAATTAAATGTTCAATTCGTGGTAAATTATATGGTGATTATATCTTTAAATATTTTTTCTTTTAACATGTAATGCCCATGAATGTCCATGTAATTATCATTAAATTAAATGTTCAATTCGTGGTAAATTATATGTTGATTATATGTTTAAATAATATATTTCTTTTAACATGTAATGTCCATGAATGCCCATGTAATTATCATTAATAATTTATGTTTCATTCGTGGTAAATTATATGTTGATTATATGTTTAAATAATATATTTCTTTTAACATGTAATGTCCATGAATGCCCATGTAATTTATCATTAAATTAAATGTTCAATTCGTGGTAAATTATATGTTGATTATATGTTTAAATAATATATTTCTTTTAACATGTAATGTCCATGAATGTCCATGTAATTATCATTAAATTAAATGTTCAATTCGTGGTTAATTCGTGGTGATTATATGTTTATAAAATGCAAAGTTAATTATTTTTCCTGAAATCACCAAGTCACACGTTGAAATATTTCTCGGGAGTATTGGCAAATATCAGTCCGCAGATGCTCTCGCCGGGGTTTATCATGTAGGTGTCGGTGAACGACAGGCCCATGCTCTCCCCTACCCCGAGGATGTCGAACACCTGCTGCTTCAGCTTGTGGTCGGGACATGCTCCGTAGCCGAATGCCATGCGTATGTTGCTCTTGCCCCAGTGCAGGGTGTCGCGGAGGTCTGTGGATAGCTTTTCTGCCATCGCCTCCGTGAGGCGGTCTGCAAGGAGCTTGACAAGTATGGCGTGGTATTCATCGCCGTCCTTGCGAAACTGCTCCTGCAACTCTGCCAGTCCCACGCCGGCACTGACCACGAAGGGGCAGACGTAGTCGGTGTTTTCAGATTTCTCGGAATATTCCGAGTATTCTGAGTATTCCGATTTTCTGATCAAGTAATCCGCCAGGCACTTCGTTTCTGGTTCATCCTTCAGCGAGCGCTGCATGGGTAAGCGATATATGGTGCCGTCCTGAGCCTTGATGCAGATGTTGTCATCATCGTCGCTCCAAGCAGGCAGTATCTGTGCCTTCATCTGCAGCCTGAGCAGTCTGAGGCGTATTATCTTGTCGAGCAACAGTTGTGCATCGTGCCACAGCTTACGTGCCTCGCTGCCTTTCTCAGGGTCGTCGAGCAGGTCGGGAAACTTTCCCTTTAGTCCCCATGTCACGAAGAAATACTGCCAGTCTATGAGCGGTACCAACGGGTCGCAGCACAGGCATGTGCCCTTGGGATGCAGTAGCGAGTGGTTGTCGGTGTGCAGCAGTCGGCGTGCCTCAGGTGAAGGCACTGCCACCTCTTCGGGTTTCTTCACATGGCGGCGGCGGCGTGCCTCGTCAAGCGTCAGCAGTTGCTTGTTCTGCTCACCGTTCAGATAATTATCGCGAATGATGCGCTGCTGGTCTTTCAGTTCGGCAATATACTGCTCGCGGTCGTCAGCCAGCAGACGGCGTATTATTGTTGGGTTGTCGGCAGCCGAGTGTGCGCGTATCACCACACCGTTTGGATATACTGGCGCCATCTTCACCGCCGTATGGAGTGTTGAGGTCGTTGCGCCGCCCACGATGACAGGCGTTGACATGCCGTGTTGCTGCAGTTTCTCGCATACGTGTATCATCTCGTCGAGCGATGGCGTGATAAGTCCCGACAGTCCTATTACGGCGGCATTCTCCTTCAGTGCCGTATCGACTATGGTGTCGGGATCCACCATCACGCCAAGGTCCTTCACGCTGTAGCCGTTGCACTGCGTCACCACCGCCACGATGTTCTTGCCGATGTCGTGCACGTCTCCCTTCACGGTGGCCATGATGATGAGGGGGTTGTCAGAGTTTTTCGGAGTATTCGGAATACTCTGATCATTCTGATTACTCTGGGGGGCTTTCATATACGGCTCCAGCACCGCCACGGCCTTCTTCATCACCCTGGCCGACTTCACCACCTGTGGCAGGAACATCTTGCCGTCGCCGAAGAGCTGCCCCACCCTGTCCATGGCGGGCATCAGGTAGTTGTCTATCACGCCCAGCGGCGTGCCTTCCTGCTGATAGGCCTCTTCGGTGTCCTGGTCTATGTAGTCGGTCATGCCCTTCAGCATGGCATATTCTATGCGTTTGTTCAGGGGTTCCGTGCGCCAGTCGGCAGTCTCTTTCTTGTTTGTGGCTCCCCCACCCTGCGCCTTCTTCGCATCCTCCTCAGCCTTCACGCGCTCAGCATATTCTATGAGGCGCTCCGAAGGAGTGAGGTCGTCAGAATCTCCGTCGTTCTTCGTGTTCAGCACCACCGGCTCCACCACTTCCAGCATATCCTTGGGAATGTCCTCATAGCGCATGTTCATGGCGGGGTTCACGATGCTCATGTCAAGACCCTCGCGCATTCCGTAGTGCAGGAATACGGAGTGCATGGCCTGGCGTATCTTGTTGTTTCCGCGAAAAGAAAACGACAGGTTGCTGATGCCGCCCGACATGTGTACCTCTGGCATCTCCTCGTGTATCGTTTTGCAAGCAGCAATAAAGGCGCGGCCGTAGTCGTCGTGCTCAGGCATGCCCGTGGCCACCGACAGCACGTTGGGGTCAAAGATGATGTCCTCCGTCGGGAAACCGATGCCTTTGAGCAACGAGTATGCACGGCGTGCCACTGCGACCTTGCGTTCGTAGGTGTCTGCCTGACCGTCCTCGTCAAACAGCATCACCACCGTGGCGGCACCCATGGAGTGTATGTAGCGTGCCTTGGCGAGGAACTTCTCTTCGCCCTCCTTCAGTGAGATGGAGTTGACGATAGACTTGCCCTGCACGCACTGCAGGCCGGCCTTTAGTATCTCCCATTTCGATGAGTCGATCATCACCGGCACGCGGGCTATCTCAGGCTCCGATGCAATGAGGTTGAGGAATGTCTGCATGGCATCCACGCCCTCAATGAGTCCGTCGTCCATACAGATGTCTATCACCTGCGCACCGTTGTCCACCTGCTGTCTGGCCACGCTCAGCGCAGCGTCATAGTCCTTCGCCTGTATCAGTTTCTTGAACTTTGCTGAGCCAGCCACGTTGGTGCGCTCGCCGATGTTGATGAAGATGCTTTCTTCCTTCTTCCCTTCCTCTTTCATCCTACTCACCGTCAGCATCTCCAGTCCGCTGAGCCGCATGGGCCGAAGCTCTAAGGATTCTAAAGTCCCTAAAGCCCTTGGCACTATCCCACCCTCTTCTACCAGTTGGCTTACAGCGTGTATATGTGCCGGTGACGTACCGCAGCAGCCGCCGTATATGTTCACCAGTCCTTCCTTGAATACCTCTTTTGCCACCTCGGCAAAGGTCTCCGGCGTCTCGTCGTAGCCGCCCATCACGTTAGGCAGACCGGCATTAGGATGCACGCTGACGGGACAGTCAGCCACCTCTGCCAGTTTCCTGAGCCACGGCAACAGTTGTTTGGCACCGAAGCCGCAGTTCAGTCCGATAGCCAACAAATTGGCATGGCTGAGCGAAGTATAGAAAGCCTCCACCGTCTGACCGCTGAGAGTGCGACCAGAGGCATCAGACATCGTACCGCTGCAAATGATAGGAATATCGCGTCCTGTTTCCTCGCTGAGGTCGGTGATAGCCTTCAGTGCCACCTTAGCGTTGAGCGTATCGAAGATGGTCTCTACGAGCAGCACGTCGGCGCCGCCGTCAATGAGTCCGCGGGCCTGCTCATGATAAGTGTCGTAGAGCTGCTGGAAGGTAATGTCGCGTTGAGCAGGATTGTTCACGTCGCCGCTCATCGACAGCGTCTTATTCGTCGGACCCATAGAGCCGGCGATGATAATTGTTTTGGAGTTTTCGTTGTGCCCTTCCTCGTTTGCGGCGATACCATCGCCGCCATCAATCGCCCTCTTCGCACACTCCGCTGCTGCCTTGCTTATCTCATACACAAGGTCCTGCAGGTCATAGTCGCTGAGCGAGAAGCAGTTGCTGTTAAACGAGTTCGTCTCTATGATGTCCGCCCCGGCCTCAATGTAAGCCCTGTGCATACCGATTATGGCCTCCGGCTTGGTGAGGCACAGCACGTCGTTGCATCCCTTCAGCGGCACCGGATGGTTGCGGAACCGTTCCCCCCGAAAGTCCTCCTCCGTAAGGTTCAGTCCCTGCAGGTATGTACCAGTGGCGCCGTCGAGAATCAAGACGCGCTCGCGCATTATGTCAAGTATTTCCTGTCGTGTCATTTGAAAAATGTTCAGTTTGCCAGTTGATTATGTTTGTCTTCCCTGTAATATCTCAAGCATCTCAGCTGGCGTTACTACGATGGGTTTCTGTGGAAAGTGTTTTATGTTGCCCGTGACCAGATATGCATCTTCTTTCGACATTGCCACTTCGTAGAAAACAACGTCCTTTGGGTCAGGAAAAACCTCATCGCTGTGAGTGCGTGGGGTGCTGATGCCTTGCTTATGAATTCTTTCAATGATTTTGTCAATAATTTGTTTTGGAAACCCAAATTTTTTGCGATGGAGCACTTCCTTGTATTCTTGTATGATTTCATCATTATACAAGGCAGTTATTTCATTTTCGATTATTGCGTTAAGAATCTTGGCTGTGGCTGCGTCGCTATGTCGTGTCAGCATTGCTGATACGATGACGTTGGTATCAATCACTGCATATATCATCTTATTTCCCCTCCCTGTAAAGCCTTATTTCCTCGTTTATCTCGTCAAGGGTTAGTTCGGGAAATTTCCCTTTTTCAGCCATTTTTCTCAATTCATAGAACGCCTCTTTTCCGTCCATGTCTTTCTTTTTGGTGCGTGCTTTTATTTCGAAGGGAATTTTGCGGTAGGCCACCACGGCATTGGCGAATATGTTCATGGCGGTGTTGGCGCTCATGCCAAACTCTGCGCAGAGTTCATCGAATGATGATTTCAGTGCTGAGTCCATGCGGACTGTCATAGATACTTGTGCCATAGTTATTCGTTTTTTATGGGTTATTAAATGTTTCAGTGGCAAAGTTAGTAATTTTTATTGCATTATGCAAGCATTTTGCCATAAATTTGACATCAATAAATAAAGCCGCAAGACTTTCTTAGGTCCTGCGGCTTTTATTATGTGTCCGTTTAATACATCAAGTGCTGCTTGCTCTTGTTTTTCCATCCGGCATCGCTCTTGTATTTAGAGAAGTAGATTACCAGATGTGCGTCGCTCTTGTACTTGGTGAAGTAGATTTTCTTCTTCGCGTCGCTCTTGTATTTGCAGAAGTACCACAGGCCTTCGTTGCCGTTTGCATCGCTCTTGTAGTCGCATTTGTAAACCACGAGGTCTGCGTCGCTCTTATAGTCTGATACATACACTTTCACGTCGGCATCGCTGGTGTATTCGCATGAGTACACGGCCTGTGCCTTTATGGCTGTTACAGCCATCACCATGAGCATGGAAATAAAAAGTCTTTTCATGATTTCAAGTATTTTTATGGGTGATATCTTTTTCTGTGGCAAAGTTAATGATTTTTATTTCATTATGCAAATATTTCTCGATAAATTATGCATTGTGCATTACTCAACCCTCACCAGTGTGCTGCCCAGTCGGCCTACCTGCACTGCATACACGCCACTTTTCAGTGGATAGAAGGCATTGTCGTCGGTTATGGTGAATTGTCCTATGAGCCGTCCTGCAGTGTCATAGATGCGGCAGGGTAGGGCAGTGGTGCTATTGCCGTTCAGCGTTACCGTTACACCGCCGCTGACGGGGCGTGCCACGGCTTCTGTCAGGTGTTCTGCCTGCAGTCCCTCTATGTGGTCTATGCCCAGTATGTAGAGCAGTCCCTTGTAAGCATCAATTTCGCCGTATCCGTATTCGTTGTTGGGATAGGTGAGAGTCTCGTCAGGGTGTCGCGATGTATGTTTTATCACGTCCATCACCCGTTCACGTGTGAGTGTAGGGTCAGCCTGCAGCCACAGTGCTATGATGCCTGACACGATCGGTGTAGACATTGATGTGCCCCACTGCATGTTCCACTGGTATTGCTTGCCGTTATAGGTGGAAGTTCTTTTTATGTCGCCGCCTTTGTTTGCGTAATATACGCTGTTGTATGCCGATGTCACCTTATATCCTGGTGCCATAACGTCAGGTTTTGTTAGTCCGTGCATGGTAGGTCCGATGCTGGAACGGTTCCAGCGTCTGCCATTGCCCAATTCCCAGTATGCCGTCATGCCTACGCCGATTACGCTGGGCAGCGATGCCGGAGAGTTGCAGTTGCCTGCTACCTCGGCGCCAAGTAGGGTGGGGGAGTATGTCGTACCACTTTTCAGTTCACCACTCTGGCAGAACACCTCGGCAGAGACCCCTTCACCTATTACTTCTAAGGCATATTTCTTGCTTTTCAGTTCGTGTTCATAGTTATACATTATGACGTCATAACCCACACGTTCCGGATTCAAGCCTTCTGGACCGCTGTATAATTTTATCGACATGCTGTCGAGTTCTTTGATGTTGTTAAATTCTGTAAAATCCTCCCATTTTAAACCGCTGGTGCTATATGGCTTCTTGTTTTTGGGCTTGAAGTCAAGGGTTATGTCCTTTACCCTGCCTTCGGCTTCTGTCCGTGAATAGTCGGTGATGCGTAGCGTCAGAGTGCCCTGTGTGCTTAAACTCAGTACAAAATAATCTCCGGTTGTCGACATTATTGCGCCTACTCTTTCCGTCTCTGCTGACTTAGGCATATAACGGCGTTTGTCGCCGTCGTTACCTATAGATGCTACGAGTATGTGACCGGGATTGCTTGTAAGTTCACTTATATAATCGTTTGTCAGTTGGTCTTCGTTGGTCATATCTTGAGGACCACTGATACTATAGTTTATGACAGCCGGCTTGCCTACGGAGTCGGCATATTCGAATATTCGCTGATATGCTAACATGGTTAGCGTGGAGGTATTAAGACTCTTGATTTCTTCTGACAGATAATTTTGATTTGAAGCTACAATGCTGCTCACGGCATAGATGTCTGCTTCGGGTGCCATGCCTTGGTATGGCGTGTCATATCCTGAGCCGGCTGCTATGCCACCGGTATGTGTGCCGTGCCACTCCGTTTTACTGTCTGTTGTAGCTCCTTTTTCCAGTATTCCTTCTGTAGTGGTATACAGCCGTCCCATTGGAAACTGTGCATTCTTGTTGTATTTGTTGCTGACGGAATAGTCGAACATGTCCCATGCGCGTACTATGCGCAGGTGGTCATCGGTTGCAGAGCGGAACGTAGGGTGTGTGAAGTCGAAGCCTATATCCACCATGCCCACTATTGTTCCTTTACCATTGTAGGCTTGCGGCAGGGGTGAAGCACCTTGCCACAGTGGTTTCACATTGATGCATGATGCCGCGCTATCAAGGTTGGCCTGATAGTTGTTTTCGCTTGTCTCTATGCGTTCCACGCGCTCGTCTTCCGACAGGCTGGCAAGCATGTTTACAGGAATTTTTATTATGTGTATATCACCCTGATGTGCCACGCAGTATTGGCTTACGGCTTCCTCTGGTGCTTTCGCGAATACCAGTACCTCTTTTGCTTCGGATAGCGTAGGGGATAAGCCCTTTGCCTGTGCTGCATTGTTGTTTTGTGTAATCACCAGTTGCCTCACATAGCGTGACATCTTGCTGTAATTCTGTGCGTTGGCACAGATTGCAGTTATCATCATTATCAGTGATAATATCTTTTTCATTTTTATTTTAGTTTCGTTTTAATCAATTGTTAGAACAGTTAGTTTTATCTGTATAATCTATTAGTTAGTAATTCGTATAATTCGCATAATTCGTAGTCAAAGTTAATCGGCGTAATCCGTCTTAATCCGTTGTCTAATAATCTGTTCAATCAGTGCAATCCGTGGTTATGAATTATTTTGTTTCAATGCATGTTTTGTGCATGACAGGCATCTACCACAATGACAGTGTCTCCCTCTATCTTGTAGGCATAATACCACTTATCTGTGTTTGCCATGTAATAGCCTTGCCATCTGTTGATAGTAGGAATTCGCCGTAAGAGAGTTCTCTCTATCTTGTATATACCATCAATTGCATCATCTATATTCTTGTGCATCAGTTCTTTTGAATAGGTGTTTTTATACTTACTTGCCACGTTATTATAGAATGCGGCTATATTAAGGAAGCATCTTTTGTCTATTTTATATCTCATGGCAGTGAGTATTCAAGGTCTATAGCTTCATGTAATAATTGACGTGCTTCCTCAACATCGATATATTCATCCTTAATGTCGTACTTCACCTCTCCATCCTCAATATACACCCTGTTCTGTTTATTTTGTGACTCCAGAATCTGCTGTATCATTATATTTACCTGATGTTGCAGCCATTCCTGTTCACTGACACCGCTTGCAATGGCAGGTCTAACCTTCTCCATCACCGCATTGTCGATAGATATGTTATAAGTACACATACGTTCTTGTTTTTATTAGTTATTTCATTCTGTTTAATTCACATAATTCGTAGTCAAAATAAATCAGTTTTGTCCGTTGTCGCCGCAAAATCTTAATTCTTATTCTTAACTCTTAATTCTTAACTCTTAACTCTTAATTCTTAATTCTTAACTCTTAACTCTTAATTTCTTAATTCCTCAGTGCGCTTCCAGCCAGTTTCTGCCCCATCCGCAGTCGGCGGTCAGTGGCACTGCCAGTTGTGCGGCACCCTGCATCTCCTCCATCACGATGCGTTCCACACGCTCCCTCTCCTCGGGGCAAACCGAGAAGTTAAGTTCGTCATGCACCTGCAACAGCAGTTTGGCTTTAAGTCCCTCGCTTTTAAGTCTTTGCCATACCCTTACCATGGCTATCTTCATGATGTCGGCTGCCGTGCCCTGTATGGGAGCATTCACGGCGTTGCGCTCGGCAAAGGCACGCACCGTACCGTTGCGAGAGTTGATGTCGGGCAGGTAACGTCGTCTGCCGAACAGCGTCTCTGCATAGCCCTTTTCCCTGGCCGTTTCTTTGCATCGCTCTATGAAGTCCATCACCTTAGGGAACGACTCGAAGTATCCGTCTATCAGCGCCTTAGCTTCCTTGCGCTCTATGCCCAAACCCTGTGCTAGACCGAAGGCTGAGATGCCGTATATAATGCCGAAGTTGGCGCTCTTGGCCTTGCTGCGCTCGTCTTTCGTCACCTCGTCGATAGTCTTGTGGTTTATCTTTGCCGACGTTGCCGCATGGATGTCCTGACCGCTCTTGAAGGCTTCTATCATGTGTTCATCGCCACTCATCGAGGCCATGATGCGCAACTCCACCTGACTGTAGTCGGCACTGAAAAACTCTTCGCCTTCGTCGGCTATGAAGCAGCGGCGTATCTCTTTTCCGTCTTCCGTGCGCACGGGTATGTTCTGCAGGTTCGGGTCGCTTGACGACAGTCTGCCCGTGGCCGTCACGCACTGGTTGAAGGTGGTGTGGATGTGCCCCGTCTGTGGGTTTATTAGTCGCGGCAGTGCCTCTACGTATGTACCCAGGAGTTTCTTCAAACCTCTATGGTCCAGTATCTTACCCACGATAGGGTTCGATGCGCGAAGTGAGTTGAGCACTTCTTCGTTGGTCACGTATTGTCCTGTCTTCGTCTTCTTCGGCTTGTCCATTATCTGCATCTTGCCGAAGAGTATGTCGCCCACTTGTCGTGGCGATGCGATGTTAAACTGCTCGCCTGCCAGTTCGTATATTTCCCGCTCTAAGGTCAGCATCCTGCCTTCCAGTTCGCGCTGCACCTCACCCAGTGCCTTCACGTCAAGACGGACGCCGTTCATCTCCATGTCGGCAAGCACAGGCACCAGCGGCATCTCCACTTCAGTGAACAGCCGTGTCATGCCCGACTCCTCCAGTTTCTTTTCCAGGTGTTCTTTTTCTTTCAGTATCACGGCGGCATGTGCAGGGTGATATTCCTGCTCCATGTATTGTTTGTTGTGATGCAGGTCGGGGTTGATGAGGTAGTGGGCTATCATCGTGTCCCAAATCGGAAACTCAATGTCGATGTTGTTGTTTTTCAGTATCTCGATGGCGAATTTCGCGTTTTGCACAATTTTCGTGTTTTGTGCATTCTCGAAAACTTTCTTCACCTCATTGAGTGTTTTTGCATCTTCCTCTCCGTTTTTGGTGATGTCAATCTCGAAAACCTCGTTTTCTTGGCAAGAAAATGAAATTTTCTCTATTTTTGCCTTGAAAAAGTCTTTTGACGTTGTTTTTACGCTAAAACTGAATTTTTTTGCTTGCGTCATTTGTTCACAAATTTTCAGCACATCTTCCTCAGCTTCAGCGTTTTCAATGTTTATGCCATCGTATTTAACTTGCGATTCCTGCGCGTAGAAATCATCACCTTCCCCTTCGGTCGGCTCTGCGTCAAAGAGCGAGAGTTGAGTATTAACACTTTTTTGCGTTTCTCCGCTTTTCTTTGCATTTGCCCTTCCACTGCCGTTGGCGCTCTTTTTTCCTTCGTTGGCTGTTGAGTATGTGGCAGTATCACTCCCACCCCCTCCAAGAATTTTCTGAGCAAAGGTCTTAAATTCCAGTTCACGGAAAATTTCCGCCAATCGTTCCTTGTCTGCCTCCTGAATCGCCATCTCCTCCAGTGTGGTCTCCATCGGCACATCGGTTCGTATGGTTGCCAGTTGTTTCGACAGTCTGATGTCATCAACGGCACCCTCCACTTTCTCTCTCATCTTTCCTTTTATCTCCGACGTCCTGCTGAGCAGTCCCTCTATCGAACCAAACTCGTTGATCAGCTTCGCTGCCGTTTTCTCTCCCACGCCGGGACATCCCGCATAGTTGTCTGACGAGTCGCCCATCAGTCCCAGCAGGTCGATTACCTGACTCGTTGACTCGATGCCATATTTCTTGCACACCTCCTTCGGACCCATGTCGTCGTATCCGCCACCGTGCCGAGGCTTATACATGTGGATGTTCTCTGTCACCAGCTGCGCATAGTCCTTGTCGGGAGTCAGCATATACACCTTCATCCCCTCGCGTTCGCCCATGCCAGCCACGGTTCCGATAACGTCATCCGCCTCAAAGCCATCCACCTGCAGCACCGGAATCTTATATGCCTCTAGTATATTTTTTATAATAGGTATAGACAGTCTGATATCCTCTGGTGTCTCTTCGCGCTGCGCCTTATAATCGGGAAACATCTCATGGCGGAACGTCTTGCCGTGGTCAAACGCCACAGCCAGGTGAGAGGGTAGGGCACCGATAGTCGGTTGCACCTTCGTCATCACCTCGTTCAGTGTATTACAGAATCCCATCACCGCACTCGTATTCAGTCCCTTTGAGTT
This sequence comes from Prevotella sp., assembly GCA_017413085.1. Taxonomy (GTDB): domain Bacteria; phylum Bacteroidota; class Bacteroidia; order Bacteroidales; family Bacteroidaceae; genus Prevotella. The sequence goes on from JAFPVC010000024.1 coordinate 15,525, forward strand.
TATCCTCGGTGTCCTGATCAGAGCGTAGTAACTCCTATATATCAGTGCATAAGCATCAATCAGAATCAGTATCTTCCTATTATCTTCCATTTATAATATATCTTTTTTCTTTCTCTTTTCCTATTGTTATTCCTTGTCTATGGCTATGTTCTGTTTGTGGCTATATCATAGCCACCCCTTTTCCTCCTTCCTTGTACGTGGCGATACCATAGCCACCCCTTCCCCCCTTTAGTTCTGTTTGTGGCTATATCATAGCCACCCCCATTTCTCTCTCTTTGTCCTCTACAAATAGCAAAATTACAAATAAATTTTCAAATAATCACTAACTTATACCCAAAAACCCAATTTTTTTTTGTAATTTTGTATTCTCAAAGATAGAAACCCAGCATTGACAGACTATCTTTCCATAATAAGACAGCCGATTGAGCAGGAACTGCAGCAGTTTATCTCTCTCTTCAACAGCTCTCTCACCCACGCTGACGGAACCCTTGAGCAAGCCCTCAACTATATCCGACAGCGTGCAGGAAAGCGTATGCGTCCAATGCTTATCCTCTTGACTGCCAAAGCATTAGGCTCTGTCACTGAGTCCACGCACCGCGCTGCCGTAGCTCTTGAGCTGCTTCATACGGCATCTCTCGTTCATGACGACATCGTCGACGAGGCCAGCGAGCGCCGCGGTCAGCGTTCAGTCAATGCAGTCTATGACAATAAGGTGGCAGTACTTGTAGGCGACTATATCCTCTCCACTGCCTTGCTTAGTGTTTGCAAGACAGGTCGTCTTGATATAGTTAATTATCTCTCTGCTCTCGGTCAGACTCTCTCCAACGGTGAGATTCTCCAGCTTACCAGCAATGGTTCAGAGCAAATTAGCGAGCAGGCATATTATGATGTCATCAAACAGAAGACAGCAGCCCTTTTCGAAGCCTGCTGCACTATGGGTGCCCTGTCTGTAGGTGCTTCAGAAGAAGACGTAAAGGCAGCCGCCCACTTTGGTCAGACCCTGGGCATCATCTTTCAGATTCGTGACGACATCTTCGATTATTTCCCTTCGCCGCAGATAGGCAAGCCCACAGGCAACGACATGCTTGAAGGCAAGCTCACCCTTCCTGCCATCCATTGTGTCCTTGAGTCCCATGATCCAGAGATCATGACTCTCGCTCAGCGAGTGAAGAGTCATGAGGCAGCAGCAGCTGACATTCAGTCGCTCGTTGACTACACCCTCAGTCATGGTGGCATACAGTATGCCGAACAGCAGATGCACCGCTTACATTCCGAGGCCCTTCAGTACATCAACGAAAGGGTAGGGGACACCGAAGTCAACCAGGCCCTTACCGCCTATCTAGATTTCTGCATCCAACGCAACAAGTAATTCTTCCCCCTTTTTTTCTTCTTCCTTGTTCTGTATGTGGCAATATCATAGCCACCTCCTTTGTCTTTTCCCTTTGTTCTGTCTGTGGCTATATTATAGCCACCCCACAAAAAAAGCAACCAGATTACCAAATCCAGTTGCTAATTGTAATACGATAGCTTTTATATAGTAAAAGACCAGCTTTTACAGTTTAAAAGCATAGCTATTAGCATATAATATGATAGCTTTTACAGTTCCTTTATCAGCACGTCTGCCAGTCGTGATGTACCTAGTCTGAACAGTTCTTGTGTCAGCCATTCCTCACCCAGCACTTCCTTTACTATAGTATAATAGATAATAGCATCCATGCTCGTCGATATTCCACCCGCAGGTTTCAGTCCCACTTTTCTTTCTTCCTTCTCGTAATACTCTTTTATACACTGACACATCACATATACCGCTTCCGGAGTAGCCGACACTTTCTCCTTGCCGGTACTTGTCTTTATGAAATCAGCACCTGCCTCCATCGCCAGCATTGATGCCTTGCGTATGTTCTCCTCTGTCACGAGACATCCAGTTTCGAGAATTACCTTCAGTTTTATGTCCTCACCACATACGGCTTTCATCTCCTTTATCTCGTCCGTCACACCTTCGTAGTCACCGCACAGAAATTTTCCCACTGGCATCACCATGTCTATCTCCGTTGCTCCGTCCTTAATTGCCAAAGCGGTCTCCACTGTCTTTACTTCGAGGAATGTCTGCGATGAAGGAAAACTTCCACTTACACATGCAATACCCACACCCTCCACATCAAGACATTCGTTCACTATCTCTGCAAAGCATGGATATACACAAATCGTCGCAGGGTGGGGCAGGTCTGGCTGTTCGTTATCCCATCGGTTCACGTTCTCAACGAAAGCCATCACCGACTGCTCACTGTCCGTACACTTCAGGGTAGTATACTCAATACTACCAAACAAAAACCTCTTTACGTCCGCTGTATCATTCTCCACAGCCTTTGCAATAATCTCTTTTAATTCCATGTCAAATATTTTTAATTGTTAATCTTACATAATCAATTTATCAAGTCTGACCTTACCCTCCAAACTGTTCAGTATGTTGTTGTATCACAACAACCCCTACAGATGTTCTGCTTGGCTTTTAATGTTTCACGTGAAACAATCTCTAAAAGAAAACCTGTAAAGAAAAATGTTCCACGTGGAACATTGAGAAAGCAAATCCATTATTCTTTGCCGCTTGCGGCAAAGAATTCGACGAGAATTTTTGCTTTGCTTTTACCGATAGCGGCGGCGATGTCTTCAAAGCCGCCGCTTGCGGCGGCGTCGCGCAATTTTTTTACTGTCTTGTATTTCTTGAGCAGTATTTCTCTTGTCTTTTCTCCGATGCCGGGGATGTTGTCCAGTTCAGAATGTAGTGCGTTCTTTGAACGCTTGTCGCGGTGGAAGGAAATGGCATAGCGATGCACTTCGTCTTGCATGGCGGTTAAAGTGCGAAACAGTTCGCTCTCAGGCTTTAACTGTATCGTTATAATTTCCGCCTTAGTCTTTTTGTTGTCTTTCAGTCCGCGTGGTCTGTTGTCATTGTTTTTGCTATCTTTTAATTCGCGAAATTCGTTGTTGTTATCTTTTAATTCGTGCAATTCGTATAATTCGTTGTAGTTATTTTCGCTGGTCTTCAATCCGTGTGATCCGCATAATCCGTTGTTCTTTTCATCGCTAGTTTCTGGTCCATTCGGTCCGTTGTTACCTTCGTTGTCATTGTCGTTATGTTTCAAGAATAGCAGTTCCTGTGTACGGTGTTTGTCATTCTTGGCCAGTCCGGCGATGGGGATGTCAAGTCCGAGCTCTCCATATACTATGTCATGCACGCAGTGCATCTGACCGATACCGCCGTCGCAGATTATGAGGTCGGGTAGGGTGTCGGTTGCTGTATTCCCTTCTTCGTTTGTGGCGATACTATCGCCACCACTGTTCTCGGCAGAATACTCCCTGTAACGCCTGAATACCACCTCCTGCATAGAAGCATAGTCGTCAGGACCAACCACCGTCTTAATATTATACTTTCGGTAGTCCTGCTTACTCTTCTTCATGCCTTTATATACCACCATCCCTGCCACGGCATTTGTGCCAGAGATGTTACTGTTGTCAAACAGTTCTATACGGTATGGCAGTTTCTTCAGTCCGAGCTTTTCCTTTAATTCCTTCATCAGTCGCGTCTGCTTCTGTTCCGGATTCAACTTCTCCGATTGCTTCAGTCTGTCAATGCGGTATTGCTTACAGTTCATCATTGATAGCTCCAGCAGATGGTGTTTGTCTCCACGCTGCGGAACGAAGAACTGTGCATCCTGCATCTGCCAGTCCATCTCAAATGGAACTATTATTTCTTTTGCTTTGCTGCCAAATCGCTCTCTTATTTCTATGATGGCAGACAGCAGTAAGTCTTCGTCCGTCTCATCAAGTTTTCGTTTGTATTCGTATGTGAATGACTGGTTTATTGTGCCGTTCGTCACATGCATATAGTTGATGAAAGCATTCGCCTTTGCATCGTCATCGTCAATGCAAAACACATCCACGTCCGTAATGGTATGACTCACCACTTCACTCTTTGCGCAGAACTGGTCTATTAAGATGTACTGTTTTTTTAGTTCCTCAGCCTCCTCAAACTTCATTTCCTCCGCTTTCTTCATCATCTCGCTGTAAACATGCTGGCTGAGAATGCGAGTATTTCCTTTCAGTATTTCTCGTGCCTTTGCAATGTTCTCCTGGTAGTTCTCCCACGACTGGCGGTTGCAGCATGGTGCACCACAGTTCTTGATATGGTATTCCAGACAAGGCTGATATTTGCCGCTTTTCACATTCTCTTTCGTCAGGGGATAGCAACAAGTACGTGGCTTATATAATTTCTTTATAAGGTCAAGAATGGTATACATTGAACCCAGGTGAGAGTAGGGACCATAGTATGTTCCGTATTTCTTGTTTATGGTACGAGTCTTGAAAATCCTCGGAAACTGTTCGCCGGTGATGCAGATGGAAGGATATGTCTTACCATCCTTCAGTAGTACATTATATCGCGGATTATACTTCTTTATCAGTGCATTCTCCAGCAGCAGCGCATCCTCTTCAGTGTTTACCACTGTGTAAGAAATATCCCATATCTTCGAAACAAGCACCTTTGTCTTAAATCTATCCACCTCTTTATGGAAATACGATGAAACGCGTGCTTTCAGGTTCTTTGCCTTGCCTACGTATATAATCACCCCGTCCTTATCGTAGTATTGATAAGAGCCAGGTTTCTCTGGCAAACTCAGCACAATCTCCTTCAGCCTCTCCAGTCGTTGTATGTTTTCTTCCTTCGTCATATCCTCTTAATGTTTCCTCCCACAGTTTATAAATTTTCCTCCCACAGGTCTCTCAGATACCACAGTTTATAAATTATTTAATTCGTATAATTCGCATAATTCGTAGTCAAAGTTTTTATCCGTGTAATCCGTCTTAATCCATTGTTGGTCTCCCACAGATCCCACAGATTACTCAGATTGTATAATTTGTATAATTCGCATAATTCGTAGTTAAAGTTAATCGGCGTAATCCGTCTTAATCCATTGTTAGTCTCACACAGATGCCGCAGATGTCTCAGAATATTTAATTCGTATAATTCGCATAATTCGTAGTTAAAGTTAATCGGCGTAATCCGCTTAATTCGTTGTTAGTCTCCCACAGATTTGACTTCGTCGAGCTAAACCTTCACAGATATCGCATATTATTTAATTTGTGTAATTCGCATAATTCGTAGTTAAAGTTAATCGGCGTAATCCGCTTAATCCGTTGTTAGTCTCCCACAGATGCCGCAGATGTTTCAGATTATTTAATTCGTATAATTCGCATAATTTGTAGTCAAAGTTTTTATCCGTGTAATCCGTCTTAATCCATTGTTGGTCTCCCACAGATTTGACTTCGTCGAGCTAAACTTTCACAGATCCCTCAGATTGTATAATTTGTATAATTCGCATAATTCGTAGTCAAAGTTTTTATCCGTATAATCCGTCTTAATCCGTTGTTAGTCTCCCACAGATGCCGCAGATGTTTCAGATTATTTAATTCGTATAATTCGCATAATTCGTAGTCAAAGACTTTGTCCGTGTATATCTTTGTAGTCTGTGGTAGAAACAGTAATCGCCATAATCATTGTTTCACGTGAAACCGTCCCTCAGTCCGCGTAAACACTTGATTTCTTCGTTTTGTTTTTGTATTTATTGTTTGCGTCACTCATACAGTTCCACCATTGTTGTCCACTCGTTGACTCCGTCAAATCTTCTTTTGCCAGTAAGTGTGTATTTTCTTTAATTTCTTTCGGACTCACCGCTTTTTTGGAAACGAATTATCGCATTATTTTTGTTATTTTTCTAATTATATCATAATGTTCAAAAAGAAGCGTTATGTATAGTCGTTACTATATCCAGGGTGTTGTTACTATATTCCCGACTTCTTTCTTTAGATTTGAACTATTAGGAAACGAATTACCATGATTATCAGTAATTATCTTTGTCATGTTATCTTCCTTTCCACTGCAAAATTACGAATTTTTCATTTCACTGCAAAAAGAAACCGTATGTTTTTTCTCACCATTTCCTTTGCAGTTTCAAAATAAATTCGTAAATTTGCAGTTAAGTACTGGCTAATCGTTGTAACACAACGTTGCTACGGCAAGAATATAAGAGCCTCAGAGGAGGTGCTGGTATGATTTTATGGTTTAATATTTATCGGCATTAGCTGGTTATCGATAGTATCTGGGAATGTAGGAAGTTCATTTGATACAAGTATAATGGTAACGATACGGCTTTATGTCCGCGCTTTCATAGCGTGGACTCTAAGCTTATCTCCATTATACGGGCTATTCCTACAGCCTCCAGATACGGAAGAAGCGTGAGTCTGCGCTTTTTCCGTATCTGTGTTTTAGGTTGTAGAACCCCGTATTTATGTCGGTAAGCCATGCGACTGCCATATACGTTTATGTGCGTTTATGGATAATAGCATTGTAGAACGACGGTTCTCATTGGAGAGTCGTCGGTATATTGGTTGTAAGACAAAACTGGTGGATTGGATATTTGATCTTATTGATAAGCATACCAGTGGTGTTCATTCTTTCTGTGACATTTTTGCAGGTACTGGTGTTGTGGCTCAAAGGGCTTTGCAAAAGTATAAAAGGGTAGTGGTGAATGATTTTCTCTACTCTAACAATCTAATGTATCATGCTTTCTTTTCCTCTGGACAATGGAGTGAGAAGAAGGTGCAGTCTATTATTGATAAGTTTAATGCGATTAATCCTGTCAATATGCGTGAGAATTATTTCTCAAAGAATTTTGGCGGCAAATACTTCTTTCATGATACAGCAAAGGCAGTAGGATATATCAGAGAACGTTTGAAGGAAATGCGTGATGACCTAACAGAAAAAGAATATGCAGTATTAATGGCTTCTTTGATATACAGTATAGACCGCCATGCTAACACATTGGGACATTTTGATGCATATTACCATAGGAAACCAAAAGAGCATCAGTTTCAGATGTGTATGATAAATGCAAATTCGTATGAAAGTATAGAAATACATAAGGAAGATGCAAATAAGTTGGCACGCAGTATTAATGTTGATTTGACTTATCTTGATCCACCTTACAATTCAAGGCAGTATAGTCGCTTCTATCATGTTTACGAGAATCTTGTTCAGTGGAAGAAACCGCAGTTGTATGGTGTCGCATTGAAACCAAGGGAGGAAAATATGAGTGATTATTGCCGTAGTGCAGCATTAAATGTTTTTACTGATTTAGTCAGCCATATCAAAAGTCGTTATTTGGTAGTATCATATAATAATACCTATCATTCAAAGAGTTCTTCGTCAGAGAATAAAATCAAACTTGAACAACTGAAAGAAGTATTGGAAAAATGTGGCAAGACTCAAGTGTTTTACCATGAATTCAGAGCTTTTAATTCAGGCAAAACAGAGTTTGATGATCATAGAGAGTATTTATTCATAACAGAAGTTGATGATGAAAGAAGGAGTCAGTCGTTCCCCGATGTTTTATGTGGGTGACAAATATAAATTAATTCAAGAAATCCGTACTTATTTTCCTGCTAATATTGGTAGATTGATAGAACCATTTGTAGGTGGAGGTTCGGTTATGATGAACGTAGATGCGGACAGATTCTTATTGAATGATATAGATAGTCATGTTATAGGACTGCATAAGATGTTGTGTTCTTATGTAGGCAGGGAACAAGTGTTCTATGCAGAACTGCATCGCATTATTGATTATTATGGATTGTCTTTGTCATATAGGGAAAATACAATACCTCAGGAGTTAAGGAAGACATACCCTAAGACTTATTTTGCCAAATATAACAAAGAAGGTTATCAGCGATTAAAATACGATTTCATCGAAGGTGGACAGCAAGACTGGCTCATGCTTTATGTTTTGTTAATTTATGGTTTTAATCGTATGCTCCGTTTTAATGGTAAAGGTTTGTTTAATCTGCCTGTAGGCAATGTGGATTATAATCAAAATACCCACAATGCTTTGATAGATTATTTCCGTCAACTTTCCAAGAAGCAAGTAGAATGGCATAATGAGGATTTTCGTGTTTTTTTGGAAAATATTGAATATCAAGAAGATGACTTGGTGTATCTTGATCCTCCTTATTTGATTACTTTCAGTGAATATAATAAACTGTGGGACGAATCTACAGAGTGCGACTTATTAAAAATGCTCGATAAGTTAAATCAGCGAGGTGTTCGTTTTGCCGTTTCTAATGTCACCTATTATCGCGGACGTACTAATACTCTTTTTTTAGAATGGTCTGCACAATATTACAGTCATCCAATAAAAAGCAATTATATAAGTTTTAATGATAACAGTATCAAGCAGTTTAGTGAGGTACTGGTAACAAATTATTAAAGACTATGGCATCAGCAGTATATAAACCCCTGCTTTATACCACGACAATGAGGAATCCTGGCAGGCTGAAGTTTATGCTTTATGTGCTTAATGGTTTCAGTGGCAGGATATTAAATGATGACCTCGCAACTTTAGTATGTGGTGAGACTATTAGATATGGTTTATATAGACCCATGAAACAGTCGGAAACTATAAAAAATAAGTGGAAATCATCATGTAAAGGTGAATTCAGTGATTATCTGCTGACAGATAAAGAGGTGGAATATATGTTGGATCACAATCCGCAAGAACATAAGGAGGCAGGTTTTGTTCGTGGGTGGCCTTCACGTTTTGCCACTATTTTTGACTTGACAAAGGAACTTGGTTTGGCATACTATGCACCCAGTGAACCTATATATATATCAGAACTAGGACAACACCTATTGGAATCCTTTAATGTAGAGGTAGATGAGTCTGAGTTGAGTATTTCTGTAATAATGACTCATCCAGAGTATGAGCAACAAGTTTTCTTACAAGCTATGGCAAGGTCACAGCGTAAGAATCCATTTGTCAGAGTACTTAATGATAATATACCGCTTATACTGTTGTTGCAGGTTATACAGAAGCTGAATGCTGACAACAGACAGAATGGTGCTGGTTTGTCAAGAAAAGAAATACCATTGCTGTTGTTTTGGAAAGACAATAATGCTGAAGCCTTATATAGTAGGATTGTAAAGCTAAGACAGGATTATGGATATAGTCCCAGTGACGAAGTTATAGTTGACATCTGTGTGAATGAGATCATGGAAGGTAGTTTCAAAAAGTTCAAGATAAAGTCTATTGTCGATGAGTATCCTGATGAGTTTATACGCAAGATGAGAATGACGGGTTTAATATCATTACGTGGTGCTGGCCGATTCATAAGCATCAACAGTAATGAGCAAAAAAAGGTTGAATATATCCTTAAGCATTATGCTGTTTATGAAACATTCTCTGATGAACGTGCGTATTTTAACTACATGTCCTCACTTGATCGTAATTTAATTTCTGTACAGGCAGTGACAATGCCGAAAAATAGAAGTGAGGAATTGCTTGCAAAATGGTTGAAATCATATAGTTGGGAAAAGATTAAGACAGAGTTGACCGTGCTTGAAAAGAAAAAAGCAAGTAATGATAGTATAATGAAACTATTGAGTGCTCCTTCAAGGTTGGAATTTCTTACGGCGCTTGCGATAAAATCGAGGATGCCACACGTTAGGGTTATTCCGAACTATACATGTGATGACACAGGATTACCAACATCAACGGCAGGTGGTAATAAGGGAGATATAGAATGTTATGAGTATCATAGGGGAATACTTGTAGAAGTTACGATGTCAGGGGGAAGAACTCAAACTATGATGGAAATAAGACCAATAGAACGACACCTTGATGATATGCTACGAGAAATGGAGGCACAATGTATTTTTATTGCGCCAGAAATATATTCAGATAGTTTAAGTTATATAGATTTTGTAAAATTTCAATCAGACAACAAGAAGATTATACGTGCGTATGATATTCAGGCACTGCTTAGATATCTTGAAACTCAACAGTCTCTGTATGAAATAAAGTTATCTTCATTGTCGCAATCAGATGTCATAAAGAAGTTTGTTGATACGGAGTTAGAGTACATTCCAAGTTTGACAGTATTAACTCTTATGGCAGAATTGATAAAAGAATTTGGCGAACACTATCCAAATGTCTCAAGAAAGGAGTGGTATACAATGACTCGTGATTATATCAAACGTAAGACACGTATTTATGATATCTCTGACAATGAACCAATAATGTGGCGGATGGTGGCGGATGGAATGGCATAGTTTTTCGTAATATGTTTTTTTTTGTGGTTTTGAGAAAAAAATTGTATATTTGCAGTGTTTTTTCAAAACTTTGATGATGACATACGATTCTAATCTTAACAATGATGGTTGGTCTGGGAGGGACGGAAAGACTGAAGATTACGGGAAGTCCGGGTGTTCCGGAGGTCCTGGAGACTATGGAAGGTCTGGACAATCCGGATATTCTGGAGAGTCCGGATATTCCGGACAACCCGGACAATCCGGTTATTCTGGAAATTCCGGTTTCTCCGGTCGTCGGCAGCCTGTAGTGAGGCATTATTCCGACGGTGTGACGAGTGCACTGCGTAAACCCGTAGTCTATACGGAGTTACGTTTTTATCAGCGTAGCGATGTGTTGTATCAACTTACGCGTGAGTTCTGTAGTCGTTATCTTCCGAAATATGGTGACCGCACCGTTGACCAGATGGTGCAGGCGGCACGCAGCACTAAGCAGAATATTGCTGAGGGCAGCAGTGACGGACAAACATCTGCAGAGACGGAACTTAAGCTTTTAGGCATTGCGCGTGGCAGTAACAAGGAACTGCTTAGGGATTATCTGAAATATTGCTATTTGAACGAGTGGCATGGCAGTAATAAACTGCGTCGAGCAGGAATAGAATAGCAGATGTTTTCTATAACCGCTGAATTGCCTTGCGACACTTTTGGTTGTCTTTTTCTGTCAGTTTTGGATTCATTGCCGTGCCGCCGCGCTCAATGGTTTTTACTATCTTGAAACCGGCATAATGGGCGATTTCACGCATGGCACGGATGGCTCCGCGCGACTGCTTAAACAGGATGTTCCAGGGCCAGGGCGTGGTGCAGGTGCTGATAAGGATACATTTCTTGCCTTTCATCAGCGGCTCGGGGAATCGAGGAGTGTCGCGCATCATACCGTAAACCTGACGGTCGAACATCAGTTTCATCTGTCCGGGGATGTTGCCCCAGTAGCAGGGGGCGCCCATGATGATGGCGTCGGCCTGCTGTATCATCTTCAGTGTGCGCTGCGAATCGTCCTCAGGGAGCACGCATTTCTCTTTCGTGCGGCATGCCATGCAGCCAGTGCAGGGCTTCACGGTAAGGTCGTTGGTATATACCGTTTCCACCGTGTCGCTACGTTTCTCTGCTTCCTCTTTCATGATGCCGAGCATCTGCGAAATCAGTCCATTCTTCCGTGGACTTCCGTTGATTATCAGTATATTCATTTTCTTCTCGTATGTTTTGACGATGCAAAGTTACAAATAGTTGCGGGAATTTCCAAGTGTGTGGGATAAAAAGCACGGTTTTGTGATAAAAGGATGGTGACGATACTGTCATAAATAGAAAATGCACCGTGGAGAGTGCAGATGATGTTGTCTGCGTTGTCCACGGTGCATTTTCGTGTACTGTATGCTTTTCCTATCCCTTGGCGGGCACCATGATGTATATTCCCACGATGCCGGCTCCGCTGCCGAAGCACTTTGACGGTGAGCCGCTGATTGGGCGGATTACGAGGAAGTGGTCGTAGAACTTCACGCTGAAACGGTAGTCGCAGCCTGGCAGTTTGGTGTTGAAGTTGCCGGTGTTCTCGTCGGGAGTGATGCCGTTGATTCCGACCAGTGCGTCGTTGCCATAGCCGTTGGCTTCGGAGTCACGGCGTATGGACAGGGTGAATGACTGATAGTCGGGTTTGTAATACAGTGTCAGCTCACCCTTCACGTCCATGTGGTTCTGGTAAAGGTATTCGCCGCCGTGGTCCCATCCGCTGAAGCTGAATGTCTTTCCCTCGATGTACGGGCTGCTGTATATGCCCGGCTGCTGGTTGATGGAGTAGGCGTATGAATCGGAGTATTTCTTGAGTTTGAATTTCTTGCCGTCGTTCTGTGTGATGCCGGTCAAATCGCCGTTTTTTATTTCCGCACGGAGGAAATAGATGTGTACGATACCTTCGCCCTCTATTTCACGGTAAGCCTTGATGTCGAACATGTTGCCGTTTTTCATTCCGGCTACATTGCAAACCACGGTTTCACCGTCGATGTTCTGGAAGATTTCACCGGTCATGATGTCGTCCTTTACGGCACATGCCATCTTCACCTCCGTGTCGTTGATTTCACCTTTCCAGAAGTAGTAGGAAACTTCGTCCGCCTTGACTGCCATGGCCATGAGCAGACAGATTATAAACAAAATGCTTTTTTTCATATATGATCTATGTTTTTAGTTAGTACGCTTTTGGAATTAAGAGTTAAGAATTAAGAGTTAAGAATTAAGAATTAAGATTTGTGCATTGTGCATTATGCATTATGCATTATGAATTATGCATTGTGAATTATGCATTGTGCATTGTATAACGGTGCAAAGTTAATGAAAATAGTTTATTCTGCAAAGAAAAGATGCAAAAAACAGCATTATCATGGTAAAGCAGTGATAGAATTTGAGATTTTCGGCATTTTAGCATAAATAAATTTTGAGATTTTCGGCAAAATGTTGTAGCGTTCCTATTGTTTAACGTGAACTCAACGAAGATAATTCATGGAAAATTCATGAGTATTAATGGGCATTCTTCGCTCATTGCTTTCTTATATAGGTGCTCAGGCGAGCAAGCTCGGAGCATGTTGAAAAGAAAAACACGAATGACCATGAATGACCACAAATTATCATAAATATTTTATGTTTATCAAAATTTATCGAATTCACATTAGCTTATCTTCCACAAATCTTCATAGTGGTCATAACAATTTCCGGCGGTATTCCATAACTTAGGAATACCGCCGGAAATTTATATTCTTCAATTCTTCAATCCTTCAATTCTTCAATTTTTCAACCCTTCAATCCTTCAATCCTTTACAAGTACAGGGCGTACTGAAAAACCATAGTAGCGGAGAGTTTTGCTTGTGCCTACTACAGTTGGGCCGTAATATATTCTTTCTGCATTCTTTCGGTTTTCTTCATTGAGTGAGGAAGACCAATAGCGGCCATACAAACCGTCACCGTCAAGATGATTCCCATAATGATCGCCGGCAGCAGGAAGGAAAATGTGGTTGTCGGTGGCTGCATCGTAGTTTTCTGCCGTGGTAGTATTACTGTTGGAAGATTTTATTACGCCCTTGTCGTCGGGATCCTTTGCTTTATAAACTATAAAGCCCTTGACGTTGGTGTTGTTGTAGTTGTCTGTCCACTCCCAGTAGCACTTATTCATCAGTTCCTGCTGTTCCTTAGAGGTCGGCATGCGCCATGCGTCGCCCCAGTTGGCCGTGGCTGCATCGTCAGCGACATCGAACACGGTCTTGAGGTCGGTAGCATTGTATTTTGTTAATGTTGAGCCTCCATCGGTGGTGTATCTGTATGTAGTCCAATTGTAAATATCCTTCGGAGTAGTCTCACCCCATGCGAAATAGTCTCCGTAGCCATAAGGGGTGGTAGCACCGACATTGCACGTTGCCCATTTCACCGATAAGCCGAGGTCAACGTATGTAGGAGTAAATAGTGTCCAGCCGTTTGCTTCGCTCACCGTGCCCATGTTTACCACGTTATGGCGTGCAAAAACAGTTTTTTCCACAGCATTGTTATACGAGCGTGTCATGGCAGTAAACTGGTTGTTCGTAACATCGTTCTTGCTGCAGCTCATGGTGAAGCCATGCTCAAGCGTTCTTGGGAATATGGCGATGAGATATGTGCCGGCGGCTATCTCTGTCTCGCCGTCTGCGGGAACAAGGCTGACTGAAGGCGATGTTGCATTATCTGGTGTGACAGTGGAAATGCCGTTTTCGTCAACATAGGCAATGAAACCTCCAGCGATGCGTTCACCATCATTAGAAGTAAATGTTATCTTGTCGTATGGCTCCGTGGTGGTCACCTTGACGAAGGTGCAGACGTGCTTAAACTCACCGAGGGTGAGGTCTTTCTCCTTGTCCACTATACCATCCGCATTGTCGTTGCGTGCAGTCATGATGGCAGCCTGTGGGTCGAAACTGCCGGGGGTGGCAGTCTGCTCCACGGGGAGTGACAGTCCGCTGATACCGTAAACAGCATCGATTGTAGCATCTTCCACAGCAGGATATACCGCGCAGTATTTCTTCGGCTCCGTCACGGTGATGGTGCCTTCAAACTGGCCTACTGTTCTTCCTGCACCCGTTGCGAGTTCAAACGTGCAGTTAGCTCCAGCACCGTCAAACACGGTGATGGCATCGCCTGCCTGCCACACCACGTCGGTGCCGTTGAGGGCGGTGCGTGTGGCACTGCTCTCCTGGCTGGCAGTGAAGGTGACCTTGTATTCTCCCTTGAGCGGTGCATCATTGGACAGGTCTATGTCATTGCCGCACGAAACAAAGACAAGCATGGCGCACACTGCTGCCATGCCGCTATAAGACTTGAATTGTTTCATTGTGCTACTACAAATTATTTTATTATTATTTTAACTACGAATTAAACGAATTTTACGAATTATTCTATGCAGTACAGAGTTTCCGCATGGTAATCCGTGCAATCTGTGTAATCTGTTGCCTAAAACTACGAATTAAACGAATTTTACGAATTTATCTATGCAGTACTCCGCATGGTAATTCGTTTAATTAGTGAAATTCGTAGTTTTAAAATATATCATTGTATTGTTTCTTTGTCTGCCGACGAGTGCAATGTTATCGCACGAAAGGAAAAGCGAGTGTCTGCTTTAGCAGGCTTGCGGTCGCTTTAGCGATTTCCTGAGTGCAATGTTATCGCACGATGTAAATAGTGCGTGTCAATCAAAGATTGGCGCACGTCTCTGATTTACGAGTGCAAATTTACGAACTTTTTCCGAAACGGCAAAAGAAAATAAAAAAATTGAAGGATTCTTCAACTCTTCAATTTTTCAACTCTTCAACTCTTCAATCCTTCAATTTTATATTGTTCTATTTCTCCACTATCAAGAAAACTCATTTTAAGCGCAAGAAACGAAGTCGGTGGACGCACACCCTACAGAAGGGGGTGAATCGCGCAGAGGTGCCTTAAAACGCTTTTTTCAATTCACAATTCTTAATGCATAATTCACAATTGGGTCATGTGTGATAAAAAATGCGAGCAATTCGTAATAATTTTGCATTTTGCATTATGAATTACGCCCTAATCAAGCCCTTTTTACGCCCTAATCAAGGCTTGATTGCACAGTAATCAGGTACAAATTACGCAGTAATCAGGGCCTGATTACTGCGCATTAAGAAAACTTTACATTTTTAACATTTACGTAAATGTCGGAATCATCCAACTCCCTCTATCTCCTTTTATCTCCTTCCAAGAATTATTTTTCCTTGATAGAGCTGAGTATCTTTTCAATCAGTGGCTTGTAAGTGCCTTCCTCGCTCACTGGGAAAGAAATCTCACCTGTGAACAGTCTCTTTGACTTCGGGGCTACGCATGCAAAGTCATACGTCACCATCTTCACCATTTCACCGTCAAAGTCCTTTTCGTTTATCAGCTCACGGCGCATGGTCATGGTCAGACCTTTGTAAACAGGAGCGTCAACCTTGTAGGAACCGCCGGCATTGAACACCTTGTACAGATTGTCGGCATAGTACTTGAACTCCTGCTCATTCGACTTGGTGACGTCGTTGTAGGAAATCTGCATCTTGTGCTTGTCGTCGTCTGTCTGTGCCACAAACATATTTGCGAAGAAACCCTCGTCTTCAGGCTCGTCTGCCTCGAAGTTGCCAGGATACTGACATACGAACGACTTGTTCTCCCATGATTTAAACTCTGCGGCATTCTGTGCACTGACAGTCATCGTCATGGCTGCAAGAGCCATCATCAAAAAAAACTTTTTCATTACTGTTGTTATAAGTGATTAATATTGTTTGCTAATGATATCCGTGCAAAATTACAAATATTCTATTAAACAACCAAGATTTTCCCAATATTTTTATGCGTTTTTTCTGATTATTTATAGTGTTTTTTAAGACTTCATTTAATATTGAACCAGCGTCACTTATCAATCCATGCTCTATTAATTTAGTATCTCCTAATAATCATATTCAACAGATATAATGCTAGGTTTCAACATCAGTTTTTCACACGACAAAATATACGTATCAACTTTCGGAGAAATACCTAAAGAACCAATAATAATCACAAAGCAATGACCAATATATAGGTTGAATCACTCTTTTCACTATACAGAATGGCACTCCACAATCCATCAAGATATTGCTACGCAAAATATTGTCAGAATTAGCTATTCTTACCTCATCTATACTATATAGCCGACTTTTTGCTATATGATACCATACTTGACGAATAATCTTAAGACGATCATGTTCCAATGACAATTCGTCAATCGTATTTGAGAGTTCTATTTGACGCAAGGGAGATTTTACCTTGTTAGAGATACCTATTCTCCCATTTTCCCTATATACAAATAATTCATTGACATTTGGAAGAAAGAATAGCGGAACAATCTGCTCGTTTCCGCGGCACTCGTTA
>JAFPVC010000025.1 GCA_017413085.1 Prevotella sp.
CGGATTACACAGATTGCACGGATTACCATGCGGAAACTCTGTACTGCATAGAATAATTCGTAAAATTCGTTTAATTCGTAGTTAAAATAATAATAAAATAATTTGTAGTAGCACAATGAAACAATTCAAGTTATATAGCGGCATGGCAGCAGTGTGTGCCATGCTCACGTTTGCCTCTTGCGGCAACGATATAGAACTGACCGAGGCACAGGCACCTGTCAAGGGTGAGTACAAAGTAACCATAACTGCCAGTCAGGAAGGCAGTGCCACACGTACTGCCGTTGACGGTACCAACGTGGTGTGGCAGACAGGCGACGCCATCACCGTGTTCGACGGTGCTGGAGCAAACTGTCCGTTTGAACTTGCCAAGGGAGCAGGCACAACATTAGGTGAGTTCCAAGGCACCATCACAGTTACCGAGCCTAAGAGTTACTGCGCAGTATATCCCGCTACGGCGAATGCAACAATCGACTCAGACTATGGCATCAGCGGACTTGTGCTGCCTGTAGAACAGGTGGCCACACGAGACGGCTTCGACCCACAGGCAGCCATCATGACTGCACGCAATGACGATGCCGACAAGATCGTGAACGAGAATGAAGACCTCAGCCTCGGTGCGTTCAAGCACGTCTGTGCCTTCGTCAAGGTTACAACTACAGAGGAGTATGACAGGATAACCTTCACCGCCAATGGTGGTGATAGCATCGCCGGAGGTTTCGATGCTCAGGTCGGTGCCGACGGTATTTCCAAGGCCATACCTACCTCTCCTTCATGTACGGTGAGCCTCGTTCCGCCAACTGGCAGTACGAAGATAGCCGCCGGCACATACTTCATCGCCATCCTGCCAGGTATCCTTGAGGAAGGCTTCACCATGAGCTGCACCTCTATTGACAGTGATAACAAAGAGGTGACCACGATGGTACGCTCATACAGCGACAGAACCCAGGCCTTCTCTCGCCACAACGCAGTGAACATGGGAACTGTTGAAGAAGGCGTGACGGCAGTCACCTGGACACGTAACACACAGAAATACGTTGACCTCGGCCTAACCAGCGGCACGAAGTGGGCAACCTGCAATGTAGGCGCTTCAAGTCCTGAAGGCTATGGTGATTATTTTGCATGGGGTGAAACCACTCCAAAGGATAACTACAGTTGGGGAACCTACAAATGGTCTGAAGGTTCAGACAAAACTCTGACCAAATACAATACAAACAGCGAAAGGGGTATTGTTGACGACAGAACCGTTCTTGAACTTTCAGATGATGCTGCTCACAGGAATTGGGGTGGTATCTGGCGCATGCCTACGCGTGATGAATTTGAGGAACTTAAAAATGAATGTTATTGGGAGTGGACGGATAACTACAACCACACTCATGTCAAGGGGTTCATAATCTATCAGGTTCGTTCTGGTGCTAATGGTGATAAAGGAAAAAAGAATACTCCAGACAATAATGTTACTCCATCTGTTCAGTACAACATTTTATCTGATAAGCATATATTCCTTCCTGCGGCAGGCTTCTACTCAGGTTCTTATTTGATAGGTGACGTATGTAACTATTGGGGTGCATCATTGGGCAGTCCAGATAATGCTGGATTGTCTCATTTTGCATATAATATGTATTTCAGCGGAAGGTATTATGATTGGCAGATTGCTGGCAATCGTACTCCTGGCGAGTCTGTACGTCCAGTTCTCAAATAAACCCATTGTTTCGCTCAAAGCTATAAAGAATTGAAATAATAAGTAATTGAAGGATTGAAAGATTGAAGTCGTCCATGCAGACAGGTTCTTCAACTTTTCAATCCTTTAATTTTTCTATTGATACTATAAGTTTATATTTCCGCTGCCTCCATTCCACCGTGTCATGGTAGTCTAAATGTGAAATATCCATAAAACAAGCAATAATTATGCCGAAAACACCCCCGTAATTGAAAACTTTTCACTAACTTTACAACCTGACAACAAATCTGAAAAGATATGCAAGACGTAAGTCGCCTTTGATAATGAGTATTATGAACCTAAAAGAATATATCAGCATCGTTAATCAGAAATATCACGCTGGCAATGCCACAGAGCACAGTTACAGAGGTGCTTTGGAGCAGTTGCTGCAAACGTTGTTGCCCAAACTGCAGATAGTAAACGAACCCAAGCGAGTGAAGTGCGGAGCGCCTGACTATATTGTCAGTCGTAAGGATGGTATGCCTGTGTTCTACATTGAGGCTAAGGATATAGGCGACAATGATCTTGACGGACGTAATCCTCATAGCCATAAGGAGCAGTTTACACGTTACAAGCAAGCACTAGACTATATTATTTTTACTGATTATCTGGACTTTCACCTATATGAGCATGGCGAGTTTGTGGATAGTGTGCGGATTGCTGAAGTGAAAGGTGACAAGATTGTTGCCATCAATGAGAATGAAGATAAGTTTCTGAATCTCATAGAGCATGTAGGCAATAATGCCATTCAACGCATAACATCGGCTTCTCGTCTTGCCAAGTTGATGGCAGGCAAAGCCCGACTGCTAAAAAACATCATTGAGCAGGCAGTAACTGACGACAGTAAGAGGATAACAGATAATGAGAATGCAATAGAGGAATTATTCCATATACCTCAAGAGGAAGTATTCAAGACGGGACTAACAGAGCAGATGGAAACGTTTCGCAGACTGTTGCTTCACGATATTACTCCATCATCTTTTGCCGACATTTACGCTCAGACCATTGTGTATGGGCTGTTTGCTGCACGCCTTAACGACAAGACACCAGAGGATTTCTCACGGCAGGAAGCACTCAACCTGATTCCAAAAACGAGTGAGTTTTTGCGTAATATGTTTCAACAGATAGCAGGTCTCGACCCCGACCCACGCATAGAATGGATTCTGGATGACCTCGTATTAGCCTTTGGCATCACCGATATGCAAAAGATTCTTGATGGCTATAACGAGGATACCAAGCGGCAAGACCCCATGATGCACTTCTATGAAGATTTTCTTGCTGCTTACGACTCATCGCTTCGCAAGGCTCGTGGAGTCTGGTACACACCACAGCCTGTGGTTAGTTTTATCGTGAGGGTCGTCGATGAGATACTGCAAAAAGAATTCCATTTGCCTGAAGGACTGGCCGACTATAGCAAGGTACCTCACAGCGTTTCTGTTCCCCAGAGTTTTGACAAGCGAACTTCAGACGGCAAGAAGCACGTAACCAAAGATTTGTACCGCGTGCAGATATTAGATCCGGCAATGGGAACTGGCACTTTCCTTTCTGAAATCATACGTCAAGTGCGTCAGAAGTTTGAGGGCAACGATGGCATCTGGAATCAGTATGCCTCTACTTGCTTGTTGCCACGACTTTATGGTTTTGAGGTAATGATGGCACCTTACACCATTGCCCACATGAAACTTTTTTTGCAACTGAAGGAAAATGGAGCGCTGACATCGAATGAGCCACCACACCTCAACCTATTGCTTACTAATTCGCTGGAAGAAGCAAATGACGATACTGATTCGCTTTTCTCCTATTGGCTTAGTTTGGAATCAAAGAAGGCAAGTGTAATAAAGCGCGACTGCCCTGTAATGGTGATGATTGGTAATCCGCCATATAGTGGAGAAAGCCAAAACAAAAGTGAATGGATTATGAAGCTCATGGAAAGCTATAAGAAGGAGCCAGGTGGCAAACTGCCACTCAATGAACGCAATCCAAAGTGGCTTAATGACGACTATGTGAAATTCATTCGCCTTGCTCAGGATTATATAGAGAAGAATGGCGAGGGCGTTATTGGATTTATCAATCCTCATGGCTATCTCGATAATCCCACCTTCAGAGGTATGCGTTGGAATTTGTTGAAGACTTTCGACAAGATTTATACAATTGACCTCCACGGTAACAGCAAGAAGAAAGAAACATGTCCTGATGGTAGCAAGGACGAGAATGTTTTTGATATTATGCAGGGCGTCAGCATCAACCTGTTTGTCAAGACTGGTAAGAAAGGAAAAGATGAACTTGGAAAAGTGTACCATAAAGATTTATATGGACTGCGTCAGCAGAAATATGATTTCCTCGATGGGGCAACTTTAGGAAACGTTGGATATGAAGAAATGAAACCTAAGGCTCCAATGTATTTCTTTGTTCCAAAGAATTTTGATTTACAGGAAGAATACGATAAAGGCTTCAAAGTTGATGAACTCTTTAATGTTAGTTCAGTATCTGTTGTTACAGCTAAAGATGCTATACTTGTTGACATGAATGAAAACAGTTTGTTTGCAAAGGTCAAACAGGAGTATGGCTCTGCAGATTCATCACTTATAAAAAGATATAACTACAGACCGTTTGATGATAGGTTTGTGTATTATGACGTCCAAAAGATAGAACGTCCTCGTGAAACAACAATGCGGCAGATGACGCATCAAAACGTAGCTTTGCTCACATGCAGGCAATTAGCTGGTAATGAGTGGAAGCATGTGTCTATAGCAGATGGCATAGTTGATGATTGCCGAGTTTCTTCAAAGACAAAGGAAAGAGGCTATGTTTTCCCTCTTTACATCTATAAGGAGAACATGGGCAAGGAAGAACGCATTGTCAACTTCAAAAAGGAATTGTATGATAAGATTGCCAAGGGTTTGAACTATCTTCCTTGCTACGATGACAATGTGTTGGTTGACCCAACAAGTGAATATAACGGTGTACTCTATCCCCAAGTCCTCTTCGATTACATCTATGCAGTGTTGCATAGTCCAAGCTATCGCGAACGCTACAAGGAATTTCTGAAGATAGACTTCCCTCGCATACCTTATCCAACAGACTGGGAGAAATTCCGTGATTTAGCGGAGCTGGGAGAAGAACTGCGACAACTGCATCTTATGGAAAACTTGCCCTCAAAGACTGGTGTCACCTTCCCTGTTGCTGGCTCGTTGCAAGTGGACTGCTACCGCTGGCAGGATAATCGCGTCTATATCAATGCAGAACAATACTTCGACGGTGTACCAGAATCAGCCTGGCAGTTCTACATTGGCGGCTACCAGCCTGCTCAGAAATGGCTCAAAGACCGCAAAGGCATGACTCTGAGTTTTGAGGACGTGAAGCATTACGGCCACATCATATATGTGCTCCAGCAGACAGAACACCTGATGCAGGAAATTGACGATATAAGAAAGTCAGAGGGTAGTTGAATTGTTTGATTAAGAGATTATAGCATGGAATATCTGAAGCAATCAAAGAACTTACAACGAAATGTTATTGTCTGTATCGTTGTAGCCTTTATTATTATCCCTGCTTTTTATTTCTATATGTTTAATAGTGGATTGAGCAAGGATTCAAATTTGTGGAGTAATTTTGGAGATTATGTAAATGGGATCCTAACACCAATTTTGACAGCAATAAACATATATGTGTTTATCAAAATGACCATTGCCATTTCAAGTTTAGAAGAAAAACGTACAATAAATGCCAATGCTATAGAAGAGGCTCGGTTTGAAAAAGAAATGCATCATGAGAAAGAAATGCTTATGATGCAACTGAGAAAGCAAGAAATCGATACATTTGTGAAGCAAATGAATAGGATTTTCGATTATAGTTCAAAAGAAAATAGAATCCAATCATTGCAACAGGTTGCTGACTATCTTACATCATTTCGTGAAACTGGGTTTAAATGGTTTAAAATAGAAGACAATAATTACACGAAAAACAGGATAGGTTATTTGACTGTTGGTTTGAGAACTGTTCTTTTTGAATTAGAAGATAACAAACAATCATCTGAAGAACTTTTTAACAAGATTTACGATGCAAAAGCAGAAATAACCAATACCTTGGTGGAAGCTGCATTAGAATAAATTAATATAGATGCAATAAGCATTATTATATGCGTAAGTTTTATATGATTTTCCCAAAAAGTGAGACATGACTCACTTTTTGACATGGAGCCACTATTTCGAATTGCTTAAATGTGACGACCCGTTGGAGATGCAATATACTTACCCCAATAGCGACGAATTACAAAGTCAATTAGACATATTGTTGGACAAGTCGAAATAATTGATTAACTTTGCAAAAAGAATAGATTATGGCACTAGCAATAAACATAGACGACTTGCTGAATAAACAGAAGATTGAGTCCAATAGGATTGAGTTCAAGAAAGGTTGGAATCCAGCAAGCATATACCATAGTGTATGTGCTTTTGCAAATGATTTCGACGATCTTGGTGGTGGATATATACTGGTTGGAGTGGATAGCGATGATGATACGGGAATGGCTATCCGCCCCGTGGAAGGTGTACCCGTAGAGAAGATTGACGGCATTCTTCAGGAAATGGTAAGCTATAACAACAAGATGTCACCATATTATATGCCTAGGACAAGCGTTGAAGAAGTAGATGGCAAACAAGTACTCGTTATATGGTGTCCTGCAGGCATCAATAGACCATATTCTGTCCCCGAGAATGTAACAGCGAAGAATGGTAGTAAGGAATACTTCTATATTCGGAGTGGTACGAGTAGCATCATTGCCAAAGGCGAGGTGCTGGACGAACTGCGTGAACTGGCCAGTCGTGTGCCGTTTGACGAAAGGGGGAATCCTGACATTAAAGTAGAGGATATATCTACGTTGTTGCTTCGTGAATACTTGGTGAAGGTTGGCAGTAAACTGGCTAATGAGTTATACGAAAGACCATTGAGCGAGATTCTGGAGCAGATGGACTTATATGTGGGTCCATCGGAGAACCGTATGCTGAGGAATGTAGCCGCCATGATGTTTTGTGAGAGAACCCAAGTAAGTTCTTCAAGCGGACACAAGTAGAAGTGGTATTCTTCCCTGAAGGTCGATTGGTAAATCCCAACAATCTCTACGAAGCCCCTGTCATTACTGGTTCCGTGACACAGATTATTGAGCGAACGTTGGAGTATCTTAATCGTATGGTAGTGATGCAGTCCATCATCAAGCCCAAGAATGACAACCACAGTATCAAGTTCTATACCTATCCCTACCAAGCATTAGAGGAAAGTATTACGAACTCGTTATATCATCGCGACTATCGTGAATGAGAGCCTGTGGTGATAACGGTGGAACCAAAGGGTATTACCATCCAGAACGTAGGTGGGCCAGACCGCAGCATCCCAGTTGCTGACATCAATCGGGGTGAGCTGCTAATCTCTAAGCGTTATCGCAACCGTCGTTTGGGTGAATACTTGAAGGAATTGGAGTTGACCGAAGGACGAAGCACAGGTATTCCTACCATCCAGAATGTATTGAAGGCAAATGGCTCGCCTCGCGCTGTCGTCGTTACGGATGAAGAGCGCACCTTCTTCCGCATCACTATTCCCTGTCATGAAGCAGCGGGCAATGTTATTGCCGATATAGCCAGCAAAGACAAGCAAAACCCAATAGATGGCACCAAAAATGCACCAAAAGAACTGACTGACAGGCAGAAGGTGATAATTGAAATGATTGTAGCAGATCCGTTCTTATCTGCAAAGGCAATCTCGGAAAAGATGTCGGAAAAGATGTCGGAAAAGGAAGGTTCCAATGAAAGAACCATCGAAAGGGATATAGCCAAATTAAAGAAATTGGGCATTCTCACTCGTGAAGGTGGTCGCAAGGAAGGTAAATGGGTAATAAAGACCAATGATAACAATTGAGTATGTTAATCACAAAGGGATGAATATATTTGGATAATCATGGCACTTTGTGAACACAAACCCTATTACATTGATGGAATAAATATGAAATGTTCCATCAATGTTCCATCAAAATTTAAGGTGTTTGAAAACGAAAATCCCTGCAAGTAATTGACTTGCAGGGATTTATTTTGTGGGGTGCCCGGTGGGACTCGAACCCACGACATTCAGAACCACAATCTGACGCTCTAACCAACTGAACTACGGGCACCATAGTTGTTGTTTTTGTTAAGCGAGTGCAAAGGTAATACTTTTTTCTGAACTGACAAAATTTTTTGAGGAAAAATATTTCAATAACAATAAATATTTGTGTTTTTCATGGATTTTTAGTAACTTTGTCTTTAATATACTCGGGGTGCTGATGAATTTTGTCCTGAAAACGACAGAATACAAGGCTGAGATTATACCCATAATGACCTGATGCAGGTAATGCTGCCGTAGGGAATGGATTTTTGAATGACGAACTTCGAGTGATGACCGCTAATTATATGCGGTTGTTGCTCATTGTTTTATTATATGATATGTATTATATGATATGAAGATAAAAGTTAATAATAAGGAAACAGAGACGTCTGCCAAGAACGTAGGCGAACTGGCAAGGGAACTGGCTCTGCCGGAACGTGGCGTGGCATTGGCTGTTGAACAGACAATGATTCAGAGAAGTAACTGGGACTGTACGCCACTTAAAGAAGGTGCTAATGTGTTGATCATAAAAGCTGCTTGCGGAGGATGATTCAGTTTATTAGTCATTACACGGATAAATACACTTATCTTGACTCCATACGGATGGCACTGGAGGGTGGATGCCGGTGGATTCAGTTGCGTATGAAAGATGTGACGGCAGATGAGATACGTCCTGTAGCAATGCAAGTCAAGGCAATGTGTAAGGAGTTTTGTGCTACCTTTATTATAGATGACCACGTAGAACTTGTTAGGGAAATCGGTGCTGACGGCGTGCATCTTGGAAAGAATGACATGCCTATAGCAGAAGCCCGCAAGTTGCTTGGCAGGGATTTTATAATAGGAGCGACGGCAAATACCATTGATGACGTGAGGGCGCATTGCTCAGCAGGGGCAGACTACATAGGTTGCGGTCCGTTCCGCTTTACTTCAACGAAGAAGAATCTTTCGCCAGTGTTAGGCCTTGAAGGATATGAATACATAGTGAAATGTATGAAAAGAGAGGGAATGAGTATTCCTGTGGTGGCAATAGGAGGCATAACGGCAGAGGATATTCCGCAGATAAAGGCTATAGGCATAGACGGCATAGCGCTGAGCGGCAGTGTGCTGACAGCATCAGAGCCGGTAGAAGAAATGAAACGACTTATAAAAATAGAAAAACAAGTATATGGATAAACTGATTATAGCAGGACGTGAGTTTAACTCGCGTCTGTTCCTGGGAACAGGAAAATTCAACAACAATGCCCTGATGGCAGAGGCTATCAAGGCAAGTGAGACGGAAATGGTGACAGTGGCAATGAAGCGCGTGGAACTGGATGACGAGCAGGATGACCTGCTGACACACATCACGCAGAACAAGAACATACAGCTGTTGCCAAACACAAGTGGTGTGCGCAATGCTGAGGAAGCAGTGTTTGCCGCACAGATGGCACGCGAGGCATTCGGTACTAACTGGTTGAAACTGGAGATACATCCAGACCCTCGCTATCTGCTGCCTGATTCAGTGGAGACGTTGAAGGCCACGGAGCAGTTGGTAAAACTGGGTTTTGTGGTACTGCCATACTGCCAGGCTGACCCCACACTGTGCAAGCACCTTGAGGAGGCTGGTGCCGCCACCGTTATGCCGTTGGCTGCTCCTATAGGAACGAACAAAGGATTGCGCATGAGAGATTTCCTGCAGATAATCATAGAGCAGGCCACAGTGCCTGTGGTGGTGGATGCAGGTATTGGCGCTCCGAGCCATGCCGCAGAGGCAATGGAACTGGGAGCAGACTGCTGCCTGGTAAACACTGCCATAGCTGTAGCAGGCGACCCAGTGCAGATGGCGGTGGCGTTCAAAGAAGCTGTGATAGCTGGCCGCCGTGCATACGAGGCAGGCCTCGGTGCCATTAGTGACAGCGCAGAGGCTTCAAGTCCGTTGACCGCATTTCTTAATTAAAACTCTTAACTCATAACTTGGACATCACTATGCCACAAGATAACAAAGCATACGCAAAAAGAGAAAAAGCATACATGCAGGGCAAGCTGTTCCCATATATAAAAGTGGGGATGACAAAGGTGAACCTTACGCCAACGGTGACGAAGGATAAGAATGGCGTGCCCCATACAGAACAGAATGCCTCGGTATACATATACGACACAAGCGGCCCGTTCTCAGATCCTAATATAGAGGTGGATTTGAAGAAAGGTCTGCCGCGCATGAGAGAGCAGTGGATAATTGACCGTGAGGACACGGAACAGTTGTCAGAGATAACGAGCGAGTATGGCAAGCAGCGACTTGCAGACCGTTCGCTCGACTCACTGCGCTTTGAGCATATACAGTTGCCACGCCGTGCAAAGCAGGGCAAGGCAATAACGCAGATGGCATACGCCAAGGCCGGCATCATAACGCCGGAGATGGAGTATGTGGCAATACGCGAAAACATGAACTGTGAGGAACTGGGTATCAAGACGCATATCACGCCAGAGTTTGTGCGTGACGAGATAGCCAGAGGTCGTGCGGTGCTTCCTGCAAACATCAACCACCCGGAGAGTGAGCCGATGATAATTGGCCGCAACTTCCTTGTGAAGATAAACACCAATATCGGAAACTCTGCCACCACATCTTCCATAGACGAGGAGGTGGACAAGGCTGTGTGGTCATGCAAGTGGGGAGGTGACACACTGATGGACCTTTCCACTGGTGCAAACATTCACGAAACGCGTGAATGGATTGTGCGTAACTGTCCGGTGCCGGTTGGTACGGTACCTATATATCAGGCACTGGAGAAGGTGGACGGAAAGGTCGAAGACCTCGACTGGGAGATATTCAAGGACACGCTGATAGAACAGTGCGAGCAGGGTGTTGACTACTTTACCATCCATGCAGGCATACGTCGTCAGAATGTGCATCTTGCCGACAGTCGCCTGTGCGGCATAGTAAGCCGCGGCGGTTCTATAATGAGCAAATGGTGCCTGATACACGACAAGGAATCATTCCTTTATGAGCATTTCGATGATATCTGCGACATTGTGGCACAGTATGACGTGGCCCTGTCACTCGGCGACGGACTGCGTCCTGGTTGTACGGCAGATGCCAATGATGCGGCACAGTTTGCTGAGCTGGATACCATGGGTGAACTCGTCACCCGTGCATGGGCAAAGAATGTACAGGCATTCATAGAAGGCCCCGGACATGTGCCGATGCATAAGATTCGCGAGAATATGGAGCGTCAGCTTGAGCATTGCCATGAAGCACCGTTCTATACGCTCGGACCTATCGTTACAGATATTGCTCCTGGTTATGACCATATCACTAGTGCCATCGGTGGTGCGCAGATAGCATGGCTCGGTACGGCGATGCTTTGCTATGTCACCCCGAAGGAACACCTTGCGTTGCCAAACCGTGAGGATGTGCGTGTGGGAGTCGTGACATATAAGATTGCCGCACATGCTGCAGACCTTGCAAAGGGACATCCTGGTGCACAGGTGCGTGACAATGCACTTTCAAAGGCACGTTTCGACTTCCGCTGGCGTGACCAGTTCCATCTGAGTCTTGACCCGGAGCGTTCTCTGCAATACTTTGAGGAGGCAGGACATACAGACGGAGAATACTGTACCATGTGCGGACCTAATTTCTGTGCAGCAAAATTGACACATGACTTGCGAAAACTTTAATAAGGAACAACTTCGTAGGTACAACCGTCATCTGATACTCGATGGTTTCGGCATGGAAGGACAGAAGCGACTTCTCAGTTCACGTGTGCTCATAGTTGGGGCAGGTGGATTGGGATCGCCGGTTGCCATGTATCTTGCGGCAGCAGGTGTGGGAACTATCGGTCTGGTGGACGGCGATACGGTGTCGTTGACAAATCTGCAGCGACAGGTCATTCACTCTACGGCAGACGTGGGCAGACCGAAAGTGGATTCTGCGGCTGAGCGTATCAAGGCACTGAATCCCGATGTCGAGATAGAGAAACATGAACTGTATCTCAATGAAGACAATGCCCTTGATATCATCCGCAGCTATGACTTCGTGGTAGAAGGTTCAGACAACTTTTCCGCAAAGTATCTCGTCAATGATGCCTGTGTGATGTTGGATAAGCCGTTTTGTATCGGTGGAATAAACAGATACAGTGGTCAGGTGATGACACATAAGCCCGGCACAGCCTGTTATCGATGCCTGTTTCCCGAACCTCCGAAGAAGGAGGATGTAGAGACATGTGCCATGGTAGGAGTGCTTGGAAGCATTGCAGGAATGCTTGGCACAGTGCAGGCAACAGAGGTGATAAAGCATCTTGCAGGTATCGGCGAACCGTTGTATGACAGTATGCTCACGTTTGATGCCTTGACGATGCAGTGGAATAAATTTACATTCAGTAAGAATAAGACATGTGCCTTGTGTGGAGAGACACCTTCGATAACAGAATTGAAGGAATATGCTTTCCAGCCATGTACAAAGAAATAATGTGTAAGTATGAGAATGAAGAGATTTATTTGTTTTTTATTACTGTGTTTAAGCGTTTCGCTTAGCGTCAGTTCGCAGGAGCGTATAGCCAAGGGAACCATTGTGGCGCGTCATAACGTGTTGCCTGATAACTACAATTTCTGGCTTTATACCCCAAGTGACTATGATCCGCGTGTGCATCCCGTGCCGTTGGTGTTTTACCTTCATGGTGCATCATGCTGTGGCTATGACTTGAACAAAGTGCGTCGGTATGGCACGATTGATGCCATTGCCAAGGGTAAGATTGTGCCAGCAATAGTTATTGCTCCTCAATCGCGCGGAGCGTGGAGTCCTAAGAAACTCAACGAACTGCTTGAGTGGGCAAAGCGTAACTTCTCAATTGATACCACGCGTGTTTATGTGCTTGGAATGAGTTTGGGAGGGTATGGCACAATGGATTTTGTAAATGCTTATCCAGAGAAGATAGCGGCTGCTATAGCTTTTTGTGGTGGTTGTTCATCCAAGCAACCTGACGGATTAGGTAAAACCTGTTTATGGATTATGCATGGCACGGCTGACCGTGCAGTGGGAATCAACTGTTCAAAGCAAGTGGTGGATTACCTGCAGCGCACTGGGCAGGACAAACTGTTGCGGTATGACTGGATGCAGGGCGGTTCGCATGGCGTGTATGCTCGTTGTTTCTTCCTTCAGAAGACTTATGACTGGCTATTCTCTCATTCGTTGAAAGATAATCCGCGGCGTGTAGACCGTTCGTTTGATATTACACGTGAGGATATACAACAGACTTACAGTGAGCTCAAGTGGTTCAAGGGAATGTTTGAGGATGACTAAATCTTGCCTGCGGTTGTGGTAACGATATAATGACATTAGAATAAACAGTAATACATGAAATATAAGAAACTCCTTTCTCTCCCTCCAAATCTCGTTAGTTGTTTCCATGAAGTGACAAAGCTTGATTCGGAGGAATGGTTCTGCACTAATGACCCGGTCGGTCGTAAACTTGGTTCTGGTGGAGGTACCACGTGGCTTATGCACCAGGCATACAGGAGCAGTTGTGGAAATCAGGATTTTGACAGTTGGCTATCAAGCGAACAGCGACGCATAATACTTCATGCCGGAGGACAAAGTCGCAGGCTGCCGGCGTATGCTCCGTCGGGAAAGATACTGACGCCTGTTCCAATCTTCCGTTGGGAGCGTGGACAACGTTTGTCGCAAGATCTCCTGTCGTTGCAGATTCCGCTTTATGAGAAAATCATGGATGCTGCACCTGACTCGTTGCGCACCATGATAGTGAGTGGCGATGTTTTTATTCGTGCTACCAAACCAATAGGTGCTATTCCTGATGCTGACGTGGTATGCTACGGCTTGTGGCTTGATGCAGACATTGCGAAAGACCATGGAGTGTTTGTTTCAACGAGGCAGAATCCCAATGAACTGCAGTGTATGCTGCAGAAGCCTTCCTTGCAGAAGCTGTCGCAGGTGCTTGAGAGCGGATATTATTTAACCGATATAGGAATATGGTTGCTTTCAGACAAGGCTCTGAAGGTGATGATGAAGAAGTCGCAGTCTGCTTCTGGCGAGATATGTAATTATGATATGTATTCCGATTTCGGTTGTGCTTTGGGCACGCATCCTACGTCACCTGATCCAGAGGTGGGGGAACTGTCGGTTGCCATATTGCCGTTGCCGGGTGGTGAGTTTTATCATTACGGTACTACTCATGAGATAATATCTTCAACGCTCAGTGTGCAGAATGTGGTGAACGACCAGCGTGAGATAATGCATAATTCACGCAAGCCCCATCCGTCTATATTTATACAGAATGCAGATGTTAGGGTGCCTGTCAGTGCTGATAACGTCAATATATGGATAGAGAACTCCTGCATTGGCAGCAGGTGGACGCTTTCGCATGAGAATGTCATTACCGGAGTGCCGGAAAACGACTGGAACGTAGAGTTGACTGCAGGCCAGTGTGTGGATATTGTTCCAATAGCAGATTCTGCCTATGCTGTACGCCCTTACGGTTTCAATGATAAGTTCCGTGGAGATATTACCGACGAGGCAACAGAGTTCCTTGGTCAGCCTTTCCCCCTCTGGGCGGCACGACATAATGTTGATGTGCAGGAGATAAAGGGAAGAGAAGACCTGCAGTCAGCATGCATATTTCCTGTAGTTGACAATATCGACGATATGGGAAAGGTGTTGATATGGATGCTTTCGGGTTCAGGTGAATGTCCTTGTAAGGTTGACCGTTGGATGTCGGCTGATGAGATTTCTGCAGAGGCTAATCTTGTTGGGCTGACACAGTCGCGTGAGCGGTTCCGCCGTTTAAATCTTGTGGCATTGGCAGAGAACTACAGACACAGTGTTTTTTATCAGACCGATTTGGAAAATACGGCTCGTGAATATGCGGTCAGTGGTCAGCCATTGCCTGATGCCGTAGGTGAAGATGCTTCTTTGATGCTGCGCATCCATGACAGTATGTTTCGTTCGGAAGTAAAACGGCTGAGGGGAGAGAATGGAGAAGAAGAATCTGCCGAGGCATTCCGATTGTTGCGTGGCGGCTTGACGTCAGTAGTGTCACAAGACAAGCAACTGCCAAAAATGTCGGTGCATGGGGATCAGATAGTGTGGGGACGATCGCCGGTCCGCATAGACATTGCTGGCGGTTGGACGGACACGCCGCCTTATTGCCTGATGGAGGGCGGAAGCGTGATAAATCTTGCCATCGAACTGAACGGACAACCACCGTTGCAGGCTTATGTGAAACCATGTCGTGAGTACCATATAATATTACGTAGCATTGACTTGGGTGCAGAGGAGCGTATAACCACATACGAGGAATTGGCATGCTTTAACAAAGTAGGTTCGCCTTTCTCAATACCCAAGGCGGCACTGGCATTGTGTGGTTTCTATCCTGATTATTGTGCGGAGCGTTATCCCAGTCTTGCTGTTCAATTAGAGAGTTTCGGCTGTGGCATGGAACTGACGATGCTGTCGGCAATACCGGCTGGTTCGGGACTCGGAACGAGCAGTATATTGGCAAGCACGGTGCTGGGTGCGCTTAATGATTTCTGTTCGCTTGCATGGGATAAGAGCGAGATAGGTCGTCGCACGTTGGTGTTGGAACAGTTGCTTACGACCGGTGGAGGCTGGCAGGATCAGTTTGGCGGTATATTGCGCGGTGTGAAACTGCTGCAGACGCAGAAAGGCTTTGAGCAGACGCCGCTTGTAAGGTGGCTACCGGATGAATTATATACAGGTTCTGAGTATGCCCCCTGCCACCTTTTATATTATACAGGTATTACCCGCACGGCAAAGACTCTTCTTGCTGAAATAGTCAGGCGCATGTTCCTTAACCATCACGATGAGCTGATGATGCTGCGTGAGATGAAGGAACACACCCACGCTTTGTATGAGACTATGCAGCGTGGCGATTTCGTTGGAATGGGACAGGCCGTTCGTCGTACGTGGCAGCAGAATCAGGCCATGGACAAAGGCACCAATCCCCCAGAGGTGAAAGCCCTGACAGATATGGTTGACGACCTTTGCCTTGGATATAAGTTGCCTGGAGCCGGTGGTGGCGGCTATCTTTATATGGTAGCAAAAGACCCTGATGCTGCTGCGCGCATAAAGCAAATATTGATGCGTAATCCTCAGAATGGTAACGCAAGGTTCGTCGACATGCATTTGTCTGACTGTGGATTGCAGATTAGCCGCAGCTGATGGGGTGGGGGAGTAAAATAGAATAAGGTATGAGTTCACTGCAGTTGAATACAGAGGTTGCGATTGAGCGTTTGCCGTTCAGCATCGCTCCGACAGACAGGTTGCTGTTCGTCGGCTCGTGTTTTGCATCAGAGATAGGCAGGCGGTTTGCTGATGCTCAGTTTCACACGGTTGTAAATCCGTATGGCGTAATGTATAACCCTGCGTCCATACTGCATACTGTAGAGAAGTGTGAGGCTGCAGACGTGGCTGTCCTTACTCTCGGTACGAACCATGTCTATATATTGAATGAGACGGGCGAGATTGTTGACAATTGCTGCAAGCGTCCGCAACGTCTGTTTACGGAGAGGGTGTTGACGGTCACGGAATGTACGGGTTACCTTCAACAATGTATAGAGAAACTTCGTTCATTCAATCCTGATGTAAATGTTGTACTCACGGTCAGTCCGATACGCTATCGCAAGTATGGGTTTCATGGCAGCCAGTTGTCAAAGGCAGCGTTGCTGCTTGCGACCGATGAGATAGTGAGAAGTAATGCCGGAGTGGCTTATTTCCCTGCTTATGAACTTATGAACGATGAACTGCGCGACTATCGTTTCTACAAGCCTGACATGCTGCATCCGTCTGAACAGGCAGCTGATTATATCTTCAAGCGTTTTTGTGATGCTGTGCTCAGTGATGATGCTTTTAGGTTTATGGACGAGTGGCAGCCTATTGCCCATGCCTTGAACCACAAACCATTCAATCCGGACAGTGAGGAGTATAAGATATTTATTGAACATGCAAAGGAGCGTGAACGGCAGTTCAGAATGAAATGGAAATTATAAGACTTGACAATACTACGTCAACCATCGACTTCCTGCTTGCTTCTGGCTGCAAGGAAGAATTGTGTGTCATTGCCGATTATCAGTCGGCAGGCAAGGGAATGGGACAGAATACATGGGAAAGCGAACGTGGCAAAAACCTGTTGTTTTCTGTGCTTCTGCATCCTGTATGGCTGCCTGTTGCCGAGCAGTATCTCATGTCGATGGCATGGGCATTGGCTCTGTATGACGCAGTTGCTGAGTTGCTTGGCACACAGTCGGCAATGCTGTCGATAAAATGGCCTAACGATATCTATTATGCGGATATGAAACTGTCAGGCACGCGCATTGACATCAACCTTCAGGGTTTTGCCATACAGGACATGGTAATAGGTACAGGCATAAACGTTAATCAGACAGAGTTTCGCAGTGATGCGCCTAATCCAGTGTCGCTCGTACAGATTACTCATGTGGAATATGACATTGACAGCATTCTGCATACTGTGCTAAATAGCTTTGGCCATTACCATGATTTACTGAAAGGCGGAAATAAACAAGAGATTGTCTCACTCTATCATCAACATCTTTACCGCAGGCACGGCTATCATTTGTATGAAGACAATGGCGGACAGTTTGAGGCAGCACTCGTTGGCGTGGCAACGAATGGCATAATGACCCTGCGCCGTCGTGACGGAATGTTGTCAAAATATGAATTTAAGGAAGTTCGTTACTGTATATAGCGTCTTTCTTCTTTCTTGTCTTGTAGGCCATTATTCCACCTATGGTGATAGGAATCATGGCTACGACTATCACGGTTAGTGCCATAGCACCGCCGAACAAGGTTGCAAATCCTCCCTGGCGTATAATGGGTCGTGGGAATCTTTCTGCTATAATGCTGTCTGCCACGCCTGCCTTTTCCATAGAGTCTATCTGCTCTAAGTGTTGGTTGTATTCATCCCATTCAGCACTGTTTTTCTTTCCTGCTTCAATGTCGGCCTGAAGCATTGCAACAGCAAATATAATGGCAAGCACAACGGTTAGTGCACCCGCAGAAAGAAGGGTGCATCCGCATCCGTGTATTGTTTTTCGTTTTGTTTCCGGGTTCATATTGTTTATGTCTGCTGATATGGTTATTATGTTGGTAATAGGGGGTATAAACGATAAATCGATGCTTTATGCTTCAAGCAATAAAACATCGAATCTCTTTTTGTAGTGGGTACGGGAGTCGAACCCGTGTACCCGGCGTGAGAGGCCGGTATCCTAGGCCACTAGATGAACCCACCAAGTTTGTTGTCTGTTGTTTGCTTCTGTATATGTAGTGGGTACGGGAGTCGAACCCGTGTACCCGGCGTGAGAGGCCGGTATCCTAGGCCACTAGATGAACCCACCAAAATAGGAGCGGAAGGTGGGGGATTCGAACCCCCGGTACGGTAACCCGTACGTCAGTTTAGCAAACTGGTGGTTTCAGCCACTCACCCAACCTTCCGTTACCTTTACAGAATTTTTGAGTGCAAGATTTCGCTTTGCGAATTTGCGAGTGCTTCTTCGCATGAAGCAAATAATGAATGTCTGCGTAAGCAGGTTCATGGTCGCTCTGCGAATTTGCGAGTGCAAAGGTAATACTTTTTTTTGAAACTGCCAAATGTTTTGACAATTTTTTTGCTATTATTTTTACTGTACAGTGCTTTTCCTGCGTATTTATTTTTCAGGACGCATCACTACTTTTAGTTTGTTGCCCTCGTGCAGTATACGTTCGCGCAGGAATGCAGATATTTCTTCTGCTTTTACCTCGCTGACAATCTTCTTGTAGTCTGTGCTTACGTCGAGACCATATTTATACCAAGCCTCGATGATTCCCTGCCATGTGTTGTTTTTCCTTGCATTGATGTCTGCCTGTTTCAGCAGGTTGGCGCGCACCTTCTCCACCATGTCGGTATCTGCATTGCGCATCAGGTCATCCAGACATTTGTCTATCAGCGTGAGTGCCGTGTCTACTTTCTCTGGCGTTGATATCGGCGCAGCTATTCTAAGCAGTGTGAATGTTTTCTCTGGCTCCGTGTTCAGGTATGCCGATGCACCTATGCTGTATGCCGCACCGGCATCCTCGCGCACCTCTTTCAGCAGTTGCATTTGCAGCACCTCACCGGCAAACGATGCCAGTATGCGGTTGCGCAGTGTGTGTTCTGCTTCCCCTTTGAAGCATAAGACAACATACGGTTTAGGCGTTTCCATCTTCCTGTCAAAGTCGCATTGGATATCTCCGCTGAACAGCGTGCGCAGGTCTTCTGTGTTCTTCTTGCCTTTCTTCTTTGATGGCAGTGCTCCGATATATTGACATACGAGACGCTGCATCTCTGCCTCGTCGAAATTGCCTATTATGGTAAACACGTAGTCGCTTACATCTGAGAACTGCTCGCGTGTAATCTCCAGGCAGCGGTCAGCTGACACGTTCTTCAGGTCAGACATCTGCAGTTGACTGAATCTTTCATTACCGCAGGTCAGGTATTTTGTGATAGAGTCAGACAGTGCCGTCTCTGGCTGCAGGTCGCGGTTCTTCAGTACAGTTTCCAGTGTGGTCATCAGTGTGGCGTATGTCTTTTCGTCCTTCTGTGGAGCCGTGAAGGCAAGGTAGAGCAGCTGCATCATTGTTTCTGCATCTTTCGGT
Source organism: Prevotella sp. (assembly GCA_017413085.1). Lineage (GTDB taxonomy): Bacteria > Bacteroidota > Bacteroidia > Bacteroidales > Bacteroidaceae > Prevotella. The sequence continues at coordinate 19,488 of JAFPVC010000025.1, forward strand.
GTGGTGTTTCCGCTCACGTTGTTGTATCGCTCGCCCATACCTATGCCCAGCCTGCACTGCTTGCCAGCAAGTGCTTTCTGCAGTTCGTTGTTGCTGAAATTGCCCATGCCATACGTCGACACTACGTTGTCAAAGACTTTGATATTGCTGTAGTCGGCTGCGCCATACTGCCAACTGCCACCAGGAGTCCATCCTTGCAGTAATATCTCGTCATCCTTGAAGTCTGTCTTTTTCAGACATACGCGGACACCGTTCGATAGTGTCAGTTCTGTATATCCGAACGTGTCGTTCTTCTTCTCTTTTACCACCTTGCCGGCCTTGGGCATCTCTGCTATCAGTGGCTCGTCCTTGGCATTGTCAACCCATGCCTCTACCTTTTCCATGCGTGCGTCGGCAATGACCTTCTTCACGTCGGCCTCCGTTAGATACTGTGCACCGTCTTTTTCCTGTGCAAAGCAGATGAATACGAGGTTCTTGTCTTCGTTTATGGTGACAGCCTGTCCGCAAGTCTGGTTTATTGCCTCAAGCGGTATCATCTGCGATATCGTTTGCCACTGGTTGTAGTTCATGTCGGCATCAGGCATTGCGTTGCCTTTCAGGTAGTTTGAAAGACAGGCATTATAGAATTCATCGTTCTTGCGTTTGTTCCTGTTTGTATATGCCTTTTCCTTCTGCGACATGAAGTTTTCCTTTGCCCGGAGAAACTCGCCGGCGGTAAATCCGTGTTCCTTAATTCTTCGCAGTTCCCTGACGGCAGCAGCTATTGTTTCTTTCTCTTTTCCTTCCTTCGATACACCCTCTACGGTCAGTGCATCTTTCGTTGTGGTCATGCCGCAATATGGGTTGTAGCTCATTGACAGTTGCAGGAACGGGCAGTCTGGCTCGCGCACCAGTTCGTTCATGCGCTCGTTGAACATCGAGCATGTCATGCTGGTTATGTAGTTAAACAGATAGGCGAACTGTGTGTTGCGCATCTCGCGTGGCATTGGGTCGCACTTCATGTCCAGTTCCAGTACGGTGTACTGCATCTCCTTGTCTTTGTCTATGATGCATATCATGTTGTCGTTGTCGGGCACTGCCACGGGTTCTACGTGGGCAGCGTTGTCGTGCGTCTTTATTCCGCCGAACATCTCCTTTATCACTTTCTCCGTATGGTCAACGTCTATGTCGCCAATCACTATGATTGCCTGATGCTCGGGGTGATACCATTTCTCGTAATATGCCTTCAGCGTCTGTGGCTGAAATGAGTCTACCACTGCCATCAGTCCTATTGGCAGTCGCTCGCCATACTTGCTTCCGGGAAACAGCTGTGGCATGTTTTTCTCTACCAGACGCTGCATGGCATTGCTGCGCATGGCCCACTCACCATGCACCACGCCGCGTTCCTTGTCTATTTCCTCTGGCAGCAGTAGCAGGCCGTTTGACCAGTCGCTCAGCACCAGCAGGCATGAGTCGAGTGCCGACTGCCTCTGTGTAGGCACGTTGCATATTCTGTACACCGTCTGTTCTATGCTTGTGTATGCGTTCAAGTCTTTTCCGAATGCAACGCCGAGTCCGCGTGTGAAGTCTAATATCCCGCTTCCGTTGAAATGCCGTGTACCGTTGAATGCCATGTGTTCAAGAAAGTGTGCCAGTCCGCGCTGTGAGTCGTCTTCTTGCAGCGAGCCCACGCGCTGGGCTATATAGAAGTCTGCTACGTGTTCCGGCTTCTCGTTGTGTCGCAGGTAGTACGTCAGTCCGTTATCCAGTTTTCCCACGCGTGTTGCCGTGTCATTTGGTATAACGGGAAACTGTGGCATCATCTGCGCATGCAGAGAGCCTACAATCAAAGTGAGTGCAGAGATTAAAAGAGAAAATCTTTTCATAAATATATAATGTAATGTTATTGTTTTGGCTGATTATAAAAACTAATACTTGTGCAAAGGTAAGTAAAATTTTTCTGATACGCAAACAAATGTAGTAGTTTTCTGATGTAACTGTGTTAATGAAAGAAAAAAGCTACGGGCCGCCCAATCGCTGGACGACCCGTGCAATAAATACAATCTACTAACTAACTTTAATTTCTATATGCTGGGTTCTGATAAGCATCCTTTTCTTCCTTGCTCATTTCCATGCCGTCAATCTGTCCCTGTGGGATTGGACGCAGGTAGTAGCCAGGTTTGATGTCGCGCTTGTAGGTCTTAAGTTCCGTGTCGGTATAACCATCACCACCAATTTTATAGGTAGAAGCGCGTTCTTCCCACTTCTGTGTGCGAACGAGGTCGAACCAACGATAACCTTCACCCCAGAACTCACGGCTACGTTCGTCAAGGATGTAGTCGATGGTGATTTCTTCAGGTGTAGCTGCTGTCATAGCTTCGCTGTTGTCGATAGAGACTTGCTGCCTGTCGTTTACAGAGTATGTCTGCTTACCTGCACGGGCACGGAGTACGTTCACAAGGTCACGAGCGGTCATAGAACCTGTAGCGCCTTTAACGGCAGCCTCTGCAGCTATGAGGTAGAACTCAGAGAACTTGGCAATGTTCCAAGGACGTGGGCTGCCGCCGTTCACCTTTGAGCCTAAGCCACCTGCGTTATCTGTGCGGTACATGCTAATCTTCCAGTTACATGGATAACACTTACGGGTGATGTTCTTGACACTGCGAACGAAATAAGGTGCGCCAGGTATAGAACCGAAGTTGAAGCCTGTGGTCTCTGTCATCTTGACCTTGCCTTCATCGTCTTTGTCAGGGTCACCATTAGCTTTTCTCGTTATGATTTCAGACTTAGTCCAGTCGATATTTGCTTCAGAAGCTTCATCGAGGAAGCGGAAATATATTTCATTTGGTTTGATCTCCGCATTGTTGGCTGCATTATAGACATTAGGAACTTTGCTGCCACTCTTATCCCAGTTTGTGAAGTAGCTGAGTGTGAATGTAGCGTCGTAGCGAGAGTCGATAGCCTTAACTGCATCTTCCCATACACCGCCTTCAATGAATGCACTGGCAACTGGAGCCATACGTGTCCAAGGACGACCGAGACCTTGTACTGCCTCACGCTGAACAGGGTTGATTGATCCCTGCTTCTCTACACCATTTTCGTACTTGTCGATGCTGACGATATTACCATTGTCATCGTATTTGAAAACATCAGCCAAAGCCCTTATCTCAGTGTAGTTCCATGTCTCGAACCAGTAAGCGAAGTTTTCAGGAGAAGCACCGTTACCCCAGCCGTAACCTGCACCACCGTTGCCATACTCCTCGTTCTCGCTGTGGTCGGCGTAGAGCATAATTTCTGAGTTGCGGTCGTTGGTAGCCACGTTAACGTCATAGAATGTGTTCTGCAGGGCGTATGGGCCAGGGTTGTTGATAGCCTCGAGAGCTACATCGTAAGCCAGCTGATAGTACTGTGCAGCAGTTTTTGGGTTATCGCTCACATCTTTGCGCTCGCACTCAGGATAGGTTGGGATGTTGTTTGGATTCTCCAACCACCATGCAAAAGTCAGATATGCCTTTGCAAGGTACAAGCGAGCCACATTCTTGGTAACAGTACCAGTCAGACGTGGGGTTTCCGGAAGGTCGGCCACAGCCTTCTCAAGGTCGGTGAAGATTGCCTTGTAAACCTCAGGAACGGTGTTACGTACAGAGGTGCGTGTTTTAGTAGTATTGTACTTCAGTTCACCTGCACCAAGATCCAATGGCACACCACCGAAGGTCTGAACAAGCATGAAGTAGTCGAATGCACGGAAGAAGTAAGCTTCAGCCAACTGGGCATCGCTGAGACCTACTGCACCACCGTTCTCTATGATACCGCTGGCAGTATTAATGTTGGCGAATGCCTGTCCCCAAAGGTTACCAGCATCATTGTTGCTTGGAGTAATAGCACTTCTGTCAGCGTCACCAGGGTTTCCTGTTTCAGCCAGCATATCCAGCGATGTGAAGTTGCTACCATGACCAGACTGTGCGTATGTATATTCGTCAGTACCCGTCTCACAGCTGTTGAGATAGTAACCGTTGCCATAGAAATAGCGCAGGTGAGCATAGAGAGAGGTAAGAGCTCCCTCCATACCTGTCTTCGAGGTGAAGAATGAGGTATCAAACTGACTGCGAGACTGCTCATCGAGTATGTCAGAGCAGGAAACCAATGACGAGGCTAAACCACAGCTTACAAGGCCCGCAGCAATATAATATTTTATATTTTTCGTTTTCATATCTTGATAAATCGTTTAATTTCTTTTGTTTCGATTGTATTAGAACGTTACGTTAAGACCGAACAGGAAGTTACGTGTAGATGGTGTGTTGTATCCGATGATTGGCATCTTGTGCTTGCCTGAGTACTCACCGTATGCCACAGCCGTATTCTCGTTAGCCCAAGAGTTGGTCTCTGGGTCAAGTCCACACTCGTTAGTGTATGGAGAGAAGAGCACGAATGGGTTCTGGATTGTAGCATAGAGGCGCAGACGGCTGATGCCGAGGTTCTTGACAGCCTGCAACTTAGCGAAGTCGTAACCGAGAGTGATGGCACGAATCTTCAGATAGCCACCGTTGAAGTAACCCAGTGTAGAAGCATACTTGGCATTGTCGGTGTCACCTGCACCTGCAGGTTTTGGATACTTTGCGCCAGTGTTCTCCTCAGTCCAGTAGTCAACGTCAAGCTGACCACGACGACCAGTGAGCATGTTCAGGTAACCGTTAGAAGAGTGGATGGCAGAGATAACCTTACCACCGATCTGGAATGCACCGATAACGGTGAAGTCGAAGTTCTTATAGGTAACAGTAGAGTTAAAACCACCGAGGAGGTCTGGCTCCATGTCGATAATCTGGCGGTCGTCAGCATTGATGGCACGTGTTGGCCTCTGTACAGTATTGCCGTTTATGTCTGTATCCTCAACGTAGTCACCGGTATATTTTACCTTAATCATACCGAGGTTGCCACCTGGCTCAAGAATTTCGCGGTTTGTCTTGCCGTCACTATAGGTGATGATGTCGCTCTCGTTCCACAGACCCTGATTCTCATAGTCATATATAACGTCGATTGGGTGTCCAACGAACCAGCGGTTGCCCTCGTCTCTTGTGCGTCCAGACTCCAGCGCAGTCAGTTTGTTGCGGTTAGCATAGAGGTTGATTCCAGCCTCCCAGTTCCAACCGTTCTTGTTGTCGATGATAACACCGTTCAGAGAAAGCTCGAAACCCTTGTTCTGTGTTGTACCGATGTTGCCAGTGTAACTAGATACACCTGATGTAGAAGGCATAGATACGTCAAGAAGCACGTCCTTTGTCTTCTGTACATAGTACTCGAACGAACCGTTCAAGCGACCATTGAAGAAGGAGAAGTCAAGACCGAAGTTCCAAGTCTTTGAATACTCCCAACCGAGTTCAGAGTTAGGCAGGATGTTTACATAGTAGCCGGCTTTGTATGTGTCGCCGAAGTTGTAGTTGCGGATATTAAGACTGCCAAGGGTAGAATATGGAGAAATTGCCTGGTTTGAAGTCTGACCGAAACCTACGCGGAGCTTCAGATTGTCAATCCACTTGTACTGTGACATGAAGTCCTCGCGTGCAATGTTCCAACCTGCAGAGAATGCAGGGTATGTGTGCCACTGGTGTCCTGGTGCCAGACGAGAAGAACCGTCGGTACGGATGGCAACAGAAGCCATGTATTTGTTGTCATAAGAGTACATCACACGACCCATCCAAGATACGAGACCACTCTTCCAGTAGTTGTAGTTTTGGAGTTTCTTCTCAGTAGATGCCTTGTCAAGTGCATAGTACTGGAAAAGGTCGTAAGGAATGCCCTGTGCGGAAGCACCTGTAGATTCGTAAACTGTCTGTTCTGCTGAGTACAGACCTACGATGTTCAAGTTGTGCTTCTCATTGAATGTGCGATCGTAAGTGATAAGGTTCTCAACTGCCCAGTTGCGGGTCTGATCTTCTGAGATGCTGCCGCCGTTGATGGCATTTGCGTCCTTGTTGAGAACACCAGTACCTGTGAAGCTACCGTTCTTGGATGTGCGGTAGTTGAGACCGATGTTGATGCGATAGCTCAGACCCTCAACCCATGGGCACTTCAGTTCACCGAACAGAGTGTTGTATGTACCGAGACCCTTGGTTTCATTGAGCCATACATCCTCTAAGCTTTCTGCAACGTCACGAGTCAGAACTGCAGAGTCGTCTGCCGGCATTGCGATGTAGCGCTTGATGCTTCCGTCTTCATTGTATGGGCTTGACAGTGGAGTCTTGCTGAGTACGTTGTAGATGTCGCTTCTGCCCTCGTTCTTGCGATAGCTGGTATTGGTGTTCAAACCGAAGCGGAAGAACTTGCCTACGTTCTGGTCGAATGTACCATGAACAGAAATACGGTTGTACTGCTCGGTAGGAACGACAGACTCATCATGGTAGTAACCTGCACCGAAGCTGTAGCTGCCACCGTTAGTGCCGCCTGTGATGCTTATATCGTGGTTGTGGCCTACGCCGGTCTTATAATAGAGGTCCTGCCAGTCGGTGTTTGTGTCGTCGCTCTCAGCGAGTGAGTTAGCATATCTGCCGGCATACTGACGGAACTTGCTGTACGTAGGACCGTCCATCATAGGATATTTCTTGAATACGGTCTTGAAGTTGACGTAACCGTTGTAGCTTACCTTTGCAGGAGCACCCATGGCACCCTTGACGGTCGTGATGATGATGACACCGTTAGCACCACGAGAACCATAGATGGCTGTGGCAGAGGCATCCTTGAGGATATCCATAGACTTGATGTCAGAGGGGTTGATGTCGCTCAACTTACCCATGAATGGGATACCGTCGAGCACAATCAGAGGGTCGTTGCTGGCAGAGAGTGAACGCTGACCACGAACGCGGATCTGCATTTCCTCACCAGGCTTTGTGCTGGTCTGTGTCATCTGCACGCCAGCTACACGTCCCTGCAGGGCCTGAGCAGCATTGGTCGCAGCAATCTGGTTCAGTTTCTCGCCGCCGATGTTGGCAACAGAGCCTGTCACAGACTCACGGCGCTGTGTACCGTAACCGATAACGACAACCTCGTTGAACACGTTGGCTCCGTCTTCTGCGAGTGTTACGTTGATGCCGTCACCAGCCTTTATTTCCTGTGTCTCGTAGCCAACGTAGGAAACAACAAGCGTTGCGCCAGGTTTGACGTTTAAGGAGAAGTGACCGTTCATGTCAGTAACGGTTCCATTGTTAGTACCTTTTTCCATGATTGTGGCACCGATCAGCGGACCCTGAGAGTCGCTTATAATACCCGATGCCTGCTTCTGTTGCGTTTGTACGGCAGCAACCGTTCCTGTTTCTGCCGAAGCCTGCTGGGCTGTGGTCATACCTATAAGGCACAAGCCAGCCACCAAGGCTGTTTTCTTTGCATTGAAACTCATACGTTTGGTTTGTTAGTAAAGAATGTTAGTTAATTATTAATAATGATATAGTCTTTTATGACTGTTCAGGTGATTGAAATATATTTGAAATATATTGTTTTTAATGATAGTTAAATAGAATTAATCTAATTGTTTGCAAAGTTAGATTATTTTTTTTATTTATCACGCAGTTTTGTGTTTCGTTTCATTGCGTTTTTGTGTCAACTTTGTATTTTAGTCGCATTTCCTTGCGATAAAAGTCAGCAAAGTCAATTTTGGTTTCATATACGCCGAAATTTCGATGTTTTGATATATTGTTGTAATACAGCAATATACACAACGAAAGGAAGGGGGTGCCATTCTCTTTTGTTGTAATTAGGGCTTGATTAGGATGTAATTAGGGCCTGATTACACTGTAATCGGGTGCTGATTATGATGTAAAAGTGGCCTTTTAGCATTGTAATCGCATATAAGATTACAAAATTCGACAGGAAAATTGAACTGCAAAACGCTGAATGATGCCCAGATTAACACTTGTTAACCTCTATTTTGAGGGAAAAATGCGTGCGTCATTTGTTCACATATTTTTCCTTGTGTGATGGTATAAAACTGCTTATTTGGGAGCAATGACCTGATAGCGGCCACTCAGGTGCATGAAAGCAAACAGGCGCAGCAAACCATCGTAGTAGGCATCGAAATATCCATCGTCGAACGGTTCGTGCTTGGCATTCCACAGAGCATCGACAAACTCCTTGCTCTTGGCATGGCTGCACATGACGGATGCTGCCGCTGTCGTGGCGACAAGACCGATAGAGTGGCGCAACTTGCGGAAACCGCCGGCTTGCAGTATCTCATCGTCTGCAGGCAGAGAACCGTCTACACGGTATTGATCTACAAAGTTGTTGACACCCTGTGAATAAAAGAAATTCTGGATTTTTTCGCCGTACTGCTGCTGCCATTCGCGGTCTGCACAGCTCCATTCATAGTCGAGTGCCATGTTCATGGGGACTCGCCATGAGTCGTAGCGGAAGTTGCTGCCGCCGTTGCGACGTCCGCCGAATCCCTGCATCATGCTGCCGTCATACTGGCACATGTCGGGATTAAGTCCCGTCGTTTCATTGCATGCCTTGTGCATGAAGGCACGTGACTTCTCCGCACATTCCAGCCAGTAGTCGGAACGGCCGTCGTCAGCCCACTTTGCCCACACTTCATAAAAGGCAGGGATGTGGTAGGAGGGGTCGGTGAAACGCTGTCCGAAACCGTCGGGCGTGAAAGTGATGAGCTTGTTTTCTGGATCAATTAGGTAGGCTTGTTGCTTCTGCAGCGTGGCTTCGCCCTGACGTGGGCCGCGAGGACCGAAGGCCGGCAGCTCCACCTCGCGGGGCATGATGTTGCTGAGTATGCGCTGTGCCTCAGCCTTATAGTTGATGCCGGTGTCATTGCCCCAGCGGTTGGAAGCGAATATGAGCGCCGTGATGAAATATAGTTCTCCGTCAGATGCCGCACCCTCAGCGTTGCGTGTGCCGTCGGTCTTGCAGCTCCATGCGAAATATCCCTCGCGCGGTCCGCTCTGGTGCTGCATGTATTTCTTGCTCCACCGCCACAGACGGTCGAAAATGTCTTTCTGGTCAAACTGCACGGCAATCATCATGCCGTAGGACATGCCCTCGGTGCGTGCGTCGTGGTTCTTGATGTCAGACACGTAGCCCATCGAGTCGCCAACTTCAAAGTATACCTTGTTTGGGCCATGAAACACATCATTGAATACCTCCTGCACCTTGGCGTCCACGCTCTGTGCAGAATAGCCCATCTCCGCGAATACGTTGCGGTACTTTTGAGTTTCAAAAGCCCCCTGCGTCCACGGTTTATACATTTGAGAGTGTGCTCCGAGTGTAATTAATGTCATTGCAAGTGCTAAAAAATGCTTTCTCATTATTTATATATAGGTTTGTGTTGAACAACTGCGTGCAAAGATAAGTGTTTTTTGACAACTGTGCAAAATATAATATGCGAAACGTGAGTTTTTACACATTTCGGATAAATAATAACACATTTTCCTTGTCGTGTTAATGCTGTTGAATTATTAAATAGTGTTAACGAACTGCATTTTTTTACCGAAATATTTGGAGGGTATTACAAAAAAGTAGTACTTTTGCAGTGTACTATTAAAGTATTACACTAATACAGACGTTTTGAATTGAATTTTATAACCAACCTTACAAAGTAAAAATTGATAGGATTATGATTGAGGTAAGCAACATCAGTTTTAAGTATCCAGGTCAGAAAAATCTGGTATTTGACAATTTCAGCCTTACGCTGGAACAGGACAACATCTACGGCCTATTGGGCAAGAACGGTACGGGCAAGTCAACGCTGCTCTATCTGATAAGCGGACTGCTGAGGCCGAAGGAGGGCAAGGTGCTCTATGAAGGTGTGGAGACACGCAAGAGAAAGCCGGAAACGCTGCAGGAGATTTTCATAGTGCCGGAGGAGTTTGACCTCCCTGCCATGTCGCTCAACGATTATGTGAAGATAAACCGCCCGTTCTATCCGAGGTTTAGCACGCAGGTGCTTGAGGACTGCCTGAAGGATTTCGAACTCACCACTGACATAAAGCTCAATGCTCTCTCTATGGGCCAGAAGAAGAAGGTGTTCATGGCCTTCGCACTGGCAACAAACACCAAGGTGATGCTGATGGACGAGCCTACCAACGGACTGGACATCCCGTCGAAGAGTCAGTTCCGCAAGGTGGTGGCACAGTATATGAGTGATGACCGCACGCTGATAATCTCCACTCACCAGGTGCACGACGTGGAATCGCTGCTCGACCATATACTGATACTATCTCCGCAGAAACTGCTGCTCGATGCTTCGGTGGCCGACATTCAGGAGAAATACACCTTTGAATACCGCATGCCGGGCGAGATGGACGATGTCATCTATGCCGAGCCGTCGCTGCAGGGCAATGCAGTGATAGCACCGCGCAAGGCGGACAGCGCAGAGACGCAGGTGAACCTGGAACTGTTGTTTAATGCTGTAACGGAAGGAAAGATTTAGCTTCGCTAAAAGTGAAAAGTGAAGAGTGAAAAGTGAAAAATACCATGCGGAATATGTTTCGCTTCGGTAATAATAATTTTCAATTATCAATTAGTATTCGATGGTACAGTTTGATATAAAAAGGTTCGGTAGGCTGGCAAGGTGGTCGCTTACCAACGACAAGGGATATTATCTGAGACAGTTCTTGCAGCTGTTGGCGATGGGTACGCTGGCATTCGTGTTCTTCGGAACAAACGAATTTCACCCCACTTCGTCAGACGGGTATGCGCTTTCGGGCAATTATGAAGCGTGCTGCGTAATCGTGATAATGACACTGTTTGGCTCTGCGATAATCGGTCCGTCCATGATGTTCTACAGCATGAAGGGCAAGCACGACAGGCAGGCACTCATGATGCTGCCGGCATCCAACTTTGAGAAATACCTGATGCGATATGCCAACTGGATTATACAGTTGCCCGTAATTATGGCGGCATTCCTCTGCGCCGACCTCGTGCAGTATGTCGTTGCTTCTTCGCTGGGCATGAAGGATGTAGCGTTTGTAATGGAATATGTGAATAATGTAAGACACGATATATTTCCTCCTCTCGCCGAGAACAGGCTGCTGGTCATGTTGTTTATTTCGCTGCTAAGCATGCACTCCTTTTATGCATTGGGAGCCACGTTCTTCCGCAACCGCAAGTATGCGTGGGTTCTGACCACGCTGGCGGTGATAGCGCTGAGCATTGTTCAGGCGAAGGTGTTGCCCAGTCTTAATTACTCGCTGGTGTATGATAATCCGTCAAAGATTTCAAACACTTTTGTTGTGCTGACAGACGTATTCTATGGAGCATGGGCAGTATTGAACTTCTGGCTGTCATACAAGTTGTTCTGCAGAACACAGGTGAAGGGTAAGTTTGTTAATGTTTAATTAATGCACAATGCACAATGCATAATGCATTATGAATTTTAAAAAAGTATTATGAAAAGTTTCGATATAAATAGATTTGGTAGGACGCTGCGCTGGGTGCTGGCTGTCAACTACCGCACGTTGATGATGTGGTTTGCGGGTACTTTCACGGCAGTACTCATGGGTGAGATGTTGTTGAATATGATCAACAGACCTTTTGAACCTTACGTTATGATAAATACGTTTTCTACTGCAGGATCGTTTCTCTTCTTTGTGGCTACGCTCATATTGATAGGCTCCGTGGTGGCGAGTATAAATGAGAAGCGCAAGCGCACCAGATTCCTGATGCTGCCGTCAACGAATGTGGAGAAATACCTCGCACTGATAGTCTATACAGCAGTTGTCAGTGTGGTAGGCGTGTTCCTCGCAATGGTGCTGGGCGACTCTGTCCGCATGTTGTATTACTGGGTGAAGGAGGCCTGCGGCTTTATACCGGAATACTATGTTAGGTCCGTTTGGTCCAAAGAGTTTGACAATCATGAGTTCTACTGGTATTCATCGGCAGTGCCACAGGTGTTGAAGAACATCAGCTTCTACAATGAACAGTTCGATTACGGCATGAAGCCGACAATGTACTGGATAATGGAGAACACTCTGACTTATACCTTTGTGGTGTGGCTGTTCTCGCTATATACACTGGGCGGAACGCTGCTGCGCAAGTATTCCTTCGTGATAACCTGTCTGGTGATGCTGCTCTGCGTGATAGTATTCGCAAACCTGCAGGACTATTACGAATGGACATTCTTAGAGCACAGGTGGATTGAAAATGCAGACAAGAAGGGTATGCATTGCGTATATACGGAGATAGGCACGGTGCCATACGTGCTCAGCATACTGTTTACACTGCTCACCGTGTTCAACTACTGGGCTTCATACCGCATATTCAAGGGCTTTCAGATAATAACCAATAAATGGACAAACTATGACATTCTCAAACGATAAACCTATCTACATACAGATGGGAGACCGTCTGTGTGATGAGATAATATCAGGAAAATACAAGGACGACGACCGCATACCGTCAGTCCGTGAGTATGCAGTGCTGCTGGAGGTGAACACCAACACGGCGGTGAAGGCATACGAACAGCTGGCGCGTGAGGAAATCATCTACAACAAGCGCGGACTGGGATACTTCGTGACCAAAGGTGCGAAGGCACAGATACTCAAGGTGCGCAAGAAAGAGTTCATGAAGAAACGTCTGCCGGAGTTGTTCCGACAGATGCAGTTGCTCGGCATTACGCTCGATGACATTGCAGAGGCATACCATTCGTCACAAAACCATGCATAATATCCCAGATGCTTTGAGGGATGTGTGATAATTAGTACCTTTGCAAACGAAAAAAACAGAAAAACCAATGATTCATCTAAAAGACATCAACAAGACCTATCAGGGTGCACAGCCGCTGCATGTGCTGAAGGGCATCTCGCTCGACATCGAGCAGGGAGAGTTCGTCAGCATCATGGGTGCGTCGGGTTCGGGAAAGTCAACACTGCTGAACATACTCGGCATACTCGACAACTACGACTCCGGCACATACGAACTGGCGGGAGTGCCCATCTGGAATCTTTCGGAACGCCGCGCGGCAGAGTATCGCAACAAGTTGATAGGCTTCATATTCCAGTCGTTCAACCTTATCTCGTTCAAGACAGCAGTGGAAAACGTTGAGTTGCCATTGTTCTATCAGGGTGTGTCGAGAAGAAAACGCCACCAGATGGCATTGGAGTATCTTGACCGACTGGGCCTGAAGGACTGGGCAGAGCATTATCCCAACGAAATGTCGGGCGGACAGAAGCAGCGCGTGGCAATAGCCCGTGCACTTATCACCCGTCCGCAGATAATACTTGCCGACGAGCCAACGGGCGCACTCGACTCCAAGACATCCGTGGAGGTGATGCAGCTGCTCAAGCAACTGAACCAGGACGAGGGCATGACCATCGTGGTGGTGACACACGAGAGCGGCGTGGCCAACGAGACAAACAAGATAGTACACATCAAGGACGGCATCATAGGGAAGATAGAGGAGAACTTCGATCACAACTCAAGTCCGTTCGGCATCAACGGTATGATGAAGTAATGCACAATTCACAATGCATAATTCACAATTCATAATGCATAATTGGCTACCGCGTGAGAATATGTACTCCGCATGGTAATTATGCATTGTGCATTGAAAAAGCATTGTGAATTGAAATATTATAAAAAATGAGAGATGTATTTAGTGAAGTATGGCAGACGGCGCAGCGCAACAAGCTGCGCACCACGCTGACGGGATTCGCCGTGGCGTGGGGTATTTTCATGCTCATAGTGCTGCTGGGCGCCGGCAACGGACTCATCAATGCAAACATGAAGCAGAACGAGGACATGCTGTCAAGTTACATAACGGTATATGGCGGAACGACATCCAAGCCCTATCAGGGACTGAAGGAAGGACGTCGCGTCAGACTGCAGACCAGCGACATCGCCATCACCGAGAGCGAGTTCAAGGATCATGTGGACATCGTGGGTGCGGAGTATGAAACATCAGCAGTAATCAGCAACGGCGATGAGTATATCAATACGTCGGTGTCTGGTGTATATCCCATGCACACGAAGATAATGAAGAGGGAGATGCTCTACGGACGTTTCATCAACGAGATAGACCAGAAGGAAAAAAGAAAGGTGCTCGTGCTGAGCAACAAGCAGGCAAGAGAACTGGAACCCAAGGACTACTCCTCGCTGGTGGGAAAGAATGTGAAGGTGGGAAACATGTCCTTCAAGGTGGTGGGCATATACAAAGACCATGAGGAAGGACAGAGCGAGGCTTACTCTGCTTATTCCACCATCAAGAGTATCTTCGGTGCCAACACAAGCGATGCGGGCAGCATAGAATACACCTTCCACGGACTGACGACAGAGAAGGCCAACGAAGACTTTGAGAAAGACTACCGCCGACGAATCAATGCCAACCATCAGGCACATCCTGAAGATGAGCGTGCCATTTGGATATGGAACGCCTATACTCAGAAACTGATGATGGAGCAGGGCATAGGCATCATACGCACCGCACTGTGGATAGTGGGACTGCTTACGTTGCTGAGTGGCATAGTGGGCGTGAGCAACATCATGCTCATCACCGTGAAGGAGCGCACCCATGAGTTCGGCATACGCAAGGCGATAGGAGCAAAGCCGTGGAGCATCCTGAAACTGATAATAACGGAAAGCGTCATCATCACCACGTTCTTCGGTTACGTAGGCATGGTGCTGGGCGTAGCTGCCAATGAGTATATGGATGCCACGATAGGTCACGAGACAATAGACACGGGACTGTTCAAGGCCACGATGTTCCTCGACCCGACAGTGGGACTTGACGTATGTTTCGAGGCCACGATGGTAATGGTGATAGCAGGAACGATAGCCGGACTGATACCTGCATACAAGGCATCGCGCATCCGACCGATAGAAGCATTAAGGGCAGACTGATTTAATGCACAATGCATAATGCATAATGCACAATTGGTTGTCGCATGTTAATGAACTGAAAAGGAAATGAGAATAGATATAGATACATACAGGGAAATACTTGATACGCTGACACGCAACAAGTCGCGGTCGTTCCTCACTGGTTTCGGTGTGTTCTGGGGCGTCTTCATGCTCGTGGTGCTCATCGGAGGCGGTCAGGGGCTGAAGGAGTTGCTCGAGAAGAACTTCGAGGGCTTTGCGCAGAACACCGTCTTTATATGGGGGCAGCAGACGTCGAAGGCTTACAAGGGATTCCGCAAGGGACGCTGGTGGAGCATGGACTACAGGGACATCAACCGCCTGCACCAGCGTGTGCCGGAGCTTGACGTGGTGGCACCGGTGCTGTTCTCTTCATGGAATTCAAATCCGACAGCCTATTACGGCGATCAGAAGACAACGCCGCGAGTGCAGGGCACGTCGCCAGACTATGCCAAGGTGGTGGCTCCCAAACTCTACTACGGCCGCTACATCAACGACATGGACATAAATGAGTGCCGCAAGGTGTGTGTCATCGGCAAGAAGATATACAAGGAACTATTTAAGGAAGGTGGCGACCCGTGTGGCAAGAGCATACGCATAGACTCCACATACTATGAGGTGATAGGCGTGGACTACGCTTCCACGGAGATGAACATCAACGGACGTGCCGAGGAAAAGGTGACGTTGCCGTTGACGCTGATGCAGCAGACTTATAACCGCGGCAACCAGGTTGACATGCTGGTGGCAACAGGCAGGAGTGGGGTGGTGATGTCAACACTCACAGACCGCATCCGTGAGGCTGTGACTATGGCACACTATGTTGATCCCACCGATGAGCTGGGTGCTACGGTGTTCAATACCGAGGTGCTGTTCCAGATGCTTGACAACCTTTTCAAGGGAGTGAACTTCCTTATCTGGCTGGTAGGATTGGGAACGCTGCTTGCTGGCAGCATCGGTGTGTCGAACATCATGATGGTAACAGTGCGCGAGCGTACCACGGAGATAGGCATACGCCGTGCCATCGGTGCCACGCCGAGGATGATACTCTCACAGATTATATCTGAGAGCATAGTGCTGACGCTTGTGGCGGGAATGAGCGGCATACTGTTCGGAGTATTGATACTGCAGATGCTCGAACTGGGCAACACCGAGGACGGCATTGTGAACGCCCACTTCCAGATTGGCTTCTGGACAGCTATCTTCTCCGCCCTTGTGGTTTCCGCAATGGGTATGCTGGCGGGCCTTGCCCCTGCGGCAAGAGCCATGAGCATCAAACCTATTGATGCAATGAGAGACGAGTAAAGAAACTAAAAACAACAAATATATGAAACGCTATTCAAAACTGATCATTGCTGCGATTATCGCATTGATATTCATCGGAACATTCATGTTCCTGTGGCAGAAGAGCCAACCAAAAGAGACTGTTTACAATGAGTTCACGCCATCGGTGAAGGACATTCGTAAGACTACCATCATCACGGGTAAGATAGAGCCTCGCAACGAGGTGAACATCAAACCGCAGATTTCTGGTATCATCGTGGAACTGTATAAGGAACCGGGTGAGTTTGTCAATGCCGGCGACGTGATTGCCAAGGTGAAGGTCATCCCCGACATGGGACAGCTCAGTTCGGCTGACATGCGTGTGCGTCTGGCTCAGATAAACCTGAAACAGGCAGAGACAGACTATCAGCGTGAGGAGAACCTGTATAACCAGAAGCTCGTGTCGGCAGACGAGTTTGACAAGGTGAAACAGGCACTGAACCAGGCAAAGCATGAGAAACTGGCCGCCGAGGATGCCTTGCAGATTGTCAGGGACGGTGTGTCGAAGTCGAATGCCAAGGCATCGTCAACCCTCGTCCGTTCCACCATCAGCGGTGTCATCCTCGACATCCCTGTAAAGGTGGGTAACTCCGTCATCCTTGCCAACACGATGAACGACGGTACCACCATCGCCACCGTGGCAAAGATGAACGACCTCATCTTCCGTGGCAACATCGACGAGACTGAGGTGGGACAGCTGGTCAACGGCATGCCTTTGAAGATAACCATCGGCGCACTGCAGGACTTGAAGTTTGATGCCGCCTTGGAGTATATCTCTCCGAAGGCTGTTGAGAGCAACGGTGCCAACCAGTTTGAGATAAAGGCAGCCGTGAAGCTTGCCGAGGGTGGCAAGATACGCTCCGGATATTCTGCCAATGCAGAGATAGTGCTTGCCTCTGCCGAGAAGGTTCTCAGCGTGCCTGAGAGCGCCATAGAGTTCAGCGGCGACTCCACCTTCGTGTATGTTGTCAAGAACGACGGCAAGCAGAAGACATACAAGCGCACACCTGTCGTTACCGGTCTCTCCGACGGTGTGAACATAGAGATTAAGAAGGGCATTACTGCCAAGGACAAGGTACGTGGTCCTGAGATTGTGACAGAAGATAAAGAAAAGTGAAAGGGTGGAGACTATGAGTAGCATTGTTAATAAGGTTAAAGTGAAAGGTTGGGTGATAGGCATATCATTCTTTCCCCTGTTTACCCTCACCCCTTCTTCCCTGAGTGCGCAGCGCACGTGGACCCTGCGCGACTGCTGCGAGTATGCCGTGGAGCACAACGTGGGCATCAAGCAGCAGCAGAACCAGTGCCGCCAGCAGGAGATACAGCTCAACACAGCCAAGAACTCGCGCCTGCCTGACGTGAGCGGCGGCATCAGCCAGAACTTCTCTTTCGGCCGCGGTCTTACTGCCAACAATACATACAGCAACACCAATACGTCGTCCACATCGTTCCAGGTGGGTGCCAGCGTACCAGTGTTCACTGGCTTTCAGATATCCAACCAGATAAAACTGAACCAGCTGAACCTTGAGGCTGCCACTGCCGACCTTGAGAAGGCGAAGAACGACGTGCGCATGCAGGTGGCGCAGGCATATATACAGATTCTCTACGACATGGAGATTGCCGCCGTGGCACGCCGCCAGATAGCGATAGACTCCATGCAGGTGGTGCGTCTTGAGGCTTTCGTTGACAACGGCAAGGCCTCCGGGGCAGAACTGTCACAGCAGAAATCCTCACTCGCCAACAGTCGCCTCACTGCCACGCAGGCCGACAACAACACCCGCCTGGCAGTGCTCTCCCTGACGCAACTGCTCGAACTGCCCACGCCTGACGGATTCCAGATTAATGCGCAAAACATTCAGGCTAATGCACAATGCACAATGCACAAAGTTCAATGCATAATGCACAAGGCACAATGCACAATTACCATGCGGACTCACTTTCGTGCGACAGCCAATTATACATTGTGCATCGTGAATTGTGCATTGATAAGGCATTGCCACTCCCTGACCAGATCTATGCTGAGGCTCTCGGCATCAAGCCGGAGATTGTCTCTCAGCAGCTGCGCCTGAAGGGTACGGAATACAGCATCAAGATTGCCCGTGCGGGATATTACCCCACGATATCCGCCAACGGTGGACTGAACACAAACTACTACACCACCTCTGGCTTCAATTCTGACGGCTTCGGCACACAGCTGAAGAACAACTTCTCACAGTATGTAGGCCTGAGTCTGAACGTGCCTATCTTCAACCATTTCCAGACGCGCAACAACATTCGCAACGCCAAGATAGAGCAGGAGACCCAGCAACTGCAACTGGAGAACACGAAGAAGACTCTCTACAAGGAAATACAGCAGGTATATTACAATGCCCTGAACGCCCAGGCCAAGGAGCGTTCTTCCTATGAGGCAGTGAAGAGTTCGGAGGATGCTTTCCGCCTGATGCAGGCGAAGTATGAGAACGGCAAAGCCTCCATCACGGAGTTCAACGAGTCGAAGAACAACTACATGAAGGCGGAGTCAGACCTCGTTCAGGCACGTTATGAAACCATCTACCAGCGTGCGCTGATAGATTTCTACCGCGGTAAGGAACTCGATTTTTAAATACGTGTGGTCTTAAAATGTGTTAATACGGCATAAACAAATGTTAACATTTGTTTATGCCGTATTATTGGATTATGTAGTATAGAAATATTTTCGTAGTTTTGTATCTAAGAATGACGAATCTAATACTGTTGTTGATTTTAAATAAACCTAATATGGCGAATAAACCTTTATATATAAAACTACTTGACCGTACCATTATGTTTGCCGTTCGAGCACATGCTGGAACAGAATGTCATGGCAAAGGATTCCCCTATATTAAAAAGACCTTACACCTTATTATATTATGTTATGTAATAGCGACTGCAGTTCATGGTCAAACTATTGTGTTTACTCCTCAGTGGACGGCACAGGCGCAGTTTGCTGGCTATTATGTGGCTGAGGCAAAGGGGTTCTATCGTGAGGCGGGCCTGAAAGTGAGGATAGAACATCCTTCTTCTACTCGGTCTGCAATGAGTATGCTAAGCAAGAACGAGTGTCAGGCTACGACGTTGCAGTTATGTCAGGCAATGGAGATGGTGGACAATGGCATACCATTGGTAAATATTCTGCAAACGTCAATGAACAATGCAATGGTCATTGTTTCTGCCCGTGGCAAGAATCCTCTGACCCAGAAGGGTGCGCGTGTTGGTATTTGGAGTGTGAGTTTCGGACAACTGGCTATCTGTATGAGCATTAAAGAACACTTGGATTACCAGTGGGTGCGCTTCGCACAGAACGTCAATCTGTTTGTAAGTGGTGCGCTTGATGCCACGTTGGCCATGAGTTACAATGAGTACTACCAACTGGTGCAGGCAGGCGTGCAGATGACAGACAAGAATGTATATCGTTTCTGTGACCACGGCTATAACGTGCAGGAGGACGGTGTCTATATGACTCGCGACTACTACATTAAGCACCGTGACCAGGCACGTCGTTTTGCACAGGCCAGCCGAAAAGGTTGGGAATGGGCTGCCAAGCATCCTGAAGAGACTCTGGATATCGTTATGCAGTATGTTTATAAGTCTCATGTTGCTACCAACCGTGTAATGCAGCGCATGATGCTTAAAGAGGTGTTGCGCTTGCAGGTGGATCGCGAGTCAAAGAAGCGTGAGTTCAGACTCCGTCCCGACATGGTGCGTCTTGCCAGTCGGCTGATGGTGGCAAACAAAATGCTGAGTCGTGAAGTAAGTTACGATGAGTTGATTAGTAAATGATTTCTGTATGAAAAGTTTTTTGCAATATATACGTCGTAAACTCTCTGTCAGGGTCAGCCTGTGGGTGGTGTTGTTCGCTGCCGTTATATTCAACGTAGCCCTCGGCTTTCTGTTCTATCAGGCTCGTGAAACTGTGCGTCAGGAGGCTGTCAGCCGTGCCATGCAGATACTCGACAAGACATCGTTGCGTGTAGAGGGAATACTGAACCGTGTGGAGGTGGCTTCGGAGATGACCAAATGGCTTGTGCAACGACATCCAGACCGTGCCGATTCAATGTTTGTATATAGCCGTGGCGTTTTACTTAACAATCCCGACTTCTACAACTGTTCTATAGCTTTTGAACAAGACCATTTTAAGGATAAGGGGCGATATTTCTCGGCTTATACAAAACACGTAGGCGACAGCATACGCACCATACAGGGCGGCAGCGACGATTACCAGTATTTCTATATGGACTGGTATCTCATGCCAACGCTCCTTGAAAGACCGTGCTGGACGGAACCATACATAGATGACGACGTGACTACGAATACAAGCGAGATGTTGACCTCATACTGCCAGACCTTCAACGATAAAAATGGACGTGTGATAGGTGTCATCAATATCAGTTTGTCTATAAGTTGGTTGTCGCATACTATCTCAAGTGTGAAGCCTTATCCCAACTCATACAGCATTATGATAGGCCGTGGCGGAACATATTTCGTACATCCCGATTGCACTAAGATAACATGCCAAAGTATCTTTACGCAGACCATAGAGCACCCAGATACGGCACTGACTGCACTGGGCCATGCCATGCAGCGTGGTGAGGAAGGCATGAAGCAGATGAACGTGGATGGTAAAAACTGCTATGTCTTTTACAAACCCCTTGGCAAGACTGGTTGCAGCATGGCCATCGTGTGTCCTGAAAGCGACATATTCGGAGGCTTCGACCGATTGCGTCACACGGTCATGGCTATTGTTACCGTTGGCTTGTTGTTGATGCTCTACTTCTTCATCCGCATTATTAAGCGCGAACTCACACCGCTGCAACAGTTGGCAATGGGAGCGGAGACAATCGCTTCTGGACAGTTTGATGCAGAGTTGCCGGAACTGCAGCGCATCGATGAGATAGGCCAGTTGAGCCATTCGTTCGCTGATATGCAGCAGTCGCTTGTGAAATATATCAATGAATTGAAGCAAACCACCGCCCAGAAAGCCTCTATTGAGAGCGACATCCGCATAGCGAGCGGCATACAAATGGGTATGCTGCCAGAGAAGTTCCCCACAAAGGATGACCGTGACGACGTGCAACTGTATGCCTCGCTGACTCCTGCCAAGGCGGTAGGCGGCGATTTGTTCGATTTCTATTTCCGTGACGAAAAATTGTTCTTCTGTATCGGCGACGTTTCTGGAAAGGGAGTGCCTGCCTCGCTCTTTATGGCTGTCACCAGATCTGTGTTCCGCACAGTCTCGGCTCATGAGTCAATGCCTGACCGTATCGTGATGAGCATGAACCGCATCATCTCTGATATGAACAAGGCTCACATGTTTGTCACACTGTTCGTAGGTGCACTCGACTTGCCTACAGGGCGATTGCATTATTGCAATGCTGGTCATGACGCTCCGCTGCTCGTAGGTGCCGGGGTAGGTGAATTGCCTTGCGATGCAAACATCCCCGTGGGTTTCAGGCCTACATGGAAATACACTTTGCAGGAGGCGCAGATATTCACTGATACCACCATTTTCCTTTTCACCGACGGACTGACCGAAGCAATGGACTCCGTAAAAGCCCAGTTCCAAATGGAGCGTGTCAATGAAGTTGCAACTCGTGCCCTTGCCGCTCAGCAGCATGAGCCGCGCCAGCTCATTGGACTTATGACTGATGCCGTCCATCAGTTCGTGGGCGATGCCGAACAGAGTGACGACCTTACTATGATGGCCATCCAGTACATTCGTAAGCAGAGTGATGTTGTAATGCAAAAGAGTATTGTGTTGCCGAACGACACACAGGAAGTTTCGCGTTTGACGACATTCGTTGGCGAGGTGTGCGAGACCGTGGGACTTGATGAAATGACTACCATGCAGTTGAAATTAGCCATTGAGGAGGCTGTGGTCAACGTGATGAATTATGCCTATCCACCTGGCCAGCGCGGTGACATAACTGTTGAGGCTGCATCAAATGATGTGCGTCTGAAGTTTACCATTACAGACAGTGGCAAGCCTTTTGACCCTACTGTCCAGGCAGATGTTGACACCACGCTTCCTGCCAGACAACGCCGTATCGGTGGACTGGGTATCCATATCGTGCGTCAAATCATGGATTCAATTAACTATGAGCGAGTGGGCAATCTAAACGTGCTGACACTGAGAAAGAAAATACATAATTCATAATTTCAATAAATAATTATAAACTCATAATAAAGATGAAAACAACGATTCAAGAACAAGACGGCAACATGGTTGCCATTCTGGAGGGCAGCCTTGACACCGCTGCTGCTCCCGAAACAGAAAAGGCTATGAACCCGCTCAACGATGTTGAAGGAAAGAATATCATCATTGACTGCACAGCATTGGAATACATATCCTCGGCAGGTCTGCGCATATTCCTTGGCATTCTGCAGAATACAGAGGAAAAAGGCGGACATGTATATATCAAGGGAGTCAACGACAATGTTCGTTCTGTCTTTGCTATAACAGGTTTCATTAACATCTTTGAGTTCTGCTAAATCTGTAATCTATGATATTATAGGCTTTTAAATATTTTAAATCAGAAATAATGGATACATTCATGTTCTTAGGCTTTGGCATAGATGCCTGGATAACCATTATTACGGTGCTGGGCATGTTTACGACTTTGCTGTTCACCAAGTTGCGCACCGACTTGGTATTCCTTGGTTCCATTGGCATTCTGTGTGTTACTGGTGTGCTTGATGCCAAGGAGGCCTATTCAGGTTTCAGCAGCACGTCCGTGGTAGTCATCGGTGTATTGTTTGTGGTTGTCGCAGGCTTGATGTACACGGGCGTGTTGCAATGGATTGTGAAGAACCTGCTCGGCACGCCCAGCTCGTATTCTCGGGCTGTCACACGCCTTATGCTGCCTGTTGCCGTGCTCAGTTCTTTCCTCAGCAACACCACCGTTGTGGCACTGTTCGTGAATATCGTCAAGATGTGGGCGAAGAAACTCAACGTCTCACCGTCAAAACTGCTCATCCCATTGAGTTATGCTTCAGGTATGGGTGGCGTCTGCACCCTTATCGGCACGCCGCCGAATATGATTATCAGTGGACTGTATGCCGACAAGACTGGTGAGACGATGAATATTCTTACCACGACCATCCCCGGTTTGTTCTGTCTTGCCGTGGGTGTGCTGTCTGTCATCGCCATGCGCCGTCTGCTGCCCGACCGCAAGGCACCGGAGAATGATTCAGAGGAGACGACGGACTATACCGTGGAACTTATTGTTCCGTCGACCCATAAATTTATTGCCAAGACGATTGGCAAGGCCGGCATGTTCGATGTAGAGGGCTGCCGCTTGCTAAAATGGCGGCATTTCGACGATGCTCCCGTACCAGTCAGCGAGAACGAATATCTGATGGGTGGTGACCATTTGGTCTATGCAGGAAAGCCCAAGGCCGTTTTGGAACTTGCCAAGAAACATGGGCTTATTATTGGTGACGAGGTTATCAATGTAGGACGCGGTACTCTCATTTCATCGCTTATCATGCTTGCTATGGTGGTAGCATCGGCTGTCGGTGTTATGCCGTTGCTGCAGTGCGCATTGATTGCTGCCGCCGCTATGCTCGTGTTCCGCTGCTGCACCCCTGATCAGGCTATGAAGTCTATCAACTGGGACATTCTCATTGTCTTTGCGGCCAGCGTGGTTCTTGGTCTTGCTATTCAGAAGACAGGCATTGCCGAACGGCTTGCCTTGGGCATCCTTGATGTATGTGGTTCAAATCCGCTTGTGGTTATGACTGCCATCTGTTTCGTAGGCACCTTTATCACAGAGTTCATCTCAAACACTGCGGCAGGAGCCATGTTCTTCCCTATCATGTATGAGGCAGCCGAGAAATTGGGCTATGAGCCTTATCCCTTCCTCGTTGCCCTGATGATAAGTGTCAGCAGCAGTTTTGCTACGCCTATTGGTTCGCCCACTCACATGCTGGTGTATGGACCAGGTGGCTACCGTTTCAGCGACTTTATGCGCATTGGCCTGTTGATGAACATCATCATCCTTGCGGCCAATATCTTCATCGTGAATATTATCTATCCGTTAACTCCGTTGCAGTTTTAAGGATTGAAAAATTGAAGGATTGAAAAGTTGAAGTACCTGTCTGCATGGACAACTTCAATTTTTCAATCCTTCAACTCTTCAATTCTTCTTGATACACTTTTTATTACAAAATGCAAAGTTACATAAAATTACTGATACGACAAAGAAAAGGATAATAAAATTAAGAGTTAAGAGTTACAATAATGCACAATTCATAATTGGCTGCGCATGACTATTTGAACACAAAGGTTAGCTCTACGAAGTCAATGTCTTCACTTGCCTGAGGTGATTAAGAAAATGTAATCTTCTTACCCTTTCCTACGGGGTTGCTCTCCCCCGCGAAACGGGGGAGTCAGAAGGGGGTGAAAAGACTATTGAGGGAAGGGTGGGGCTTTTTGTTCTATTTCTCCACTATCAAGAAAACTCATTTTAAGGGGTGTTGGCAGGGGGTGGTGGACAGAGTGTCTACAACGGGGGTAAAATCGCGTAGAGGTACCTTGAAACGCTTTTTTAAAAAGTACAATGCATAATGCATAATGCACAATTAAGTCATGCGGGGTGAAAAATGCGAAGTTTACGTAACAATTGTGCATTATTCATTATGAATTATGCCTTAATTAGGCCCAAATTACCGCATAGTCGGGCCTTGATTACCACCTAATCAGGTGCTAATTACACTGTAATCAGGGCCTAATTACAGCGCGTTAAGAAAACTTTACATTTTTAACATTTACGCAAATGTCGTATTTGCGTCTTGCCGTGATGACGAAAAATTGGCTTGTTGCTTTGTTTTCTTATTGAGATAAGTTGCAAAATATAGGTGTTTTTGTAAAAGTGAAATCCTTTTTTTTGCTGGTATTTTATTTTTATATATCTTTGTACGGCCTTTTAGGATTGAAGGATTGAAAGATTGAAGAATTGAAGGATTGAATGAGAAGAAGGAGGAAAGTTGAAAAAATATACTAATTAATTTAAATAATGAAAAAGATTGTAATGACGTTGATGGCTCTTGTGAGCCTGCTGACTGTGAAAGGTCAGAACCCTTATCTGCCGTTGTGGGAGCATCTGCCCGACGGTGAACCCCGTGTTTTTGAAGATCCTGACAACCCAGGAAAGTTGCGTGCCTATATCATAGGCTCACACGACGTGACTTATTCCGCTTATTGCGGTCCCGACATACGCATGTGGTCGGCACCGGTTGAGGATTTGTCGCAGTGGCGCGACGAAGGTCCTA
Organism: Prevotella sp.; assembly: GCA_017413085.1. Taxonomy (GTDB): domain Bacteria; phylum Bacteroidota; class Bacteroidia; order Bacteroidales; family Bacteroidaceae; genus Prevotella. The sequence continues at coordinate 44,922 of JAFPVC010000025.1, forward strand.
TATTCACTTGGTTCGTAAACGGACAGTGGGACACGATGTTTGCACCTGACTTGGTGGAGACAGTTGATAAGACGACAGGAAAGAAGACTTACTGGCTCTATCCACATTCGCGCGGATGGCGCCGTGTGGCTATGGTATGTAAGGGCGACCGTCCGAATGGTCCGTTCACACCTGTGAACCTGACCGCCGACGGTACGCAGTGTCTGCCTGGCTCACTAATTGACTTTGACCCTTCGGTTTATATTGAGAATATCACAGACAAGAAGGACAAGGACTATGACAAGGGCTTCCGTGCATACGTGTTCTATGGTTTCCAGCACTCTACAGCCTGCGAACTTGACCAGAACACGATGTATAGCAAGCGTCCCGGCACTGAACTGATAGATCCGTTCATCCCTGCCAGCAGCCGCGACGGCAGACTGCTCGACAAGGAGGGTAGCGAGTATAAGGCACTCTACAAAGGTCAGAACCCGCTCGACTTCAACTTCTTCGAGGCTTCGAGCATCCGCAAGGTGGGCAACAAGTACGTGATGGTGTTCTCTGGCTACAGCGGTCAGGAATATGGCCTTGGTGCAACGAACAGTGCCCTGCGCTATGCTTTCGGTGACTCTCCGCTCGGTCCTTGGCGCTCAGGAGGCGTGCTCGTTGACTCGCGCGGTGTGGTGCTCAACGAGGATGGTTCAAAACTCATCACCACCAATGCCGGCCACAACACCCACGGTTCACTGCAGGAAATCAACGGTCAGTGGTATGTGTTCTACCACCGTCCGCCGCGTGGCTTCGGCAATGCACGTCAGGCTATGGTGGCACCAGTGAAGATTACGTGGGACAAAAAGCCAGTTGCTCAGGGCGGCAAGGTGACGATTACCGGCTATGACCCGTTTGTCAAGAACAATGTGTGGACAGCCAAGGCAAGCGACGGCAATGAATATACCGGTGCAGAGGTTACCAGTGAAGGTTTCCAGATTTTCGGACTGCCGCCATACGATTATTATTCTGCAGGTATCGCCTGCTTCATGTATGGTCCAAACAGCAACAACTGGATGCAGGACAACCATGATGTATGGGACAACTCAATGGACCTGGCTGGCATACAGAATGGCGGCATCGTAGGTTTCAAATACTTCGGCTTCGGCGGACTGGCACAGGACACCAAGGGCGTGAAGGCTTTTGAGGGAACGAAGAAGGGTGACCACACCATGATTAACCTCTACCTGACACGTAGCGGCAAGGGTGCTTTCAAGATTCACATAAAGCTTGACGACCCATGGAAAGGACAGGAAATTGGCGTCATTGACGTACCTGCACAGGCAGGCTATGGCATCGTAGGTTGCGAGGTTCCTGAAGTAGAGGGTCTCACCGGCAAGCACGCCATATACCTTGTGGCTGAAGGTCCGGAGGTGCAGCAGCCAGAACAGCCGCAGCGCGGTCAGTGGGGGCAGCGTCCACAGCAGCCACAGCGTCCGCAGGGACTGTTTGACCTGCACGGCATCCGTTTCTCGAAGGGTGTAGGTGCTCCTGCTCCTATCGTGCCTCAGGTTACTATATATGCCGACGGCAAGAAGCTGAACATCCCGGCACAGCCAATCCGCTCTACCAATCAGAACGGCTATACCGACCAGGTACGCTATCAGGTGTATGCACCGCTGAAGAACAATACGAAAGTGGAGGCAGAGTCAAATGTTTCAGGCGTTAAGTTTGAGATTAGTCCTGTCATTGCCGGTCGTGCCACGGTGAAGGCTACATACAATGGTAAGGAAAAGATATTCCTTATTAATTAATCAATAAGCAGAGATGTGGAATGTACTATATAAATACTGTGTAGTTGCCGCAATGTTTACAGTAGGTTCGTTGGGAACGTATGCCGAAAACGTGTCGTCGCCCAATGGCAGACTGACGGCAACTACCAGTGGTGCCACGCTGAACATCAGTTACAACCATAAGCATGTGCTTGAAATAGCAGATGCGGTTGCAGCTGATGCTCAGCTTGCTTTTGTCCGTCAGATAAAAGATGATTACCAGATGCTGACGGGTAAGCGCTCGCACTGTGTCAACGAAGCTAAAGAATACCGTTGCGGCAATATGCTGCTGCGACTATATGACGACGGTATTGCTTTCCGTTATGAATCCAGTGAAAGTGGGGGGGGAAAGCAGCCTGCCTATCGCATACAAGAGGGCACACGCCGCTGGATGCAGCAGTGGTGTGATTCGTATGAGGGGTTCTTTCCGCTAGACACGACATATAAGGTGACGCCAGTTCCTTCATACAGCGGTATATCAAAGTCGGCAGAGGGTTGGAACAACCGCTGGGGCTATCCAGCATTGCTGGAGCCACAGAACGGCGTGTTCGTGCTGATAACAGAAGCAAACATAGAGCATGGGCAGAGTGCATCATGCCTAATGAACGACGGGGAGATGTATCGTATCACAGCTGCTGCATTGAATCCTCAGTCTTCTGTCGCCAGTCCCGGTCATACGCCTTGGCGTGTAGCCGTCATAGGAGAGTTGAAGGACGTGGTGGAATCTACACTCGTGACGGATGTCAGTGAACCATCGCAGATTTCAGATGCAGAATGGATTCGGCCGGGTGTGGTGTCGTGGATATACTGGGCTTACAATCATGGTTCCAACGACTATGGCATCATCAAGAAATATGTGGATTTGGCAGTTGCTATGCATCTGCCATACGTGCTGATAGATGCCGAGTGGGACGAGATGAGGGACGGCAAGACCATTGAGGATGCCGTAAATTATGCTAAGGAGAAAGGCATAAAGCCTCTTATATGGTATAATTCTTCGATAGGGTGGGTTGACGGTGCACCCACACCTAAGTTCAGGCTGAACAAACCTGAAGACCGTGAGCGTGAGTTTGCATGGTGCGAGAAGATTGGCGTGGCAGGCGTGAAGATAGATTTCTTCTCAGGCGACGACCAGCGTAACATGGACTATCAGCTCGACCTCTTGGAGAGTGCGGCACGTCATCATCTGTTGGTCAACTTCCACGGTGCCACCATTCCACGCGGTTGGCAGCGCACATGGCCCAACCTGATGTCAACAGAGGGCGTATATGGTGCCGAGTGGTATAATAATGTAGGCACATTCACAAATAAGGCTGCCTGTCATAATGCCACACTGCCATTTACACGCAATGTCATAGGCCCGATGGACTACACACCGTGTGCCTTCAGCGACTCGCAGCATCCGCATATCACCACCCATGCCCATGAACTGGCACTCACGGTTGTCTTTGAGAGTGCCCTGCAGCATCTGGCAGACCGTCCGGAGAGTTTCCTCGCACAGCCAAAGGAGGTGCAGCAGTTCTTTGGCGCATTGCCCACGGTGTGGGACGAGACACGTTTCGTAAGCGGTTATCCCGGTGAGAGTGTCGTGTTGGCTCGTCGCAGCGGCGACACATGGTATGTTGCAGGAATCAATGGCACGGATGAGGAGCGCGTGCTCGCAACGCCGCTGCGCTTCATTCCCCGTGGAGGCAGGGCAACACTCTATGCCGACGGAGCCCCCTGGCAAGTGACAAGCCAGAATAAGTTGCCCAAGCAGATAACCTGCAAGGCTCGCGGCGGTTTTGTTATGGTGATAAAGAAGTAAAGTTTCGGATAAATGGATTTTGCCATGTTGGAAAATTTTTGTACCTTTGCACAGATAAATTGAAATGGAATATCTATGTGTTTTTGAAAAACATATAATATCCATATAATGTCCATGTAATTATTCATGAATCGCTTCTGCAGAATATAGAATATAAACAATAACAATATGAAGATGAAAACAACTACAAAGAGATTTTTGGTTCTATTTCTTGCCGTCATGGCGATGATGGTAAATGCTAATGCATGGAGCGTTCCTTATGCAACGCTTTCAGGTTCGACACTGACATTCCAGTATGGTGAATTGCCGACGGGACAAGATGTCTATAATATGTCTAATGAGAAGTTTTATGATAAATGGTCTTCAATCGTAACATCAATTACGAAAATTACTATCGACCCGTCGTTTGCAGAGGTTCGGTTTAAAACTTGTGCAAAGTTGTTTTACGGGATGTCTAATCTTGAGTCGATAGAAGGACTGCAGTATTTAAATACTTCTGAGGTTACCAATATGTATGGTATGTTCGCAGGTTGTATAAGTCTTGCAACCCTAAACGTTAGCAGTTTCAATACCTCAAAAGTAACTGACATGAGTTTTATGTTCCAAAATTGTATAAAACTTACGGAACTTGATGTCAGTGGTTTCAATACATCCAACGTTACCAATATGAATGCTATGTTCTTGTCTTGTGGTGGACTTACGAACCTTGATGTGAGAAAATTTGATACATCAAATGTTACCAATATGTGTAATATGTTTTGTCTTTGTCAAGAGCTTACGGATCTTGATGTCAGAGGTTTCAATACCTACAAAGTAACTGATATGAGAAGTATGTTTTATGGTTGTCTTCGCTTGACTACAATATATTGTAACGACAAATGGAGTTGTGGCAATTCGTCAGGTATGTTTTCATATTGTAAAAAATTAAAAGGGGCAATATCATATGATTCTTCAAAGGAAGATGCCACTTACGCCAACCCAGCGACAGGCTATTTCACAAGAAAGTCGTACAGCTATGAACTGTGGATTGCCGGTACGCAGGTGACGGACGATAACAAGGATAACATACCTGTCAGGGGCGGAACAGTAACGTATAACTCGGATGCTAATATGCTTAGTTTGAGTAGTGCTACAATTACTGCAACGGGAACTAATGGCTATTATAAAACAGCTGTATACAACGAAATGGAAGGCCTTCGCATAAGAGTGTATAACAACTGCAAGCTTACTTCGGATAATGACTGTGGAATAGTCAGCACTGGTTCTCTGATAATAGAAGGTTGGCAGAATTCTACGCTCTCAATCACAGCTCCCACAGCTGTTGCTATGACTTCTGAGGAAGATAACACACTTTCCATACGCAATGGCATTAAGCTGACACTTGATGGTACCAGCTACTATGGCGTGACAAGTAGAAACTCCAATACAAAGATGGAAGTGATGGGCTCTGACACGGAGGTAAAGACCAGGGGCGTGAAGGAGTGTTATAGTCAACTGAAGGATATAAAACTCTACAATAAACTTGCTCTCACTGAGCCAGCAGGTGCCTACATCAGCGGTGGCAAGGTATATGCCTCTGACGCCAGCATTGTGAAGAACGAGTGGACTAAGATAGCACTTGATAATAGTACAACTGTAAGACGCATAGAAATCACAGACTATACATGGCCCAAGGACTTTGAACCTGCCGACTACGAGGTGACAAGTCCTACGAATGGTGTAAAGTCTGTAAGCGTGGATTACTACTTTGGTAGCAGGATTATTGATAATTACGAGGCAAGTGCCGGTGACCATTATGCCATTGTCTTCACGGTGGAACTTGAGGACGGCTATGAGTTCCCGGCTGATAACGACTACTCTGCCTTCATAGAGCGTGATGGCGAGACGGTGTATCAAAACGAAAGGTTAAATGGACTAGCTAACAACCAGAAACGCTTTGCATGGAATTCATACTATGTGCCAACACCAGAGGGCGGCACATACATGCGCACTGCAAAGGATACCATCACTGCACCGGTAATCGGTGCTGAACCAGTGTGGGAGATTGCGGCGGCAGCAGGGGCTAAGGCAGCAGGTGCATTGCCAGAGGCAAATCCCAAGGAGCAGTTCCAAAGGGACTTCTACTGTCCGGTTGATGACATACTGTGGTTTGAGAAAGTGCCTTATGACGTTGATGATCTTGGTAGGAAGCTCATGTCACGTGGTGATAAATTCCAGCCAGGCAAGACGTATGGCGTGATAATGAAGGTGTCACCAGTCAGTGGACAGCAGTTCCATAATAATACGCAGTTTAGTGTGAATGGGGAGACTGCTCGGTATTGGGATCAACTTTTCTATTACGTAGAATCTGCGGGTGCTTATTATCGGTTACATAACAGTACAGAAGCAAGATTATGCTATGTGTTCCCCGAATTGCCGTGCTATCTTGGCGACGTGAACAAGGATGGCGCAGTCACCATGGCAGATGCCAATGCGGTGGTGAACTACTACCTTGCTACAGAGAAGCCTGAGGATTTCCCCCTTCACCTTGCCAACGTAAACAACGACTATGATGATGACGGCAAACCGGCAGTAACCATGGCCGATGCCAACCAGATTGTAAACTCATTCCTCAGCGGTGCAGAGCCACAGATGTATGCCCCCACATTTGATCACGAATAAGTTGACCTCGGTCTGTCGGTAAAGTGGGCAACGTGCAACGTTGGTGCGAGCGGCTACTACTGGTCGGCTTCGCTCAACGAGAGCTACCCGAACTGCGCGTGGTACGTGGAGTTCGGCTCGGACGTCGTGAGCAGCTACGGCTACGGCCGTTACTACGGGTGCGGCGTGCGACCGGTTCTCCCGTAAGGCTTAGCTCAGAGTAAAAACTTAAACAGGCGTGTTTCTCAACAGAAATGGTTGGAAACACGCCTGTGGTTTTTATAGTCTTTAATTTTGTCTTGTGTTGTCTATAGGTGGGTTTTAATAGAACCTACCTATAGACCAAAACGAATTATTAGTCGAGTTTGTGGATTACAAGGCCAGAGCGGAGCTTTGGCTCAAACCATGTAGCCTTTGGCGGCATGATGTTGCCTGAGTCGGCAATATCCATAATCTGCTTCATTGATACAGGGTAGAGAGCCAGTGCTGCACGCATCTCACCGCTGTCCACACGACGCTTCAGTTCACCAAGGCCACGCAGACCGCCTACGAAGTCGATGCGCTGTGAGGAGCGCAGGTCGCCCAACTCGAGGATGTCCTGAAGTATCAGGCGTGATGATATGTCAACATCGAGTACGCCGATAGGGTCGTTGTCGTCGAATGTGCCTGGCTTGGCATCAAGACTGTACCACTCACCGTCAAGGTAGAGCGAGAACTGGTGAGCATGCTGCGGACGATATTCCTCCTTGCCCTTCTTCTCCACTACGAAGTTCTTGGCAAGTTTCTCGAGGAACTGCTCAGAGGTGTTGCCGTTGAGGTCCTTGACAACGCGGTTGTAGTCGAGTACCGTCAACTGGCTTGCCTGGAAGCATACTGCCATGAAGTAGTTGTATTCCTCATCACCCTTGTGGTTCGGGTTCTGCTTAGCGCGCTCCGTGCCAACGAGTGCAGCGGCAGCAGAGCGGTGGTGTCCGTCTGCAATGTAGAGGGCAGGCATCTTGGCAAACTCCTCTGTGATGGTTTTGATATCGTTGTCGTCGCTGACTACCCAGAGCTGATGGCGGAAACCATCGATAGGAGCCACGAAATCATATTCCGGCTTGGTGGCAGCATAGCGCATGATGAGTTTGTCGAGGGTGCCGTTGTCTGGGTAAGCGAAGAACACAGGTTCAATGTTGGCATTGTTGATGCGCACGTGCTTCATGCGGTCTTCCTCTTTGTCGCGGCGTGTCAGCTCATGCTTTTTGATGATGCCTTTCTCATAGTCGCCAGAATAAGCGCCGACCACAAGGCCGTATTGTGTCTTCTCCTTGCCGCCGTTGGCTGGCAGACATGATGTCTGGGCATAGATGTAATACTGCTCCTTGTCGTCCTGCACGAGCCATCCGTTGTCCTGGAATTTCTGGAACTGACGTGCAGCCTCTTCATACACTTTCGGGTCATACTCAGAAGTGCCTGGCTCGAAATTGATTTCGGGCTTGATGATGTGATAAAGCGACTTCTCGTTGTCGCCGGCTTCGGCGCGTGCTTCTTCAGAGTCGAGCACGTCGTAAGGACGTGACTCTACCTGTTCTACGAGGTCTTTCGGTGGGCGTATGCCCTTAAATGGTTTTACTGTTGCCATGTTTTTATTTATAGTTTTTACTTAAATTGCTTGTCCAGAATGCTTACCTTTGCTTTGTATATGCGTACTGCAGAGTTTAGACCCGATGGCATTGGAGCCCAATTGTCGTATTTTGTTTCTTTGTATTTGATGTCAACGACATTTATCTCTTCCATCTTGCGCCACTTCACACCACGGCGGTCAAGGTCGGCAATGCGGTTTGCCGGCAGGTTGGTAACTTCTATTCGCACGGTATTCTTTCCTTTCTTGAGCACAGAGGTATCAAAGTTGAGAATATATGGAACGCTCCACGCACAACCGATATATACATTATTTATATATACCCGTGCACTTTCGCGCACATCACCGAGGTCGATGGCGTATGTACCCATTGCGTGTGGCGTGATGTTGAATGTAGTCTCATACACGCCTGTGCCCATAGTTACCTTGGCAGAGTCATCGTCAAGCGTCTCCCATGTCTGGAGTTTGTTAATGTTGAATGACTTACCAACCTTTGGAGCCTCTTCTGTGAATGACAGTTTCCAACCTTTGTCGAGAACTATCTCAGTACCAGGTGTAATATTTGTTGGGCGCATTACGAGGGGGTCACTGCTGTTGCCGAAGCAATCGAGCTGCAGGAACATTGATTCTCCTGAGCGCAGTGTCACGCGCACCTGCTTGTCGGGGTCTTCCACTGCATAGTATTTATCAGTAAGTGGGTCATACCAGCGTGCTTTTTTGTAATTGACACCCAACGTGCAGTATTCGTCTACGTCTTTCGATGTGAGGTTGGCTATGAAGTAACAATAGCCCGAACCCATCTTGCGTCTAACCATGTTGAGCGAAAGTTGTGATTTTATTGGTTCGGCTGTTGCTACTTGTGCGAGAGCGTTGGCATCGTTGCCCTGTATGAATTTCACGCCCTGAGCCTTCAGGGTCTTGATGCGTTCCTTTACATTGTCGGTTAATATCGTACCGTTAGGTATGAGTATAGCTTTATATCTTATGCCAGCCTCGGTAAGTATCTCGGTTGTTCCTTTGTCTGTGCGGGTGGAGCGCAGACCTTCCAACTGACGGTCAGAGATGTAATCGCAGTCGTAGCCCATACGGTCAAGATCGAGAATCAGACGCTTGAACTCAGGAGCCAGCTTGCCCATGTTGTGTATGGCCAGTTGCATGAGCAATGTCTTCTGGTTTTTCATCCACAGGTTGTGTATTGGGAAATAAACCAGAATCTCATTGTCTGGCTCACCGCTTTGCAGCAGCTTCTGGCAGCGTTCCACGTATTCGTTGAAATATGCTGCATCGCGCCAGATGGAGTTGGTTGGCGACATGTCGATGCTGGCATAGAATTTCCATCCTGGCCACGGGTCGTCTTTTGGAGAGTAGCATGTGCCGTGGTGATATATGTGGTTCACACCGGCACAGAACATCAAGTCGAGGTCTGGCTTCATCTGTGAGAGTGACGTGCGGAAATGTTCTGTAAGCCAAGTGAATGTCTCGCTTGATACCAGTCGCTTGCCAGTCACGTGTGCTGCACTGGGTGCATACTTGAACATTGAGTAGTCAGAATCGTTCACCTTTGTCATGCCAGGGTCTTTGCGCAGTCCCTTGATGCCCAGTTCGCTGAGGCCGAAGCCCTCTATCTCTGGTATGTCAACGGCAGCGTACAGGTCAAGCAGGTTAGCAGGAGAACCGTGTGCCTGGTTTTTCACCTGCATACCATGTGAGTGAGCCCAATCTACCCACTGGTTGGTGAAATTCTCGCGCAGCATGTCAGAGAGGGTCTCGCGGTAGTCGTGCACTACCTGCGGGTCACGGTCTATGAGTTTGTCAATGTTCTGGGTCAGCGAATATCCGCGTCGTGTTTCAAACTCTTGTGGCAGTGTAGGAGTCCAGTCTGCACCATACACTTCGTATGAGTCATTGAATGATACTTGCGGCCACGGAGCCTTGGCAGCAGCGAAGGCCTTGTCAAACTTGTCGAGGTAATGCTTTACGGCATTACGGTCGAAGTGGTCAATGACCAGTCCGGCACCGCCTGGTGCGGCACGCTTTACTTGTTGGCGTGTGCGCCCGTTATACACTGCGATAATGCGCCACGTACCAGCCTTTGGTGCTTTCCATGTAATTTTGCCGTTGCTCACGTTTGCAGTTACGTCAACAGGGCCACCCTTATATCCGTTTACTTCTTTAGGATAGGCTGTGGCGAAGGCAAAAGTAGCGGTTTCTCTTTCTTTTGCTGGAACGTTGAGCATGGCACCGCTTTTCAGTTGTTTGGCGTCAGCAGTTATTTCTGCTGTCACCAATTTGCAGGCCGCTTCGCTCATCGGTGTTGTGGGACCGCCGAAAGGCCAGCCGGTGCCGTTGTTCATGTCAATCTCAATGCCGAGACGCTTGCCCTCGCTAATTACGAACGTCAGCATCTCCATCCATTTCGGCGAAAGGAAATCGATGTTGTTCTTCTGGTTGCCCTGCACACCATAGAGCGGCGTTATCTCAAGTGCACCTATGCCGTGACTGGCATACTGTTCCATGTTCCAGCGCAGGTTTTGTTTGTCAACAGCAGATCCGAGCCACCACCATCGCGTTCCCGGCTTGGCAGTGGATATTGTTTGAGCCGTAGCGCAAAGCGATGCGGCAAACATTGAAAATATAAGTAGATGTCTTTTCATACAAATTAGCATTAAGTGTTTTATTATTATGGTTATGCATTATTCATGGTGGTACTGCTCTCCTTTAATTATTGTGCATGCGCGGTATATCTGCTCCGTAAGTATCAGCCTCACCATCTGGTGTGAGAAAGTCATCTTCGACAGAGATATCATTTCGTTTGCACGGTCGTATACGGCCTGTGAGAAACCGTAAGGGCCGCCTATGCACATGACAAGCCGGTTGGCTGTCTGTCTCTTCTTCTCGATCCATGCAGCAAACTCTACCGAGCGCATGTCACGCCCGTGCTCGTCAAGCAGCACCAGAGTGTCGGCTGCTGTCAGATGCTTTAGAATCTGTTCGCCCTCGCGTTCCTTCTGCTGTGCGTTGGTGAGCGACTTTGTGTTTTTTATGTCAGGAATGACCGTCACTTCAAATGGCATGTAGTGCGTTATTCTGCCAACATAGTCGTCAATGCCGGCTTGAAAGTGCTTGTTGTCGGTCTTGCCTATCAGTATGAGGTTTGTCTTCATTATATCTATCCAATACGCAAAGTTAGTGTTTTTTATCCTTTTGAGCAAACAAATCACTCTTTTTTTTGTGAAAAACACGTAAAAGTTTGTTTGTTTTAATATTTTTTCTTAACTTTGTGGTCAAGTGTAAGAATAAATTAACAATATCAAATAACCAGTAAAACTAAGAAAAACAAACAATGGAAAACAAGGAACAGTTGATTGCACAGTGTGAAGCCGTTGCCAAGCAGTGGCTTTCGCCGTCGTTTGATGAAGATACGCGCCGTGAGGTGCAGGCCATGCTTGATAACAGCGACAAGACAGCCTTGATAGATGCTTTCTATCAGTCGCTTGAGTTCGGCACTGGTGGCTTGCGCGGCATCATGGGTGCCGGAACAAACCGCATGAACAAGTATGTCGTAGGCATGGCTACTCAGGGTTTTGCCAACTATATCCTCAAGGCATTCCCCGGCAAGCAGTGCTCAGTTGTCGTTGGCCATGACTGCCGCAACAACGGACGAATGTTTGCTGAAACCGTTGCCGACATTTTCTCAGCCAACGGCATCAAGGCTTATCTTTTTGAGAGCCTCCGTCCGACACCAGAGATTTCATTCGCCATCCGCCAGCTTGGCGCACAGGCAGGCGTGAACGTCACCGCATCCCACAACCCGAAGGAATACAACGGCTACAAGGCTTACTGGGAAGATGGTGCACAGGTGCTTGCTCCACATGACACCGGCATCATCGAAGAGGTGAACAAGGTCAAGATTGAGGATGTGAAGTTCAACGGTAATCCTGACCTCATCAAGATAATCGGTGGTGAGATGGACTATGACTACATGGTGGCTGTTAAGGAGAGCATGGTTGACCAGGACGTTATCCTGCGTCAGAAAGACCTCAACATCGTTTATTCAGCAATGCACGGCACTGGCCGCCACATCGTGCCTATGTGCCTGCGCTCATGGGGATTCCAGAATATCAACGTGGTGCCTGAGCAGATGGTCGTCGATGGCAACTTCCCAACTGTCGTTTCGCCGAACCCGGAGAATGCAGAGGCTATGACGCTCGGCATGAAACTGGGTACGAAACTCAATGCCGACCTTGTGGTGGCTACCGACCCTGATGCCGACCGCCTCGCCATCGTCTGCCGCAACGACAAGGGTGAATGGCAGATTCTCAACGGCAACCAGACCGCCTGCATGTTCTACTGGTACACCATCAAGAACAAGAAGGCTCTTGGTCAGCTTCAGCCAACAGACTTTATGGTTAAGACCATCGTGACTTCTGAACTCATTGCCAAGATTGCACGTGCCAACGGCGTGGAGTGCTTCGACGAGTATACAGGCTTCAAGTGGATTGCCTACCGCATACGCGAGAATGAAGGCAAGCGCAAGTATATCGGCGGCGGTGAGGAGTCATTCGGCTACCTGCCTTACGACAAGGTGCGCGACAAGGATGCTCCGGCCTCTATCTGCCTTATCTGCGAGATTGCCGCATGGGCAAAAGACCAGGGCAAGACACTCTATGACCTGCTGCTTGATATATATAAGGAGTATGGATTCCAGAAGGAAGCGGCTGTCAGCGTTACCAAGCCGGGCAAGAGCGGTGCCGACGAGATAAAGAAGATGATGGAAGACTTCCGTGCCACACCGCCTACGGAGATTGCCGGTTCAAAGGTTGTGACAGTGAAGGACTACAAGACTCTGAAGCAGACCACAGCCAACGGCACAGTGACAGACCTCAACATGCCAACCACGAGCAACGTACTGCAGTGGTTCACAGAGGATGGCATGAAGATTTCCGTTCGCCCGTCAGGCACAGAGCCAAAGATTAAGTTCTACTGCGAGGTACCTGTTGCAGGCCAGTTTGACGGCGACTACAATGCCTTCACAGCCAAGGCCGATGCCCGCATTGAGGAGATAAAGAAGAGCCTCGGACTGTAAATACCTTATACGTGGAAATGATGTTCCCACAGATATCACAGATTCACACTGGTTATATTATAATCCTGTGTGACTCGTGAAATCTGTGGGGATTTATTTGTTGCCAATATATTATTCTTTCGTCAAAAACTATTAAACACGGGGAGTGAAACATAAACGCAAGTTAAGAGAAACAATGGAAATTTTAAAAAATATCAAAAGTTTAGGTTAAAATTTGCAGTTGTGGCTTATTGTGTTTAATTTTGCACTCACAAATAAGTTAAATGTGAAGAAATAAAGTATAACTTTTTTTACAAGAAAGGAAAAGGATAATGAAGAAAATCACGAAAAACATTCTGTCGGCTATGGGGGTGGTTGCCCTTGCGCTCGGCACATCTTTTACTTTTTGCGCAGTAGACAAGGCTATGGCAGCTTCGCCGTCGGTAGTAGCCGGTCAGCCGGTTGATTTGACAGTGGCTGCTGAGAAGGCATTGCCATGTGTAGTGCATATAAAATATGTCCAGAACTCTAAGGTGCGTGAGGTAGAGGTACAGAGCGACCCGTTCGGCGATATGTTCGACCCGTTCGGATTCTTCGGTCAGCGTCAGCAGACACCGCAGAAGCGTAAGGTGCAAACACCAAAGAAAGAGGCTACCGGTTCTGGCGTTATCATCAGCGACGACGGCTATATCGTAACCAACAACCACGTTGTGGAAGGTGCTGACGAGCTGACCGTGACGCTGAACGACAACCGTGAGTTCTCTGCACGCATCATCGGTACTGACAAGAACACCGACCTTGCGCTTATCAAGGTTAATGCCAACGGTTTGCCGGCAATAAAGGTTATCTCCAGCGACGACATCAAAGTGGGCGAGTGGGTGCTTGCCATCGGTCATCCGCTCAACCTGCGTGCCACGGTAACGGCAGGTATCGTCAGTGCAAAGGCTCGTTCTTTGGGTGCCAACGGTGTGGAGGCTTTCATTCAGACTGACGCTGCCATCAATCAGGGCAACTCAGGCGGTGCGCTTGTAAATGCACGTGGTGAACTGATTGGTATCAATGCCATGCTGACATCGCCTACAGGCAGCAATATCGGCTATGGATTCGCTATCCCAACCACGATTATGAATAAGGTGGTTGCCGACCTCAAAGAATACGGCACCGTGCAGCGCGGACTTATCGGCATACAGGGTCAGGATGCACGTTCATACATAGACTCTCAGAAAGATCAGGGTAAGGAGATTGACCTCGGCACCAATGAGGGTATATATGTTGTAAAGGTCATTGAAGATGGAGCCGCAGCCGATGCTGGCCTGGAAGAGGGTGACGTGATAACTGCCGTTGACGGACAGAAGGTAACGAAGATGGCAGAACTGCAGGAGATACTTGCAACGAAGCGCCCTGGCGACAAGGTGACACTGACCTATCTGCATAAGAAATCGAAGAAGACTGCCAGCGTTACTCTGAAGAATGAGCAGGGCAACACTAAGGTCATGAAGGATGCCGACCTCGACGTGCTTGGTGCTGTGTTGCGCGAGGTAAATGAAAAGGAAAAGGCCGACCTCGACATCAAGTATGGACTGAAGGTTACAAAGGTTAACAACGGTAAGTTCCGTGAGCGTGGCATACCTGTTGGCTTTGTTATCCAGACCGTTAATGAGGAGCCAATGAAGGAACTGTCAGACCTTAACGAGGTTGTCAAGGTAGCCAACAAGAGTAAAGACCCAGTGCTATACATTAAGGGACTTTACCCATCAGGCAAGAAGGAATACTTCACTGTGCCTCTTGAGGAATCTAAGTAAGGATTTTTAAATGAATATAAAAAGGAGTGGCAGCATTGCTGTCACTCTTTTTTATTTCTCTATCACTATCACCCATAAAACTCCATCGTGCTCAGTTTCCTGTCCTTTTCCTTACACTTTGATTTTTCCAACCCTCATTTCCTTGCGCTGTAGATTTTTATTTTCCAGTTGTTTTCGTACAGCCGAAAATAGCAAAATTTGCAAATAGTTGACAATTAGCGCCTTAATTTTTAAGGCTATTTCCTTGTCCTCTAAAAGCACCCGAATTACGTTGCAATAATACCCCGATTACACTATAATCAGGTGCAAATTACATTGTAATCAGGCCCAAATTACATTGTAATCAGGCCCAAATTACATTCTGATTACATTTCAACCGCCATTTAATCCCCAAAACAGGCATAAAAAAGTGCCGCCAGAAACTCTATTTTGAGTTTTCCGACGGCACTTTTTATTTTGACATTTTGTAAACTAAAACTGGGTAAAACCTATCAGAGTGTCAATGGAACAAGAGAAGAAGCTCCGCACACCTCAGTGCGCATCTCAGCCTGTATGGGCAGATAGCAAATACAAAGTTACAAATTTAATTTGTAACAAAATACTATATCAAGGAAAAAATGAATTATTTTATGAAAAATTATGTAATCAGACTTCCACTGTAACCATTTAGCGAATCATATTTTTTTGAAACGATTCATTTTATCATCAAAATATTGTGAAAAATCACGAAAAAGATGTAACTTTGCATTTGGGCGTTTACGGTTCGTTTATCTACTTAAAAACAACAAGGAATATGAGAATAGGAATTATCGGTGCAGGATGGATTGCAAGGAAGATGGCTCTGTCGCTTCAGGCAAAGCCACAGGATTGCGAGGTCTATGCCATAGCATCGCGCAGCATTGAGAAGGCTGAGGCTTTCGCCCAGCAATGGTCAGTGAAGAAAGCATACGGTTCGTATGAGCAAATAGTGGACGACGAGAACGTGGACCTCGTTTACATCGCTACACCTCATTCACATCACTATGAGCATACGCGCCTTGCACTGGAACATGGCAAGCCTTGTCTGGTAGAGAAGGCTTTCACTGCCAATGCGCGTGAGGCGGAAGAAATTCTCGCACTTGCCAAGGCCAAGGGACTCTTTGTTACGGAGGCAATTTGGACACGCTATATGCCGCTGTCGCACAAGGTTAAGGAGATAATGCAGAGCGGGATTATTGGAGAACCCCGTGTGCTGACTGCCACGCTGTGCTATATGATGGAGAACAAGGAACGCATAGTTCGTCCGGAACTGTGCGGCGGAGCACTGCTCGACCTCGGTGTATATTGTCTTAACTTCGCACGGATGTATTTCGGTACAGACATCGTGCGGACAGTGTCGAATGTGCATATCGGTGAGACGGGGATGGACATGCACGAGTGCATATCGCTGTCGTATGCAGACGGCAGAATGGCAAACCTGCAGTCGGGTGCTTTGTGCCTAAATGACCGTCAGGGCATTATCAGCGGCGTGGATGGATATATCCGCGTGGATAACGTGAACTGTCCAGAACTTGTAGAGGTGTATCGCAACTACAATCTCGTTGCGAGCTATGCCAAACCAGCAGACATGGTGACGGGCTATGAGTATCAGGTGTTTGAATGTAAACGCTGCATAGAGCAGGGATTGCTTGAGTCGCCAATGATGCCGCATGTGGAAACCCTCTCGATAATGAAACAGATGGATGCTCTTCGTAAGGAATGGGGAGTAAGATATCCAATGGACTGACATTTTGTACATCGTGAAGTAATTTGCGTCTTGATATTTTGTTATGTCAGAAAAAAAAGTTACCTTTGCAAATCAAAAGTAAAAGTACTGTTTGTAAAGTAGAGAATACTTCTGAATAATGGATATGTTTTCGCAAATACTTGGTTTTATAAGCGACCAACTGTGGGGCTTCCCGATGATAGTGCTGTTGGTCGGCACGCACCTGTTTCTTACATTCAGGTTGCGTTTTCCGCAACGAAAGATTTTCACAGCCATCCGCCTGTCGGTGACACGCGACAAAGACGGCGATGGCGATGTCAGCCAGTTTGGTGCGCTTGCCACCGCACTTGCCGCTACAATCGGCACGGGTAATATAATAGGTGTAGGCACGGCTGTTGCTCTCGGTGGACCTGGAGCAGTGCTCTGGTGCTGGCTAACGGGCGTGTTTGGCATAGCAACGAAATATGGCGAAGGACTGTTGGCTGTGAAATATCGCCGCAAGTCAGAAAAAGGACACATGATTGGTGGTCCGATGTATGCTCTGCAAGATGGTCTGCATGCACGTTGGGCTGGAGTGCTGTTTGCCGTGTTTACGGCAGTGGCGGCTTTCGGAATAGGCAGTACGGTGCAGGCTAACGCCATATCTACATTGGCGCATGACGTGATGGGAATCAACGAGTGGGTCGTGGCGGTAAGCGTTACTATGCTTGTGGCATTGGTTTTGATAGGAGGCATAAAGAGCATAGCCAGGGTGTGTACGGCGTTGGTGCCATTCATGGCATTGTTGTATGTTATAGGCTGTTTGATAATACTGTGCGTAAATGTGCAATACATCTGGCCTGCACTGCAGCTGATATTCACTGCAGCCTTTAATCCCGACGCAGTGGGCGGCGGCATGGTAGGCGCAGGCGTAATGATGGCCGCACGCTATGGCATAGCACGCGGACTGTTCTCTAACGAGTCGGGTCTCGGTTCTGCACCGCTTGTTGCGGCAGCTGCCAGGACTAAGAACCCTGTCAGACAGGCTCTGGTGAGCGCAAGCGGTACATTCTGGGATACGGTAGTTATTTGTGCAATAACGGGAATAGTGATAGTGAGCAGCGTATTGTCTGTTTCTGATGCAGGTTCGCTTGCCTATCATACGCTTGGCTCAACGTTTGCGGGAAACATTAAGGAGGTGCTTGCAAATATGGACGGCGGCACGCTGACCAAGTTTGCTTTTTGCAAGATTCCCTATGTAGGAGCGCCGATATTGATGTTCGGACTGTTCACGTTTGCCTTTTCCACTATTCTCGGTTGGAGCATATATGCCCAGCGTGCCGTAGAATACCTTGGTGGCTACAAAGCTGTGCGCATATACACCTATCTTTTTCTTATTGCAGTTTTCGTTGGCAGTGTTGCAGAACTCGGCATCGTGTGGACATTTGCCGACATATTCAATGCGCTGATGGCTATTCCTAACCTGTTTGCCTTGATACTGCTCAGTAAAGTAATAGTTAGTGATACGGATAAATACCTGTGGGGTGGGCGACTTGATGATGAAGAGTAGCTATTCGGCAAGAATCTCAGGGCGGAATTCAAAGTGCATTGTGTCGTAGTGATACCAGCGTCCGCCCCAGATAAAGCCGTGCTTTTCAAATATCTGTACTAGTTCGCGAGGAAACTTGTTAGCATAGACTATCTTGGCAGTCTCGCCCTTGCCGGGATTCTTCCACAGCCAATAGTCGCTGTGCTTCACTCCAATGTCGATGGTCATGCCATACGAGTGTGCGCTCAGTCTGTTTGCCCCCCTCACCTTGCGCCAATAGAATGTGCCAGATGATTTCAAGTATTGGCGCAGTTCGGGATGCTTGGCCAGTTCGGCAGCCACGGCTCGCAGACTGTCGGCAGCTCCGTTAACCTTTGTAAACAGCACATTCTCTCCAAACCACGGTACGCTTATTAGATTCTTTCTTACCTGTGCCTCCGTTGCTCCATACATTTTCTTGAACAACGGTTCACAACGGC
The DNA here is from genome assembly GCA_017413085.1 of Prevotella sp. Taxonomy (GTDB): domain Bacteria; phylum Bacteroidota; class Bacteroidia; order Bacteroidales; family Bacteroidaceae; genus Prevotella. The sequence goes on from JAFPVC010000025.1 coordinate 63,410, forward strand.
TGCGTCCGGCATCCTGCAGATAGTCAGGTGTCCATGAGTTACGGTCGTATCTGAATGCAAACATGTCTTCGGGGTCTGCATCATCAAGTTTTTGTATGAAAGACTTTTGGCGACCGTCGTCATATTGCATCCTTGTGCCATCAGAAAACGTAAGGCAGCCATCTTGCCATCCCGTTATGAAGTCAGGATAGGCTTTTATGAGTATGGCAGCCCCTTTGGGAATGTCCTGCTGTGCCCTTGCCGTGCTTGCATAAAAGAAGACGATGCCGACGAATGTGGCAGAAACCACGTTCGTCAGCATCGTTGTTATGTTATTCCATGTGCCCATAACCTTTATTCGTATTTTTTCGGAAACATGATGTTGGTGTTCTCATACAAAGGTAATACAAGGCAAAGTTACAAATTTTTCATGAAACAAATGCATAAAGCCCTTTATTTTTGACGGGATGTCGTGAAAACTTCACAATAGCAACCGGAAAATTTGCTGTTTTCAAAGGAAATGACTAACTTTGTGCCTTGTTAAATAAAAATATTATGAGGAAAAATCTACTACACTTTTCCCTTTTCATACTCCTGCTTGCCTCCTGTGCTATGGAGAAAAAGACTGTCGTGGGTGCAGACAATAAACCCCTTACCGCTTACGACAGAATATCCGCAGCATGTGGACTGTATTCCTTTTCTATAAATGCCTTTGAGAGCATGAGCGAAGGCAAGGACACCAACTATGTTTTCTCCCCATTCGGCACTGCCGCCCTCTTTACCATGTTGCAGGAAGGCAGCAGCGGCAAGACGTATGAGGAACTCCAGAAAGTCATGTGCGTAAACAGCGACATAATGGCGGGGATGGTGAGAGAACTGGAAAGCAACGGTACTGTTACGTCAGAAAAAAATACTGTAGTGAACATGGCAAACATGGTAGCTGTAAGTGACAAATACAGAATAGATAGCCAATACAGTAAACTCATAAGGTCAAAGTACAATGCAGAGGCTATGCGACTTGATTTCAATTCTCCGCAAAGTAAAAAGACCATAAACGAATGGATAGCGCAGCATGCACATGGCATTCCCAACATAATGGATGGAGATATAAGTCTTTCATCGGATTTGTATGCCATTAATGTCATGTACTTCAAAGGGTGTTGGGAGAATAAGATAGATAAGAAACAGACCAGACGGAAGTGTTTTCACCAGTATGACGGCAGGGAAATGACAGTTGACATGATGAATGTTGAGAAGGTATATCCATACTTTGTGAACGACACTATGCAAGCGGTGGCTATGCCATACCATACAAGTGATAAAAAGGACTCTGTCAAACGCAACTGCTCCATGTATGTGCTGCTGCCTCGTGAGGGGTACACTATAAAAGACGTTAAGAAGTTTCTGCATAGGCATTACATAGATTATTTGCAGGAAAACATGACCGACGAAACGGTAAGTCTGCATCTTCCACGTTTCAACATTGAGACAAAGACGGATGTAAAACAGTTGTTGCAAAGTCTTGGCGCAAGCCACATGGATGAGTTTGACGGTATAGCCAACGGACCGTGCGAGTTGTCGAAAGCCACGCAGTCTGCAGAAATAACCGTGGATGAGGAGGGGACTGTAGCTAAAGCGATCACTATTGGTGAGTTCAATGTGACAGGCAGCCCCCCTCCAAGTATGGTAACTGTGCACAACTTCAATGCAAACCGTCCTTTCCTTTATATGATAGTAAATGATGATGCTGATGCAATACTCTTCATGGGACAGTACACCAAGGGATTGATAAAGGAAAATGGTAAATGGCGAAGTATACCATACAGTGGAGAAAAGGAAAAACAAGAACCATTGTCGTATGACGAAATGCAAGGTGGTGAGGTGTTGAGAGCAGACGAAGTTATATCTGTTGAGCCGGTAAGAAATGTAAAAAAAGGAAAAGATTACGTGTATGATGTCGTGGATAAGATGCCATCGTTCCCAGGGGGAAATAAAGAACTTATGGAATATCTGGAAAAGAACATGATGTACCCTTTAATAGCCAAAGACAATGGCATACAGGGCAGGGTAATTGCGCAGTTCATTGTGAAGGCTAATGGTCACATTGAAAATGTTCATATAGCCAAAAGCGTTGATCCGCTTTTAGACAAAGAAGCCATACGCCTGATAAAGGCAATGCCGCGGTGGGAACCGGGCATGCAAGGCGGAGAAAAGGTGGACGTGAGATATACCCTGCCAGTGACTTTCCGACTTAAATGATGTGCGGGTACGGCAGGTAGTCAGAATAACCTGAAGGAATCATTACAGGAATCGCTGTCTATGCTCAGTTGTCACCCTCTACATAGTTTTCGAGGAACATGTGTTCTCCGTCGAATACGGCGTAGGTGAAGAGCGATATCCATTCGCCCAATACAAGCAGACGCGACTGCTTGGTAAGCATGAAGTCAATCTCTATATGGCGATGGCCGAAGATGAAATAGTCAACGTCGGGATGCTCTTTTAGATATTCTTTTGAATAGCATATCAGTGGTTCGCGCTGTTCGCCTAGGTAAGGCACTTCCTTGCCATCCTTGCGCTTCATGCGCGAATGAAACGCCCAGTTGAGTCCAAACTTCACGCCGATGTCGGGGTGAAGCCATGAGAACAGTTTCTGGCACACACGGTTGTGGAACACGCTGCGGATAAAGCGGAAAGAACGGTTGCTGCTGCCCAGTCCGTCACCGTGGCCAAGATAGAACGTCTTGCCGTGCAGTTCCACTGTCGTGGGCTTTCTGTGCAGTATCACTCCGCACTCCTTCTCCAGGTAACCGTATGCCCAGATGTCGTGGTTGCCCGTAAAGTAGTGCACCTCCACGCCATTGTCAGTAAGTTCCGACACCTTGCCGAGGAAACGTGTGTAGCCCTTCGGCACCACATGCTTGTATTCATACCAGAAGTCAAACATGTCGCCGAGCATATATATGGCTTCCGCCTTGTCTTTTATATCATCGAGGAAACGCACCAGCCGGCGTTCCTGTGTGCGGCGGTGCTCTGTAGCGAGCGAGCCGAGATGTGCATCAGAAATGAAGTATATCATAGATGAATTATCATGTATCGGTTAATATTTGCAGTAAATGCGAGGCAAAGTTACAAATAAAATCTGAGAAACTATGATGTTTTGCAAAAATAAATGCAGATGATGTGGGATATTTTCTTTTTTCTGTCGTATATATTATAAAAGGAAGTTGTGAATTAGAAGAAGAAGTTGTGAAAAGATATATACGCGGACAAGGACTTTATGTCTTAAAAAGTGTTGATACGTGACAAATGTTCATAAATTGTTTGTGACATAACACAGATAACTGTACCTTTGCAGTGCTTTTTGAAAAGAATAACACAGCAATAGGTATTTGCTAAGCACAAAAAACATTAAATTATTACCAACCCAAAAACAACGTTTCGATAGGATGAGAAGACTTTTTTTGTTACTTGCCTTGACTATGGTTTCCGTAATTGCGATGCAGGCTCAAGACAACAAGAAAGAGAAGAAGGAAAAAGAGAAAGACAGTTTGTATGTTTATGGCAATGTGCGCGACAAGTTTACTAAAAGGGCTGTGCCAAATGCTTTCGCTACACTGATGCGTGGAGACTCTACCATTGTTGACACGGCACATGTGCAGACATGGAAATCATACAGCTATGGCTTCGGCAGTTCTGATAAGTCGCAATACGTCTTTAGGATGAAGGCCGTGCCTGGTGATTTAATCATTAAACTGGAACATCCTGACTATGAAACGACATACGTGAACCACAATATTAAGAAAGTCAGCAAGCGTATGCTCTACACCGAAGGCCCCGATGTGTTGATGCGTCGCATCAAACGTGAGCAGACGGATAGCATAGAGGGCGGTGAACTCGGCGAGGTGGTTGTCAGGGCCACGAAGGTGAAGATGGTATGGAAGGGCGACACGCTGGTATTCAACGCCGATGCGTTCAACGTGCCGGAAGGCTCTATGCTCGATGCACTGATAAAACAGTTGCCGGGTGTCGAACTGAAGGATAACGGTGAGATATATGTCAACGGAAAGAAGGTAGACAACCTGACGCTCAATGGTGCAGACTTCTTCCGTGGCAAGAACAAGATAATGCTTGAGAACCTTCCATATTTTACGGTGAAGGACGTAAAAGTATATAACAAGCAGACAGAACAGAACAAGTTTCTCGGCATCACCGATGAGGACAAGAAGGAATACACCATGGACGTGACGCTGAAGAAAGAATATCGTGGCGGAGGCACTGCCAATATTGAAGCAGGCTACGGTACCGATGATCGGTATAAAGTAAAGGCATTCGGTATGCTTTTCAACGATCGCATCAGGGCAATGATGTTCGGCGGACTGAACAATGTGAACGAAACTACTGAATATGACAGCGAGGGAGAGGAAAGGGAACGAAACAACTCATCGGGCGACCGGCATTTCCGTCAGCTCGGAGGTATGCTGGCATATAAGGGTAGCGACGACAAGTTCAATACCTCGATAAACGTCAACTCTACATGGACAGACGACCGTACTGAGTCGCGCCGCAACAGTGAGACATTCCTCACCACGGGTAATAGCTTCAGCCGTTCTCTGTCAATGAACCGTTCCAAGCCTGTGGCACTCGAACTCACCAATCGCCTTGACTGGCGTTTTTCAAAGAAAATGTATTTGTATTCCTCCGTGCGTATGGACTACCGTCATACGGACAGCGAGTCGTCGGGGCAGTCGCTGACAGCCACAGACTACCAGTTGGCTGACAGCGTGAATTCAACAACGTCACGTTCGTGGAACCGCAACAGCAGATTAAACGGCTCAGGCAACGCTGCGTTATATTATCTGCTTGGCGGTTCAGGCGATGCTTTCTCGTTCAATTTCTCTGGCAACGGCAGTAAGACATATTCACCGCAGTGGTTCAGTCAGTCGCACTACCGTTACCACAAGACATCCACCACTGATGACCGCAACCAATATGGCGATAGCGCACCAGAAAACTATTCCTACAGTGCAGGGATGACGTTCAACTACCGCCTTACGGAAAAATTCCGCCTGTCTCCTTATTATAGGATAATTCCGTCGTATGACCGCAGCGACAACATGCAGTATCGCCTCGACCAATTGGGTGAGGCGTGGGCAAGCGACGGTGAACACGCATTCCGTTCACTGCCGTCAACACGCGACTCCCTGCAGCTTGCTCTTGATGTGGAGAACAGCCGCAGCCAGACCACGCGTAACCTGCGCCATGAGACAGGCCTGGACGTGACAATCTATGGTAATATTAAGAAGGATAAGGGATGGTACAATATCAACTTCTACATACCGTTTCAGTTTGATTGTAAGACCATGGACTACCGCAGTCAGGCTCTTACTACTAAGATTACACGCCACTATACATCGTTTGAACCGCGTGTATACATGTATCTCAGTACATCGGGGAAAGACCGCAAGTACATAAGTGCATCTTACTATGTCAGAAACCGTCAGCCATCGATATTCGACCTTATAGACCGTTCCTACAGCAGTGATCCGCTTAACATAACCGTGGGCAACCCCAACCTGCGTATGCAAACCACACACACTATGTATCTCAGTGCCTCATCACACTGTGACAGCATAGGCAGGAACATGCAGGTTTACGTGCACTACAGCTTTGACCGCAATTCCTTTGCCAACGGCTACACCTACGACCCTGAGACAGGTGTGCGCACCTATCGTGCCGAGAACATAAAGTCTGGCAACTGGTATTTCAACACTCGACTGAACTTTGGGCGCGACCTTGGCAAGAAGAGATTTTTCCACTTTGACAGTGAACTGAGCTATACTCTTGAGAAAAACACCGACCTTGCCAATGTTACTGGCACTACATCGTCGGAATTGAGTCGCGTGAAGACAAACTCATTGCACTTCAAACCCTCTATCAGATACCAGCGTGAGAAACTGTCGCTCTTTTTCCAACAGCGTACGCAGTGGCGCCACTACAGCCGCAGCATAATCTCAGAGACACCTCTGCCGGATAATACATGGGACATCACATGGACGCTGAATGGTAATTACAAACTGCCGTGCAACTTCACCATTGATACTAACCTCGAGTTGCGTCAGCGCCGTGGCTATGCCGATAGTGAGATGAACGACAACCGCCTCTACTGGGATGCTACGCTGATGAAATCGTTCAAGGCAGGTCGCTGGCTGCTGAAACTGCGTGGCTACGACCTGTTGGGACAGGTCAGCAACCTGCGCTATTATGTCAATGCACAGGGCCGCACCGAAACTTGGACTAATGCCATGCGCCGCTATGCGCTCTTCACCGTGGCATATAAGTTTACGCAGAAACAGAAGAAATAAGAATAGGTAAGGCATTGTAATTTAGGATTATTTAAGATTAAAAAATTTTCATAATTAAAGTTTTTTTCGTAACTTTGCGACAATTTCGTGTTTGTGTGATGCAAGACGGAATTGTCGCTTTTATTTGTATAGGAAAGTAAATCTTTAATACTAACAATATATTAACTGCTACCATATATGATGAACATAGACACTGGTATTACTCTGATGATAGTAGGCATGGTGACGGTCTTTGCCGTGCTGCTCATTATCATTAACTTGAGCAAACTGCTCATTTTGGTTGTAAACAAGGTTGCTCCCGAGGAGCAGACAAAGCCGAAAATGGCATTGCAGCCCCAGGCGGTTGCGGCAGATGTCATGGAGGTGATACGTCAGACCGTCAGTCAGGTGACAGGCGGTAAGGGAACAGTCGCAAACGTAGTAAAAATATAAAAAATAAAACATAGATAGCATTATGGGCAAAGAGATTAAATTCAGTTTAGTCTTCAGAGATATGTGGCAGAGTGCGGGTAAGTACCAGCCACGTGTAGACCAATTGGTCAAGGTGGCACCCGCAATAATAAAGATGGGATGCTTTGACCGTGTAGAAACAAACGGTGGTGGCTTTGAGCAGGTGAACCTGCTCTATGGCGAAAACCCTAATAAGTCTGTGCGCGAGTGGACGAAACCGTTTCACGAGGCCGGCATACAGACACACATGCTTGACCGTGCGCTTAATGCACTGCGCATGAGCCCGTGTCCGAAAGACCTGCGTCAGTTATTCTACAAGGTAAAGAAAGCGCAAGGTACGGACATTACTCGTATCTTCTGCGGACTCAATGACCCACGCAACGTAATCCCTTCCATTAAATATGCAAAGGATGCAGGAATGATAGCTCAGGCATCGCTATGCATCACCCACTCACCGATTCACACTGTAGAGTACTACGTCAACCTGGCCAAGACATTCATTGATGCAGGTGCCGACGAAATATGTCTGAAGGATATGGCTGGCATCGGCCGTCCAGAGTCTTTGGGTAAGATCGTAAAAGGCATCAAGGCCTACAAGGAAGACATTACAGTGCAGTATCACTCGCACGCTGGCCCTGGATTTAACATGGCCTCGATACTTGAGGTGGCACGCGGTGGTTGTGACTATATCGACACCGCCGTTGCTCCGTTGTCATGGGGTACAGGCCATGCCGACATCATTGCCGTGCAGGAGATGCTGAAGGATGCAGGCTTCGAGGTGAAGGACATCAACATGGAGGCTTACATGGAGGTGCGCACGCAGATTCAAGAGATGATGGATGATTTCCTCGGTTATTATATCCCTGCTCTCAATCACCTTAACAATTCGCTGCTCATCAAGCCGGGATTGCCGGGTGGCATGATGGGTTCGCTGATGACTGACCTTGAGGATAACCTGCGCTCGCTGAACAAATGGAAGGAGAAGCACGACCAGCCTCTGCTCACCACAGACCAACTGCTTGTGAAACTCTTTGACGAAGTGGCTTACGTATGGCCGAAGGTGGGGTATCCGTGTCTTGTTACACCATTCTCTCAGTATGTGAAGAATCTCGCACTGATGAATGTGATGCAGATGGAGAAAGGCAAGGAGCGCTGGTCAATGATAGCAGAGAATATATGGGACATGATTCTTGGCAAGAGCGGACAGTTGCCAGGACCAGTTGATCCATTGTTTGTAGAAATGGCTAAGGCTGAAGGTCGCCAGTTTATGACGACAGACCCGCAGGAGAACTATCCCGATGACCTTGAGACCTACCGTCTGCGCATGTCGCAGCAAGGCTGGGAACTCGGCGAGGACAATGAAGAACTCTTTGAGTATGCCATGCATCCACAGCAGTATGAGGCATACAAGAGCGGTGCAGCCAAGGCTGCCTTTGAGAAAGACCTTGCTGAGCGTAAGGCTAAGAAGGCGCAGGGCGGTGCTGCTGCAAAACCACAGAAACTCACAATCACCGTAAACGGCCAGTCGTATTTGGTTGACGTGGCATACGGAGAGCAGGCTCCAAAAGCACAGGAGGATGGCAATGCAGCGTCAGCCGCAGCAGGTGAAGGCTTGGAAGTGCTTGCTCCGCTTGAGGGTAAGGCTTACCTTGTGCAGTCATCAAGTGAGACACCGAAGAAAGTCGGCGACCACGTGGAGGAAGGTGAAGTGATATGCTACATAGAGGCCATGAAGGTGTTCAACCGCATAAAGGCAGAGAAGGCTGGCACCATCACAAGCATCTGCTTCTCGTCTGGCGATTCTGTTGCAGAAGACGATGTGCTGATGACGATAGCCTAATAAAAATTGAAGAATTAAAAAATTGAAGAATTGAAGTAGTCTGACTAATGAGAATAAAAACGTCAGACACCTGATAATTACGTTCATTCTTCCATTCTTGAATACTTAAATTATTAAAACGTGGAAATACTACAGAAAATATGGGATATGACGGCGTTTGCCCAGACGGGTGGCGACTGGTCGTTCCTCATCATGATAGTGATAGCCTGCGTACTGCTGTATCTCGGCATAGTTAAGAAATACGAGCCGCTGCTGCTTGTGCCGATAGGCATGGGCGTATTGCTGGCCAACTTCCCCGGTGGAGGCATGGGCGTGGCTCAGGCAACGTCGGAAGGATATGTTACATTGCCCGATGGCTCGCAGGAGGTGATATGGGATATGCCGTTGCACAAGATAGCCCATGAACTCGGTTTGATGAACTTTATCTATTACATGTGCATCAAGACTGGTTTCATTCCACCTATTATATTTATGGGTGTAGGTGCGTTGACCGACTTCGGTCCTATGCTTCGCAACTTGCGCTTGAGCATCTTTGGTGCCGGAGCGCAGTTTGGCATCTTCGCCGTATTGCTCTGTGCTTTGGCTATGGGCTTCACACCACAGCAGGCAGCTTCGCTCGGCATCATCGGCGGTGCCGACGGTCCTACGGCTATCTTCACTACTATCAAACTCGCACCGGAACTGCTTGGTCCGATTGCTATTGCGGCATACAGCTATATGGCGCTCGTGCCGGTTATCATACCGCTTGTGGTGAAATGTCTTTGCACAAAGAAAGAACTCCTTATTAATATGAAGGAGCAGGACAAGAAATATCCCAACAAGACAGAGATAAAGAACCTGCGTGTGCTGAAGATTCTGTTCCCAATAAGCGTTACGATTATCGTAGCCCTCCTTGTGCCTACGGCTGTGAGCCTTGTAGGTATGCTGATGTTTGGTAACCTCATTAAGGAACTTGGCAGCATGACCAGCCGACTGTTTGATACGGCAAGCAATGCCATCATGAATACCGCCACCATCTTCCTCGGATTGTCCGTGGGAGCCACGATGACGGCTGAGGCATTCCTTAACCTTCAGACTATCGGCATTGTTGTGGGAGGTTTCCTCGCTTTTGCACTGTCAATATCCGCAGGTATCTGCATGGTCAAGATTTTCAATTTGTTTGCAAAGAAGAAAGTAAATCCGCTTGTAGGTGCTACGGGTCTCTCAGCTGTGCCAATGGCTTCACGTGTTGCCAACGAGATAGCTACGAAATACGATCCTAAGAACCACGTGCTCAACTATTGCATGGCATCAAACATCTCTGGTGTTATCGGTTCGGCAGTGGCGGCAGGTGTGCTTATTTCGTTCCTGCAGTAGCATCTCATACCTGTTTCCGTTGTATATAGATGTTTCGGAGATTAGGATATTAGTGTATTAGGAAATTAGTTTTTTGGTCGTTTAGGGTGATTACATTTGCCAATAATAAGCAAGTCGTAATATTCCTAAACGACCAAATCACTAAATGAACAAACGAATAAATATGACAAGACAAGAGCTTAATTTGCGCGATGTGTCGTTTCTGAACCTCATGCAGCGACGCATATTCAATGTGCTCATCATAGCCAATCCATACGATGCCTTCATGCTGGAGGATGACGGTCGTGTGGACGAAAAGATTTTCTCGGAATACATGCAGCTCGGACTGCGCTACCCACCGGTATTCACTCAGGTGTCAACCATCGAGGAGGCTGCCGCAGTGCTCGACGGCACGCAGTATGACCTCGTGATATGTATGCCGGGCAACGCAGACAATGATGCCTTTGACGTGGCGCACGCCGTGAAGCAGATGACCCCGGAGATACCGTGCGTGGTGCTGACACCGTTCTCGCATGGCATCAGCCGGCGCATGCAGGACCTTGACCTCAGTATCTTCGACTATATCTTCTGCTGGCTCGGCGATACAGACCTCATTCTCTCCATCATAAAGCTGATAGAGGACAAGATGAACGTGGACAATGACACGCGTGAGGCTGACGTCAAGTGTGTATTGCTTGTAGAGGACAACATACGCTTCTATTCATCCATACTCCCCAACCTTTATAAGTATATCCTCACGCAGAGCCTGAACTTCGCCACCGAGGCACTCAACTCGCAGGCGGAGATGCTGCGCATGCGCGGACGACCGAAGGTGCTGCTGGCAAGAACATACGATGAGGCATGGGCACTGTATGAGCAATACAAGGACAATATGCTCGGAGTCATCTCAGACTGCCGTTATCCGAGGCAGGGCGAGGTGGATCCCAATGCAGGCCTGCTGCTGCTGAAGAGTATTCGTGAACAGGATGAATATCTGCCGCTGATACTTGAGACATCGGAGACAGGCGTAGATTGCGACACCATTGGTGTGCGTATGCTTGACAAAAACTCGAAGAAATTCAGCGTGGATTTGCGCCACATTCTTTCAGAGCATTTCGGTTTCGGCGATTTCCTCTTTCGCAACCCGGACACGAGAGAGGTGGTGGCTGTGGCGCATAACCTCAAGGACCTACAGAACCTTGTATTCAAACTGCCATACGAGACAATGCTCTACCATGTCAGCCGCAACCATATATCACGCTGGCTTGCGGCACGTTGCATATTCCCTGTCAGCTCTTTCCTGCGCGACATAACATGGCACAAATACCCTGATGTCGATACACACCGCCAGATAATATTCGATGCCATCGTGGCATACCGACACATGAAGAACCTCGGAGTGGTGGCAGTGTTCAATAAGGACCGTTTTGATTCATATTCACATTTCGCACGCATAGGCGACGGCTCGCTCGGTGGAAAGGGTAGGGGACTGGCCTTCCTTGACAATATAGTGAAGAAGCACGAGGAACTGCAGCAGTTCAAGAATGCTCAGGTGTTCATCCCCAAGACCGTGGTGCTGTGTACGGATATCTTCGACCAGTTTATGGACAGTAACCAGTTGTGGGAGATTGCCCTCAGCGATGCTGGCGACGAGGAGATACTGCGTGCTTTCGTGGCGGCAGAGTTGCCGGCATCGCTGATGGATGATTTCTCAACAATCATTGATGCTACGCACAAGCCACTCGCCATACGTTCTTCGTCACTGCTTGAAGACAGTCACTACCAGCCTTTCGCAGGAATATACAGCACGTACATGATTCCTTACACTGATGACCATAACCTCATGTTGCATAATCTTGCCACGGCCATCAAGTCTGTGTATGCATCGGTATATTACCATGACTCTAAGGCTTACATGACGGCTACGCAGAACGTGATAGACCAGGAGAAGATGGCGGTGGTGATACAGGAGGTAGTGGGACAGCAGTATGGCAGTCATTACTATCCAAACATCAGTGGTGTGCTGCGCTCTCTCAACTATTACCCCGTGGGCGACGAAAAACCGGAAGAAGGCATTGCTGCACTGGCTCTCGGACTGGGCAAGTATATCGTTGACGGTGGTCAGACACTGCGTGTGTCGCCATACCATCCCAAGCAGGTGATGCAGATGTCAGAGATGGAGATTGCGCTCAGGCAGACGCAGACGCAGTTCTATTCCATTGGCTTGCCAACGGGAAAGGAAGTCAGCGTGAACGACGGCTTTAACATAGAGAAACGCATGGTAGGCGAGGCCGATGCTGACGGTTCGCTGCAATACATAGCGTCGACCTTCGACCCGTATGACCAGGTTATACGTCCGGGACTGTACGAGGGTGGCAGAAAGATTATATCGTTCAATGGCGTGCTTGAGCAGGAGGTGTGGCCGTTGCCTGAACTGATGCAGATGTCGCTGCGTCTTGGCGAGAGCGAGATGCGCCGTCCGGTGGAGATAGAGATGGCATGCAACATACACCCAGACAAGACGGGTGAGCTGTATCTGCTGCAGATACGTCCGATAGTTGACAGCAAGCAGGTGCTCGATGAGGATTTGCTTGCTGTGCCGGATGCAGACTGTTTGTTGCGCTCACACAACTCGCTCGGACACGGAGTTATAGAAGGTGTGCAGCATGTGGTATATATAAAGGTGGATGAGAATTATTCCGCAAGCAACAACGACCTTGTTTCTGATGATATTGATGCGCTGAACGACAAGTTCCTTGCCAATGGCGAGAACTACATCTTGATAGGTCCCGGTCGCTGGGGCAGTTCAGACTCATGGCTGGGCGTGCCGGTGAAGTGGCCTAACATCTCAGGTGCAAAACTCATCGTTGAGGAGATACTGCCCAGTGCATACGTTGACCCGTCACAGGGTACGCATTTCTTCCAGAACCTCACATCGCTCGGAGTGGGATATTTCACCATCGACGTGTATCACGACCGCGAGACGAATCCCGTAGACCCGAACAAGCAGTATGCACAAGGTGAACTCGAAATTCTCAACCGCAGCTATCTGGATTCTCTGCCGGCAGAACATGAAACGAAATACATCCGTTGTGTACGATTGCCAGAGCCGTGTGTGATAAAGATGGATGGCATGAAGCAGGAAGGAGTGGTGACATTGTAGTTGCGTTTGACACAATGTCACAGAATAGCCCTTTATTCTTATATCTTGATTTTTCCAACCTTGATTTCCTTGCGATATTTGAAAATGTTTTCCATCCGGTTTCCTACAGCCGAAAATAGCGAATTTTGCAAACCGCTGACAGTGAAGACTTTAATTTTTAAGGCTATTTCTTAGCTCTCCAAAAACGCCCAAATTACGCCGTAATCAGGCCCAAATTACGGCGTATAGCTCATTTTGCAGGATGATTTTGAGTAGTAGGTATTCAATAGCTCAAATTGCAGGATGACTTTTTCTGCCGTTTTCTTGGCTTTTTGGACTAAAGTTAGTACCTTTGCTACCGCAGTCTGAAGCATAGTGGAG
>JAFPVC010000026.1 GCA_017413085.1 Prevotella sp.
CAATACTTACCTGACGAAACGTATTTTTAAGACAAGCGGGTACCGCCCGAACCGAACTTTAATTAGTAAGATTTTCAAAGACCTTTTTAGTCTGCAGCGGAAGGCGGCATGACATATTATTGAGTTTTTAACGGACTATTGATAATTTTATTTAATATTTAACTGGCCCATAATGATGGATGGGCTTCGCATACTTTAGTTTCAGGGGGGTGTTGTTTACCATGATTTTTATCTCACGATTCTTGCATTTTACGGTTCCACTTTCTACCAATGGAGATTTTTTGTCGAAACAGACAAGATAAGTAAGTGAACGATAACAGGTATCATAACTACAAGTGTTAAACTTTGAACGAGGCTCAATCATTAATCTTGGAAGATATCGGTAATCCGCTATGTAAATAGTCCCCGAAAAGTCAATTGTCTCACCTTCCTTATACAAATATATTGATGCATCAAGGGAATCCGCAGAATCCTGCCAATGCAACTGCGTTGGCATAATTTGATTTCCTTTGTTCGTGAACTCTACACTTACTATTGTATCGATGGAGCCCCCAAAATATGGTGGTAATGCCCTGTAGCGTCCATCACTCCTGATTGTCTCTGGTGGACAGTCAGAAATAGCCGATTCTACAAGATACATCAATGCAGGGGCAGCAGGAAAACTGTCCACACATATACGGGTCATATACATCTTCTCAATCTTGAAATTCTTCTGACGTATACAGTATTCACCTTGACAGGCAACTACTGCAACCATCGCCAGAACATTTGCTACAATTACAAGAAAGAGCTTTCCTGTTTGCTTTCTCAATTTTTCCATTTAGCGTATTCTTAATTATCAAAAAGTCCGTTATATCGTTAAACCTGTTTGTGATGGAAGTGGTATAATCAGAACCGTATGTCCAAATATCATATTTGCCAGCGCTTACACCTGTTATCTCAAGTGTGTGTTTTTCACCACCATCCTCAAAGTAGTAGTTTTTACCATCATGCTTGAGATTTACACCGCATAATTTCTTCTTAACGTTTCCTCCAAGCGCGTTTTTTGAGCTTGGAGGAAGTCTATATTAATATATTCCGATCGTTTTACTATCGTCGGCTTTCTTACGTAAAAATATAATATGAGTATTCACTATATATACATACTGTAAGTCATGCTTTGTACGAAAATTATGTTTTGCTGCATATTCATCATATGAAACTTTGGTAAGTCCAAACTTTATAGGGGTCTTGAAGTAAATGTTATAATCGCTGAAGATATTCTCTATATCTTTGGCGAATTTTGTTTTCTTCATTATTGGCGTAAAGTCAAAATACTCAACATTTCCTTTCATTACGCCCTTTAATGTGCCACTGTGTTCCGTGATGTCAATATTCACTTCTCCAATGTCTTCAAATTCATACCACAAACCTCCAATATATTCCACACGGAGTTCTTCCTCGCATATATATTTTACATACTTAAGAATATCCAACTGCTCTTGATACGAAGTTTGGTAAACATCGTTACCATGCATTCTTGGGGGTAAGCGCTTATCCTTTACCAACTTTGGATAATCAAAATCCACTGTCATTGGATTACCCTGATAGTAGTATAAACCACAAATAATATTTATTCCAGGATTTATATCCTGACCTATTTCCGCTCTTATGTGAACATCTGTTGGTTTTCCATTTATCTTAGGATAGAAATAAATATAGTCTGTGTCATCCGTAAATCTTCTGTCATCTTCATTCAATTTAATATGATGAAGTTCTAACGATATACTGTCTTTAGAGAATACATGCTGCGTCGGAGCCTGAAACTTCTTCTCTGATTTGCATGATGTGATAGAAAACAGTACTAATACTAATATTCCTATATATTTCATCATCATATTCCTTTATTATAAAGTTAGCTCATTTATTTTCTCCATTGAAGTTTTGTTTATTTACTAATAGAATATATTAGATCTATCGTAAGACAAGTCCCAACATTGTATGCTACGGATTCCGACGCATAGTTGCTAATTTTTTCTCCATACGGATCAAGACCATATAGGAAACGTGTGCCATCTTGAAATACCACCTCCTGCGAGAAATCGCCGTAGTCGCTGAAGTCATTGAAGTCGTAGATGTCTTCGTCATACACTTCCGTGTAGATGTCAGCATTGCTCGCCTGTGCCCTGCACCATATACCTGTGCTCTGGCTCGTGCATGAGGTGTTGCTGCCGTAACTTTCGTTGCCGTAGCTCTGGGCTGCGACTTCCACCACCGGCAGCAAAGTTAGCAATAATACTGCTAATGACAAAATCTTTTTCATTCCGCACCTCCTTTTTTAACAATTATTGTGCGGAAGACTTGACGACCCGACGCGATGTTCAGTACATAAGTGCCGTCGGTGATGTCTGGGGTGATGCTAACAAAAAAACTACTATTAAGGAGATATGAATAAAACCTATAAAACTAACAAAACTGTTAGGGCAATTTAAAGTTTAATGTGTTATATTCAATAAATACAAGGATGCAGTTTTTTTCAAAGTCAACATATAACAACAATAGACAACAGTGGGACGACAAAGCAAAATTAAAAAGTTGTCCTATGTTGTCTCGTGTTGTCTTCTAAAAAATCAGTCCTCTTTTATCATCTGCGATATCAGACCTGCATTCATGCTGCGTGCCGAGGCATCGAAAATTTGCTTGTAGAGGCCGCCCTGACGATATAGTTCGCCGGGGGTGCCGTGCTGCACAACGTGGCCATGCTCGAGCACGTAGACGGCATCGCTGTCGATAATCTGCCCTATGTTGTGGCTGATGATGACGACCGTGCGGCCGCGCTTGATGGCGTCGATGGAGTTCTTTATCTGCTCGGTGGCGATGGCATCAAGGCTGGCCGTGGGCTCGTCGAGGAAGATGATTGGCGGATTCTTGAGAAACATGCGCGCTATGGCAATGCGCTGCTGCTGTCCGCCGCTGAGCTGCA
Source organism: Prevotella sp. (assembly GCA_017413085.1). Taxonomy (GTDB): domain Bacteria; phylum Bacteroidota; class Bacteroidia; order Bacteroidales; family Bacteroidaceae; genus Prevotella. The sequence goes on from JAFPVC010000026.1 coordinate 2,963, forward strand.
GTGCGTCAGACTGGAATCCTCCCGGCAATGCCATCACCTGGTCGTAGATGAATGCCTTGCGGGCAGCCTCGTGTATCTCCCCGATGGTGGCCGACGGTTTACCATAGCGTATGTTCTCTTCGATGGTGCCACAGAAGATGTGGTTTTTCTGCAGCACAAGACCTATGTGGTCGCGCAGTGCCTGAGTGTCCCACTGGCTGAGCGGCACCCCCCCGAGGGTGATGCTGCCGCTGTCGGGCTGGTAGAACTTGTCGAGCAGGTTGACAATGGTGCTCTTGCCTGCACCGCTCAGTCCTACGAGCGCCGTCACCTTGCCCGGTTCTATGCGCAGCGACAGGTCGTGCAGCGCATGGGTGCCGTTAGGATAGGTGAACTCCACCCCCTGCATCTGAAAGCCAAGCCCGCCAGACGTTTCCACCTCCGGCCTGAAGCGGCCGGTCTCCTCCACCTCATGGCCGGCGTCGAGTATGCCGAAGAAGCCCTCTGCATATATCAGGGCATCGTTAAGGTCGTCGTAGATGCGGTGGAGCTGGCGTATGGGGGCGCTGACGTTGCCGAAGAGCATCACGTGATACATTATCTTGCCTATGGTCATGCCGGGATAGTCGATAAGCACGAGGTAGGCCGTGAGAATGATGATGAGCACCGTGCCTATCTGCTCCACGAAGCTCTTTATGCCCTCGAAGTAGAAGCTGAGCTGGCGCGTGTGCTTCTGCTGAGCCGTCGACTCTTCCTGCAGGCCCATCTGCTTGTCGGCTTCCAGCGCCTCGCGGTTGAACGACTTGATTACGCCTATGCTCTCTATTATGTTCATTATGCCGTTGTTGATTACCTGATGCGTGCGGAAAATCACGCGGCGGCCACCCTTCATGCGCGTGCCCTGCCTGACGGTAATGATGAAATAGACCGGCACGATGAACAGTGCCACGAGTCCCACGTAGACATTGGCGGCAAACATCAGCACGAGGGCTATGACGGCACTGGTGAAGAGCGGCAGTATGTCGACGAAGAAGTTCTTGACCGTGTTCGACAGCGACATGGTGCCGTGGGTTATGCGCGTCTGCAGTTTGCCCGGCTCGTTATCCTCGCTGCTGAAATAGGCCATGCGGAAGGTCATGATGCGTTCCACTATGCCCAGCGACATGTCGCGGCTCACGTTGATGCGTATGTTCTCGCCGAAATAGCGCTGGCCGAAGGTGATGAGCGCCGAGAGCACCTCCTTGCCCAGCAGCACCGCACTGATGGTGAGCAGCAGGCGTGCCGCCTCGCCCCACGTGAAGCCACCCTCGGCATGAAGCATGGCATCTATGGCATCAACGGCATGGTCGAGCACCACGGCGTTGACCTGCGCCATTATTGAGCCGACGAGCGTAAGCACGAGCGTAAGGGTAAGCAGCCAGCGGTATGGCAATACGTATGGCAGCAGCTTGCGCAGCAGTCCGCCCACATTCATCTTGTTGTCAGTTTGTTGTTTCATACAAGGTGCAAAGTTACAAATAATATCCGATTTTTTTGCATAAATGAATAATTTTGGCATTTTCTCACGTATATTTGAGAAAATATGATTAACTTTGCACTCATGTTTCTCATTAAGCCCATATTGACACGCATGTTCCTGTTCCTGTACCTGCTGGGTATGGCGAGCAGCTTCGTGACCTTGCCCGACGTGAAGGGCGCTCACATATACGAAAATGCACCGTGGGAACTGCTGATTGATGTCTACGTAGTATGCGCCCTGGTGTGCCTGATACCGCGCGGGCGCATCAGGACTGCAGTCAAGGTGGTGCTGTATGCCTTGATTTACGGCGTCTACATAGTCGACACGTTCTGCTTCGTGAAGTTCAACAGCACGCTGAACCCGACGATGCTCCTGCTCATGGGCGAGACCACGCAGGGCGAGGCAAGCGAGTTTCTTGCAAGCTACGTTACGCCCGACCTGATTACATCGCCCTTAGGCACCATACTCTGCGTGGTGCTGGCTCACATAGCGTGTGCCGTGACATGGCCGCGGCTGAAGAAGAAGTGGCACGTGAACCTGCCCGCAATGCCGCGCAAGGCTTTGATAGCCTGCGAGGTCCTGACGCTGGCAGCATTAGTGGCACTCGCCATAAACGGCTGGGAAAACAAGCGGTTGTTCATGAACACCATGTCGTCGCAGACCATAGGCGAGGTGGAGCACTCGCTCGCCATACATCCGCACACCGAGATGTATCAGCCGCCCATGCGCCTGGCATTCTCCATACGCAGCAACCAGCTCATAGCACAGCAGCTGACGCGCATCCGCGCCACTACCGAGCACACCACGGTTGACTCGTGCGACTTCAAGAGTCCGAACATAGTGCTTATCATTGGCGAGAGTTTCAACAAGCGCCATGCACAGCTCTACGGCTACGACAAGCCCAACATGCCCAACCAGGTGAGGATGAAGAAGCAGGGATTCCTCACGCCTATGCAGGACGTAGTGTCGCCGTGGAACTTGACCAGCTTTGTGTTCAAGCACCTGATGACCACCTACTGCGTGGGCGACTCGATGGACTGGTGCGACTATCCGCTGTTCTGCCAGTTGTTCCGCGAGGCCGGCTACGACGTCACTTTCCTGACAAACCAGTTCCTGCCTCAGGCCAAGGAGGCTGTATGGGACTTCAGCGGCGGTTTCTTCCTCAACGACTCCGTGCTCTCGCGCGCACAGTTTGACCACCGCAACGACAAGCTCCACATATTCGACGAGGACCTGCTGAAGGATCACCGCAACCTGGCCATAGAACGAGAGAAGACAAAGGCAGAGGCAGCACGCAACGACAAGGGCCGCCTGACCATATTCCACCTGATGGGCATGCACGTGAACTACCGTGTGCGCTGCCCCAAGTCGAAGATGAAATGGACTGCCAAAGACTATCCGAAAGACATGGACATGCCAGAGAAACGCCGTAAGGTGATGGCATACTATGACAACGCCGTGTGGTACAACGACTCGGTGGTCAACCAGATAGTAAACCGCTTCAAGCGCGACGAAACAATAATCATCTACGTGCCCGACCACGGCGAGGAGGTGTTCGGTCCCGGAGCGCGCCACTTCTTCGGCCGCATGCACGATGCCAACGTAGACAGGCGTCTGGCCGACGAGGAGTTTCGCATACCCATGTGGATTTACTGCACGCAGAAATACGTGAGGAAACACCGCGACGTGTATAAGTCAGTAAGGGCGGCTGCCAAGAAGAAATACATGACAGACGCACTGTCGCACCTGCTGCTCGGACTGGCAGGAATACACACTCCATACTACCGCCCCGAATACGACCTGCTCTCGCCGCAGTATAACGAGAAACGTCCGCGACTGCTGAAACACAAGATTGACTATGACACTCTTAAATAGGACAGAATGTTCCGCCCTGCGCGGACTGGCCATCACAGGCATATTCATGCACAACTTCCTGCATTGGCTGGGGCCTATGGTGAAGGAGAACGAATATCAGTTTCACCAAAGCAACGTGGACTGGCTGATGCAGATACTGGCCCACCCCGACAAGAACCTGCTGTGGCAGCTGTTTTCATTCTTCGGACATTACGGCGTGCCGGTATTCGTGTTCCTCAGCGGCTATGGACTGGTGCTGAAATATGAAAAAGACGCCACCCCATCCCATTCCGACAGCGTGCCGATATTAGGTTTCCTCGCCAAGCACTTCATGAAGCTGTTTCCGATGATGGTATTGGGATTTGCCTGCTTTGCCATGATAGACTGGATAACGCCGGGACGGCATCACTGGGCTTGGACCGACATTATAGCACAGCTCACGATGACAATCAACGTGCTGCCAAGTCCCGACCGCATCATTTGGCCGGGCCCATATTGGTTCTTCGGACTGATAATGCAGCTATACCTTATATATATATTGGTACTGCACCGCTGGCGGCACTGGGGCGTAATGGCGGCACTCATAGCATTGTGCTGGGGACTGCAGGCACTGTGCGCCGACAGTCCTGAGGGCGACACGCTGAACCGTCTGCGCTACAACTGCGTGGGCAACGTATTGCCGCTGTGCCTGGGAGTAATGCTGGCACGTTTCAAGGGCGATGCAACGAAAATAAGCCGATGGGTGATGCCTGCGCTCTTAGTGGGCAGCGTGGCACTGATAATGGTGCTCTCCATGTCGTTCCACGGATGGCTGTGGGTGCCAGTATTCATCATTACGGCCAACGTGGCCTTCGTTAAACTGCTGCCCGACCTGTGCATCAGACCGCTTGACTGGTTAGGCGCGCTATCGGCAGCCATCTTCGTGTGTCATCCCATCACGCGCAAGATATTCATACCTATTAGCCACGGCGGACAGACGCTGGACGGACCGATGATTTACGTAGTCTCAACACTGGTGCTGGCAATGCTGTTCCGCATGGTAATCAGGAGAATTAAGAATTGAAGAATTGAAAGATTGAAGAATTGAAGAGTTTAAGAGTTAAGAGTTAAGAATTAAGAATTAAGAGTTAAGAATTAGGGATTAAGAATTGTGAAGTATGAATTGTGAATTGATAAAACTGATGCGACCTTCACACTGGGTGAAGAATGTTTTCATCTTCATGCCGGTGTTCTTCGGGCATGAGATGCTTAACACACAGTTGCTCGCCAACAGTGCGCTGATGTTTCTTTCGTTCTGCTTCATAGCCTCGGCGGTATATTGCCTCAACGACATGATAGACCTTGAAGCCGACCGCCGTCATCCAGTCAAATGCAAGCGGCCTATTGCAAGCGGCGCGGTCAGCACGGGGCTGGCCACGATGCTGATGCTTGCACTCACGGCACTGAGTTTCGCAGTATTGTTGCTGCTGCCGGAAAGGGAGTTCATAATCGGAGGCTGCTGCACCATACTGGCATACCTGCTCATGGAACTGGCATACTGCACCATACTGAAACGCTATGCCATCATCGACATCTGCATTCTATCAATGGGATTCGTGCTGCGCATCATTGCCGGCGGCGCAGTCACGGGCATCATCATCAGCCACTGGCTGATAATGATGACATTCCTGCTTACGCTTTTCCTCGGCATAGCAAAGAGACGCGACGACGTGCTGCGCATGAATGCCACCGGCATAGCACCACGACATAACACAGGACGGTATAACCTCACATTCGTAAACAATGCCCTGAACATCACAGGTGCGGTAACGATGGTGTGCTACATCATGTATACTGTATCGCCCGAGGTCACGGAGAACTTCGGCACACGATACTTGTATCTCACCAGCATATTCGTGTTGGTCGGACTGCTGCGCTACATACAGCTGGCGGTGGTTGACGAGCGCACGGGCGATCCCACGAAGGTATTGCTGCGCGACCGCTTCACGCAATTCGTGATAGCGGGCTGGGTGCTGGCCTTTCTAATAATAATATATATAGTATAACAAAAAATTTGACTGAAAACGAAGATAACTTATATAATTGAAATGAAAAATATCATTATTGCAGTATTGCTGACTGCTTTCACACTGACATCAGCAGCACAGACCGCCAAGCCTGACGGCAAGGCTGGTGCCGACACAACAGCCACGGTAAAGGCTACAGCCGACACGACGAGCATGTTGCTTGACGAGGCCGCCCTTGAAATGGCAGACACCACAATGATTGATGCCGCTGCCGAAGGCGGTGCCTACACACAGCTGAAGACAAAATTCGTGGAAGGCGGTGCCGGCTTCATGTCGCTCGTGGCATTGTGCCTGATTATCGGACTGGCGTTCTGCATAGAGCGCATAGTCTATCTCACCATGTCAGAGATTGACGCCAAGAAATTCATGCTCGCGCTTGAGGAAAAGCTCAAGACCAGCGGTGTTGAAGAAGCCAAGACACTATGCCGCAACACGCGCGGTCCTGTGGCAAGCATCTGCTATCAAGGACTGCTGCGCATAGGAGCGAAGGACGAGGAGATAGAACGCTCCGTCAGTTCATATGCCTCGGTGCAGGTAGGCAAGATGGAGAAAGGCTGCTCATGGATTACCCTCTGCATTGCCATGGCACCGTCGCTGGGATTCCTCGGCACAGTGATAGGCATGGTAATGGCATTCGACCAGATACAGGCTGCCGGCGACATCAGCCCAACCATCGTGGCATCGGGCATGAAGGTGGCACTCATCACTACCATATTCGGTATTATCACCGCCTTGATTCTGCAACTGTTCTACAATTACATACTGTCGAAGATAGACCATCTGACAGCGCAGATGGAGGAGAGTGCCATTACGCTGATGGATACCGTTTCTTCTGTTCAAAAGTCATAGGCTAACATGATTATCGCTGACATAATGATAGTATTGATGGCTCTGGCAGTGCTGGGCACGATATGTGCCACGGCATACAGCGTGAGCCACTCGCTGCGCACAAACAGACGGCGCGGCATGGAGAACGGCGTGCCTGTGGGCAGGATTGGATGGGCAGTCGTAATACTGCTCGTGTGCGTGGCACTCCCTGCATGGCTGGCAGGTTCGTTTACCGACATGTGTATGATAACCGCCGGCGTAATGCTGCTCGCAGCATCAGCCGCCGTGGCATACAGTAAGATAACAACTGCAAGACTGAGACAATGACACTGCGAAGGCGAAAGAAACACTCGGTGCCGGGACTCGACACCACATCGACATCCGACATATCGTTCATGCTCCTGATATTCTTCCTCGTGACGACATCGATGGACAGTACGAAGGGGCTGGGACGACAGCTACCCCCCATCGACCCCGAGGAACAGCAGGAACTGCTCGACGTGGACAGACAGAAGATTCTAACCATGCGCCTCATGCCGGGCGGAAGACTGACAGTTGACGACAAGCCGGCGAAGATTGACGACGGCCTGCGCAAGCAGCTGCGCCACTTCATTCTTGAGAAAGGACGCTCGCACATCATAGAACTACAGATAGACAAGCAGGCAGACTACGATTCTTACTTCCGGCTGCAAAACCAGATAGTGCGTGCATACGCCGAACTGCGCAATGCTGCGGCAGAGAAGAAATACCACAAGCCGTTTGGCAGTCTTAACGATGAGCAGCGACAAGAGATAACCGACCTCTTTCCGCAGCGCATACAGGAAAGCACCGATCAGTTTACAGCGCACGATTCATAATGCATAATGCATAATTCATAATGCGTGAACTTCAATTCTTCAGTTTTTCAATCTTTCAATTCTTAAACTCTTCAATTCTTCAATCTTTCAATTCTTCAATTCTTAAACTCTTCAATTCTTCAACATTGATTTCCATTCGCCGACATAAGCAACGCAGCGTGCCACGACTCAACATGGCTTCGATGCCCGACCTTATCTTTACAGTGCTGTTCTTCTTCATGACCATCACCCACATGAGGAATGAGACGCCACGTCTGAGCATTGAGACGCCCGAAGGCAAGGAACTGACACAGCCGTCAAGCAAACGCTCTATTGTAAACCTGTATATCGGAGCCAACAAGCATGGGCAAACTCTTGTGCAGGTTGGCAACCGAGTAGTCAAGCCAGAACAACTCGGCAAGATCCTGCCGCCCGCCGATGAAGAAGTAATCGTGAACATACGTGCCGACAAGGGCACGCCCATGGGCATTATAAGCGACGTAAAACAAGAGTTGCGTCGCAACGGACTTCTGAACATCCGCTACAACGCAACTGAGAAAAAATAGTTTTTATCTACCCCACTCTCCACATCTGGGGCTTATAATCCTCTGTCAAGGCTCTATTGTGAAGCCCAAGACAAGATAGCCTTTCTTCGTACTGGGGTTGCAGCTGCCTTCCACAAACACTGGAACACTGAATTTCTTATATACTGGTATCTCCTTCGTAGCGCGCAAAGCCAGATTGACGACAGCAAAGCCATTGACATCACTATAGAATGAAGTGTAGTATGGCACGATGCCTGCCGTCGCCGTCCAGTCACAAGTAACGAATTTGAATGGCGCCGTCAGTTCCAGATACGACGAGTATGCTCTTTCCCCGCTTTTATTTACTCCATCGTCACCGCCAATGTTGGTGAACCACTTCGCCGCTACGGGACCGAAGTCGTAACCCACGTATGCCTCCCACACATGCTGTGTGTCATGCGCACGGTATTCAAAGTAGTTGTTCTCCGCACCGTAGTATGAGAAATAATAGTCTCCTACACCTATGCTGAATCCCTTGTTTGCATATCCCAGCGTGAGGTCAAACTCCTTCGCATCCTTCTTGTTGATAAAGCCGAAGCTACTCCATGCCGTCAATGACAGTCCTTTATACGACAAGGTGGCCGTGGGCTGCACGGCGGCATCACCCAATGCCTGGCCACGCCATATATAACGTGAAACAACATCCATTCCCACTGTTCCCTCTATCTCATTCTGCGCACTTGCCGTGCATAGCCCCGCCACTGCAACAATAGCGAGCATCATCTTTCTTAACATATTCGCTTATAATATTTTCAAATTGCGATGCAAAGGTACAAAGAAAACGTGAAACAGCCAATTATTTTGTTGCCATAAAACAAAAAACGCATCACTTATTTGGCTTTTCCAATGAAAAACAGTAACTTTGCATATTGTTCAACCAAACAATCCAAAAACACTGAAATGCAACAGTATTTAAACCTGCTTCAACGAATAATGAATGAGGGCGCGGTGAAAACAGACCGCACCGGCACCGGCACCAAGAGTGTGTTCGGACATCAGATGCGCTTCCGCATGAGTGACGGTTTCCCGTTGCTTACTACAAAGAAACTGCACCTCAAGTCGATAATACATGAACTGCTGTGGTTTCTCAGCGGCGACACCAACATACGCTACCTTCAGGAAAACGGTGTGCGCATTTGGAACGAATGGGCCGACGAGAACGGCGAGCTCGGTCCCGTATATGGTCATCAGTGGCGCTCATGGCCAGACTACAAGGGTGGCACCATCGACCAGATTCAGCAATGCGTGGACCTAATCAAGCACCACCCTGACTCGCGCCGCATCATGGTGAGCGCATGGAACCCGGCAGAGGTGCCCGACATGGCACTGCCGCCTTGCCACTGCCTGTTCCAGTTTTATGTAGCCGACGGAAAACTCTCGCTGCAACTGTACCAGCGTTCGGCAGACACTTTCCTTGGCGTGCCGTTCAATATCGCCTCTTACGCCCTGCTGCTGCAGATGATGGCGCAGGTGACAGGACTGGAATGTGGCGATTTCATACACACAACCGGCGACACGCACCTGTACCTGAACCATATGGAACAAGCACAGTTGCAGCTCACGCGCACCCCGCGCCCGCTGCCGAAGATGAAGATTAACCCCGACGTGAAAGACATCTTCTCTTTCCATTACGACGACTTTGAACTGACCGACTACGACCCGTGGCCACACATCAAGGCAGAGGTCAGCGTCTGACGAAATGTTAAAACCACATAAATATCAACAGCAGTTGACTCAACTGTTGTTGATATTTTGTATATTTGCACCATGAAACTAAAAGCAACGAACAGATGAACAGACCTTTTGTATACGGATACCTGGCCGAAAAAGAAAACTTTATCGACAGGATTGACGAACGCAGACAACTGAAAACATTCCTCGGCAACGGCATCAACGTTATGTTAACCTCGCCGAGGCGATGGGGGAAATCATCGCTCGTGAAAGCCACCATGGAAGAGATGAGCGGTGATGACAAGAAAGTGCGTGTTTGCTTCATTGATGCCTACAAGGTACACAGCGAGCAAGATTTCTATAACGCCTTTGCCACTGCCATAGTGGAGGGGTTGTCGTCAACGCTTGAGAAAGGCATCGAACTAGTAAAGAAATACATACAAGCCCTCACACCAAGCATTAGTCTGAAAAGCGATCCGCTGAACGCCATAGAGGTTGATCTGAACTACAAGCCTCTACACAAAAGTGCAGAAGACATTCTGAACCTCCCAGAACTGATTGCAAGGCAGAAAGAGTGGCACGTCATAGTCTGCATAGACGAGTTTCAGCAACTGGCACGTCTGCCTGAATGGAAACGCATAGAATCAACCATGCGCTCAGTATGGCAGGAACACCAGCATGTCAACTATTGTCTCTATGGCAGCCAACGGCACATGATGATGGACATTTTCAACAATGCAAGCAATCCGTTCTACCGCTTCGGACAGGTAATCTACCTGAAGAAGATAAAAAAAGAATACTGGCTGCCATACATACAAGAGAGTTTCAGCAAGACTAATAAACACATCTCCGAGGAATACGCCTCACGCATCTGCGACACCGTGGATTGCCATCCATGGTATGTGCAGCAACTGGCATTCTTCGTATGGTCAGACACAAACGACGAAGTAACAGAGGAAATTTTCTGTCGACAGGTACAAACTCTCATTGACACCAACGCACCACAATACGAAAGCGACATCAACGCATTGGCCGCCTCACAGATTGCCATGCTGAAGGCTGTCTGCAACGGCGAGCAACAACTCAGTGCCAAGTCAGTGATAAACAAGTATGGCCTCGGCGGCGCACAAACCATTGCACGCAACAAAAAGGTGCTTGAAACCAAGGACTTTGTGGAACGCAGCGAAAACCAGGCCTACACCTTCGTAGACCCTGTCTTCCGACTGTGGTTCCGACAGAAAATCAACTGATACAACGTTACAGTACCGCCAATATGAGCAGCACCTTGTACTGCTAACACCTATCCCATTACGTCGCTTTTATCACCTGTTAGTAAATTTTAACAGATGAAACAAAGTGAAATCCAACGTTTTTTCATACCTTTGCAGAAACAAAACTAAATCATACAATTAAACTCGAACATTATGAAAACCAACAGACTAACCATCATTTTGGCGGTCATACTATGCTGTATGGCTACAACAGTCGATGCGCAAGGATTCCTAAAGCGCATAAAAGACCGCGCTGTGGATGCAGCAAAGCGTAGCGTGGAATATAAAGTAGAGAACAAGGCCGGACGAGTTACCGACGATGCCATGGATGCCGTGCTCGACGGAAAAGGAAAGAAGAAAGACAAGTCTGGCAATGAATCGTCAAGCAGGAACGACGAAGAGGTGGAAACTGAGCCACAGGAGGTAGAAGCCACGTATGAGCAGAGCGACTTCGTGCCAGGTTCCATAGTTTTCTTCGAGGACAACCTGCAGAACGAGCAAATGGGTGAGTTCGCCTCAAAGTGGGACCTTGTAGATGGTTCTACAGACGTAGCAATCATAAAGGGCAAGAAGTGTATCCATTTTGAGCCAGGTTCAAGGATTGAACCCCTCATGACCAATCAAAGCAGCTATATGCCAGACATGTTTACACTGGAATTTGACTTTTGGATGAACGACCCAAAGACAGAAATGCACAACTGCTATGAGTTGGAGTTCAGTAATGGCAATGGAGAAGATGTGTACCAGATTAGAATAGGCGAAAGTTACAGCAAATTGGAAGTGACGTGCCGCTATAAATCGACTACTGGCGACTGGCGTGAATCTGGCGAAGGCAAGACATGGGAACTGAAGAAAAATGACTGGAGCCATTTCGCCATGTCATTCAACAAACGTGCACTCAAGATTTACATCAATGGAAAGCGCGTCATCAACATTCCAAATTGCACATCAGCTGTTCGTATGAAGATTCACCAAGCTGACTGGGGAGGGTTCAACGGCAACAAGAACTACATGACCAACTTCCGCTATGCCAAGGGAGCAATGGAGTTGTATGACCAGAATGTTACCGACATGTCTGCCGTAGAGAAGGCCATCGCTACAACTGGCAAGTTCGTTACCAACAACATACTCTTTGAGACGGGCAAGGCTACGCTGAAGCCTGAGTCGATGGCTGAGATACAGAAGGTGGCAGACTATATGAAGAAGAATCCTTCAGTGCGCTTTGAGGTGCAGGGACATACCGACAACCAAGGCTCTGACGCCGTTAACGACCCTCTGTCACAGCAGCGTGCCGAGTCCGTTGTCAAGGCTCTTGTGGGATTAGGCTGCGATGAATTCAACCTCCGTGCCGTTGGCAAGGGTTCACACGAACCAGTTGCCGACAACAAGTCAGAGGATGGCCGTGCAAAGAACCGCCGCGTGGAGTTCATAAAGAAATAACGAGAGATTATGAGAAAGATAATTATTGCAGCCGTAGCACTGGCAACGATTGGCGTTGCTGACGGCAATGCACAGGGCTTTCTGAAGAAGATGAAGCAGAAGGCCGAGGCTGCCATTGGCGGAGCTATGGGCGACAAAGCCCGGCAAAACGCTGAAGACGAGGCCGAATACTCAAGCAGTGCAGAACTTGGCAACGACAAGGATATAAACGTGCCGCAGGGTTCTGACATCGTGCCGAAGCGCCACACTTCAACAATAATATGGGACGGCGTGATAACACCGAGTACGGCATCGACGGCTGCCGAACTGATGCGCCAGTTGCCTGCCTTGCCATCGGCAGAGAAGATGGCGCGCAGCAGCATGGAAGAGCGCGATGCTTACTACCAGAGCATTGCGGCGGTGACGACACGCTGCGAGCAACTGGAGAAGCAGGGCGAATGCAGTGATGCCGAGATGGTGGCACTGCGCGAGAAGTGGGAGAAGAAAGTCTCTGAACTCTTCGGCATAACAAAAGAGGAGATGGCGCTCTTGCAGGACGAGAATGCCACCGATGCCCAGAAGGAGCCTGTAAAGAAGAAGATAACGGCAAAGATACTGGGCGGCAATCCTGACATGGACGAGATGGAGCGTTTCGGCAACATGAGCGAGAAGGATCAGGAGGCTTACCTCAGGGCTCACCCGGAGTTTATGCAGAAGATGCGCTCTATGGCTACCAACGCACGCAAGTTCACAGGCAACGTGCAGGCTATGACGGCTGTGATGAACGGATATGAGAGTCAGATGGGAAGGCTGAGCAACCAGCTTACCAACCTTCTCAGGCAGGAACAGAAGCATACCTATGCCAACATAGGCAGCCGCTATGAGGGTAAGCTGCGCAAACTGTATGACGCTGCATGCGCTGCCTCAGACCAGGTCAGCGTGGATGCTTACTATGACGAGGCTGACGGACTGCTGTACTCATACCGCCTGGAAGCAGCCAAGGAGTATCGTGCATCACTGCAGAAACAGATAACAGAGACCAAGCGCATCTATGCAGAGATGATAAAACTGACAGAGGATATGGTGCAGAAGGGCGAGTTGCCACAGTGTGTTGTCACACGTATGCAGGTAAACTCTGTCATAGGCATTGCCAACATACTGAAGAAGGCATACGGCGAGATGCCAGAACTGGTGGTTAAGCCTTTCTGCTCAGTCGTGGCTTACAAACTGCCTAAGGGCTGGAACTTCCAGGCATGGGAGTGTAACGGTTATGCCGGAGGCTTCGGCGAACTTGTTCCGGGCAAGACTCCTGACCGCGGCTTCGGCTGCGACTTCCCTCTGCTTGCCCTGAAAGGCAACGATGACGGCACTACGGTATATGGCGTAGTGGAGTGTGACAAGTTCCGCCAGGTGTCAGAAAGCGAGGCTATCGAGATAGAGAAACAGGCAGAGGTACGCATCAAGCAGAGAAAGACCGGCGACAAGAAGCCGCCATACGGCGTATATAAGAGTAAGAACGGCAAACGTACCATTGAGTATAGCCGCACCGGCGAACTCATCATCAACGGTATGTCAACCTATACTCCTATCATGGTGACCGTGACGAGTGACGCCGTAGAATGGCTGCTCGTTCTTGAAGACCAGATACTGAAATGCACATATAAGCTATAGGTATAGGCATGAACTGCAAAAGAACCATTGCGCTGTGGCTGCTGCTGATAATAGGAGCGGTCACAGCGTTTTCATACAATTACCACAAGGCGTTCGGCAATAACTGGAATCTTGCCGTAGAATGCGTCAATGCCAATCACGCTGAATGGAGCAAGACACTGCGCGAGATGGGCATAACCGACGTAAGGCTTGCCGAGGCAATCGTCTTTCCAGAACTGATACGCTACAGCCGGTGGCGTAACGAGATAGAGAAGACGGCAGTCACCGGACTGTATGTCACGGGTTGTAAGGAGAAAGGTAACTATTCCATAGGTCTCTTTCAAATGCGACCGTCGTTTGCCGAGGATGTGGAAAGGGAATGGAATACTTCGCCCCTGGCTCAGGAATATGGCTTTTCCTTTGACGTGAGCGACAATATATCGGCACGGCGCAGCCGCGTCATGCGCCTGTCAACCAATGAAGGGCAGTGCCGATACCTCGCCATGTTCATTCGCCTGCAGCTGTTGCGCCATCCTCAGTTGCTGAAGATGAGCAGAAAGGAGCGCCTCTGCTATCTCGCAACGGCATACAACCGTTCACACACGGCGTCATGGAGCAGCATAGTGCGAATGCAGAAACAGCGCTCTTTCCATACCGATATCATACGTACCAAGAGTACACAGATGTATCGATACTGCGAAATATCGGCGGAATTCCTGCGCCGATATTCCCAATAAGTGAATAGTGAATAGTGAAAAGTAAAAGGTGAAAGGTGAATAATACATCGATGACCCAGACTTGATGACAGTCTGAACGTTACCTGTATTATTCACTTTTCACCTTTCACTATTCACTTCCCCTCCCCCCACGGGGGTTGCTCTCCCCCGCGAAACGGGGGAGCCAGGAGGGGGTGAAAAGACTATTGAACAGGTGGGGGCTTACTTTCCTGCATTCAGATACATGTTCACTATCTGGTTGGCATCTGCCATGGTAATCTGACCGTCATCGTTCACGTCAGCTGCATCAAAATCGAAGCCCTCTGTTGGAACAAGATAGTAGTTGACCACTACGTTTGCATCCGCCATCGTTATAGAACCGTCATGGTTCACGTCGCCTGCTGTTGCATTCAAGTCACCCGTCTTGATATCTAAGCGCAGTTCATAGTCGTCAGGATATCTCCATTCGCCTTTTACAAGAATACCAATATAGCAGTAGAAACGGTAGTTCTTGTTGCTTTGGATAGGATAACCCTCGCAACGGTCTTGCAGCAGGTCGATTTCACAGTTTTCTAACCACGTGCTGCCTTCGCGCCGTGTAGCATCAATTGTCTTGAACCACACATTGGGGTCAGTGTCGTATGCCGTAGGTCCTCCGTCGCTCCAGCCGTCTGGATACACCACGTAGAACAGTCTTACGCACTGCACTTCATTCGTAGTGGTCACCTTAAAATTATTGAGTTTAAGACTCTTGCATCCCTTCTCAGTCACAAGGCTGCCACCGCTTACATCATAGTCGGTAGTTTCCACGCCGTCTTCCGTCAGTGTCACTGTCATGGCTGACACGGCATCATCCTGCTGCGACGAGCCACCACCCTCAACAGGTGTAAAGTGGAAGCTTGTGCCTTCTGCTTCCTTGCCAAACATGACATAGCCGCCGTCAGTCGTCTTGACCTGATACATGACATCAAGCACATAGTTCTTGCCCAGTATCAGTCCGTTCAGTACATTACGTGCTAAATTCTCGCCAATGTACGACCTCTTATGGTCATAGCGGTTCTTGTCACTGTTCCACACATCTTTTGCTGTTTGCAGCGTGCCGGAGATTCCATTCCACTGGCTTGGGGTAGAACCCTCCTCGTACACGCGGTACTGTATGCTCACTTCTTCGACATTCACATTGTCGTTGACTATGAAGGTCAAATAGAAGGCTTCAAGGATGAAAGAACTGACCTCACCCGGATTCCAGCCGTACCCTGTTTCCCGGATTACACTGCCGTTATACATGGTGCTCCACTGCTCACCGTTCACCAGCAAACCGAGACCTGCAGTCCCATCCTTGTAGAACTTCACCTTCCAATTCTCGTTTCCACCACCTTGGTACGTGAATTTCACCTTGTAAGTCTCTCCACCGTTGTTGTAGAAGATGTCACTGCCGGCTGAATTCTTGGCTTGTACATAGAACTGGAAAATCCTTGGCTGGCTATCTTCTATTTCCTTTGTAAGTTCAATGCCGTCTCCAAAATCAAGCACCCAGCCTTCTCCGTCTTTGTTCCACTGCAACGGCATGTTTACCCAGTTATCACTATTCGGAGTTTCATCTGCAGGATTCATGGTTGCAACGAAAACCACATCGCTCACCGTTCCCTGTGTCTGCACCTCCACTTTCTTGATGATCATGGAATTAGTGAATTCAGCGGTAAGGTCTAACATCTGAAAACCCGAAGCATCAAATGACTGTGTGAATTGCTCACCATTATATGATATGGTGAGTTTCAAGCTCTTTATCTTGTCTTCGGAAAAAGCCGAAAGGGCAGTTGCGAAGAGAGCAACGAAAAGAATTAAGATAGTTTTTGTTTTCATAGGCTTCTTAAATTTAGGTATTAATGTATCACGTTGCAAATGTAATCATTATTGTTCTATTATGCAAACATTTCTATCCAAAAATGAAAAAAAGTTTACAAACAAGCCACATTGTCGCACAAACGTGACAGAGTGACACCCACAAGGCGTTGGAATACGATTTGAGATTATGATAAACAGCGAAATAACGAAAAAAAAAAATCATTTAATAAATAATATAGAAAGGAGTTAGATTATGATGATGAATCAAGAACAAGCAATGGGCGGCAAGGAAGCACTGAGCCGCTTCTGCAAAAATCTCGTGGCCGACGCCAAGTCGGGCAAGCTCGACCCGGTGATAGGCCGTGACGACGAAATCAGACGCGTGCTGCAGATTCTGTCGCGAAGAACGAAGAACAACCCCATATTAATAGGCGAACCAGGTACGGGCAAGACAGCCATAGCCGAAGGACTGGCGCAGCGCATCGTCAGGGGCGACGTGCCGGAGAACCTGAAGGACAAGGAGATATTCACCCTTGACATGGGAGCGCTGGTGGCTGGTGCGAAATACAAAGGTGAATTTGAGGAACGCCTGAAGGGTGTCATCAACGGCATCATAGAATCGCAGGGCAAGTACATCCTCTTCATCGACGAGATACACACTCTCGTTGGTGCCGGAGGCGGCGAGGGCGCCATGGATGCAGCCAACATACTGAAACCTGCACTGGCACGTGGCGAA
The DNA here is from genome assembly GCA_017413085.1 of Prevotella sp. GTDB lineage: Bacteria > Bacteroidota > Bacteroidia > Bacteroidales > Bacteroidaceae > Prevotella. The sequence continues at coordinate 19,937 of JAFPVC010000026.1, forward strand.
CTGCGTGCCGTGGGTGCTACGACACTTAACGAATACCAGAAGTATTTTGAGAAGGACAAGGCACTGGAGCGTCGTTTCCAGATAGTGATGGTTGACGAGCCGGACGAGATGAGTGCCATCTCCATACTGCGTGGACTGAAGGAGCGTTATGAGAACCATCACCGCGTGCGTATCCAGGATGATGCATGTATTGCCGCCGTCACTTTGTCTGAGCGTTATATCTCAGACCGTTTCCTGCCTGACAAGGCCATAGACCTTATGGATGAGGCTGCTGCCAAACTGCGTATGGAGCGCGACTCCGTGCCGGAGGAACTTGACGAACTGGAGCGCCGGCTGAAACAGCTTGAGATAGAGCGTGAGGCCATAAAGCGTGAGGACGACAAGGAGAAGCTGGCTGAACTCAACAAGACCATCTCTGCACTGCAGGACGAGCAGATGCGCATGCGCTCGGAGTGGGTGAAGGAGAAGAACCTCGTTGACAAGATACAGCAGAACAAGCAAGAGATAGAGCGTCTGCGCTTCGAGGCCGACAAGGCTGAGCGCGAGGGCAACTACGGCAAGGTGGCAGAGATACGCTACGGCAAGCTGAAGGAACTGGAGGAGGACATCAAGAAGGTGCAGGCGGAAATTTCCTCTGGTGCGGCCAAGATGGTGCGCGAGGAGGTTACAGCCGATGACATTGCCGAGGTGGTAAGCCGCTGGACGGGCATACCCGTTACACGTATGATGCAGAGCGAGCGCGACAAGTTGCTGCACCTTGAGGCAGAACTGCACAAGCGCGTGATAGGTCAGGACGAGGCCATTCAGGCAGTGAGCGATGCCGTGCGCCGCAGCCGTGCCGGACTGCAAGACCCGAAGCGTCCGATAGCAAGCTATATCTTCCTCGGAACAACCGGTGTGGGTAAGACGGAACTGGCAAAGGCTCTGGCAGACTATCTCTTCAACGACGAGCAGATGATTACGCGTATCGACATGAGCGAGTATCAGGAGAAGTTCAGCGTGACACGCCTTATCGGTGCGCCTCCGGGATATGTAGGCTATGACGAGGGCGGCCAGCTCACTGAGGCCGTGCGCCGTAAGCCATACAGCGTAGTGCTGTTCGATGAGATAGAGAAGGCGCACCCGGATGTGTTCAACACTCTGTTGCAGGTATTGGATGACGGTCGTCTGACGGACTCAAAGGGTCGCGTGGTGAACTTCAAGAACACCATAATAATAATGACCAGCAACCTCACGATGGATCAGCTCTACGGCCGCGCTCCGATACTCGACGGCAACGGCATGGTGAAACCGCCAATACGTCCGGAGTTCCTCAACCGTATCGACGAGATAATCAACTTCAGTCAACTGTCGAAGGATCAGATAAGCGAGATTGTTCGCCTGCAGATGAACCGCGTGGCAAAGATGCTGGCATCGCAGGGCTTCACGCTCAAAGTGACCGATGCAGCAGTGGCCACACTGGCAGAAGCCGGCTTCGACCCGGACTTCGGCGCACGTCCAGTGAAACGTGCCATACAGCGCGATGTGCTCAACGCACTTAGTAAGCAGTTGCTCGCCGGAACGGTCACGAAAGACAAGCCGATTGTGGTAGACAGCAAGGGTGGCGAAATCACTTTTTGCAACTAATTGTATACCAACCCCTTGCGATAGCGTTCTAATTAGGGCCTAATTACACTGTAATCAGGCCCTGATTACACTCTAATCAGGTGCTAATTACACCCTAATTAGGGCCTGATTACAACACTACCAATATACTACTGTTTTTCAAGCAGTTACAAAATAACAAAAAAAGCATCAAAATGAACAAAGAATTTATGCAGCGAGCCATCGACCTTAGCATAAGGAACGTGGCGGATGGAGGCGGGCCTTTTGGCGCAGTGATAGTGAAAGACGGCGAGGTGGTGGCCGAGGGTGTGAACCGCGTGACGGCATCATGCGACCCCACGGCCCACGCCGAGGTGTCGGCCATACGCGAGGCATGTCGCCGACAGGGCACATTCAAGCTTGACGGGTGCGAGATATACACCTCGTGCGAGCCGTGTCCCATGTGTCTAAGTGCCATATACTGGGCAGGCATAAGCCACATCTACTATGCCAACACCAAGCACGATGCCGACAAGATAGGCTTCGGCGACAATTTTATCTACGACGAGATAGCACGTCCCAACAACGAGCGTGCCATACCCACCAGCCAGATGATGCGCGAGGAGGCACAGGAGGCCTTCCGTGCATGGGAAGAAAAAGAAGACAAGGTGGAATATTAAGCGTCCCACATTCAGAAAAGCACAAATAAATTTGGCTTTTCACTCGTTTTTTCGTAACTTTGCATTTGGAATTAAACAATGACAGATGGACGACGAGATAATCATCAACAACGAAAGCGAAGACGAAAACGTAAACGTAAACGAAAACGAAAACGAAGACGTAAACGAAGACGTAAACGAAAACGAAGACGTAAACGAATACGAAAACGAGAAGACCGGCTACCACCCCGTGAACCGTTTCGATGCTTCGGTGGTGCATCACCTCAGCGGCATGTATCAGAACTGGTTTCTGGATTACGCATCTTACGTAATCCTAGAACGTGCCGTGCCCCACATTGAGGACGGCCTGAAGCCAGTGCAGCGACGCATACTGCACTCTATGAAGCGCATGGACGACGGACGCTACAACAAGGTAGCGAACATCGTCGGTCACACTATGCAGTTCCACCCGCACGGCGATGCGTCGATAGGCGATGCACTGGTGCAGATGGGTCAGAAGAACCTGCTCATCGACACACAGGGCAACTGGGGCAACATACTAACAGGCTCGTCGGCGGCCGCACCGCGATACATTGAGGCAAGACTGAGCAAGTTTGCGCTGGAAACGGTGTTCAACCCCAAGACCACGGAGTGGCAGATGTCGTATGACGGACGCAACAAGGAACCGATAACGCTGCCGGTGAAGTATCCACTGCTGCTGGCTCAGGGCGTGGAAGGCATTGCCGTGGGACTGAACTCGAAAATCATGCCCCACAACTTCTGCGAAATTTGCGATGCCGCCGTCAGTTACCTGCGCGGCGAGGAGTTTCATCTGTATCCCGACTTCCCCACGGGCGGCAGCATCGACGTGTCGCGATACAACGACGGCCAGCGCGGCGGCAGCATCAAGGTGCGCGCAAAGATAGAGAAACTTGACCAGAAGACGCTCGTAATACGCGACATACCGTTTTCAAAGACATCGGAGACGCTCATCGACTCCATAACCAAGGCTGTGGAGCGCGGAAAGATAAAGGTGCGCAAGGTGGAAGACCTGACCGCCGCCAATGTGGAGATTCTCGTGCATCTCACCCCCGGTGTGAGCAGCGACAAGACACTCGACGCCCTGTATGCCTTCACCGACTGCGAGGTGAGCATATCACCAAACTGCTGCGTCATCAAGGACAAAAAACCACAGTTCCTGACCGTGAGCGACGTGCTGCGCGCAAGTGCGGAACAAACCAAGGACCTGCTGCGACAGGAGTTGGAGATAAGGCGAGGCGAACTGCTCGAGCAGTTGTTCTTCTGCTCGCTGGAGAAGATTTTCATCGAGGAGCGCATTTACAAAGACAAGAAATACGAAAATGCCGACTCAATCGATGCAGCCTGCGAGCACATAGACGACAGGCTGACACCATATTACCCGCAGTTGGTGCGCGAGGTTACGAAGGACGACATACTGCGCCTCATGGAGATTAAGATGAAGCGCATACTGAAATTCTCGAAAGACCAGGCCGACGAACTCATAGCAAAGATACAGGCTGAGATTGACGAGATAGAGCGAGACCTCGGACGCATGGTGGAAATCACTTGCGAGTGGTTTGAGCACCTGAAGCAGAAATACGGTGCGGAGCATCCACGACTGACGGAGATACGCAACTTCGACACCATCGAGGCGACAAAAGTGGTGGAGGCAAACCAGAAACTCTACATAGACCGCCAAGAGGGATTCATCGGCACGGGACTGAAGAAGGCAGAATACGTGTGCAACTGCTCTGACATCGACGACATCATCATCTTCTACCGCGACGGTAAGTTCAAGGTCATCAAGGTGGCCGACAAGATTGACGTGGGCAAGAACGTAATGCACCTCGGAATCTGGAAGAAGGGCGACAAGCGCACCATATACAACTGCGTATACCGCGACGGCAAGCTGGGACGCTACTTCGTAAAGCGTTTCTGCGTGGATGCCATAACACGCGACCGCGAGTATGACGTGACACAGGGCACACAGGGCAGCCGCGTGATATACTTCACCGCCAACCCCAACGGCGAGGCCGAGGTGATAAAGGTGACGCATGAGCCTGGACCGAGAATCAAGAAGATATTCTTCGACTACGACTTCTCAACGCTCGACGTGAAGGGACGCGGCACGAAGGGCAACACGCTGACCAAATTCCCCGTTCACAAAATCAGCCTGAAGAGTCACGGTCACTCTACGCTGGGCGGACGCGAGGTATGGTGGGACGCCGACGTAAACCGTCTGAACTATGACGCCCACGGCACGTCGCTCGGAAAATTCCTTGACGGCGACAGCATTCTCGTGGTGCTGAGCAACGGCGACTTCTACATAACCACACCCGACCCCAACAACCACTTTGAACAAAACATACTGCGCATAGAGAAATGGGACGAGCACAAGCCATGGACAGCCGTAGTGCTCGACGACGACAACAACGGCTTCGGCTATCTGAAACGCTTTGAGATGGAGGCCACCAAGAGTCACCGCTCATTCCTGGGCGACAATCCTAAGAACCGCCTCATGCTGATTACCGACACGGCTTTCCCGCGCATCAGGGTGTCGTGGGGCGGCAACGACAGTTTCCGCGAACCCGTGGAGATAGACTGCGAGGAGTTTATTGCCGTGAAAGGATACAAGGCCAAGGGCAAGCGCATCAGCACCTTCGCCATCGACAAGGTAGAAGAACTGGAGCCACTGCGCTTCCCCGAACCTCCGGCTGACAACGACGGCGGCGACGATGGGGAAGAACAGGAAGAAAACCTTGACCCCGATGCCGGCAAGAGCCAGCAGCAGGTGAAAGACGAAATGACCGGGCAACTGAATTTCTTTAACATAACCTAAGTTGCCTATGCGCCTGACTGTCTTCTGCATCATCATTGTCATGCTGCTGCCATCCCTCGGGGGCAAGGCACAGGAGCGCTCGGTGGCCACACAGGTGGGCATCGGTGCAGCCAATACACTCGACACATATCTGTCGCCTGAGAAATACCGGGGCACAGAATGGCGGATGCAGTCAGAGGTACGCCGCGACGGCACGTCGCACCCATCACTGTCATTTGCGCTGACACACGAGGCAGCCTTCGCCTACACCCACAACCGTGCGCTGAGCGGACATCAGTATGCAGGGCATTACGATTTCTCATACGCCGCCATGCGACGCTGGGACTTGCTCGACAATGCGCTCCACCTATATGCCGGAGCCATGACTGATGCAATGATTGGCTTTGCATACAACACACACAACGGCAATAACAACCCGGCACAGGGATATGGTTCGCTGACTGTCAGCGCACATCTTGCGGCAAAATACTCCTTCACCTTATTTAATAAGAGCATCACCGTGGGCTACGAGGCATGCTATCCTATGTTCGGACTGATGTTCTCACCAAACTACGGACAGTCGTATTATGAGATTTTCAGCCGTGGCAACTATGACCGCAACATCACTGCAATAATGCCCGACGTGTTTCAACTGCGGCAGCAACTGACGGTCGACGTGCCTGTGGGGAAGTCCACGTCCGTGCGCTTAGGGTATCTTAATGACATAAGGCAGGCAAAGCCCAACAATCTAAAACAGCACCACTACTACAACGGTCTCATAATGGGCGTGGTGATAAGTAAGTAAGGTTGTGAGGCTATAAGGTTTTAAGCTTATGAGGTCGTAAGGTTATGAGGAATAAGGTTACAAGGTTTTAAGGTTACAAGGAATGAAGCACGGCTATCACATACTGTCCAACAGCCGCCTGTGCGGTTGCATGCGCACATCCGCTCTTTCACTCTTTCACGTTTTCACGCTATTGACGGCTTTTGCACTTGTCTCCTGCGTGGACGTAGAGGAACTGCCAAACACTACGGCTGGCAATACAGAGGCACTGTGGCGCATAATGGACGAGCATTACTGTTTCTTTGAAGAGAAGAAGCAGGAACTGGGTGTTGACTGGGACGAGGTACACACACGCTACAGTTATCAGGCGGAGAACGCCCCGAACCTGTCGCAGATGCAGTTGCTTGAATTTCTCGGCGGCATGATTGCCACACTAAAGGACGGCCACGTAAACCTCTCTGCTTCATTCGACTACTCACGCGAATGGTCATGGAAAGAAAACTACCCCGCCAATGTATCAGACACACTGCTGCGCCGCTACCTCGGCACGGACTACAAGATTTCATGCGGCATAAAATACAAAATACTCGACGACAACACAGGGTACATGCGCGTGGAGACATTTGAAGACGTTATCGGCGATGGCAACATCGACCAGATGCTCTACTATCTTGCTCCATGCAGCCGGCTGATAATCGACGTGCGCAACAACGGCGGCGGCCTGCTTACACAGGCCGAGAAACTTGCTGCCCACTTCTGTGCAGAGCGCACGCTTGTGGGCTATATGCGCCACAAGACCGGCCCGGGACATAACAACTTCTCGGAGCGTCAGGAGCAATGGGTGGAGCCGTCATCAGGCGTGAGATGGAACAAACACGCGTATGTACTGACCAACCGCTCCGTATACAGCGCAGCCAACGAGTTCGTAAAATACATGAAGCGTATGCCACATGTGACGGTGGTGGGCGACAAGACAGGCGGCGGCTCAGGCATGCCCTACAGTGCAGAACTCCCAAACGGATGGTCTGTGCGCTACTCTGCCTGTCCCATGTATGATGCCGACGGCGGATGCACAGAGTTCGGAATAGAACCTGATGTATGGATAAACATCAGCGACGAGGATTTCAGCCAAGGCAAAGACACAATAATAGAATGGGCAAGAACTGCAAAGCCGACATAACAAAGTGTGAGAATTTGCCGTGCATGACAGAAAGAAAAAGACGAAAGGACTATGTCGTTTCGTTTTTTTTTTGTACTTTTGCAATCTCAAAAAAGGAACGATTAGGATAACTATAAATCATTAAATAAAAAGCAAAAAGAAATGGAATTCCTTACAAACGAAAAACTTACTATCGTCGGTGCTGGCGGTATGATTGGTTCAAACATGGTGCAGTCAGCTCTGATGCTCGGCCTCACTCCTAACATTTGCCTGTACGACATCTTCGAGCCAGGCGTTCACGGCGTAGCCGACGAGATGGCTCACTGTGCATTCCCAGGCGCAAACATCACTTGGACAACAGACCCGAAGGTTGCATTCACTGATGCCAAGTATATCATTTCTTCAGGTGGCGCACCGCGTAAGGACGGTATGACACGTGAGGATCTGCTGAAGGGCAACTGTAAGATTGCTGCTGAGTTCGGCGACTTCATTAAGCAGTACTGCCCAGACGTGAAGCACGTGGTTGTTATCTTCAACCCTGCCGACGTTACAGCCCTCACCGCCCTCATCCACTCTGGCTTGAAGCCAAACCAGCTCACATCGCTCGCAGCCCTCGACTCTACACGTCTGCAGCAGCAGCTCGCTCTGGAGTTCGGCGTACAGCAGGACAAGGTAACCGGCGCACACACATACGGTGGCCACGGTGAGCAGATGGCAGTATTCGCTTCACAGGTTAAGGTTGACGGCAAGCCTCTGGCTGACCTCCCACTGTCTGCTGAGCGCTGGGCTGAAATCAAGCACAACACCATTCAGGGTGGTTCAAACATCATCAAGCTGCGCGGCCGCTCTTCATTCCAAAGCCCTGCATATCAGGCTGTGAAGATGATTCAGGCTGCTATGGGCGGCGACAAGTTCGAGCTTCCTGCTGGATGCTACGTTAACACAGAAGACTTCAAGAACGTAATGATGGCTATGCCTACCGTTATCACAAAGGACGGCGTAAGCTTCACAAAGCCTGTTGGCACAACTGACGAGATTGCTGCTCTGAAGTCATCTTACGAGCACCTGCAGAAGATGCGCGACGAGATTATCTCACTCGGCATAATCCCTGCTGTTGAGGATTGGAAGACTATGAATCCAAACCTCTAATACAAGTTAAAAGTTAAACATTATATTACTCAAAAGAAAAAGAGCCATCCGGTATTAACCAGATGGCTCTTTTCTTGTATTTCATTTTTTCAATCCTTCAACTCTTCAATTCTTCAACCCTTCAATTCTTCAACCCTTCAATCTTTCAATTCTTAAATTCTTCAATTCTTAAACTATTCAAGCGTCCAGCTCTTCATATTTTGAGTGTCGAGACTTGAACTCAGGAACAATCTCCTTCATTATCTTCACCACCTGCATGTCGTCATATGTGAAACTGGCTTCATACAGACGTTCCTCATTGCGCAAGGCTTCAGCATAAGGATACGCACGCACCTTAGCTACACGAATCTTAGGATGACTTGTCGGCACTGTGGTCTCAGCATCGCTCAGCACCTCTTCAAAGAGTTTTTCACCGTCGCGCAGACCTGTGAACTTTATTTCTATATTCTTTGCCTTCGACAGTGCTATCATGCGTTTTGCCAAATCGACAATCTTCACCGGTTTGCCCATGTCAAACACGAATATCTCGCCACCCTTACCGAACGTGCCTGCCTCAAGCACCAGTTTACATGCCTCGGGTATAAGCATGAAGAAACGTATGATATCAGGATGTGTTACCGTAACCGGGCCGCCCTTCTCTATCTGTTCCTTGAATATGGGTATCACAGAGCCATTGCTGCCAAGCACATTGCCGAAGCGCGTAGTAACAAACTGCGTCACAGCCGGCGTTCCGTCAATTTGTTTCATCGTGTCTGTCTGGCTTATCTCCGCATTAAGAGCCTGACAATATATCTCGCAGATACGCTTTGAACAACCCATCACATTGGTAGGGTTCACTGCCTTGTCTGTAGAAATCATCACAAACTTCTTTGTGCCATACTTGACAGCAAGGTCGGCAATGACACGCGTGCCGTATACATTGTTTTGCACAGCCTCCGAAGGATTGTCCTCCATCATCGGCACATGCTTGTATGCAGCAGCGTGGAACACGTAGTCAGGACGGTATTGACTGAACAGTTGCTCCATACGTGTCTTGTTGGTTATGCTTGCCACTATGGTTTCTGCCTGAATATCGGCAAACTGTCGTGCCATCATTCGGCGTACGTCGTGCATGGGTGTCTCAGCCTGGTCAATCAGAATCATCTGCTTTGGCTTAAACTGCGCTATCTGCCTTACCATCTCGCTGCCAATGCTTCCCGCAGCACCAGTAATGAGTATGCTCTTGCCAGAAAGCAGTTCTCCGATGGCCTTCATGTCCACTTCTATCTTTTCACGCGGCAGCAAGTCTTCAATGCTTACCTTATGCAACATTGAAGCCGAGAGTTCCTGCCCGGGTGTCCATTCCTGCTCATCGCGAGTCATGTAAATACGTATGCCAGCTTCGGTAAGCTCTGTAATCAGGCGGTCGTTATTACGGAACTGCGATGTATACAGCGGCGAAACCATCAACACTTTTATCTTTTCGTTGATAAGCCGAGAAATCAGTTTAACGTCGTCCTGATACACAGGCAATCCAGCCACATATATATGCGACGGCACCTTCTCAACAGAAATCAAACCCTTGATTTTGAATTTTGCATTTTTCTGACTGCGTATGCTCTTCACAAGGCTCACTGCTCCCTCGCGTGCACCGTAGATGAATGTGGAATATGCATTTGCGTTAAGCGAAGTTATGTCATATACTGTCTTTATCAGCACTCGCCAACTGCACATGGCAATGGAAACGAACGACGTTGCGAGCAAGATAATGCGCAATCCAGGATACAGTTCTTCGTTATATTGAAATGCAGAAGCACGCAGTACAATGACACAGCATCCTGCCAGTACATCTGCAGCAAGCACATTGCGCAAGTCTATAAAGGTGGAAAACCGTATAATATTGCTGTATGTATGGAATAACCTAAAGAATATAAGATAGATAGGTAATACGAGCAATGACAGATACGTAACTTTGGGCCAGAAATTATGTGCTATGGCATTACCACCCAATATACAGTAGAAGCTGACTATATAAAAGAATAACACAATAGCACTGTCAAGTACAAGCACGCACCAATATGGCAGTGCTTTCTTGCTGAAGTACCATTGCGTTATATTATTCAGGAAACGTCCCATGCGTATTCTTATGTTTTGTTTCGTATTGCTTTATTGTTTTATATCGTTGACTGATAACAAGTCTTGTCGACTGACATTATTATATATACTGCCTGACATTCAATTATGCCCGTTGAATCTCTGCATCGTAACCTCTCCCTCGTGGCTTATCCCCTTGCGCATCAACACATTCTTTACAGTCTTAAAGATTATGCTCACGTCAAGCAAGAAAGACAGGTGGTCTACATACCACACGTCAAGTTCAAATCTCCTTGTATGTGTAATGGCATTGCGTCCGTTAACCTGCGCCCACCCTGTAATGCCTGGGCGAACCTCATGACGGCGCATCTGCTCAGAAGTATAGAGCGGCAGATACTCCATCAACAACGGACGCGGACCAATCAGTGCCATGTCGCCACGCAGCACATTCCACAACTGGGGCAGTTCGTCAATGGAGAGCGAACGGACAATGCGTCCCACTCGAGTAATTCTGTATTTGTCAAGCAGCAACTCACCATCGGCTCCACGCTCGTCAGTCATTGTCTTAAACTTCACCAGTTTGAACGGCTTGGCATCCTTGCCCGGACGCTCCTGCGTGAAGAAAGCCCCTGCACCCTTGTTGGCAAAATGAAGAAACAGCGCCACCAACGCTATGACCCACCATACCAACAGCAGTGCAATAAATACTATCGTAAAATCAATTATACGTTTTATGTATCTGTTATACATTTATATTTCTATCAATTCTGGAATAACTAAATCGCTGACTTTTAACAGCATCGTGCCCCAACTCAGTCCAAGGCCAAAGGAAGAACAAAGCAACGTGGTTTCCTTGTTGCTCCGCAGTCTGTCGCGCAGTCGCGTAACCATAAGCAGCGGAATACTCGCACCGCCAGTATTGCCAAACTCCTCAAGATTGTAAGGAACCTTGTCCTGTGGCAGTTTCAGTTTCCTGACAACTCTATCCACAATCAGTTTGTTGGCCTGATGAATCAGGAAGTAATCCACGTCACGTTCGCAGTCAATGCTATATTTTTCCATAAACTGCTTGACAGACTTCGGCGGTGCACTGATGGCAAACGTAAACACAGCCATGCCGTCAATCGTAGTGTGTATAGGGGCACGTACTATGCCATTGCCGAAATCCTCATACTTCAATGATTCCTCAGTAACGGGGTTTCTGAATCCTCCATGAGGTGTAAAGAGAGCATTGTGATTACTGCCGTCAGTATGAAAATCAATAGCTATGCCTGGAGCTGCGGTATCATATTCAAGTGCCATTGCAATGCCAGCATCGCCGAACAGCGGCACACGGCTCTTGTCTTTCATCGACCCCATGCGCAATGCTGTGTCTCCAACAAGCACGAGGGCGCGCCGTATATTACCTGCGGTCAGCAGATTTGCTGCTACCGTAATGCCATACATACAGCCGCAACACCCCATTGGCAAGTCTAAGCAGAAGCAGTCATTGCTCAGACCAAGCCTGTGCTGCAACAGACAAGCCGTAGGCGGAGTACGGTAATCGCCAGTCACTGACTCGAAGACGAGAGCATCTATAGAATCTTTCTCCCACCCCAGTTCACCCAACAGTTTCTCTGACGCACGCTGACACATATCCGACGCACAAACATCAGCAGAAGCAATCCTACGCTCCCTGATGCCTACAGTCTTATTAAAGACCTCAGCCTCCTCAGCAGTGAAGATGTCGAAGTCCTCGGTCTTAACCTTGTTGCCAGGCACACAGGCTGCAACGCCCTTTATGCGCACATTATTAATATCCCAACTTGCCATACACTTAGAGTTCTACTCCGTTCTTGAGCAGAATTTCCTTGCATGCGCCATACGACTCACATGCAGAGATATCCTCAGGGTCAAGCATTATGTCGAACGTCTCTTCAACTTCAGCAATGATGCTAAGCTGATGCACCGAGTCCCATTCTGAAACGTTATTCTTACCGAAACCGTCATTCAGTATGCCTTCGTCAACTCCGAAGACGTTTACAAATATCTTGTTAAGCTTATCTAAATTTGACATTAGTGTAAAATATGCTTAATAAAACTAACCTTTATGTTAAATAAACGTATCAACGTTATATTTATTATACATTTTTCAGCTGTTTATACATTTTCTTCCCCGTAGGGTTCTTTGGAATTTCGTTTATCACCCTCACTTCAAAACTTGAAGCAGTAATGTGTGTCTTCTCCACAAGCACCTGTTTCACGGCATCGGCCTTCGTTGCATCGGTGATATAGACAATCATCTTCTGGTCTGTCCCCACGCAGGCACATTCTGCACCAGTTGCATCCTGTATTATCTGTTCGCTTTCGTCAAGCCCTACGCGCATACCATAAAGTTTCAGGAAGCGGCTCATGCGTCCCACGATATAATAGCATCCGTCGCCGTCGCGGCGTGCTATGTCGCCCGTGCGAATGAATCCCTTGCGCTCATCGCCGAGTGCCAGGTCGCTGCTTTTTACGGCATATCCCATCGTGACGTTCTTGCCGCGATAGCACATCTCGCCTTCTACGTTGGCACCTTCTATCACGTTTCCATCTGTATCTATAAGTGACAGTTCTCCATTGGGCACTGCAATGCCTATGCTGCCAGCCTTTTCCAAGGCCCACTGAGGCGGCAGCCATGCCATGCGCGCGGTGCACTCTGACTGTCCATAGGTTGCAATCCAGCGTTTTCCATTGTCGCGGCAATACTCGGCAAACTTGATATTCAAATCATGGGGCATCTTTCCCCCACCCTGCGTGAGCAGTTCCATGTCAGGCAACTGCATACGCATGAAACGCATTACATTCAGAATTTGGAAGCTGTATGGCACACCCGTGAAACTCGTTGCATGCTCATTCTTCATAAACTGCCAGAACGCCGACTCTGTCATGCTACGGCCGGTAATCAGCACTGTTGCTCCAACCTTCAAGTGACTGAACACTACAGACAGTCCCATGGTATAATACAGCGGCAGGACAAGCAGCGGACGGTCCGACGACTTCAATTCGAAGAAAGTGGATATATTCAGTGCAGCCGCCTCTATGTTCTCATACTTATGCCGCACAAGTTTCGGACTGCCTGTGCTGCCAGACGTAGGCAGCAGGTGCGACAGCCACGGATGCAGCTCACAGGTTGGATTGCCTGTGGCGCGAATCTGATAACCATCTTCAGGCGTGCATATAAACTGTGGTTTATATGTATCCATCAGTGCATCAAGCAACCCTGCATCAGTCTTCGCATTGAGAATAAGCGGCACCATTGTTTCGCTGCCAAGCATAGCCATAACCATAGCCACGGCAGCGGCACTGTTTTCTACAAGCAGGAAACACAGACTGCGCCCGTATGACGCGCGGATTTCCCTGGCCTTGCGGCATATCTCACCATACGTCACGCTGCCGCCCTCAGAATCGAGAGCGGCAACGCAATCTGGTTGTATTTTGTCTAAATCTATCAGCAAATCTTTGTCTTTATATTAGTTAAGGTAGGTTCTAACAATTAGTTAAGGCAGGTTTATCAAGAGGGGTTATATTGAAGCGCAGCCATCAACGCCAAGTATCTGACCAGATATGTAGGCAGCACGGTCAGAAGCGAGAAAGGCACACGCACTGGCAACATCCTCCGGTGTACCGAGTCTGCCCAGTGCTATCCTGCTGATACGCTGGTCAATCTTCTCGCCGTTCTGCTCATACAGTTCTGCAAAGCGTTCCGTCTTTACAATTCCCGGTGCTACGGCATTGACCCTTATACCCTGCGGTGCCAGTTCCTTGGCAGCAGAGCGTGTCAGGGCTATCACAGCTCCCTTTGTGGCAGAGTATGCCACCTGCCCAGGTGAACCCTGCACTGCCGTCACCGAGGCGATGTTTACGATGCTTCCACCACCTGTACGTGCCATCAGACGCGAGCACAACTGAACCATCTCAATTACTGCAATGACGTTTACGCGGAACATCATCTCCATCTCGTCTCTCTTCATCATGCCCAGTCTGCGGTTAATAACCACGCCGGCATTATTCACCAACGCATCAATGCAGCCTTCGGCCTTGTGAATTCCCATCAATGCAGTCTTTACGGCTGCAGCATCAGTAACATCAAAATAAACCGGCACGACACGTGTGGAATACTTGCCCGACACCTGTTCTGCCCATTCATCCATAGTGCCTTGCTGGCGGTCTGTGGCATACACCACAGCACCGTCTGCAGCCATCTGCTCGGCTATGGCTCTGCCTATGCCCTGGGCAGCACCTGTCACTATGCAAATCTTATCCTTTAACAGCATTATCTTCTTCCTGTTCTATATTAAAGACCTTCCGCCATCAATAATGATACCTGTTCCGGTAATCCATCGTGCGGCATCGCTCAGCAGATACACAGCAGACTGTGCTATCTCTTCTGGCGTACCGTACCTGCGCATGGGGTATTTCTCGATGTCAGCCTGCAGCGTCTTGTCGTCGAGTGCCACCGTGCTCAGCAACTGCGTCGTCACTCTGCCCGGGAGAATTGTATTCACGCGGATTTTGTATTGTGCCAATTCTAGCGCAGCATAACGCGCAAAAGCATCCAGTGCGGCCTTTGATGCTCCATACGCCGACAGTCCTACGGCAGTGTTGGCATTTCCAGATATAGAACTGACCAATACAACAGAAGCCCCGCTGTTCAGTTTTTTCTTCTTCAGCAGGTGTTTCTGCAGCATCATGGCAGAGAAAGTGTTCGTAGCGAAGATGCCGTGCAGTTCGCTGTCTTTAAGAAACTGTATCGGCTTCAGTGCACTCATGCCAGCACAGTGTACCAACCCGTCGACAGGACGCAGACCTCCAGTCAAGTGTCTCACTTGTTCCTCATCGGTCAAATCGGCGCATATAGAAACATGTCCGGTTCCTTCCAGCATCGACATGGTCTCATCCAGCCTTGCAGCGTCACGGCCATGTGCTATTACCAGTGCTCCCATGCGTGAGCATTCGACAGCAGTTGCCCTGCCGATGCCAGATGATGCGCCGGTAACAAGAATCGTTTTGCCTTTAAGGGTGAAAGGGTTGTACATATCGTTTTCTTTATCCGATTTTGCTTGCAGTCAGTTCGTATAAGTCCTGTATGGTGCCGGCCTTGCGCATTTCCTCAGGCTTCAGCACCACGTCATACTCCTCGTCTATCATCGACAAGACCAACAGTGCCTCGAGCGACGTCCACTCGGGCAGTTCCCTGAATTTTGTCTCTGGTGTCAGTTCACTGCTTAAATCAGCAAACTGACCAGCAAAATTCTCTATAAAACTATTAATATCCATTTATATGTATGTTGTTCTTCTAACTAAACTTCTTGGCCGGGTTGCCCATGACGGTGCTTCCGCTCATCACATTGCGTATGACAAAGCTCAGTGCGCCTACCTTTGAGTCATTCTCGCATACCACGCCTTGGTTGATGACAGCCGAAGTAAACACGCAGACTCCGTTTTCAAGCCTTGAGCCGCCCGCCATTGTCACGTGAGTGTCTATGCGGTTGAAGTCGCCCACCACACAGTCGTGTCCAACTACGGCATACGACTGTATCAGGTTATGCCTGCCTATGACGCAGTCGTTGCCTATGGTGGTGTATGCGCCAATCATGGTTCCCGGACCAATCATGGCATTGTTGAGAATGCGAGCCGTGGAATGTATCAGCGTATGGAACTTGCCGCCCTTACCTTCTATTATCTCTATGCAGGCGCGGCGCGATGCGCCTCCGATGGAGCAGATGAACACGTCGCCCTTTTGCGGCGTGTAGTCTTTTATGGTAGACAGCAGTCTCGGATACCCCTTATAGTTGTCAAGTATATGCAGGTTGTCGTCAATGAATCCCTTGACGCAGAACTCTTCACCATAGCCGACACTGCCGACGGCCATGCTGTACATGGTTCTGCCCATTCCCCCTGCACCTATAATTATCAGTTGTTTCATCCGTTTACTTATTCTTTTTCTCCTTCAAGACACTCTCGAATACTTCCGTCAGTTTCCTTGCAATCACCTCTGAGCCGAAACGCGACTGAAATTGGTCTGCTATGTATTTGCGGTCGTATTTAGAGTGTTCACTCATCATTTTCTCTATGCAATGTTTCAGAGCCACATCGTCATCCACAGGAAAAATCATTCCGTTAGAATCGTCAACACACTCTTTGATGTCTCCGCACAAAGATGCAATGACCGGCAGTCCGCAAGCCTGGGCTTCAAGCACTGCTACAGAGAAATTCTCATTTCGGGACGGAAGCACAAATGCATCGCACTGCCGCAGCATGTCTGCTATCTCCTCCTTGCCTTTCTTACCTTCTATGGTTATTCTCTTATCGACTCCTGATTCAGAAATCATGTTCTGAAGAGTATTTCTCTCAGGCCCGTCGCCTATAATATGCAAGTGCCACTCCTGCCCATTCATGCCTATATTGCTCAAGGCCTTTATCAACAGGTCAAATCCTTTGCGGTACTCTAAACTACCCACAGAAATCAACCTAAAGGTGTCAGTAGAAGTATGTCCTGCATAATAGAATTCCCTTCCTACCGTATTCCGTATTACGACAGAATCTTTTCCTGTATGTTTCTTCAGGCTCTCCCTGAGTGTCGACGACACCGTGATTATCCTGTCAATATCAGAATATGCCGCTTTTGTCATCAACTGAGTATCTTTTGTCAACACCGCATTGTTGTAGCGTGCCAGATGTTCTATTCCTGCCAACGGCAATCCAAACTCTTTCATCAGGCGAGTCGCCACACATGTATTGAAGACAAACTGACTGTAGAGTATGTCAGGGCGTTTCTTGCCATTGTCTGAAGCCAACTTATACAGCCATCGCAATTGTCTGTATACAAGACTCTGACCTGTTTCAAATCCTATGATTTTGCGCACGATGGCTAATGGACACAGGAACACATTATAATATTCCACGCCATTAATAGATGTATGTGTAACACCCAGTTTCCTCCATCTGAATCTGAAGCGGGTATCCACGCTCAGCACTGTCACCTCGTGCCCTATGGCAGAAAGGGCTTCTGCCTGATCTTTCTCAAAGCACCCCCACTGCGGTTCAGAGTCAGACGGAATGCCTCGCGATATCATGAATATTCTCATACTCTCGACATTCCTTTTAATATTGCCTTGTACTCTCTCCACATACCTCCATGATGCAACTGCTGTATGTCATGATCAGCATTGTCATTTGCCTCTATGATGCAAAGTTCACCATCATCCTTCAGCACGACATCCCATCCGATGTAACGGACCTTCGGAATACTCCTCGCCGCTTTTTCCACACACTCAATGTGCTCCTTCCATTTAGGAATTCTGAAGCCTACGATGGTTACGCCCGTAGTAGGGTGACTGACATAGGTATGGTTGTTGATATCAAATCCACGTGAGTCTATAATCCCTGTTTCTACATCTATGTTTGCACAAATCCCATTACAATGGAAATTGTCTATCTTATTCTGTCCGCTCCCCATTCGGAGTTTTGCACTCATCACATGCACCTTGTCTTTTGCCTCATCGTAGAGGGTTACGATTCTTATCGTATTCACAGACCACGGATGCAACTGTCTTAATTCCTCATGTTGCCTTATACATTCCTCTGCAATGAAGTGCGCACCAGGGACAGACATCAGTTCTGCATGCAGCCTGTCTGCATCAAAGCCTTCCCCTGCCGAGTATTTCTGTACGGCATTGCCGCAGAAGCCTTCAACCTCCTTCACGAAAAACTCCTTATGCTTCGTACAGAAACTTGCAAAGTTTTCTTTGTCCGCATCATTCAAATCAATCCATTCCCTTCCCAGGAAAGAGCCAAACTCTTTATTAAAAAGATTTTTCTGCCTGCAAACTTTTATGTCGCTCTGCGAATTTGCAATACGCTGCAGCTTATGGAAGCGTCTCAACGTTATGTATTCGTTTCGTGCATTCGACCTTTTTTCAAAGAAACGATATGAGAAATAGTCGTTTATAGAGGCCCCCTGCAATATGAGCGAAATAATCCAGTCAAAGAAATAACACACAGTATACAGGAGTGAACCGTGCCGTGTATAGACAACCTGCTTCTCCCTGAAACGTTTTATGAAATACTTTATTGACATTATGTTATTATACCATGTGTTTTTTTAATTCATCCAAATAACCGTGGCCGTACCTCAGGTCTGGCTCCACATAGTTGCCCTCTGCCCATTCGTTCCACGACATGAGAAAAGCAATGCGATGCTCCAGCGGTTTGTCCTTCACAAGTTCCATCACCTGCTCTATCTGTTTGCCGAACACCTCAGGCGTGCTGTCTGTATATATACGTGCACGCCTGCCGCTTCGCGCTGAGCGATCCCAGTTGGGCAACAGTGTCGGATAGACATTCTCCCATTTGTCTTCCTTCACATAGAGGTGCTTGTTAATGTCGCTCTGTCTGCACGTATTGAGTGCATATCTGCCCGTCAGCCTGACCCAGATACCTCTTTTTATTATCTGATATGCTGACAGACATTTATAGTCAGCGCGATGGTATCCGCGCGAATTCACGGCATCAAAGCCCACATCGAGTACTTGCCTGTACAGTTCGGCGGCCCTGTCGGGAGCATTCTTCAGCAACACGTTCTTGAGGTTCTTGTCTGTCTCAAGCATGTTATACTGTATTCCGACGAAATGGATGCCGGGCAGCCCGTTCTCCCTTGCCATCTGCTGCCACAGGTCTATGAAAGCTTTCGGCTCGGGTATGTCGAGTGGACGGAATACGAGAAACAGCGGTTTTCCGTCAACTGTTATATAGCGTTTGTCTCGAAAGGCAGGCAGGACGGCATTGAAGTGTCTGATGTGTTCCTCCTTGCTGTAGACCATCGGCATCAGCACTTGCTCGCAGACTCGTTTTGTACCTACTTCCCATGTCTTGTTAGTCCATTCATGGTTTGCCCATCCAAGGCAGAACGGGAAGTCGGGCTTGCCTGATGCCAGAACCTCATTGAACGGACGCTCAAGCAGTTGCCTGCCGTTGCCAAACCAATAGTGCCAGTAACAGAATCCCTCTATGCCAGCCTCGCGCGCCATCTCGGCCTGTGCCTCGCGCACTTCAGGCATGCGAAGGTCGTAATACCCCAAGTCCGCCGGTACACGCGGCTGATAGTGTCCGCGAAACAACGGCCGGGCCTTACCTACGTTAGTCCATTCGGTAAAGCCTTTCCCCCACCACTTGTCGTTTTCTGGTATGGGATGAAACTGAGGCAAGTACAGCGCTATTACTCTGGCTTTCATTATATATTAAATAAACGTAAAAAATCTTGTTATATTATATTCCCAAGATATTTTGTTTCTGTTTTCGTCTTCATCATATCTCAAACACTATCGGTATCGCTACCATGGTGCGACATGGTTTGCCTTTGTCCTGGCCGGGTTTCCACTTCGGCATCATGTGCATCACGCGCATGGCTTCGTCGTCGAGCAAGCGGCCGCCAGAACGCACCACCTTGATATTTGACAGCGAACCGTCTTTGTTCACTATGAAGCTGACCACCACCTTACCCTCTGTGTGGCGGCGCAGAGCCTCATCGGGATACTTCAGCGTCTTCGTGAGCCACTTCATGAACTCCACCATCCCCCCTGGATATTCCGGCAACTGCTCCACAAGTTGGCGTATCTCTTCGTCGTCGCCATTCTGATTGATGGGCGGCACTTCATCTTCCTTGTCTTCCTTCTTCTCTTCCTCAGCATCGGCAGCGGCCTGTTCCAACTGCTCGGGAGCCAGTTCTGTCACCTCATCCACCTTATTAATCTGTGTGGGCTCCTGCTTCTGCTCAGGCACAGGCTCGGGCTGTGCAGCGGCAATCATGTCATCCTGCTCGTTGGCCTTCAGGTCAAGATCCATGGCATAATCATCGAAGTAGTCGTTAATCAGGCTGTCCAACGAGCGGAAAGGTATGAACAGCACAGCGGCAAACAATACCGTGGCAGCCACGAATGCAACTGCCAACACCATCGGCCGCCTGCGCTCCAAGTCTGCCTCGTATGACTTCTTTAACTCCATTTGGAGTGCAAAGTTAATATTTTTTTTTTACTTCAGCAAATAAAAATCAGAAAGAATAATAAGAATACGAAAAAATCTATTTTGCATCAGCCTGAAAAACAAGTATTTGCAGAGGGTGTTACAATCAGGGCCTAATTACAGTATAATTTGGGCCTGATTACACCCTAATCAGGGCCTGATTACACCCTAATCAGGGCCTGATTACAACGCCATCATTTTGCGGTTAAAAAACAGGGCAAAACGGCTTTGTCAAGAGAATGTGCCAATTCGTCTATAAGGCTGTAATAAAAAATGAAAAAACGTATGTCACTGTCAGTGTTTTTTCGTAAATTTGCATACGGTTTATTCTACACATTATTATATATAGCAATAAAAACTAACTACTTTTATATGAAACACTATTACTTTCTATTTCTTGCATTGCTCTGCGCACTGTGCATTGGCGCACAGACCGACGATGCAGCTATCAACGTGCAGCTGTACACAATGACTGACGGCAGCGTTATTGCCGTCGATGTGACTGCCACCGACTCCATCACGTTCTCAGCCGACGGAGCCAACTTCCAATTTCACCGTGGCGAAAAAGTTACCAACCTGCCCGTGGCCGACGTAGAGTATATCACCTACACCACCGACATGCCCGACGGTCTTACCGTAACCTACAACGGAGCAAAGGCTACAGTGGTGAACCCCTACTACACCGATGGTGTGACCACAGCCATTGACGGGGCATACGTAACCATAAACAACACCGACACAACCGCAGAGCGCACCATCACGCTGAAAGGCGAGACCGAAGACGGTGCACTGACATACAACGCAAGCTACAAGACCACATTCGTGCTTGACGGCGTAAACATAACAAGCAAGAAGGGCGCTGCCATCGACATCGAGTGCGGCAAGCGCATCGCCCTGGAACTAAAGAAAGGCACGGTGAACTCGCTGACCGACTATGCCAGCGGCAAGCAGAAAGCCGCCCTCTACTGCAAGGGACACCTTGAGGTTGACAAGGCCGGAACGCTAAACGTGACCGGCAATGCTAAGCATGCCATATCGGCCAAGGAGTATGTGCAGTTCAAGAAGTCAACAGGCACCGTCAACATACTCGGTGCAAAGAGCGACGGCATACACTGCGGACAGTATTTCGTGAGCAACGGCTACACTTTCAACATTGACAACGTGGCCGGCGACGGCATACAGGCCGAGGCCGAGACGCTGAAAGACGGAGAAACCTGGGAAGAGGAATACCTGAACGGCTCGATGCTCATACAGGGCGGCACATACAACATCAACATTACCGCTGATGACTGCGATGCGCTGAAGGCCGACACCACCATGACCATCAACTGTGCGAAGCAGGCCACTGCAATGACACTGACCACATCAGGGGCTGCCGACAAGGGAATCAAGTCGAAAGGCTCGGTCAACATTGACGGTGCTACAATCTCTATAACACAGACAGGAAACAAGATTGTAGAGGCCGACGACGCAAGCTATGCCTCGGGCATAAAGGCTGCACTTGACGTAAACATCACGTCGGGCAGCGTGACAATCAACAACACAGCCGACGGCGGCAAGGGCATATCGGCTGACGGCAACGTAACCATATCTGGTGACGCTACAGTTATCGACATCACTGCCGACGGCAAGGGCGGCACGTATGAACTGACAGGCGAAAGCACTGAGACACAGACAGAACAGACCGTTTCATACAAGATGTACTTTGCAAAGCCTCAGCAGACGACTCAGCAAATGGGTATGCCGGGCACAAGCGGAGCACAGGCATGGGGCAACAACTTATATCTGTATAAGGGAACGACCCAAGGCAGCGGAACCCTGGTTGCCACGCTTACAACCACCGAGACGCTCAACGGCACGACATACTACACTTACGACCTTACTGCCGACCCAAGCAGCACCTACTATCTGCAGGCCGACGACTACACCTCGCGCGGACGCGGCACTACAACCACATACCACATAGTGTCAGACACCTTCACTGCTGCAAACGGCGGCTACTACCTGACCATTGGCGAGAGTTACACCGAGCAGTCAGGCTACCGCATCTACTCATACAGCACATCGTCTACGGCATCTGCCGCAGAGACCGACGCCGAGGAGAGCGGCGAGACATACAGTGCCATCTGCATTAAGGCTGACAACAAACTGACAATCAATGGCGGAACACTGACGCTGAACAACAGCGGCGACATGTCGAAGTCGCTCAAGGCCGACAGCATCATCGTGAACGGCGGCAATATCACATCTACGGTAAAGGGTTCGCTGTATGTCAACGGCTCTAACACCTCATACTGCTCAAACATGAAGTGCGACTACTACGTGGGCAACGGTGGAACGCTGACGCTGACTTCATCAAACGGATATGCAAGCCGTGCAATATCTGCCGACGAAGACATAACCATCAACGGCGGCACATACAACATCAGTAGCAGCTGCAACGGATACATGACCACGTTTGACCACTACACAACCAAGGCTCTGAAATCCGACAAGTCGGTCAACATCATAGGCGGTACAGTCAACATCGAGGCTACTGGCACAGGCGGCAAGGGCATCAAGACCGGCACTACTTTCGTCATGGGCGATAAGAACACCAAGACAGGTCCGACACTCACCATTGTGACTAAGGGCAGTGCCCTGTCATCATCGTCAAGCGGCGGCATGGGCGGAAAGACAAAGACCGTAGGCGACCCAAAGGGTATCAAGGCAATCGGTGCCGTTGACATCTATGGCGGCAACCTTACGATAACCACGGCAACGGCAGGTGCCGAAGGCCTTGAATCAAAGACTGGCATCACCATCCACGGTGGCAACCACTACCTGAAATGCTATGACGACTGCATCAACTCGTCAGGCATAATCAACTTCGCCGGCGGCAACACTGTATGCTACGGCTTCGGCAACGATGCCGTTGACTCAAACTACGGCAGGACGGGTGCCATAACCATCAGCGGCGGCAACGTGTTCGCCTACACCACCAAAGGTTCGCCAGAGGAAGGACTCGACTGTGACAACAACTCCTACATAGTAGTGACAGGCGGCATTGCCGTATCGGCCGGAGGTTCGCAAGGCGGCGGTTTTGGAGGCTCGTCAGGCACGCAGAGCATCGGTTCGTCAAGTCAGGGTTACTATCTCGGTTCTTCACCATCAAGCTATGGTTCAACCTATTACTACACGCTCTGCAACACATCCGGCACACCGATATGCACCTATAAGTTTGAAGCCAACTGCAGCAACACCCTGTCACTGCTCACGGCACCTGCGCTCGGCACTGGCAGCATCACAGTGAAGCAGGGCACAGCTAAGCCAACGGCCTGCGACTCAAGCGTAAGCAATGAGAACGGAACAGAAGTATTCTTTGTCAATCCGACGGTAACAACAACAGGCACCGCTGCCACCGTCACTGCATCAAAATAAGGCAAGCGGTGTAGCATATTTTATTTCTTTCCATATAACGATTTAGGCGAAACACATTGTGTTTCGCCTATTTCTATGGTACATATTTCGCTTTTCCATTTTATTTGTCTAACTTTGCAGTTCGTAAAAAGATAAATAAATAGGTACATGATGAAAAAGAAGTTTTTATTTATGGCAGCCGCTGGTTGCCTTTTGTCAGTCAAGGCAGTGGCCGGTGGACTGATGACCAACACAAACTATCACATTGCATTCGACCGAATGTTTGCCCGCGGTGCAACGACGGAAATCGATGGTACATTCTCAAACCCCGCCGGACTGGTGTGGGGTCACGAAGGTTTCGAAATGTCACTCAACTTCCAGAAGCCTTGGCAGAATCGTGACATAGAGGTTGATGTACCTGGTTTTCTCGGCACTGGACTCAACAAGAAATACGAAGGTGTGGCTTCTGCACCCATTGTTCCAGCCCTGTTTGCCACATACCACAAGGACAAGTGGGCTGTATCGGGAATGATTGGCATCGTAGGCAGCGGCGGTTTCGTAAAGTATGACGAAGGAGTACCTATGTTCGGCGTGCCTGTGACTGCCTTGATGACACAGACAATATACAATAATGTGCGCACCAGCATGCTTAACCAAGGACTGCCTGAGGCTGCTGCGACTACTGCTGCAGCAACTCTCAAGAATGATTTCTCACTCAGTTCGTCAATGAAAGGAAAGCAATATATATATGGTGGTCAGGTAAACTTTACTTATAAGTTGTTTGACTGTCTGTCGGCTGCCGTAGGCTTACGCGCCAACTATTACGACGGTTACTACAAAGGCTACGTGACGGCAATGCCTGGAGAGAACTTGGCTGCAGCATCAGGCAGTTCTGCCGCTCTTATGGATATGCAGCTTGACTGCATACAACGCGGTTGGGGCTTCACTCCTATCGTTGGCATTGACTTCCACAAGGACAAGTGGACCGTAGCTGTGAAGTATGAGTTCCGCACGAAGATTCAAACAGAAAACGACACTGAGACTCTGACGCTGAGCACTGCAAGCAGTGGTTCTATGAACCTCAGAGCCTTGGCTGAGCAGTATGGTAATGACGCAGTAATAGCACAGTTGGCTGCCAATCCCACATTCGGAAGTTTGGCAGAGAAGGTTGCCGGCTATCTGCCAAACGCAAAGACACACTATGACATGCCTTCACTGCTTACCGTGGCAGTAGGCTACGACTTTACTGAAAAACTGCGTGCTGCAGTTGAGTATCACTGGTACGACGACAAGAACGCAAAAATGAGCGGCGACCGCCAAGAAACTCTCTCACACGGCACACATGAAATCCTTGCAGGTGTAGAATATGACATCAACGACAAGTTCACCGTAAGCTGCGGCGGTCAGCGTACCGACTATGGTCTGACTGATGATTATCAGCAGAACACCTCATTTGCCTGCGACAGCTACTCTGTAGGCTTGGGCGGTGCATGGAACATCAACGACAAGGTTCGTCTGAATGTGAGCTATTTCACATCTATCTACAGCGACTATGAGAAGAACCTCACAAATGCATACGGCACACCTTACAATGCCAAAGAAACCTACAGCCGTACAAACCATGTGATTGGCGTAGGTCTCGACTACAAGTTCTAAACAAGCAATACTACACTTTTCCAAACTCCCCCCGCCTCTCATTGTGAGTGACGGGGGGAGTTGTTATTCTCGTTTCCGATTAGTCTTCGTTTTCGTTTTCGTTTTCGTTTCTATCTATTTCACATATTTCTTTCCACCTTTTATATATATAGTTCCCTGACGGACTACATTCCCCGGCAAAGAACATCCAGACACAGAATAACTTTCCTCGCCTGTCATACGAGGAACAGGCACAACAGTCGCAGCATTTATTCCATCAGGCGTATCCACGATAAGCGGCACCTGGCTCATATCCATGTCTGAACCCAAATAATAACCAAGGTTCGTAGGCTGGTTATAGCCTATGTTCTCATTAAGACACTGCATGTAATACGTATGGTCGCTCATAAGATATGGGAACTTATAAACCGTGGGATACCATGTAGAGAACACCTTCAGGTCTTTAAGTTTCGTGGCATCAGGCACAATGAATTCCTCACGCCAGTCGCCAAGGAAGTCGCCATACCAGCAAGTGTTTGACTTAGTGCCATTGATGAACGACTCGTCATAACGGTAAATCGTGAAAGTGCGGCCGTTTGCAGGGCTATGTATAATATTCTCGTTTATCAACTGGCGCGACAGAGTACCATCGAACCAGATTCCGGCATTGCACGATGCTGGCTTGTAACCGAGATTGGTCGCACCGTCAACGCTCATTGCATTTGAATCATACCACCAGAACTCATAGCCAGGCGATGACGGGTCTATGTCGGCAGTCATGCAGCGTCCCATGTCGTTATTCTCACTTGCCTCTTTGCTCCATATCACCGAACCGTCCTTCGCATCATGCAGCGCCACCATGGTCTTACCTCCTTCAAGGCAGTGATACACCTGCAAGCCATCACGGTCAGGCAGAAATTTACCTACATGGTTGGCATCGCCATGACCAAGTTCGGTAGTCCACAACCCCCGCCCGTCATGGTCAACAGCCATCGAACCGTACATCACCTCGTCAAGGCCATCGCCGTCAAGATCTGCCACGTTGAATGAATGATTTCCCTGCGCAGCGTATGCGCTGTTAGGCTTACCGTCCTTACCCTGCCCTGCAGCGTTGGTATCGAAGTGCCAGCGGCACGACAGCGCGCCATTGCGCCAGTCCCATGCCTCAATCACCGAACGTGCATACACACCACGGCCTATTACCACTGAAGGAAGACCTGTTTCATCAAAGCATCCCACACCAACGCGGAACGAACAGGCACGCTTCCAATATCCATCCCCCCATGCCTCCGATGTCTCGCGGGGAATGAAGTTATCACGTGCTAACTCTTTACCCGTCTTGCCGTCAATGACAGATATAAACTCCGGACCTGCAGAATTATAGTGGTCAATCCATCCACGCTTCTTCTCATCCGTTTCATAATAGTTTACCCACGTACGGTAGTCAATGCGTCCGTCGCCGTCAGTATCTCCTATCTCCGTGCCATCACCAAACACTGTGCCTTCGCAGGTGCGGATAACCATCTCAGCACAGCCGTCGCCATCAAAGTCTGCCACGGCAAACGAAGAACTGTTGCCGAGGATTATGCCCGGGCCTCCCTTGATACGCCAGAGCAGCGTGCCGTCAAGTTTATAGGCATCCCATATAACGGCATATATGGTATTCGGACTTGAATAGCTGCCGCCGATACCCTGCTCGTTGCGCACTTGTCCCGTTGAAGAATTGACGGTTGTCTGCAAACGCTTGACTATTATCTCCATCTCGCCGTCGCCGTTAAGGTCGCCTACAGAGCAGTCGTTAGCTTGATATACTATCGTGTCTATGTCACAAACATCCCTCGTGTCCAGCAACGGTATCGACAAGTAAGGCAGCTTATCCGTCACAATACGGTCATCCACTAATAGCGAGTCAATGGCAGCACTACGCAGTGCCGTCTTTTCAGCATTGTTGGTTACCGAAGCCTTCGCTGTCATTCCTTGGAAATAATCACCAGGAACAAGATAATAAACCGTAGCCGTAGTGGGCACGGAAGTCTGCACACATGTAGATTTCGTGACATTCGAAGCACGACGTGTCAGAGTACCGTTTGGCAATGCCTCCGAGCGGCTGTAGATGTAGAATGAAGTCTCCCACGTATCAGTGGGCAGCATACGCCAACTCAGCAGCAGTTTACCCGTATGCTGCTGATAGTCGCCCAGTGAAGCATTCTTAATGTTGTTGACTGATGCCCACAGATAACGACGCGTGTCAGGCTGCAACGCAGGCTGAGCGTTGATGGTCAGTGCCGATGCTGCCATAAACGCAGAGAATAAAATAGTCTTGTTCATATTAGTTAATTAGCCATTAAACTTGTGAATAGTTTTCATCGGCAAAATTAACTATTCACGCAATTATAAATATACTACAATCATACGATTAATGGTAAAATCGTACAATCTCATCTATTCTGTGTCCTTTTCAGGTATCTTGCATACTCTGATGCCGCAAGAAGAAACGCGCCCGTGCCAAAGTTTGCCTGTGACTGCTTGTCCACCACCTGTCCTGGTATGGCCTTCTCTCCTATCGGCTGCACATAACCGACAGTGCCATCCGGCTGCAATGCCACGTTTTTCAAGTACTGCCATGCTTTCAGTGCGGCTTTCTCACACTTACGTGGAAGCATACCATTGTTCACTCCCCAGAAAAGCGAGTAGCATATCAGTGCCGTGCCACTTGTCTCATAGCCTGGTGCCTGCTCTGGGTCAAGCATTGAGCGCGTCCAGTGTCCTTCGGGTTGCTGACAGGCTACAACGCCTTTTGCCATACGACTATAGTATTTCCTTATAGCTGAACGCGCAACACCTACAGAAGAAGGCTCACCTGTCTTTTCTTTCCCAAGGTCGCTCAGCACCTTTGCAAACGCCGCCATGACCCATCCGTCGCCACGCGCCCAGAAGTCTTTGCAGCCATTGGCTGTCTTGTGCTTTGGAAACACATATTTACCATCGCGGAAATACAGGCCGGTCTTCTTGTCATACATGATGCTGTTGGCATACTGCCAGTTGTCATACATCTTCTTAATGTATGCATCATCACCAGTCAGCCCATACATCTTTGTCATCACCGGCATAGCCATATACAGTGCATCGGCCCACCACCAGTAGTCTGTCTCTGCACTATGAGCCTCGTAACCCATCACCTCACGGGCACGAGCCACACGCTGCTCGTCAGCATTGTCCATCACATACAAGTCTATGTACGTCTGGAAGCATATCTGCCAATCGCCGAACAGCGCATACTCCGGTCGCTCACCGTAGTTCTTGTATTTCCACTTTGAAGGGTCTTTCTCTGTTGCGCCACACCAGTTATTCTGCTCAGCCCAGGCACGGGAATAGCCCATGTAGCGTTGAGCCTGCATGGTATCGCCAAAGTCCTGCAGCAGTTTTACTACTTCCATGTTACCCGTATGGTATACGGCATTGTCCCAGAATGCACTCAGGCCTTTCTTCGTCCCCCCATACTCCGGCGCGCCATGCGCCTGCTGCCAAGTATCGTTTACCCTGCACACAATGCCAATCACACTGCCAGCAGTATCACAACTACCCGAACCAGCCGCACGCAGCGTGCCTCCAATAAACGGTGACAGCATAATCATGACACACGTCAGAAGCACACTGCCTGCAACCGGCAGTCTATATCTCAAGAAACTCATATATACTTACAGGTTGGCCTCAAACTTCTGCTGTATCATCTGCTTGCTGCCAGCTCCCACATGGCGGTCTGTCTCCTGCCCGTTCTTGAAGAATATGAGCGTCGGTATGTTGCGTATGCCCATTGCTGCAGCAACCTCCTCTGCCTCTTCTACATTGCACTTGCCTACTATCATGCGACCGTCATACTCCTCAGCCAACTGTGAGATGATTGGCGAAATCATCCTGCACGGGCCACACCACTCTGCCCAGAAATCAACAACCAACGGCATACTGCCGTTCTTCAATGTCTCAAAATTCTCGTTTGTAATCGTTACTTCCATAGTCATTCAAAGTTATAAGTTATGTATTTGGTTGGGGTTACTTTATTTATTCCCAACATTAGAATCCTTCCAATTCGTAGTATTCGTCTTCAAGGTCGCGCGATGACTTCTTGCCTTCCTCACTATCATCTATGAGTTCAAAGCCTTCCTCCTGTTTTACGGTTGGAGCATCATCATCACCAAACTCAAAGGTCTCTTCATCATTCTTCTTCTCTGCTCCATTCTCCGAACTTTCATCTACGATATCAAAACCTTCATCGGCTGTCTGCGATGCCGTCTTCTCTCCTTTATCATCAGGAATAATATCAAACGACTGTTCATCAGCCTTCGGTTCCGTAACGTTCTCTGTCTCCGTAACCGGTACGTCAAAGGTTTCCTCAGCCTTCACACCGCCACGAATTGGTTCTGTGGTATCTTCATTCACCACAAATCCATCATCAGCAGACGGTTTGGTTGTTTCCTCTTCCGGCATCACGTCGAACGTCTGAGTGTCTGTTTCTGGCTTCACCTCTTCCTTTGTCTCAGTCATAGGCAAATCAAAAGTATCTTCTGTCTTCACGCTGCCACCAGACGATTTATCATCATCTGCTTCCACCACGAAACCGTCATCAGACGGTTGCTCAGCAGTTTCCTTGTCAGGAGCAATGTCAAACGATTTATCATCGTCCTTGGCGTTTGCATCAATAATGTCTATGTCATTCTCTTTCTGCGACGTTGTCACATCGTCTGCTACCGATATATCGAAGGCACCGCCCATTTCGTCGTCATCAGTTTCTCCTTCTTCACCCTCCTTCTTAGGTTCTAAAGGCTTGGCACCACCGGGTGCAACGTCTTCAGTAGGAAGTATTGGCTTCACGGGGTCGTAATCCACGGCATGTTCCTCACCGTTCTCGTCCCTCTCAACAGTGCGCTCCGTACTATTCTCTGTCTTCACGCTGACAGCGTCATACAAGCCCTCGCTGCGACGCATGGGCAACGGAGCGAAATGATTGACATAGAATGTATCATAGTCATTATATGAATAGCGCGACCCTATCAGTGCCAAATTCTCCTCGCTTATAACTATCGGGCGGGCATTACCCATGGCTCGCCTGATATTCTCCTGCTGCAGCAGCAAATGCGAATACTGGCGAGCCTCGTCGAAATTGCGGAAGCCACTGACTATCATGTGGTGCATACCGTATGAATCTTCTATGTCGATGTCAAAGCTGCGCACCATGAAATTTGTGAAGTTCCAGCGTGCCATCTGGAAGAGCAGCTGATTCTCGCCTGACAAAGGCTTGCCATCAGCTCCTACTGTATTTATACTGTCGGGGTTATATGCCATGATAAATAGGAAATCGGTGTTTTTCTCATCAGTGAACGTCTTGTCTTTCACATCTGAATTCTCACCCAATTCCATGCCACGCCTGTCCCAAACGTTCGACAGATCAAACTTAGCCCCATGCAGCTGACGGCCAGCCCTGACTCCGTTAATTATCATACCGGCCATCTCACCCACGCTGCTCTGCGGAAACTCGCTTACTAGCTGTTCCATGGCCTTGATACATTCCTCGGTATCGCCGTCATTAAGTTTCGTCATGCCATACAGGAAGATGAAGCGGTCGCGGTTCTCGCCAAGCGGGAAGCGGCTCTCTGACACCGCAACATTACCGTAGACTTCCTGGAAGCGGTCGTTCTTGAAAGCCTCGTATGTGGCACCATATATTGAGTCTTCTATATGCTTGCCGAAACGTGCGTTCTCTGCAAAGTAGGGATCGGTGAGCAGAGTGGTGTATTTCGATTCCGCACAGTATTGCTTCAGGCTGTCAATGAAAGTCTTTGCCACATCATGGTCGCCCTTGCGCGAGTGCAGCAGGAACAGATGGTAGTACACCTCGTCCTTCGGCTCATAGTCTGTATAGTCACTGCGAAGCCTGTCAAACTGTTTCTCGCTCAGCCGCAGGTTGTCAAGCTTGTCCTTGAATATCACGCCCGACTTATACAGTCCCTCCTTAATTATCTCATGGCATGCGGCCTTCTGCTCCTCGGTGAATGGTATCTGTGCCAGATAATACTCGCGGTTGTGCGGATCTAGTGCGGTTGAGTCTTCAAGAGTCTCCTCGGCCTGCTGCTCACGTGCAGCCGCCAGCGAGTCACGCTGCTCATCGGTAAGGTCACTTTCGTCCACCTCACTCTGTGTATTATCAACCACCGTGCGGTTGTTACGCTGCCAGTCATCAACATTCTCACGCTTACCCCAGGTACGCTGGAAAGCCTGCTTACCCTGAATTACCGTCTGGCGGTTATAGAAATACCATGTGCCACTCTGCTCCTTATCGGCCTGTTGGCGCTGCTGCGACGATTGCTGACGGCCATTATCCTGAGGACCATACTGCTGGCGGCGTTTCTCTACCTCTGCCTCTGTCTGCTTTGCCTTTTCCTCTTTCTCCTTCTTCTTCAGTTCCTTTATTATGCGGTCTATCGCCTCAAGACGCTCTTTCTCTGGCATAGTGGAGAGTTCAAGCAACGAATCCTGCAGATATATGGCATCCGTATAGGGCACGAGTTCGTCGAGCACCTTTGAACGCTGCGACAACTGCTTGTAGTCAGGACGTTCTTTGTCAAGCAATCCGATGGCTTCACCATAGCAGCGCTTTGCATCGCTGTACTTCTCAAGCTGCCAGTAAAGGTCGCCAAGGTGCAACAGCAGCACGCCTTTCTCTATTCCAGAGCGCGTTGCCTTCTTGTTGCCTTTCTCGTAAGCGCTGATAGCGTTGGCTGTATCCTTCTCTGCCAGGTATATATTGCCCATGGCATAATATACCTGGTCAAGGTAGTCCTTGTTGTTCTCGTTGCGTGCCATGCGGCGCAGACGGCCTATCATCTTGCGCGACTGCCCTTCAGCCAGCACCTCGGTCATGGCAATGCGTGCATTGAACTGCAGTTCATAAGGCGGATTAAGCCTCGACACACGACGGAAAGCCTGATATGCTTCCTGCTTCCGTCCCTGTGCTGCCTCTATCTGTCCAAGCAGGAAATACTCGCGTGCCTTCTGCTTGCGGCGCATCTCATGCTTTATGACACGACGCAGATACTGCGCAGCCTTAGGCAAGTCCTCGGTGTGCAGATAGTAGTCGCACAAAGTGTAGTCCCACTCTTTCTGTGCGCGCCAGTCAATGCTGTCACGCATCATATTGCGTATCACGTCTTCTGCATCATATATCCATCCGCTCTCCACATAACATTTCGCCAACCACGCACGCGCCTTTCCGTATATGGCCGGCTGGCCTTTATATAGACGTGACATATAACTAAAGGTGGCTGCGGCTTCATCGAAACCGCCCTCAAAGAACTGCGACCTGCCCATCAGCATCCACGCCCTCCACAGAAAAGGGTTATACTCCTTGCGCGAAAGCCACTCTATGTCAGCGGCAGTCTTGCGACGCCCTTTATTCCATTCGGGCTTTGTCTTGATGCTGTGCAACTGTATCGCCTTCTCTGCCTTGGTTATGGCTGTCTCAAAATTGCCCTTGCCCAACTCGCGGCTCTGCTTGTTGCTCACGGTATAGAGCGGTATGCGCTCGGTGTAATTGTCCTTGTTACCACGCTCCTTCTCTTTTGAACCCTCTATGTATGCCTGCGCTCCGTTGTAGTAGACGTTATAGCGCGTATTGAGCGACTGCCAGAAGCGCGACATGGCCGTATTCTTCTTTGTAGAGCATGCACTTAAAGCAAAAACAAGAATGAAAACAGAAACGAATACGAAAACATGATTAAGAACAAAACCACAAAAACTGCTAAAACTCTTAGTCGGCAAAGTTTTAATTGCTTTAAACGTTTTATTCATAATTAACCTTCTGTTTTCGTCTTCGTTTTCGATGTCTTTTTTACCCTATTTTTTCTCTGTCTCTACCCCCGCGTTGTAATCAGCACCTGATTATAGTGTAACCAGGTGCTGATTAGGCGGTAATCGGGTGCTGATTAGAGTGTAATCAGGTACTGATTACAACAACCCTTATAACTATTTGAAATCTACCAAGTTATTTTTTTGCAATCACTCTGACATTGTGGCCGGCTGCTCCTCCTCGAAACGCACGCCGTAAATGTTAATCGGGCCGTCAGGATATGATATCTGATACTCACCCACCTTCTCTATCTCAAGGCGAATTGGACGCTTGTTGGTCTGCTCCAACACATCAGTAATGACATCATGCGCACCCTTGAGCACTACAATCTGACGGTCGTTCTCACTTGATGATGATGATGCGTAGATGGTCAGCGTGCCCTTTGCCTTGATGCTAAGGAATATCTGACTGGAACGGCTTGTGGTGCTACCTGTCTTCAGACGGGTAGAGAAACGAGTTCCATCCTTGAATTGACGTATACTCTCATCGCAGACCATCTTGCCCTTGTTGTCGACTACATACATAAAGCACTTCTCACAGTTGAACACCAACGGGTTGTTGCCGGCTGTGAATGGCTTGAATGTGATAAGGTTTTCATTAAGCTGTGCATGTGCCACGCTTGTTACGAGTGCTATAAGCAGCAGTGTAAAAAACTTCTTCATGATATTGATAGTTTTGTTCGTTTAACGTTAAAAATTAATTATAAAATATATGTTTACGCGACAAAGTTACTTTTTTTTTTTGAATATTCAAAGAAAATGTCAGAAAAAACGTTTTTTTTTTGTAATTTTGCACTTTGTAAATACTAAAACATCTTTAAAAACATGGTCAGACACATTATTTTATGGACTCTGCGCAACGACATGACAGAGCAAGAGAAAAACGAGCGGGCACTCGCCATCAAAAAGGGACTGGAATCACTGGCAGGGCGCATACCAGGACTGCTGAGCATCAAGGTGGTGGCAAGCGGCAAGCTGCCAACATCAAACGCCGACGTGATGCTCGACTCTTCATTCACCGACTTTGATGCCTTGAAGGGCTATGCCGTACATCCTGACCACGTGGCTGTGGCAGACGGCATTGTGCGTCCTTACACCGCCAGCCGCACATGTCTTGACTATGAATCTGACGCATTGTCATGAACCGAGAACTGAAGAAAGCATACACCGAGGAGAGGCTCAGCGCACGCGAGGCACAGAGCAAGGCTGAGTTCATAGCCTGGGCACCGGCAGTGTTTCAAGCTTCAAGGCTATTGCTGAAATACGGTATTCTCGACATGCTGCGCAACAATGCCGACGGACTGACACGCACGGAGATAGCGCAGCGCACCGGCCTCAGCGATTATGCAGTGAAATGCCTCATGGAGGCAGCGCTGACTATAGGCACCGTGCTTATGACTGCTGACACGGCAGACACGCCGAATCCAAACTATACAATGTCAAAGACAGGATGGTTCCTGCTGAACGACCCAGCGACGAGGGTCAACATTGACTTCAATCACGACGTAAACTACGAAGGGTGGTTTCGCCTAGACGAATCACTGCGCGAGGGAAGGCCAGCCGGACTGGAACACTTCGGCCCATGGCCCACGGTATATGAGGGGTTGAGCCAGTTGCCCGAGCAAGTGAGGCAGAGTTGGTTGGCATTCGACCACTTCTACAGCGACTCGTCATTCCCCGAGGCACTGGAGATAGTATTCCGCAAGCACCATACCCGCACGCTCTATGACGTGGGTGGTAACACCGGCAAATGGGCACTGCAGTGCGTGGGCTTTGACGATGCCGTGCGGGTGACCATTCTCGACCTGCCAGGACAGATAGCGATGATGCGCAAGAACACCGAAGGCGCCAAGGGTGCCGACCGCATCAGCGGCCACGCCATCAACCTGCTTGACGACAACGCACCGTTTCCGAAATCCACAGAAGGCCCCGACGCCATCTGGATGAGCCAGTTTCTCGACTGTTTCTCCATGCCACAGATAGTAAGCATACTGAAGCGTGCACGCGAAGCCATGACCGCAACCACACACCTATATATAATGGAGACACTCTGGGACCGTCAGCGCTTCGAACCAGCAGCTTTCTGCCTTACCATGACAAGCCTGTACTTCACCGCCATTGCCAACGGCAACAGCAAGATGTATGACACACACGACATGCAGAAGTGCATCAACGAAGCAGGACTCAGAATCGAAGAAACACACGACAATCTGGGGCAGGGACACAGCATACTGGTATGCACAATTTCATAATGCACGATGCATGATGCATAATTCATAATTGAATACAATGACTACTGAGGAAATAAAAGACGAACTAAAAGAATTTCTGGTTGCCGAACTGGAGATTTCCCCCGAACGCATCAGCGATGACGCACGACTGAAGGAAGACATCGGCATCGACAGCCTTGACTATGTGGACATAATAGCCTTCGTAAGACGCTCATATGGTTTCAAGATTGAGAAAGCCGAAATGAGCGGCATAACCACATATGGGCAGTTCTGCCAGTTTATCAGCAGCAAGACGGTAAATGACTGAATGGCAGGGAACCACATATGGTAACTCCTGGATGCACCGCTGGCTCATAAGGATGCTGCGCGTCATTCCCATTTGGGTGCTGTACGCTTTCGTGGCGGTGGCCGTGGTGCCGGTGTGCATGATAGTTAACCCTGCACGCAGTATCATATACCGATACTTCCGAGAAAGGTGGAACATGCGTCCATTTAAAGCCATGCTGATGACCTACAGAAACTTCTACCTCTTTGCGCAGGTAGTGATCGACAAGTTTGCCATGTATGCCGGACGCAGGTTTGAAATAGATGTCGAAGGGCTTGAATACTACAACAAGTTGGCAAACGCCGCAGAGGGTTTCGTAATACTGAGCGCCCACATAGGCAACTACGAAATCGCAGGATATACGCTGCATGCCGATGCGAAACGTTTCAATGCGCTCGTGTTCGGAGGCGAAAAAGGCTCCGTCATGGAGAACCGCAACCGCATGTTTGCCAACACCAACATCAGGATGATAGCCGTAAGTGATGACATGAGCCACCTTTTTGCAATCAACAACGCACTGGCCGACGGCGAAACAGTGAGTATGCCGGCTGACCGTATGCTGGGTTCAAGGCGCACCATCGGAATAACGCTGCTTGGTGCAGAAGCGCATTTGCCGCGCGGTCCCTTTGACGTGGCCACAATGCGCGGCCTCAATGTGGTGGCTGTAAACGTGATGAAGACGGCTGCCAAGAAATATACCATATATGTAACGCCACTGACATACAATCACGAAGCTACACGAACAGAACAGAGCCTGCAGTTAGCGCAAGGCTATGCCGCCGAACTGGAGCGAATGCTGAAAATGTATCCAGCGCAGTGGTACAACTATTTCGAGTTTTGGCATACATCATAGCTACGAACATAACTTCTCCATTAGGCTTGACCACTGAAGAAAACTATCAAGCAGTCAAGTCTGGACGCAGCAGCATAAGGCAACACTGTGCGGGCACACGCAGTGTGCCCTTTGCTTTCTGCGCATCGCTGATGGAGGATTTTCCGCCCTGTCATGCCGACGACGACACAACAGAGCATGACACTTCGCCATTCATGCGCATGGCGCTGCACTCAGCAGGTGAAGCACTAAGCATGGCACAAGGCATCAATCTACAGCGCACCATATTCATACTGAGCAGTACCAAGGGCGATGAACAGGAACCACTGGCACAGTCAGCAGCAAGAATTGCCACGCAGTTAGGCATAGCATCATCGCCCATTGTCGTGAACAATGCCTGCACATCGGGTGTTACTGCCATAATAACAGCTATGCGTCTGCTTGACATCAGGGCTTACGATTATGCAGTGGTATGCGGTGCCGATATACAGACACTCTTCACAATCTCCGGTTTCCAGTCACTCAAATCATTATCTGATGAGCCATGCAGGCCTTTCGACATGGAGCGTCGCGGACTGAACCTTGGCGAGGCTGCCGCTACGGTGGTAATGACAAACGTTCCCATAGTAGAACAGTTGTCACCGTCTTCGCTTTCGTTCACCATCAATGCAGGTGCCATACATAATGATGCCTACCACATAACCAACCCTCACCCTAAGGCCGCAGCCGCCACACGTGCGCTGAACGACGTAACAAGCGATATTGACAAGATGCAAATCGGCGTAGTATCGGTTCACGGCACCGCCACAATGTTCAACGACCAGATGGAGTCAATAGCCATTGAACAGGCAGGACTGACAAGTGTTCCGCTGTCGGCACTGAAAGGTTACTACGGCCACACCATGGGAGCAGCCGGCATACTTGAAACGATACTGACGGCACGCACGCTGCAAGACGGAATCATTCTCCGTTCACTTGGATTCTCCGAAAGAGGGGTCAGCGGGAAGGTTACCATACCCGTCAGCGAAGTGACCACGGACAAACGCTCATTCGTGAAAATGATTTCAGGCTTCGGCGGGGTCAGCGCTGCCATAATGGGCTGCGTCGGCAATGGTCAGGCAAGTCTTCCTACATCACACAAGCGTAAGGCAGAGACCGCAATGTGCAGTAAAGGTATCACCATAAACTGCAACAAGGACGAACTTGCCAAACAATATTACGATCTTGGCACGGACTATCCACGTTTCCACAAGATGGACGTAATGAGCCAGCTGACTTTTATTGCAGTGGAGAAACTGGTGGCAGAATATGGAAAGCAGATAATCAATACGGAGCAAACCGCCATTATCCTGATGAGCAGCCACTCCACCGTGGTGGCCGATGAGAAATTCCGTGCAACCATCAGCCGTGCCGATGATTTCTTTCCCAGCCCATCGCTGTTCGTGCGCACACTACCTAACGTATGCCTCGGCGAGATTGCCATACGTCACAATATGCACGGCGAGACATCCTTTTATATACTGTCTGAGGAAAACAAAGCAATGATGCGCACCATCATCGAAGCCACGGCAGCCGGTACTGGTGTAAGCAATATTATATGTGGATGGATTGACTGTCCTGACGAAACGACACTAACATGTAAAATGAATATATGGAAGAACTAATTAAAACACTGAAACAACAGATTATCACATCACTGAACCTTACAGACATGACCGCAGACCAGCTCGGCGACGACGATCCGATATTCGGTGACGACGGGCTTGGGCTCGATTCTATCGATGCTCTCGAACTCATAGTCATGCTCGAAAAAAACTATGGCATACGCCTTGCCAACGCCGCAGAGGGAAAGGACATCTTCAAGAGCGTACGCATAATGGCTGAATACATTGAGAAGAACCGAAAGAAATAACATATAAACAAAACAGAACAACAGTGAATATTTCCGTTGTTGGCATAGGAACGGTTTCTGCCATAGGCATAGGCATAGCTGATACACTGCAGTCCATTAAAAACGGACGCAGCGGTATCGGGAGCATGCGTTACCTGAAAAGCGTGCACACAGAACTGCCCGTTGGCGAAGTAAAACTGTCTGACGAAGAGTTAAAGCAGCGACTCGGAGTGGACAGCAGTCGCATAGTAAGCCGCACGTCGCTGTTGGGAGCACTAGCACTGCGCGAGGCCATACAAGGTGTATGCCTGGACGGCAAGCGCGTATGTCTGCTATCAGGTACTACTGTAGGAGGCATGGACGTGACAGAGAAATACTTTTCTGCCACGCCCGACAGCAGCTTCCAGCAACAACTCATAGAGCACATCAGCAAGCACGACTGCGGCAGTCAGACTGAGGACATGGCAGAGATAGCCGGACTGAAGGACATCGAGATATGCACCATATCAACAGCATGTTCAGCCGCACTCAACTCCATAATCACAGGTTGCGAGATGCTGAAGGCCAACGAAGCCGACATCGTGATAGCCGGAGGAACAGAGGCGCTTAGCCGTTTCCACCTGAATGGCTTCAACTCACTGATGATACTCGACCATGAGCCATGCAGGCCTTTCTGCAAGAGAAGACAGGGACTCAACCTTGGCGAAGGAGCGGCATTCCTCGTACTGCAAAGACAGGAGCAGCCTGGAAAAACCGTCAGTCCCCCTTGTCTGCAGCCTTATTGTTCTGGAATAATAATATCCGGCTATGGAAACAGGTGTGATGCTTTCCACCAGACGGCCTCATCACCCGAGGGCGAGGGAGCGTTCTTAGCGATGACCGATGCTCTGGCCATGGCCGGACTGCGACCTGCAGACATAGACTATGTGAATGCACATGGCACCGGCACAACCGACAACGACCGCAGCGAGAGCCATGCGCTCATGCGCATATTCGCCGAACACAAGCCAGTTGTGTCAAGCACGAAGTCGCTGACAGGACACACAACGTCGGCATCTGGGGCGATAGAGACGGTGATTTGCATACTGGCCATGCAGGAAAGCATAATACCGCCCAACGTTGCTTGGAAAGAGAAAGACCCCGACTGCATCATGCCGCAGACGACACCCACAAACGAGGTGCTTAACCACGTCATGTGCAATGCTTTCGGTTTCGGCGGCAACGACAGTTCGCTGATAATAACAAAAGCAAAAACGGAAACGAGAACAAAGGCAAAAACAGAAGCAAAGCCAAATAACAAGACTAACCCCGAAGCGAAGGGTACTGCTGTCAAAACATTAAGTGAAGCCGTAGTTACAGACCCGTCGCAACTGTCTGAGTTATCCGATTTGCAGTTGATACCTCAGCGCGAGATGCGTCGAATGGGCAAACTGATGAAGGCCGCCACACTGACATCGCTGAAGGCTCTGCGCGAAGCAGGGGTAGAGAAACCCGACGCCATCATCACCGCCACAAAATATGGAATGCTGGAAAACAGCGAGCGTTTCCTTACCGAAATGGCAGGAAACGGTGAGCAGATGCTGTCGCCAACGCTCTTCATGCAGTCTACCCACAACACCATCGGCAGCGCGATTGGCATCAGACTGGGCTGTCACGGCTACAACACGACCTACACACAGGGAGAGAAATCACTGGACTGGGCCTTGCGTGATGCCCGCAGACTGATAGCAAGCGGCAGGGCAAAGACTGTGCTCATAGGGGTGCACGATGAGTCGACGCCACTGTTCCGCTCACTGATGCTGCAATGCGGAAAAACCGTACCACCTGAGGTTTAC
The DNA here is from genome assembly GCA_017413085.1 of Prevotella sp. Classification (GTDB taxonomy): domain Bacteria; phylum Bacteroidota; class Bacteroidia; order Bacteroidales; family Bacteroidaceae; genus Prevotella. The sequence continues at coordinate 60,275 of JAFPVC010000026.1, forward strand.
TCAAAGTCGATGATAGTCGGGAGGGAAGGATTGAAGAAATGAAGGATTAAAAAATTGAAAAATTGAAGATTTGAAGACATGATTGAAATCTGCTCAAAACTCAACATACTTCCATTGTCGTTGTTGCAGTGCACTATGCTGGCCATGGGACAGGTAACGCTGAAGATGTCGCTCGCAAGGATGAAGCCATTCGGATGGAACATCGAATTTATGCAGTCGGTACTGCTCAACTGGCGCTTCGCATTGTGCGGACTATGCTTCGGTACTGCCGCACTGCTATGGATGCTGATTATCAAGAATTATCCGCTGAGCCAAGCGTATCCGCTTGTCTCACTCAGCTATGTGATAGGCATTCTTGCTGCTATGGTGTTTTTCCACGAGACAGTGACCGTGACCAAATGGGTTGGAGTAGCCCTGATAATCGCAGGATGCTGGCTGATGGCCGAACCTGCTTCTGCACAGCAGCAGGTGACTGCCGACTTCATTCAGACCAAGACCGTAAAGATGCTTAACGAGAAAAGCACCGCTACTGGCAAGATGGCCTATCAAGCCCCCAACCATCTGACATGGGAATACACCAAACCATTCGTATGTTCGCTGAAGCTGAACGGAAACCAAGTGACACTGACACGTGATGGCAAGAAAGCCCCCGTGAACGACAGTGCCGGCAAAATGCTCCGCGAAGTGGCAAGGGTAATGATGAGCAGCGTGGCGCGCAAAGGCACGCGCAGCAAGCAAGACCTTCCGCTGACGGGGGGGCTCAGTGCTTTGTTTAAGCGTATCACAATATACTATGATACCAAGACCCACCTTGCGCGGCGCATCATTATGCAAGAAGAGGGCGGCGACGTAACAGAGATAGTACTGAAGAATGTAGTCAGCAAATAAGTCAAGATGGTATATGATTATTTCTCACGGCACCAACACGTAAGGTGGAGCAGTCTGGCGGGCATGACTCTCTTGCTCGTCATTCTGACCATGCGCCTTACCTACAGGGAAGACATATCGGCTTTCCTGCCACTCGGCACCGAAGAACGCGAAATGCTCAACATATATCAGAGTATATCAGGAGCAGAGAACATCATCGTAGTGTTTGACACTGGCGGTGATGCTGACAAGACGGTTGAGGCCATAGAGGCATTCCGCGAGAACCTGTTTAAGGCCGACGCAGAAGGATGGACCAAAGGCATGACCATGCAGACCGACATGGAGACAGTGAAAGCCATACAGGACTTCGCCTACGAAAACATACCATACTTTTTAACCGATGCTGACTATGCGCGCATGGACTCCGCACTCTGCCATCCTAACGCCATAGACTCACTGTTGGAACACGACAAGCAGATTCTGATGATGCCCACAGGCAGTATGCTGTCAACCGTCATCAGCCGCGACCCGCTCAATATCTTCACGCCAGTGGTGAGCCGCTTGCAAGACATGCAGCCCGAGGCAAATCTTGAAATCTACGACGGCCACATCTTCACGCCCGACATGAAGTACGCCATCGCAATACTATCATCGCCGTTCGGTAATGCCGAGACAGATCAAAACGCCAGGCTCATCAATCTTATTAACGATGCAATAAGCGCCACACAAAAGCAGCACCCCACCACCAAGGCGCATGTGACGGGCGGCCCCACGATTGCCGTGGGCAATGCACAGCAAATCAAGAAAGACTCAGCCGTGGCCATAGCATTGGCAGTGGTATTGATAGCAGCATTGCTGGCATGGTCTATACGCTCCATGAGAAACATACTGCTCATAGCCCTGACCACAGGATGGGGATGGTTGTTTGCCCTTGGCGGCATGGCCCTGCTAAGCAATGAGGTGTCGATTATAGTCTTAGGCATGTCAAGCGTGATACTCGGCATAGCCGTAAACTATCCTCTGCACCTCGTGACCCACTCACAACACGAAACAGACATGAGGCAGGCGCTGCGCGACATCAGCAAACCTCTGCTTGTGGGCAACATCACGACTGTAGGAGCTTTCCTCGCACTGGTACCGCTTAAATCAACTGCTCTGTGCGACCTCGGATTGTTTGCATCGCTGCTGCTTGCCGGAACCATCGTATTCGTACTGATTTACCTGCCTCACGCTGTTAAGACGAAGACGGAAGCGAAAACAGGAACGAAAGCCACATGGTTGGAGCGAATAGCATCAACTAACCCCGAAAAGAAACGGTGGCTTGTAGCCGCAGCGGTGGCGTTAACAGTGGTGTTCGGATGGTTCAGTCTGAAAACAGAGTTTGACCCCGACATGGCAAGCATCAATTATATGACCGAGGAGCAGCGCAGCGACATGGACTATATAAACAGGATGACAGCACGCGACACCACAAAACGGTCAGAGACACTGTATGTGGTCTCTTCGGGCAACACCATCGACGAGGCACTTGACAGTGCACTTGCACGCGGACTGAATCAGACAAGCCACTTCATAACATCAAAACATGAGCAGGCAGAACGACTCCGAAAGTGGGAGGACTTCAAAAAGCGGCATCCCATGCTGACCGACGGCACGCTGTTTTTCACGGCAAAGCAGAAAGGCTTTGCAGAAGACGCTTTCAGCCCGTTTTACAGTATAATGCATCGAAAACGCTCGCTGCAGCCGTTTGAATACTTCGCACCGCTTACGAATACAGTCTTTGCCAAGAGCATCAGCATAGACAAAGACAGCGGCGGCATGCGATACCACGTAATTGACCGTCTGACGACCGACGACCCGAGGGCACAAGGCATCAGTGGAACATTCACTGCAAAAAGCATAAGCAGTGCAGTGGCATCGACCCTGTCATCCAATTTCAACTATATAGGAGTGGCCTGTTCAGCCATAGTGTTCCTGTTTCTGTGGCTGTCATTCCGCAGTCTGCGCACCGCAATAATCGCATTCGTACCTATGGCCGTCAGCTGGATATGGATACTGGGAATCATGGCCATGCTGGGGATAAAATTCAACATAGTAAACATCATACTTGCCACTTTCATCTTTGGCCAAGGCGACGATTACACCATATTCGTGACCGAGGGCTGCCTGTATGAAAGGCAGACAGGGCGCAGGGTACTTGCAGAGTATAAGCGGAGCATACTGATTTCAGCTATGATTATGTTTGTCGGCATAGGCACACTGATTTTCGCCAAGCATCCCGCATTGCACTCTCTAGCCGAGGTCACCATCATTGGAATGGCGTGTGTAGTATTCATGGCATGGACAGTGCCTCCGTTGCTCATTAACATCTGTTTTAAAAACAAATATTTGCAGGAAGCATACTAACCAAGTACTGATTACATAGTGGTGGATAACACACGATATTTTAACGACTAAAAACAAGAAAGAACAATATGATTAAGAACAGTTTTTCAACGAAGGACAGGGGCTTTTCACCCTTTCTTCTCTGCTCATTATTCATTATTACGCTGTTGCTGACACCAGCAATTGCAAAGGCGGCTGAACCCACTATCGGCGGTGGTATGCGCTTCACGCTATATGCTCCGATGGCGAAAGAGGTAACGCTGCACGGCTCCGGCATACTGCGAAAGCAAAAAATGATGAGGCAGGCAGACGGCAACTGGACGTACGTCAGCCCGGCACTGGCATCCGACATGTATACCTATAATTTCATAATTGACGGTGAAGTAACGCAGACAGAACCTGCCGGTACGCCCGTGGTGCGCGACATTGACCAGTATTTTAACTATTTCTTCGTACCCGGATGGCCAGCCGACTACTACATCGACCAACCTGTTGCCCACGGCCGAGTGGAACAGCCGTGGTATTCCTCAAACCTTAACGGCATGGCGCAGCGGCGCATGTCTGTATATCTGCCTGCAGGTTACGATGACGATACAACACGGCGCTACCCCGTACTGTATCTGCTTCACGGCTCTGGAGGCGACGAGACTTCTTGGCTCAGCATGGGACGCTTGCAGCAAATCATGGACATGATGATAGCGCAGGGCAAATGCAAGCCGATGATAGTGGTGATGCCTAATGGCAATGCTGAGATTGATGCTGCGCCAGGCGAAAGTCCTTACATGAACGCCAAACCCAAAGCTAACAATATGTCATCAATGACAGGTCGCATAGAAGCAGCATTCCCACGAGAAGTAATGGCCTATGCCGAAAACAAATACCGCATAGAGGCAGACAAACAGCACCGCGCCATTGCGGGAATGTCGCTCGGTGGACTGCATACGCTCTACATATCCGCAAACAACCCACAGTCATTCGGCTACGTAGGACTGTTCTCACCGCAAACGACAAACACCCTGAACGACAAGAAAATCTCAGGAATAAAGAAACTGACCAACGGCATTACGAAGATTGCAGGCAAAGTGCCAGTGGTAGGCGGTAAATGGGAAGAGAAACTCGACGGCAAGTTTGAGAAATACGACGATGTGGTCATATATGACAGCCTTGACCAGAAACTGGCCGCACAGTTCTACAATCCTCCTTACTTATATTATATAGCAGTAGGGCGCAGCGACTATGTAATGAAACTCGTGACCATGCACCGTCAGCGCCTTGATGCTGCAGGATACAAATATGAATATAACGAGAGTGAGGGAGGACACACATGGGACAACTGGCGACGCTATCTGCTCGACTTCCTGCCCAAACTGTTTTAAAAAAATCACAACACATGAAAGAACGCATACGACAAATACTTGAGGACGCACTACCATTGGCCGACCTTGACTCCGACTTCCTCTTCGCGGAACTGTCCTCACTCGACATCACCACCATAATGATGTTGCTGTCAGAGGAATATCACATAATGCTGGACTCCGTCGATGTAACGCCGCGCAACTTCATGTCGCTTGACGCCATCACCGCCATGGTAAAGGAAAAAATGGACAATGCATAATTCATAATGCACATTAATATATTAAGGATGGGATGAACATACTCAACCAAATACGTAAAACCGCAGAAGAATATCCGCAGGAGCCTGCCATAATAACGTCATCTGACGGACAGGTGTTCACTTACGCAGAAACATACCGGCGCATGAAGGCCGGCGAACAACTGCCTATACCACTACTCGGCAGCAGTTGGGAAGGCGACTTCATCCTGCATACCACCGGCACCACCGGCAAGAGCAAAAGTGTGATTATCAGCCAGCGAGCAGTTATGGCAAACAGTGACAACCTGATTACTGCGCATGGATACACACACGAACAGGTAATGCTGATAACTGGTCCCATGGATCACCTGGGCTGCTGGTCAAAACTGTTTCCTACGCTCATAAGCGGAGGTACGCTATACATCATAGAGGACGGCATGAAGAACGTCAACGATTTCTTCAAGCCTTTCAACCTTATGCCGGAGCGGCGATTTGCCACATTCCTCGTGCCGTCGGCACTGCGTATACTGCTCAGTCAGGCACAGGACAGACTTGCCGCACATGCAGCAAGCATCGACTTCATCGAGGCCGGCGGTGCACCGCTCCCGCGCCCCGACATGCTGCGGCTGTGCGAAATACTGCCCAAGTCACGACTGTTCAACACATACGCATCGACCGAAACCGGTGTCATCGCCACATATAACTACAACGACGGGCGCTGCCTGAGCGGATGTGTAGGACACACCATGCGCCACTCCTGCGTTATGATAACCAGAGAAGGAACCATAGCATGTAAAGGCGACACGCTGATGAGTGGTTATGAAAACGACGAAGAACTGACAAAGCAGGCTATGCACGATGATACCTTTTTCACCGCCGACAGTGGCTGGATTGACGAAGAGGGTATGCTCCACATAGGCGGACGCACCGACGATATCATAAACGTCGGCGGACTGAAACTGGCACCGCAGGAAGTAGAAGAAGCGGCACTCGCCAACCCCATGGTAAACGACTGCATCTGCATAGCCGAACCGCATCCCATCTTAGGCCAGGCTCCGGCACTGCTGCTCGTACTGGCTGAGGGCTATACTCTCGACAAGCGCGCCCTGGCACGCCACATCAACGACAGACTTGACCGATACAAGGTGCCGCAGAAATACACAGTAGTGGAAAGCATAGAAAAAACACCTAACGGAAAAATAAACCGCAAGGCATACAGAGAGAAACAATGAATTGAATATCCGAAAAAAGAAAGAATAAAGAAGGGAATAATTGAAGAATCGAATATTTTTTAAGAAAAAATTTGTAAGATTTAAAAAATATTAGTATTTTTGCAAAATATTTCAGAATCAACGATAACGAAGACGAATATTACATAAAAATGACAAAGAAACTTCTATTTCTGAGCCTCATGCTCATGGCATTCGCCAGCAATACTTTCGCGCAGTGGTATGTTTACCGCAACAGTGCTGAAAACCCTAACTGGATTCGTGCATACGCAGGCATAAACTACGGCAGCATCAGCGAGACAGTGAACGGCCAGACGCTGTCGTTCAATCCTATCGGTGCGACCGTCGGTGCCGTATTGTCTCCAAACCTCACCTTCAACACACTGAAGCGCATGCCGCTCTTCCTTGAGGTAGGTGCAGAGTTCAGTTACATGTATGGCCACACAACAGAGGCAATCTCGGTATCTGATGGAATGTCCCATTGGAGGAACCTCGTACCACTGGGCGACAAGGACGTTCCACTCGTTGATGCCGACGGTGAGGAGTATCCTGCTACTTTGGTACCAACTGCCAACCGTAAAATTAACATGATGACCGCAAGCATCCCCGTTAACCTGACATACTACTTCGACTTCAAGGACGGTAAGTTCTGTGTAGCTCCGTTCCTCGGCACCAGTCTGAAGTTCAACCTGATGTCGCAGGTAACGATAGGCGAAGAGAAATACGGTCAGATCAAGCCTGAAAACGTACACATCTTCCAGGTAGCAGTAAACGCTGGTGTTAATGTGATTATTGCCAAGGGATTTGGTGTAGGCTACCGTTTCCAAAAAGACGTCATGCACTATGCAGTAAACACCACGTCAATGAACCACGGTTTGATGTTCTTCTACCGCTTCTAATCAGAAAGAAATCATATCACTCCACACTTCGGAGTATAAGCGAACTATTTGTTCCACCGAAACCGAAAGAGTTGCTCATAACTGAGTGCACGTCGGTTTCGGTGGTTTTTGTTACTATACGAAGAAGCCTTGAATACTCATCAGGCGTAGCAAAATTAATGTTCGGTGCCACGAACCCTTTACGCATCATCAGTATGCTGTAAACAGCCTCACTGGCTCCTGCCATCCAACACTCATGTCCCGTCATCGACTTTGTGCTGCTGACCCACGGCCTGCCTTCTCTGCCGTAAATATCCGTTATGGCCTGACTCTCCACAGCATCGCCTTGCGGAGTGGCAGTGGCATGTGCGTTTATATAGTCTATTTGGCCTGGCGTCATGCCTGCATCAGCCAAGGCACGCGACATGGCAACTGAAACGCCTGCAATATCTGGACTACTCAACCTTCCGCCAGTACCCGTAGAAAAACCATAACCGGCAATCTCCGCTAATATAACGGCACCGCGTCTGCGGGCATGCTCATACTCCTCAAGTACTAAAGCCGCAGCCCCACCGCTCGGCACCAGACCAGTGCGATCAGCATCAAACGGACGACTAGCTGTTTCTGGTTTCTCCCCTTCTCTCAACGTAGCAAATACACCCAGTGCATCAAACGACGACATGGCATACTTGTTCACCTCCTGCGCACCGCCGCAGAGTATCATGTCCTGCATACCCTGGCGTATCAATGCCGTCGACACGCCGATGGCATGGCTGCTGCTGGCACAGGCGGCACTGACAGAGAAAGACAATCCACCCAAACCGAATATCGAACACAAGTTCATCGTCACAGTTGAATTCATCGTCTGAAACACGCTTCCCGCCCCCAGCATTTCCGAGTCGTGCGTCTCGCGCATTACCTCATGTGCGTCAATCAGCGGTTTGGCCGACGAGTCACTTCCGAAGATGCAGCCGACCTCACCTGCCGAGACACGAGACATCTGCAGAGCCTCAAGCGAAGCCATATAGGCATATTCCGCCTGCTCAGGCATTGCAACACGCGCACGACGGTCAAGCAATCCCTTGAGCACGGGCCGCTCCACCTTCCCCACCAGTGCGGAGTGATAGCCATACGCCGTACGCTCACCACTCAAACCAATGCCCGAGCGTCCCAAACGCAACGACTGCTCCACATCGCTGACGTTCTTGCCAATACATGACCATATTCCTATACCAGTAACTACGACTCTTCTATTCATGTGCTAACTCATATAATTGCTAATGCACTCATCAAAAATCATACGTGGCTAATGCACTCACCATAAAACGATTAATGCAAGGCTACGGCATTTGCCGTACAGCCTTGCACTCTGCTTGCTATGTCGGGATGACCAGACTCGAACTGGCGACCACACGCCCCCCAGACGCGTACGCTAACCAACTGCGCCACATCCCGATTTCTCGAAAATCGACTGCAAAGATAGATATTTTTTTTTATATACACAAATTATTGCAGCGTTTTTTTGTTAATTAGATTAAATTACTCCCTTTTACCGTAATTTCCTGCAAATACTACAAATAATTCAATACGCCGTGCGTTTATTATATAATGTATAATAAGCTATTCTGAAAAACGATGCAATATATTTTATATCCTCCCAAAAACATCAGTTTCAATGCTGCATTGCCAGCCTCAAAGAGCATCAGCAACCGTGCGCTCGCCATCAATGCCTTGACGGGCAACACCATGCATCCCGACAATCTGAGTCGATGTGACGATACCGACGTGATGGTTGACGCCCTGCGAGACATGCCATACGAAATCAACATAAAGGCAGCCGGCACAGCTATGCGCTTTTTAACTGCGCTGCTTTGCACACGTGACGGTGAGCACGTGATAACAGGCACCGAACGAATGCGCCACCGCCCCATAGGTGTTCTCGTGGACGCCCTGCGCAAACTTGGAGCCGATATTGAATATACCGGCGAGGAAGGTTTCCCACCACTAAGAATCAGAGGCAAGCAACTGGAGGGCGGTAAACTTGAAATTCCAGGCAACATATCATCACAATACATCTCGGCCCTGCTAATGGCTGCGCCAAAAATGACTCGGGGACTGGAACTACGCATGACAGGTACAGTCTTCTCGCGTCCTTACATTGACCTGACCGTATGCACAATGAGAGAGTTCGGAGCAGAGATTGAATGGGCAGACGCTTCAACCATACGTGTGGAACCAAAGCAATACACTCCCACAAAATTCTTCGTGGAGAACGACTGGAGCGCAGCAAGCTACTGGTATGAGGTGATTGCACTGATGTCACACACTTGTGCTGATGCCGATGCAGACATGCGCATAGACCTTGACGGACTGATGGACGGAAGCCGTCAGGGCGACAGTGCGGTGAGGTATATATTCAGTCTGTTGGGCGTGAAGACAGAGTTTGAGAGCCGCGAAGCACTGACACCTACCCACGTGACACTCATACCGCACCACAGGCGTATGCCAAGGCTTGACTATGATTTCACAGGCCAGCCCGACCTTGCACAGACCATAGTCGTCACAGCAGCACTGCTGGGAGTGCCATTCACTTTCAGCGGACTATACACATTGCGAATAAAAGAGACAGACCGCATCACAGCACTAAAGAAAGAAATGGCAAAACTCGGCTATGTCATTGACGACTCCGTAGAAGGTACCCTGTCATGGGACGGCACCCGATGCGAACCTATGACAGAACCTGTAATAGATACGTACGAGGACCACCGCATGGCTATGGCCTTTGCACCTGCTGCCATCATGATACCAGGACTGCGCATCAACAACCCAGGCGTGGTAACAAAGAGTTATCCTGACTTCTGGCAGCAACTTGCGGCCTGCGGCTTCAACATTGAGGAAAACCCTGCATCATGATTTTCACCACTGAAAAATCTACGCTGACACTATCTGAGCTCAACCTTCTTGTCAAGGAAACCATTGAACTGACAATGCCAGACACTTATTGGGTGCAGGCAGAACTGGCCGGCATCAATGAATCGCGTGGTCACTGCTACATGGAACTGGTTGAGATGTCATCCAACCGGGTGCCCGTGGCTCAGGCACGCGCCTGTTGCTGGCGCAACACTTGGCAGAAGCTCGCACATGAGTTTGCAAAGGCTACAGGCGAAGAAATGCACCGTGGAATGAAAGTGCTGCTCAAGGTACAGGCAAACTTCCACATTGCGTATGGTTTTTCATGGATTGTAATAGATGCCGACCCCACTTACACCATGGGCGACATGGCACGCAGACGGCAAGAAATCATTCGACAGTTGAAGGAAGAAGGGGTTTACGATCTTAACAAGACACTGTCGCTCTCACCATTCGCCATGCGCATAGCGGTTATCTCAAGTGCCACGGCTGCAGGCTATGGAGACTTTTGCAACCAACTTGAGGACAACGAATACGGATTCAGATTTGAGACGAGACTGTTTCCTGCCATAATGCAGGGCGAGCAGGTTGAGCAAAGCATCATTCAGGCTCTGCACTGCGTTCACGAAGTGATGCTCCAACAAGCAGATGCTTTTGATGCCGTGGTGATAATTCGTGGAGGCGGCAGTACCGCCGATTTATCGGGCTTCGACACGCTGGCACTGGCTGAAAACGTGGCAAACTTTCCCCTGCCCGTGATTACAGGCATAGGTCATGAGCGCGACATGTCGGTTATCGACATGGTGGCATGCCGCTCACTGAAAACTCCTACGGCAGTGGCAGCATTCCTCATTGACAACCTTGCCGGCACGCTGGAGCAGTTAGAGGATTACGCCACACGCATTCATAACACAGTAAAGCAGACACTGGAACGCGAACGTCTGCGACTAAGCAAACTGGAGCAATGGCTGTCAACGGTATTCGGAGTATGGAAACTGCGTGAGGAAAACAGACATGCCACATACATGCAGCGCATTAACAGTTGCTTAGAACGCCGCATCCTGACAGAAAGGAACAGGCTTAACACTAATGTGATGCAGATGAATGCCATAACGATGAGCTTGATGCAACGTGAGCAACACCGCATAGAACTGTTGGGACAGCGCATCAAGGCCGTCGACCCTGCCAACATCCTGCGCCGCGGCTACAGTATAACCATGCACGACGGCCATGCCGTGACCGACGCTTCGCTACTGCATAAAGGCGATAACATAACGGTAATAATGGCAAACGGCCAAAAGGATGCAGTGGTAAGCTGAACACATAAATCGCAAAAAGCCTTGGCTGTTTGAGAAAAAAATATTAATTTTGCACCCTGCAATCATTCAACCACACACAGGTGAGGATATTCAAGAAACTCGACATATTCATGATGCGGCAGTTCATGATGCTGTTCGCCGGCACATTCTTCATAAGCCTTTTTGTGCTGATGATGCAATTCTTGTGGCGATATGTGGATGAACTCATAGGCAAGGGACTGTCCCTGGAAGTACTGGGACAATTTTTCTGGTACATGGGACTGATGATGGTGCCACAGGCTCTGCCGCTTGCTATCCTGCTTGCATCGCTTATCACACTGGGAAACCTTGGCGAGAGTTCCGAACTGACCGCCATCAAAGCATCAGGCATATCACTGCTGAAGAGCCTTCGTGGACTTATTATCTTCTCATGTCTTATTGCCGTATGTTCATTTATATTCCAAAACAACATCGGTCCACAGGCAAACATCCAGTTGCGCCAGCTTCTTCTCTCAATGAAGCAGAAGAGCCCGGAACTTGAAATTCCAGAAGAGATATTCTATAGCGGCATACCCAACTGCAACCTCTACGTACAGCATAAAGACCTTGACAAAGGTATGCTATACGGTGTGATGATATACCGCATGACACAGAGTTTTGAGGATGCAGCCATTATTCTTGCAGACTCTGGCAGATTGCAGTCCACCGCTGACAAGACACACCTTAAACTGACGCTATACAGCGGCGAGTGGTTTGAGAACATGCGCTCACAGGAGCTGGCCGATGGTGCCAGCGTGCCCTACCGCCGTGAGTCTTTCATTCAGAAAGTCATACTGCTTGACTTCGACAACGGTTTCAACCTTGCTGAATCATCTGGCATAGCACAAATGGCCGTGGGCATGAGTCTTCCGCAACTATCTGCAAGCATCGACTCCGTAAGACGCAGTGCCGACAGCCTCGGGCGTCGCGTTGCCGACGATATGCGCCACACAACCTTTGCCCTGCCTCCGATGTCGAAGGCAGACTCACTGAAGGCTGTTGCCAAAGCCGAAAAATCAACCATCAACTACGACACCCTCATGTCACGACTGACACCTGAGCAGCAACGTGACATACTGCAGCGCGCCAACAGCAACATATCCATGGCGATGATGGATACAGAGTTTCGCGGCATGGCAGCCGACGAATGTACACGCCGCGAGCGCGACTACAAGATAGAGATGGTGAATAAGTTTACCCTCTCACTAACCTGCCTCATTTTCTTCTTCATAGGAGCATCGCTCGGAGCCATCATACGTAAGGGAGGATTAGGACTTCCCGTCATTATCTCCGTGCTTGTGTTTATCATATTCTACATTCTTGACAACACCGGCACCCGAATGGCAAAACAGGGAGCATGGACAATAGCCTTCGGCAAGGGACTGGCACCGGCTGTGCTGATACCACTCGCAGCATTCGTGACAAACAAGGCCAACAAAGACTCCGTGGTATTCAATATGGATGCCTACCGCACATTCTTCATGCGTCTGCTGGGCCTGCGCCTGAAACGTCACGTTGCATCTAAGGAGGTCATCATCACTGACCCAGACTACAAACGCGATGCCGAACGCCTCTGCATCATTAGCAGTGAGATAGCGCGCTATTCCGAGGCTCACCATTTGAAGCACCTGCCAAATCCTATCAATGTATTCTTCCGCTACCAGCCTGATCACGACATCGAACGTATGGCAGCCGAACTTGAAGACATTATTGAAGACTTGAGCAACACGCGCGACCGCTACATACTGTCATATCTCAACCAATACCCCGTAGTGTCAGAGAAAGCCCACACAAGGCCGTTTGACCGTCCGTGGCTCAACAAGACAGCAGCAGTCATACTTCCTATAGGCATCGTATTGTATATAAGGATGTGCCGCTTCCGTCTGCGCCTGTATCACGACCTCAAGCAGATAATACGTGTAAACGGCCAGATGACAGAACGTATCAACCAGATAAGCAATTAACCAGACAAATATTTAATAAACGATAAAGTCCTGAGAACTGTTGTTCTCAGGACTTTATTGTTTATTCGTTATTTCGTTATTACGATATATCGTTATACCGTTATGTCGATTTGTCGTTATATCGTTATATCGAAATAACGATATAACGATATAATTCAAATATTACTGACCGAGCAGAGCCTTGGCATTTGCATTTTCCGGGTCAATCGCAATGACCTTCTGTGCTGTCTCCTTAGCCTTAGCCATGTCGTTCACACCGTGAACATAGTATGCGATTACAGCATTGTAGGCATTAACAAGCATCTTGTTCTCGCCAGCCGAACGATCACTCTTGGCTGAGAGTATCTCTGTAAAGTTGATATAGTGCGGACCGGCAATCTTCAACTGCTCTATCTGCGACATGGCGAGAGAGAACGGAAGAGTAGCACGCTTGTTGGCAATGTAAGCTGCATTGTCTGGATATTTCTCTGCCAATGTTGCATAGAGAGCGTCAGCCTTGTCGTATGCAGTCTTCTTAACGTCTGCAGCACTGTTGTCGTCAGCCAGTTGGTCTACATAGAGCTGGGCAAGAAGCTCGTCGATAGAGAATGACTTCTGAGGCTGTGCCTTGAGATACTTGTCAAGATACTCACCAGCCTTTGCATAGTCAGAGAGAGCCTTGTAGCAGTCAGAGATGCTCTTGTCCGCCTCCATGCTCGTGGTTGCATCGCAGTCCTTCTGTCCCTGCAGACTCTGATATGCAGCAATGGCCTCCTGATACTTGCCAGCAGACTTCAAAGCCTTTGAATAGTATGTATAGTCATAAACAGAAGTCTTGAGTGAGTCAGAAGCATTAAAGAGCTTGTCGGCTGCATCGAGAGCCTTCTCAAACTCCTTCTTGTCAGCATAGTTGAACATCATCAGACGGTTGAACGAAGCATTACGCGGGAAGAGGTTGTGTCCCTCTGTGGCAACCTTCAGCGACTTGTCGTAGTCCTTTGACAGGAAGAGGTTTGTGGCATAGTCAGAAATCTCATAGTCCTTCATCTGACTAATCTGCACCTTGTCATAATACTCAATAGCCTTAGACATCTTGCCGGCACGTGAATATATGTCTGCCGCAATGAGGTCAACAGGATAATCCGGACGCTGCGCACGCAAATCCTCAAGTGTCTGCACGGCACCTGCAGGGTCGGTCTTGCTCATAATCTGCGCATAGCGACGATAGCCGTCAGGATTCTTCGGGTCAAAATAGATAGCCTGCTGGAACTGCTGTGCTGCAGCACCGCCGTCATCCTCACTTACTGCTATATTGCCGAGCAGCACAAACGGAACTGCCGTAGGCTGAGCCTTCTTGTTAGATACTAGGTCAGCAGCCTGCTGAGCATACAACTTGGCATTTGCATAATCCTTAACAGCAAGATAAGCCTTGCCGATGCTTACGAGCGCCTCAACATCCTTCTTGTTCTGCTTGGCAATGGCGGCAACCTGCTTGTTTGCATCAGGAGCCCCGCTCTTGATGATAGCTGCAACCTGCTCCTGCAAAGCATTTGCACTCTGAGCCATAGCTGGAGCAGCGACCACAGTCAGCATTGCTCCAATTATAAAATTACGCATTTTCATAGTTTATTCTTTGTTTTCAAATAAAAAAGTTAGTTTTACTATATAAAATTAATTTATCTTTGTTTATTCCTTTGTCAAGGGTTCTTTCTAATTAGAAGACGCAAAAACTCTATTAAAGGTTTAAAGTTTTCTACTTTAATTTTCATTAAACTTCAACCCTTATTATAATTCTTAAATCCAAACTCACTATTCATTATTCATCATTAACATGCACACTGCGGAACGTGATGTTTCCGTATGCAGGAAGCAGTCCTGCCTTGAGAATCACCATCTGTCCCTCGTTCTGTGAGATAATGAAGTTCTTGAAGCCCGTAGGCAAGCCATGAGAGTTGGTATCATTAAGCAGGATGTAGAGAGTCCGCGTAAACGGATAACTGCCATTATAGAAATAGTACTGATAAGGCTTGTAAGAGTTCTGGTCGTTGGCTACATCAAGAGTTGACACTGCCATCGGCCGAATGCCACGCTTGAACGTAAGGTTTGTGCTGTCGCGCTTATCGTTGAGCCAGTTGCTGCCGATAAGTCCGATAGCACTTTTGTGTTGTTCCACATACTCCACCACCTCGGCCGTTGAGTCAACGGCAAAGGCACTCGGCGCCGTTATAGGCTTGCCTCCGAGGATACTGTCTTCCACATAATGCACCGTTGAAGACTTCTTGTTGTCAAACACAATCTCAATGTCTCCGAGCTTAGAACCAGGATAAATCTCTTCCCAGCGCTTAACCTCGCCAGTGAGTATACGGCGTATATCTTTCACACTGATACAAGAGTCAGTGTTTTGTGCATTCTGTACGAGAGCCAAGCCATCGTATGCCATTCTGATGCTCAGCGGGAACTGCTTGCGTGCCTTGAGGTTCTCAAGTTCAGCAGGCTTATAGTCGCGCGACGTGATAATCAGCCACAGCGAATCCTTCATCAGAAGGTCTACGGCCTCTGACTCATTAGTATATATAGGAGTCAGTTTTGCGTCAGGATACTTATACTCGAAGAGTTCGCGCACCTCTTCAATAATCGGACTGAAACTCTCATCAGCTGCAAACTGTATTGAGCCTGATGTGAAAGTGTCCGTGCGTCCGCTCTTATTCTCATTTGCACATGAAGAAATAAAAGCGACTGCAGCTATTGCAAAAAAAAAGTCAGTTAGTATTCTTTTCATCATTTGCTTACAAATAATTAAGGAGTTAAGTAGTCAAGAAAATCTCAACTACTTTAACTCCTTAACTGTTTAACTAATGTACTTCATCATTACTGCAGGCGGAATGTCACAGGCAGAGTGTAACGCACTGTAACGGCCTGACCGTTCTGCTTACCAGGAATCCACTTAGGCATGGCCTTAACCACGCGCACGGCTTCCTTGTCAAGTGACGGGTCGACAGACTTAGCAACCTTCACATCGCTGATGTGACCGTCCTTGCCTACGACGAACTGAACGACTACACGTCCCTGAATACCGTTCTCCTCTGCAATTACAGGATACTTGATATTGTTGTTCAGGTAGTTCATCAGGGCAGCCTGACCGCCAGGGAAAGAAGGCATCTGTTCAACAACGTCGAACACCTTATTCTCTTCTTCCTTAGGCTTAACAGGCTCGGTGGCGATTACCTCCTTAGCCTTCAGCACCTCGCCGCTTTCGTCATTACCCTTAACGTCGAATGAACCGATAGCAGTCTTAGTACTCAAGATTTCCTCCTGCGACTTCATCTCGTCCTCAGGACGCACCTCATTATCTTTCTTGATGACAGGTGCGGTGAACTTGATAGAGCTCTTAACCTTCTCGACCACTTTCTCGACGTTCTCCTGCTTGACCACTTCCTTACGCTCGACCTTGGCCTCTTTCTTCTGCTCCAGGGCAGAGAGTTCCACTGTCTCCTGCATGGCCTGTCTCTTGGCAGCCGCCTCATCCGCAATATTCTTGAGGGTGAGACCTATCTGACATGCGATGGCAAGCAAGATAACAGCAATGATAGCAATAAGATTACGCTTACCCGTACCCTTACGCAGGGCGTAGGCACCGTACTCATGGTTGCGGTTTTCAAACACGAGGTCTGTCCACGCACCAGATATAAGATCTATTTTTGCCATTTTGATTATCTTTTTAAGTTGTTAATACTTTGTTCTTGATAAAGACCATTGAGAAGATTACTTCACACCCTTCTTGTCGAGGAGTTTCTGATCCTGCTCGTTAATCCTATCAATCACATACTTACCAATGCTGCATATCTGCATTTCGTCAAGAGCATCTACCACGTTCTTGTAGCTTGAAGCGTCAGTAGGCTTGATGATGATGGTCATGGTCTGGATCTTGCCGGTTGGCAGTTCACCACTCTTCAGCTTAGAGAGTTCCTTGGAGTATACAGAGTCAGCCATATTCTCCTTGTCCTTTCTTGCGTCAAGTTCAACCTTAGCTTTCATCACCTGCAGTACCGGCTGTGTGCCGTCTTCGGTCACGTGTGTCTGTAGTACCTTACGTATTCCGTTCTTACCCCATGTTGTTTCCTTCATGCAGGTAGGGTCGTCATACTTAGGAATGCCCTCCACATAGTAGATTTTGTCGTTACCAGCCACATAGACAGTGATGGTGTATGACTCCTTGGTCACAGTCTTATCATTATTATCCAGGTTCTTGTCGTTTGAAGGCATACTCAGCTCCATTGACTGAGGTTTAGCCAGCGACGTACAGAGCATGAAGAATGTGATAAGAAGCATCATCATATCAACCATAGGCGTAAAGTCCACACGGGTATTCGCCTTTTTCTGCTTGCTTGTTGATTTCTTTGCCATTCTTTATTCCTCCCCTGTCTTTAATGATGTGATAAGGTAGTAACGGTTCTGCTCCATATCCTGAAGTTCAGACATAACCAACTTCACACTACTATAAGGAGTGTCAGCGTCAGCCTTGATGGCTATTTTGATGTCATCCACTGCATTCACAGCAGATGTCACCCACTCCTGGAACTCACTCTTGCCACCGTCGATAGAGTCGAGAGGCACGCCGGCGTCTGCACCAGTGATTTCCTCAGTCATCTTCTCTGAAGGCAGAGAGAGGTAATGCTTCAGTTTGCTAAGGCTCATACCCCACATAGGGTCGGTCTGGAACTTCTTCAAATCCTGAGCACTCAGATTCAGCGTAAACTTGTCGTTCATGTCATTAATAACACTGAGCACGCTGTTCTGATTGTCCATACTCATAAACACCTTGCCGTCCTTGCCGACAATGATGTTCAAGACGTCTTTCTCTGGAATCTTGACCTCACTCACAGACTGTGGCTGGTTCACCTTCACTGGCTCATTCTTCACGAACGTAGACGTAAGCATGAAGAACGTCAGGAGAAGCACCATCACGTCTGACATAGGGGTCATGTCAATCCAGACGTCGCTTTTCTTAACTTTTAACTTACCCATATTCTGAATAAAATTTTAAAGGGTTAGTAAAAGATTAAGCTTCTGGGTGCTTGTCTTCGTAGGTGTGTGCGATGGTGTAACCAATCTCGTC
>JAFPVC010000004.1 GCA_017413085.1 Prevotella sp.
CGAATGAAGGTGTATGAAATAAGGAATGGAAAGTTGACAATACACGAAGATTAATTATTAGCTTCATTTTATATGAATAACACAGATCAACTCCGACAGCTAATGACTCTTGATGCTGACATTAACACTCCAGAAATAGAGTTACGCTTTGAACAAATAGCCAAGATGCTGTTTGAAAGTTTTGCTATCCAAAAGGGTGAGACAGTGTATCTCTTTAAAGAGATTGAGTTTTACTTCTACAACAAGAATCATCGCGATATTATCACTCATCCACGGGTGTCAAAACCTTTATGTTGGTATATTAATGACTTCGGAGGAATAGATATCAACTTTACTAGTAGCATTGAGCGTGTAAACCGAGAAAATAGTAAGAGGAAGAACGTTATGAAATATGTACTGGATGATAGTGCATACTTTGGGGGAATCCTTATTCGTCAGCTGATAGAAAAAGAAAGCGGGGAAATACTCAAAAGTCCATTGGCTTGTGCTGAATTGTTTAGGTGCTATGATGCGACTGGTGTTGACTACGAATTTCCTGTTCTTGTGGATCATAATAATGACGTGATGAGTTTCATCCGTAAACCTCGTATTAATCTAATTAGATCAAATCAGTCAGTTGAAGCTAAGGTCAACAATATCCTTTACCAATATCATGATAATGTACGACCTAATAATGAAACGTTATATCAAGATTTCAAGAATTTCAAAGATAGGCCTTATGGATATGAACAATAGATTGCTGTAATCGTCAAATAGAAATGGTAGAAATTGCAAAAGAATGTGGCGCTTTACATTGTATAAGTTGGAATGTATATCTTCCAAAATCACATGTGAAGACGTAAATCACTACCTATGAGATATTATTGTCCCTCGGCTATTTTCGACTATCTCGGGGGACAGATGGGGGGACAAAACGGGCGAAAATCTGCAAATATCGAAGTTAAAAATAAAAAATCTGCAAAAATGGACGAAATTTTAATGATTGAAATGGTGCTATTTACGAGCTATATTTGCAGATAGTATGATTTTCTTTGCAAAAAATCACTTTCCCACGCAGAATCAACTTTCCGATGCGGAAGTTACTATCTGTAAATATAAGTGGATGATAATCAGCGTATATACCTCTAATCAAGGGGGACAGGTAGTATGCCGATGGACGGTGGGGGGACGTAAAATATACAAACATCTGCCAAATTGATTTTCCAGTTCTTTGTATATTCACATTCGTTAACGCGGATTCTTACACATTTTTGTATTCTCTGTGAAGCGAGTGAAGTGTGACTTCCAATTTCAGTCCCTTTAGGTACATTTATCTTTGCAGTTCTTTGTATATCTTTGTAATCTGGCGAAAAATCGGAGCATTTTCTATCTCAAAATTGGGTTGTTAAAAAGTGTTGGTTTTCATTTGTCACCCTATAACGTGTCATTCCTTTTCTTCTAATCTTTGATCCAGACCATTCGGCATGACATTAATAATAAAAGGTTTAGTTTAGGCTATAGATATATAATATGGGATTAAACTAAACTGGCTATTGCTGCGCTATAAAACTAATACCGCAATCTTTCTCTTTTGGACGGCACACAAATCAAATGCTATACGGATTCGTGAAACTCATAATAACATTCTACAGAGCATCATGTAGATAACAATTAACCCCTTATCTACATGATGCTCTTTTCTTTACTCTGTTGTATATTCAAACCAATCAAAATCTGCATATCCATCATCACCCTGGGCAAACAAGCCAAGCATCACGCCTGTGAACCCGCCGATCACCTCGGTGGATAGGTAGCGGTAGTCCATCTTGCTGAGTGTGGTGAATGAATTGCCATCGACGGAAACTTGCATGTAGTAATAGTCCTTGTCGGAACTGATGCGTATGTAAGCCTGGGAGTCTTTCAGTTCAACGGGTTGGCCGTCATGGCTGAGTGCTCCCACACGGATATTTGACTTAGCCAAAAGCTTTCCGTCCTTTCGTTCTATTATAACATCATAATGGTTCAGAGGTGCTGCATAGGCCGTGATTCCTGCCTGAGAGCCTTCTGCCAGATGGGATGCGTCAATGAGTGCGGTGGCGTTGAAACGTAGCTCAGTCTGACGTCTTGCCACGAAAGTGGGCGACGTGGCTGCATCGAGAGGTGTAGAAGTGGGACGCAGACGCAACCAGCCCTCCCGCTCAGTAAGAGAGTAGCGGGAATAATCGGGATTACCGATACTCATCCATCCCCAAGGCAATCCAATGCTGCTGTAGCTGTCGGCTGGTACATCGCGCTTGACGAAATTGAATTCTTCGCGTACAGGGTCAAGGGGCATTGGAACTTGAGGTAAGGTCTGACATTTCATATTGATGGCCAAAGTGCCGTCACCATTGACCACAGGCCAAGCATTCTTGTCCCAACGTACAGGTGCAAGCATCGTCTCGCGTCCCATCACATGCAGGAGGTAACCGCTTGTGCGATAACCCAGGCAAATCATCCACCATGAGGAGTCGGGTGCTTGTATGAGGTCAGCATGTCCGAGCCCTTGAATATTGCTGTTCTGCATCTTCATGCTGAAATGCGTGAGAATGGGGTTGGCAGGATTCGATTCATACGGCCCGAACAGAGAACGGCTTCGCAAGATGTTGACGTGGTGACCATGTTCCGTACCCCCCTCGGCAAGCATCATGTAATAAAAGCCGTCTTTCTTGTATATGTGTGGACCCTCAGGATAACGTCCGCCGAGTCCCGTTCCCAAGTGATGAACATCGCCTATACGCTGACCAGTATGAATGTCAATTTCGCAGATGTTGATTTCACCCGGCTTGATTCCTGGGCGTGTTTCGTCTGCTGCTGCCTTCCATAAGAAATAGCACTTCCCTTCGTCCCAGAAGAGGGTAGGGTCGCAACTGCCGAGGGCAAAGTCAATGAATATGGGGTCGGACCATTCTTTAGATGGGTCGTCTGTCCAGACGTAGAAATGGCGACGTGATGGGAAAATGGTGGCCACCATGTAATAGCGCCCCTCATGATAGCGGATGGTTGGAGCATATATGCCCGCATTTGTCCAACCCAGTTCCGGCTGGTTTTGTGTGTAAAGCCCCGAGAGGTCAAGCTGCGACTTGCGCGAGAGGCAATTACCTACCTGTTCCCAATGTATCAGGTCTTTGCTGTGAAACACAGGTACTCCTGGAAAATACTGGAACGTGCTGTTGACAAGGTAGAAGTCCTTTCCGTTTGTACACACACTTGGGTCGGCATGAAAGCCGGGAAGCACAGGGTTGCGATAGCCCTGAGCCAGAATGTTCAAAGACGCTATAACAGCGATAGAGATTGTGAATAACAGTCGCTTCATATTTGTTTATTCTTTACCGTAATAGGATGGGTGTTCATTATCAGGATTAATGACTAATTTTTCAACTACGATTTCCGGGTCTATCATAACAACTTTAACGGTATGATTGCCTGCTGTAGGTATGTCGAAATCGATGCTGAGCCATCGGAGGTTGTCGAAAATCTCGCTACGCATCCGTTGACGTGAGCCAGACAGATAGATGTCGCTTGCAGGTCGAGGAAGTGGTTCCTGCACCTTCGTCCAATGTGGCACCATCACCCAAAGGGCGGCTCTTTGCCGTAACGGGTTCAATACCCATATTATCAATGTCTTATGTATTTCGGTTGCAAAGATATAAATAAAAATTGTAAATGCAAAGATAAAAGCAAAAAATATCATAAAAACATTGCAAAAACAATGATAAAAATTATTTCGGTTGGTTGATATTGTTAATGTTGTTGATTGATTGATTTTTTTTCATCGCAAAATTAACAAAAAAAAGTCGATTTTACGAACGTTACAGAGTATGACTTTTTCGATTTTTTAAGATGAAAAGCGTATTGTATTTAACTTTTTTTTTGTACCTTTGCAGCCGTTTTGAGGATTTCGCAATTAATAGTGCTCGAAATTCATCTTCTGATTTATTCCCTAATCAGAGAGGTCTGTAGTGCATTGTGGCAAACGTGAGGTTTGTCCGAACCAGAAGGTTCATTATTCGTATTTCCGAGGGAAGGAATATACAACGAGTAATGATTTATAAGAATACATTTATTATTTTAATGAATTATCACAAGTATTTTTGTGCTCTGACTGTCTCAATGATGGTCGG
The DNA here is from genome assembly GCA_017413085.1 of Prevotella sp. GTDB lineage: Bacteria > Bacteroidota > Bacteroidia > Bacteroidales > Bacteroidaceae > Prevotella. Next base: position 4,143 of record JAFPVC010000004.1, read on the forward strand.
AGCAAGTTGCTGTGTACCTACGTATGCACAGCACAGGATGAGTCTTCAGTCGCTTTTTGACCTGGCTGACCGTCAGAATCAGCGCATCAAAGTCAGCGAAGCGGCATTGAAGGCTGCAGAAGAAGGGGTGGCATCGGCAAAATCTGCCATGTTGCCAAGTGTTGAATTCAGCGTGCAAGGCTCTTATACGGGCAATGCATTCTTAATGTCGCGAGGCTTTTCTACCAGTGGCACTACAGAGTATGTTGTTCCGGGATTGGGACTTCAACAGGTGCAGAATGGCAAACAGCCCACACCACATTTGGGTAACAGCTTCACCGCTCAGGCCAGTCAGGTAATCTATGCAGGCGGAGCCATCCGTTCTGGCATTGAAATGGCAAGGCTGGGTCATCAGATGGCAGAACTTGACGTGGAGAAGCATCGACAGGAGGTGCGTTTCTTGCTGACTGGATATTATCTTGACCTCTGCAAACTGCAGAACCAGTCGCAGGTGATAGCCAGGAACATCGAGCTGACGGAGAAAGTCATCGAACAGATGAAGGCGCGTAGAGAGCAGGGAACGGTGTTGAAGAACGACCTGACACGATATGAGTTACAATTGCAGAGTCTTCTGCTTAAAAAGACACAAATTGAAGATGCACAGAAGATTATCCGTCATCAGCTCAGCTTAACAATCCATCTGCCTGAGGGAGAGGATTTCGATGTGGATGCGCAGTCGCTTGAAGAGGAAAGCATGGCACTCAAGGCATTCGCCTCAGAAGAGTTGTGGCAGCAGACAGCAGCTGAAAACAACATAGACATTCGTCAGGCTACACTTGCCACAGAAATGTCGGAACAGAAGGTCAGAAACACGCGTGCGGCATCGCGACCCTCAGTGGCTATAGTGGCAGAGAATAACCTATTTGGTCCATACACCTCCGACCTGATTCCAAAGAATGCCAACGTCAACGTGTGGTTTGTTGGCATTGGCGTGAAATACAATCTGTCGAGCCTGTGGAAGAACAAGCATGCTATCCGTAAGGCGAAGCATGAAAATACCCAGGCACATGAACGAGTGCAGTTGGCGCAAGAAGGTATAGAGAATGGTGTGCAGGCAAGTTACACCAACTTGCTGACCAGCTCAGTAGAGGTTAGCACACAAGAGAAACAGGTAGAACTGGCCGATCAGAACTATGCGGTGGTGAAAAACCGTTACGACAATGACCTGGCTTTACTGACTGATATGCTTGATGCATCAAACATGAAGCTCGCAGCCGATATGGCTTTGGTCAATGCACGCATTAACATGCTTTACAACTATTTTAAACTTAAGTACATAACAAATACACTTTAATAATGATGGAAAAGAATAAGATTTCAACCTATAGTTATAATGCTATTATGATACTCTGTATAGCATGTGGTGTCGTTTATGCCGCCAGTCAGTTCATGTATTTCGGTGGAGGCGAGGTGACGGATAATGCCCGTGTGTGCCAGAATATCGTACCCCAGAATAGCCGCGTGCAGGGTTTTATCCGTGAGGTGCGCTTCAATGAGTTTCAGGAGGTGAAGAAGGGCGATACACTGGTTGTCATTGAAGATGCAGAGTTCCGTCTCCGCTTGGCTCAGGCAGAAGCCGATCTGACCCGTGCTGAGCGTGGTTCGCAGGGTACGGCAAGTAGTATCCATACCACAAAGACCAGTATCAGCGTGACTGAAGCAGGCATTGAAGCCGCTCGTGTGCAGATGGAGAATGCGAAGAGGGAGGATGCGCGTTTTCAGAAACTACTGGAACAGGATGCCGTTACACAGCAGCAGTATGACAATGTCCACACGGGGTATCTGAGTGCCAAGGCCAGTTATGAGCAGGCACTTCGTTCGCGCAACACGCAGACGGCCGTTGTGGCGGAGCAAGGACATCATCTCTCAGCCTCAGAAGCTGCCATTGAACTGGCACGAGCACAGGTGGAGATAGCCCGACTGAACCTCTCGTATTGTTACATCATTGCCACTTGTGATGGTGTGGTGGGCAGCAAGGATATTCATGTGGGGCAGCTGGTCAATCCCGGTCAGACAATGGTGAGCATTGTCGATAAGCATGAGAAATGGGTGGAGGCCAACTTTCAGGAGTCGCAGATGCCGAATGTCAAGGTTGGCAATAAGGTGCGCTTTACTGCCGATGCTGTTCCTGATGTGGAATATACAGGTGTAGTAGAGCGCATCAGCGATGCTACAGGTAGTGCGTTCTCGTTGATTCCTATCGACAATGCCACAGGCAATTTCGTTAAGGTAGAGCAACGCGTGACGGTGCGTGTACGGATTGATACATGCAATGAACTGAAGAAGTTGCATGGTGGTTATAACGTGGTTTGTAAAGTTGAGGAGTAATGGGAAAACTGACTGAATTTCTGATGAAGGCGCCGCCGCCACCTACCGGTATGCCTTTTTCTATGCCAATGATGAAAGGGTGGGTGCCTCGCAGGTTGCAACCCTGGATCTACGTTCTTACGGCTCTGTGCTTTCAATTCTCAGGAGGCATCTATCTGGGTGCTCTCGACGAGATTCGTGGCACGACTAATTTCATGATCGAGGATGTGATGTTTCTGCTCTATGCCACGCTTGCAGGTATGGCAATGTGGTTCCCCATGCTGTTCAGGATGAAGTTTCGCTTCACCAATCAACAGTTGCTATGCACCTCGGCCATCGTGATGGGCATCTGCAACGTTATCACGATGCACAGTCTGTCGATGCCTGTACTCGTTGTGGCTTGCTTCATTGCAGGTATTGCCAAGATTCAGGGCACATTCGAGTGCATGAGCAACATCCAGTTGTGGATTACGCCAAGGCGCGACTTCGCCGTATTCTTCCCTGTGCTCCACATCATACTTCTCACGGCCATCGAGGGCGGTGGCTGGCTTGCTGCTTGGATGGGGCATCATTTTACATGGCAGATGATGCACACCTTTAGCGTAGGCACCATGTCGTTCGTGCTGCTCACGCAGATGGTTCTGTGTCGTCCGTTCTGTCCTATGCCCAACAGGTTCTCGCTGAAGGGGACCGACTGGCAGGGAGCACTGCTCATCTGCGTCACGATGCTTCTGTTCTCATACATCTTTGTCTATGGTGATTACTACAGGTGGTTCGCAAACCGGTATATCAGAGTGGCGGGCGCTTTTACGCTCATCTTTGCAGGACTTACCCTCTACAGACTGATTCACAATCGCTATCCATACGTCGAGCTGCGACTGTTGAAATGCCGCAACGTGGTACCCATTCTCATTGTAACCATATTGGCTGAACTGGCTTTCGGTGCCGAGCATACACTGGAGGAGATACTCTACACAGAGGTTGTCGGATTGGAAGAACTCACCAAGGAGAGTCAATATATGTGGGCATTGCCAGGCATGTTTTTGGGTATAGCGTTCGACCTCTACTGGCTAAAGGTTCAGAAGTGGAAGGTCTGGAAGCTGATAGGCATAGCCTTCCTCTCCATCAGCGCATATGCCTTACTTATGTACTCCACGGTAGGTATGGCGGTGAACATCGAGCAATACCGGCTGGCCATCATGCTCCGCGGCTTTGGCTATGGTGTTCTTGCCCCAACCCTGATGTGGGCTTTGGACGAGTCAGTGCCCAGTCTTGAGATGTTTTTCATGGGCTTGTTTGTGTTCAATATCCTGCACATGTATCTTGGTGGTGCTATGGGCTATGGTTTCTATACCACCATCTTCTCACATTTCCTGAATGAGGACATGATGAACTACGGCCGCCAGCTGACACTCACCAACCTCGACCTCTCACAATTCCGCTTCGGAGAGTTCATGGGCGGCAGCTATCTGCACTCCATGATGCTTGTGGCCATCAAGCAGGTGTATGGTTACGTCATCTGGTTCTCATTGATCCTGGCATCCATCTTCTTGTTGTGTGATATCCCCGCCGTCAGAACCAACATCCGCAAGGTGCCTCTATGGCCAGTATTGGCAATAGAATATCTGGCGAGGAAACATAAGAATGTTTAACTGAGTTTAAAGGATTGTCTATATAGTTTAAGCGAGTATAATCCCGTGCCAGTTTGACTTCAGCGATTGTCATTCTGGCACGGATTCGTTTCGTTGTTATGTTTTGTATGAGAGATTCTTATTAATTGGTGGAGACTTCTATTTTTAACTATTGCTGTCCGATAAAACTTGAATTCTCTCGTGTACACGCGTGAGCAAAAAAAATGGGAAAGAACTGATGCCCTTTCCCAAAAAGTTTGTAAATTTATAGCGACCAAACTCAAATTTTCAAACTTATGGGCAAAGGTACAAAAAATTCTGGAATTCCTGTATTCGGAGAGATAGTAAAGTTACTCGACAAACAAAAAATTAACATTTTGGCAGAAGAAATGGGGGATGTCATTAATAATCATAGGGCAAAGCATTAATGGTATTAATGAATGAAATTAACGGCATTAACGTTGTTTTCCGCGAATCTGTGTAATCTGAGAAATCTGTGGGAGGTATTGTTCTATTTCTCCACTGTCAAGAAAACTCATTTTAAGCAGGGGTAAATGGGGTGGGTGGACATGGAGTCCAGAACGAGGGTGGAATCGCGTAGAGGTGCCTTGAAACGCGTTTTTTTAATTTTTAATGCAGAATTTGTAATTCATAATTATGTCAAATCGGATAATTATTGCGAACTATCTGCAACAATGGTGCGTCATGCCGTATGAATCACGCTCTAATTTGCCCCTTTTTACACGGTAATCTGGGCTCGATTGCACAGTAATCAGGTACAAATTACGGTGTAATCAGGGCCTGATTACAGCGCATTAAGAAAACTTTACATTTTTAACATTTTCCTAAATCTCCGATTTCGGTGTGTGAAGGCGACTGTCATTTCACGAACAGCAGGCAGTTTTCACAATACCCAACTTACTTTTTGAACAGTTCTCTGAATGTTAATTCATCAATGCCCTTACTTCTCAACTTTGGAGCTATCACCTCCATCTTTTCCACTAACGTAAGGCTCACGAACTGACCATCTTCGTCTATAGCCAGAATGCAGGGAATATGTTCATTCACTTGGCAACCCGCTTTTAACCTGTCAAATTCTGATTTCATAGCAAATCGGCATTTTTCATTATCCAAACTATGAATCTCAATCAAGGCGTCGTAATATAATCCTTCGCAATTAAATGAGAGCTGACAGTGCGAGTTCTTTTGATATTACATCAACTGTTATTAGTATTTATACATGCAAAGGTATTAGTTTTTATCGAAAAAAAAGAACTTTTCATCAATCACTTCACATTTTAACAGTATTTTTTTAATTTACGCCTATACATTCTAAACTTACAATCTGTTTCCATATCTGCTTATTCGTTTGGACAGGGCTGTAAGCTGATGTTGGAATAGCTTTGATTAGATGCTGTTGAATAGAGGATATGTTATTTTGTGAAAAAAATCTGCATTTTGTTTTGTTGTTAAAGTTATTTTAACTACCTTTGCAACAGTTTATTACCATATATAGGTTTAGAACGTGCAGATTCAACACCTGCAAGACTTCAATTCACAATTAAACTAAGGGAAAAAGATGAAAAAAGAATTTTCTGCTAAGCGTTCATTAATGATGCTCGCTTTCATTACCGCTGTAAGCATGAATGCTAATGCTCAGTTAGGCAACCTCATCAACAAAGCTAAACAGAAAGTGAAGAACAAAGTTGAGAATGTAGTCAGCGACAACTCCGGCTCCTCCTCTACCTCCAACGTAAAAAGCAAAGTTACGGAAAAGACCAGCGGCGCAGCTGCAAGGAAGCTGGCAGTGAAGAAGTTCGGCGAAGCACCGGAACTGCCCGAAATCATGGCCATGAAGCCCAAGGGCGCGGAAATGGATGCCACCGACATGACCATCAAGAACTTTGTGTGGAACCTGCGTACCACTCCTGTGGACGACGTGAAGATACTGGCAGAGAAACTGACGGCACGTGCCAAATGGAACCACAGCGTATGCAAGGCGATGGAAGACGGTTCCATACCTAACGAATATGAGTTCAAGGCTGAACTGGAGGGACAACTCGCAAACTGGGAATGTCTTTACGGAAACCTCATACACGTCGTTACACTTCACAACTCATGCGAGATGAAGCGCGACGGCAATGGTTGGTACACTCAAGACAATTCTTACCTTATGTCATGTACCAGCGCTTCAGGCGTAGAGGCCAGCCGCAAGGGACTTGAGAACATAAAAGGTCCTTTCCTCTTCATGCGCCTGAACAACAAGGGACAGTTCGTTAACACCAGCAGGCAGCCACGCCTTCTTGAACCTGAGGAAGTGGCAGCCACAAAGCGCGACTATAATATGATGCTCAACGCTGCATGGTTGCTCGAGGGTTACCCCGTAGAGTGGTGCCAGCAGAGCTCCACAAGAGACAGAAAAGACTGGTATGCCATTAACCATCAGCGCGCACTGCAATACGTCATGCTGCTCAACGAAGCCATCTCCAACAACTCACCGGGCAACCTCGTGTATAAACCAATGCCTAAGGCAGGAAGCCTCAATGCATCGCTGAAGGCCGCCGCACTGAAGATTGCCAAACAGCAAAACAGCAACGTGGTGAACGTCGTCATCACACGCAGCGCATGGGATGTGAAGAAAAACGCACTCGGAGTACCTATCTGCCGCGTGGCATACGGCTACCGCATCATACAGACCAAGAACGGCAAGCAAGCCGTCAGCTGCTCATGGGCACAGGACTATCAGGGCGCAGGAAAATATGGCTCACTGCGCCACTACGGTGTTGGCACAGAGGCATTCTACGTGAAGTAAAGAGAAAAAAGCATTCATCCACAAAAACATGCTAACCGACATGACAGGTATATTCGGTGGATGCAGCAGCCTGACGAACATTAACGTTAGCAGTTTTGACACCTCCAATGTGATATATATGACTGACATTCATGGTTTTGGCATCAACAATGCCAATGCCAACGGTGATGCGGACGAAGACGGACAGCCGATAATCACGATGGCAGACGCCAATGCGATAGTGAATATGTTCCTGAAAGGCGCACAGTGATTCGCTCCTGCCACCGCAGATTTGTTAATTTATATATATTTTTGACGATAAAAAGTGGTAGTATCAAGGAAAAAGTGTAACTTTGCAACATGAAACTTCCTATTGGCATACAAGACTTTGAGAAGATCCGCACCGGCGGTTATCTCTACATAGACAAGACGGAACACGTTTACCGCCTTGCCTCAGAAGGTTCGTACTATTTCCTCTCCCGTCCGCGCCGTTTCGGTAAGTCATTGCTTTTATCAACGATAAAGGCACTGTTCCTAGGTAAGCGCGAGCTGTTCAAGGGGTTGGCGATAGACCTGAAGGAAGACTGGGACTGGGCAGTTCACCCTGTACTGCATCTTGACCTGAATACGGAGAAGTATGACAGCAAAGAGAAACTTGAAGGTAAACTTAACTCATTTCTCTCAGAAAATGAGAAGTTATATGGCAGGGAAGAATGGGAGAATACCTTCGGCATTCGTTTCGAGGGAATAATAAAGCGCGC
>JAFPVC010000027.1 GCA_017413085.1 Prevotella sp.
CCAGAGAGTACTCGTCAAGTCTCATGGCTTCTTTCAGTTTTACATAATCATTCGTTGTGTATCTATTATCCTTTACATATCCATTCGATTTAAGAATTTTGTTCATCATTGAATCGATTTCTGTACATGATAGAATAATGATGTTTCTTAATGTGTTTCCATAAGAATCTTTGTTGTCTATTGTAGGTTCGATAACCCTAAACACTTTTTTTAATTCTTCGAGAATAAGTTCAAGCTGTCGTAAATGACTTAAATACTCATTCCTATAATACCATATAGATATGTCATCATAACTATCTGATAAGGGCATCCCATCATGTACTAAATGAAAACGCTGTAATTTGTGAGAAATAACTGGCCGATAGATGTTTCTGTAGTACTCTCCAATATTATGATTAGATTTATGTTCAATGATTTGATATTTAAAATCCAGCTTCAAGCCAAGTTGTTCTGGTCGATTTGAAAGAAAATCTTCTATACTATCATATAGATCTCCATTTTCTTTTTTTGTTGGAATACAAAATCTTACCCCGTCATCCAAAGATAGCCATTCTAATTTGCCATTTGAACATGAAAACAACAAGTCAAATGAATAATTTGACAAAATTGGATTACTGTCGTCAGCTACTATACTGTAGATATAAACACCATCAGCTTTCATTCTTAAATACTTGAATTTGTAACAAGTCTTATTCTTCAAACGGATAAGTTTCGTCGTAAATGTCGCTCAGAAGTTTCTCTTTATAGAGCCAATGGGCACCAGGGGCAATGTGCTTGACCTTATAGCCTTTCAGCTTTGCAGAAAGCGCACTGATGGAAGCTTCTTCTCCCTCATAGCAGACTTTCCGCTCCGATACAATCGTAACGGAAACGGTTGGGTCGTCTTTCCATACAAGCACATCACCCTTTTGCATTCCCATTTCGTAGAAGTTGAGCGGTGGACGGTGAATCTGTGCCTTTGCCGATGCAGCCTTGTCGTCGTCGGTGAGGTCGTTTTCTATCTCGTCACTCACTTCTTCCGTCACGTCGGTATGGTGGAATAGTTCAAGAATGGCCTTTGCCTGCTCCACCTGAATACGGAAGAACTCACGGTTAGCGTTTATCCGTTGCGGGGCAAAAGCCATGTGCAGGGCTTTCTCAATCTTGGCGCAGTCGCCTTTCTTCACCTTGCAAGCAAACTGGCACTCAAAGGGAACGGGAACGCCCGTCGTATAGAGTTCCTTCATCCTCTTGTCTATATCTTCCTGTGTCGTCATGCCAATCTTCACAAGGCCGGGCATTACAGGATTGGTTAAAAGATAAACTATTCCGTATTCCATAATTAATATTTATTCTACGCTAATATCGTCAGATGTCACTTTATATCCACATTCTTTTAATTCATGAGCCAATTTGTGTTTCCAGTCTTCATTAACAGAGCAATGTACAACACCGCTTATGTCACTTGGAATTTCTATATTATCATCTTCAAGCAGTAAAAACATGTTTGATCGTTTAATACGAGCCATAAAATAACCCATTTCAAGAATGACATTTTGTCTCGCACGAGGTTTGTAATTCACTTCTAAATTTGCTTTTCCTGTATCATCAGCAGTCATTAGTATTATTGCGTAATTAACTTTTGAACTCTTCGCTTCAAATTTCTCAATGATGGTCTTACCTCTATTTGCTTGTTCACTCAAAATGATGGGTTTCAATCCCATTTCATATAGAACAGCCTTAACTTCTGTACGCAAATTTTTATTATGACCATGAACAATGAAAACCTCATTACTTTTGGGCTTGGCTGTTCCATTATTAGAACTTGGCAAATCCTCTTCTTGTGGCAATGCTTTCAAGACAGCCAACATGTCATCAATATAATTAATATCAAATCGACCATTATGCCCAAAATTTACTACTGCTATGTTGAATCCTGAAAGAGTGTACTTATTTAGTTTCAATGAATCTACATAAAATGCACATTTATTTTTCCAAATGGATGCCTTTTCTTTTAGCGATTCACTTAAAGCCTTACTTCGATTCTTAGAAATAGCATTCCTAATTTCCGTTCCCTTTTCTATAAGTTCTTTCAAGTTGCTCATACTAAATCCTCCCTATCTATTCCCTTTAGCCCTGTTATGTGTCTTACACAACATTTGGCAGTTTTCTATATCTGTACTGCCGCCCTTGCTCCATGCGGTTACATGGTCGGCATCCATTTCTTCCAGTTTCCAGATGCGCTGGCGGTTGGCATCGTGACCAATGGCGCAGTAGGGGCAATTGCTAACGCCCTCGGCCTTTGCCTTATCGGTTTGTTGCTGATATACTTTGCGCATGGTTGGTTTGTCGAACAAGCGGACATTCAACAGCTTTGTATCTTGACAACCACCAAGCACATATTCAAACACGCCTCGGTGATTCCCTACGAAATCATCATGCATTAATTCGCGCACTTTTTGCGACAGTTCCGTATGGTTCAATGGCAGAGAATGGAAACGCTCGTAGAGTTCGCCCCAGTTCAAGCCTTGCATTTCGTCATAGACATCATCAAACTTGCTATCCACCCAATCTATTACGGTGTTGAAATAGGTCCTTATCTCACTGATGTCCTCGTCACGACGATGGGCAGACATATAGGCACTTACTTTATCCTTTGCGTCCATATTCCGACTTACCCATTCCAAGGCAGTTGCTAAGAACTGCTGTCGGTTGGCTGGTCCTTTTACATAGCTTTCCCAACGCTGAATATTGGCGTTTTGTGAGTTACTGAACTCCGCTTTGCATAGTGTAACAAATGGCCCACTGAACACGGCGTTCAATTCCTCTTGATGATTAAGAGGAATGCCTGCGATGTTAATTGTCTTAAACCATTCTTTGATTTCCTCCTCGGCATGTTCGCCCTCGCCTTCACAAATATAGATTAACAACTTAGTTTGAAGAATCTTCTGTTGCTGCCCTTCATTCAGACCGTCAAAAATCTGTTCTAAGTCATTAATCTTAACAGCAAACTTGTTCTTAATGAAACGACCAAGCGAAGTGATGCGTTGCTGACCATCGAGAACTTCCAATTCAGTTTGAGGTGACTGATAGTCTTTGTTGCGGTTGAAGTATATCAGCCCAAGCGGATAGCCTTTCAACACAGATTCAATCACAGCAACGTCGCGTTTGCCGTCGGCATAAATGTAGTTACGCTGATACTCTGGCTGAATAGTCAACTGACCAGCCAAGCCATAGAGACCTTTGCCCTCCAGTTCGTTATACTCAAAACCGTCGCAAATCTGCTCAACGGTGTAGATTTTCAATTCTGTCTTCATACTGATTGCTTTTTACGGATTAGTATTCTTTCGTACAATCTGACAAGTTCACCATCACGCTCTACATATAAACGAGGGCCTCCATTCAGTTTGCCAAGTTTTTCCCTGATAATATCCATGTTTGCAAGTTCCAGTCCTATACCAAGAATTTCAAATTGATCTGGACAATACTTGTCAAGGAAAGAGATTGGAACACCCATTGCACCGTTATAATCACATGGTATTGCATCCGTATATGGTACTTCTATTCCTTCAAAGTTAACATAAGGCTCATACTCTTTCTTTCCTCTTATTTCTTTATGTTTGCTGTGCTTGAAATTATCAGCCATAGTCATAAGCCGTAAAGGTTGATGTCGACGCCCATGGTCTATGTTAGTATACCAACAGCAATTACGGAACTTTACAAGCCCTGTCGTTTCATCATAAACACCATCTGCATATTCGTTGCGAACAGCGGCTATTCGGAAGTAAGCATTGCCACTTTGGAAACCATTTCCAAGCCATATTTTATTTTCTTTAATTAAAGGAAACACTTCTTTGTACATCGCTGCATTCATGTTGCCTATAATGATAAATTGCTTTCCAGCCTCCACCAACCAAGCCACGAACTCACGGAACAGCGAGAAAGGCGGATTAGTTACAATGATGTCTGCCTCGTCACGCAGTTTGCGTATCTCCTTGCTACGGAAATCACCGTCACCCTCCAGATACTGCCACTGCAAATCTTCGATGTTGATACGATTGTCGCCCGTTACATCACGCTCAAGCACGAATATCTTTCCATGCGTCTTACTTTTGTCTGCGTTGAAATGCGGTTGCTCAGTTTCAAAGAGTGTCGGTTGGTATGGCATTTTGTACTTCTTGCTTTCAGGGGCATAGCTTGTGGAAATCAGTTTCTTCAATCCCAATAGTTCAAAGTTCTGAGCAAAGAACTTAGTAAAGTTACTCCACTCTGGGTCGTCGCAAGGCAGGAGCACCGTCTTGCCACGAAATACATTCGGGTCATAGTCCAGATAGGCGTTTATTTCCTTCTGAATATCGGGATATTGCGTATAGAACTCGTCGTTCTTTGCCTTCTTCGCATTTGCTAAATTCGTATTTGCCATATTAATTGCTCAGTATCGTAAAAACTACGTAGTTACAACTATTTCCTAAGATCATAACGACTCATAGTGAAATCTGCCGCTATAACATTTTACCAATAGGTATTATTTCCCCTGCTTCAAAATAGAGAAGAGGCATACCTGTTTCATCAATAATTGCCTTACCTTTCAACAGGTTCAGTAAAAAATGATAAGGAGAAAACCCGTTGCCACGCTCATCATTTATCTGCCGACGAAGGCGGGCTTTACGGTGGGCTTCATCAGAAATTGGCTGGGAAACAACTATTCCTTTTTCTGTATAAGAAGTCATATCAATTGCACTTTTTGATGCAATTGACCACAAATGATGCTGGCTGTCTGTGATTTGAGCTCTTGCTTTTAGAACATTATTGGTAGAACAAGTTGACTTCAATTCAAAATAACCAATAAATTTGTTTTTCTCGTCAATGGCTATGATACCGTCACACACAAAAGCATGTGGATTATTGGCAATAGAATCACGTTCTAAAGCTAACAAGCTCTTATTGATTTTCAGAATATCCACACCTATGTGCTCAATGATGATCTCACGCGTAGCAGCCCCCTTTTCATCCTCTTCGATCACCGTTTGCGTGTTGCTTAGAGAGAAGTGCTCTGGCGTATAAATCTTTGTTAGTTTATCATATAGTTCCATTGCTGCTTAGTCCTCCATGTATTGTTCTATTAAGTCATCCACTCGCTCTTGTCGATTGATGATTTCATGGAAAGTTGTAAAGGGGATTCCATTACTAATATTCTGTTCCTCAATGATAACACTGTCACCTTGCACCTTAAAATAGTAAGCACCCATCTGCTCATAGTCAAGATATAGGTTCTCACTTTCCTGATTATCATTACAATACTGCCTAAACTTTTCTGGATTCTTGCGGCGAAGATTCCCCAAACGTATCAGCTGGTTGAAGCGACCAAGGATGAAATCACTATGGGTGGTTATTTGGAATTGCACACCACGGTTGAAACAGCGGGCTATCAAATCTGCCACCAAATCTTGACTTTTGGGATGAACATGCGCTTCTGGCTCTTCGAAAAGCAGAGAGTAAGCACTGATATTCAATTCTGATTGTAACAGCAACAACAATGGTGCTAATTCCTTTACGGACGAAGCAGCTGCACTGATAGGTATGGATGTGCCTGTTGGAAGACGCAAAAAAGTTTGACCGTCTCTTAATTCAATTTCTCCATTAGTTAGTCGCCTCATCATACTTTGGAAAAACTGGTCATTTGGGAGCTTCCTTGGACGGACAGAAGATACCCAGTCATTAAAATCTACGAAACTCTCGTACATTCCAATCCCTTGAAATGCTGACTTAGCATTTTTTGCTCCCATGAATGCAGCCCTTGCTGGTGGCATCAAATAGGGTATCACGGTTTTGTTGAATATGATAGAGGAAAAGTAATGGTTCAATGCATGAGCATAGATATGCGTCCAATCAGAAAAGTCGTTAGGGAAAAAAGAAGATGCCCCATTGACATTGACCCGTCTGAGGTAACTTTCCAATGATGTATTCACTTTTATGACTAGATCATCAGGCAAATCAAAAGTATAGGTTACGTCACAAGAGAATTCTTTGTTACCTAAAAGATAGCCAAGATATTGTGATGCATCTCGATTCATCCACAACCTAAGGTCTTGGAATTTGAATGCAAAACCATTATTTTTATTTTCTCCCAATGCTTGGATTTTATCCTCAACAAAATATTTTATCCTGTCATTTGCCAGGACACTATACACATGGTATATCAAGAATGCAGTATAACTTTTACCTAATCCCGAATCACCCGTGAAAACCATCATTGGTTTCACATTTATTACCGCATCACGTATGCGACCTAATTCATTGATATATATTTTAAGCATTGATGTATGAGGTTTTGTTTGCAAAGATACTTCTTTTTTATGAGAATTAAACTATTTTCTTCCATAATTACACATTAATTTATTAATATGAACTATTTTCTATTTGTGAGCAAGTCAATCCAAAAGGGTTGCGACTCACCCCTCTCATATCCTCTGCCTTTCCACCGCTCTGCAAATTCAGCTGCAGCCATAGCCATTTGTTTTTCTGTTTTCATATCGCTTGCCTTAGGGTTTCATATTACTAAAGTTTCCCACCCTTAGAAATCTCCGATAAAATAACGGTTTCTCGAAAATTTGTTGTATATTTGTATTCGCTAAAGTACAATAGACACAGCAAATTAACAAGAACTGTTATGAATGCAAAATTAGACAAAATTTCTGAGTTGAGCAACATTTTGTGCGAAAAAGACAGTCTTGGCAGGAAAATTGTTGCCGTAGGTCGTGAGTTCAGCCTTGGCATGCTGATGCGCCAGGCACATATCATCAAGGAGCAGGGTGTGCCATGTTCCGTATTTCTGCTGTACCTTGTTCTTATCCACCTGCTTGATGTCAGTCTGTTCCGTTTCTACAAGACCAAGTGGTTTGGGCTGCTGAGTGCTGAGATTGGGAAGAGTTACTTAGCGCAACCGAGGTACAACTGACGAACGAAGTAAGAGCAGAACCAAACTCGTTTGAGTTATGCCGAGTCGTGACGGAAGAAAACGGAGTTAAGGTCGGTACAAATGACCCCATTTTGATGCATTTTCTTCTCTCTTTTGACTGGCAAATAGGCTTCTCTTTGCTCACCGAAGTTGTCAAAAGCTCAAAATGGCTAAAAATAGACTGTCAAATAATCTTAATAGTTTGTTAAATGTTGCTGACGTTTTACTGCTTGTTTTGCTCTGTAAAACTCAAAGAATCGCCCTTTTCAACAGATGACGATTTTTGTACCGTTCATCTTCGTGGTTATTATATTAATGCTTGTGTATCAATCACTTGCAAAAGCCTAAAACAATCCCACATGAATACTTCACCAACAACTTCCGAAAAGTGTTACTTTTACACACAAAACGGAACTTAACAGTGTAAAAGACAGCATAGAGGCTGGAGTTATGTTCTGCTCCAGCCTCGTTTATTTTGTCATAACTTCTCTTGCGTACGCATACATTGCACTGAAACCCAAAGCATTACACATGGTAATACCATAAAGAGGGTATGCAGAATAACTAACAAAGGGGATTTCACAGGTGGGAAAAACTGAGTAATTTTGCACTCAGAAATCAGTGACGTGCACCAGTCTGACGACTGACGTTCACTATTTCTTCATGCGAAGAAGCACTCAGAAATCAAAAACAAATAAATAAAGTTATGGCAGAATTAAAGGAGATTACAATGATGAAACGAATGTGTTGCTGACAGGCAACAAAGAGAAGATTTTTATTGACAGTTTGAATCAACAACATTAACAAAAACTTGAAAAAACTGATTGTATTTATGGAGAAAAGAATATACACATTACTTATTGCACTGGCGACGGTAGTGTCGTCATTTGCACAGACCACTATCACCGGACGAGTGATCGATGCACTGACAGGCGAAGGACTCATAGGTGCTTCGCTCGTGCCTAAGAACTCAAAGGAACTCGGTGCAGTGACCGACGTTGACGGTAACTTCACGCTGAAGACTAATGTTGATTTGCCGCTCACGCTCAGCGTGCAGTATATAGGTTATCGCTCACAAGAGGTTGATGTATATGACGCCGACGAACCGGTGAACATCAGCCTGGCTGCCAGCGGCAACTCAATCAATGAGGTAGTAGTCGTGGGTTACGGTACGCAGCAGCGTAAGAAACTGACTGGTTCTGTGGCTTCACTCAACACCGAGGACCTGCTGATCACCCCCGTATCTATTGACAATGCACTGGGCGGTGCAGTGGCTGGTCTTGACGCTACGGCTTCATCAGGACAGCCGGGTGCTGCCATCAACATTCGCATACGTGGCGGCAACTCAATCAATGGCGGCAACGAACCGCTCTACGTTATCGACGGTGTGCTGGTATATAACAGCAGCGATGCAACAGACGCGGGCAACACCGTGGCAGGAACAAACTTCAACCCTCTGGCATCAATCAACCCTTCTGACATAGAATCCATACAGGTGCTCAAGGATGTGTCGGCATCTGCCATCTATGGTTCGCGCGGTGCCAACGGTGTTATCATCGTAACTACGAAGAACGGCAAGAAGGGCCGCCTGAAGGTTGACTACGGCTACTCTGTTGGCGTATCGTCAGTGCGCAAGCGCCTCGACCTGCTCAACGCTCAGCAGTGGGGTGACCTCTATCTTGAACTCGCCACCGATGCACAGAAGACGGCATCGGGCGTGACGCCGGAACTGGTCAGCACATGGGGTGCAGGCACCGACTGGCAGGATGCACTCTTCCGCACTGCCGCCACACAGCAGCACCAGCTCTCAGTGAGCGGCGGTTCTGACAAGGAGCGTTTCCTCATATCAGGCAACTACACCGACCAGAATGGTGTGATACGCGGCAGTGACTTCACACGCCTTGGTGCCCGACTGAACTATGAGCGCGACATCTTCAAGAACGTGACCGTGGGTTTGAAGGCCAACTTCTCAAAGAGCACACAGACGGGCTCGCAGTCGTTCCGCGGACAGTCAAACGGTGTGAGCGGACTGCTCGAACTGGCACTGCGCACATCGCCGGCCGTACCTATTTACAACGCTGACGGCTCTTACAACTATGCCAACCCATTCGAGGCAGGCGACTTCGTGCGCAACGGTCAGACACCAAACGCCATTGCCGACCTCAGTCAGGTGTCGGCAGAGACAAAAGTGGACAACACTCTCGTATCGGCCTTCGCACAGTGGGAAATCATCAAGGACCTGCGCTTCCGCACACAGGGTTCGGTGAACATCATCAACACACGCCAGAACGTATTCGGACCCGTGACATCACAGATAGGCTTCAACTCCGACGGCTATGGCGCAGTAGGTTCAAAGCGCTGGGAGAGCGACCAGTTTGAGGCTACGCTCACATGGAACAAGAAGTTTGGCATACACGAGATTGAGGCAATGGGCGGCTACACCTATCAGCAGGAGAAGAGCGAGCGCGTGCTCGGCTCATCAGCCAACTTCGCCAACGAAAACCTCGGCTACCACAGCCTGCAGTCAGGTTCGCAGCTGGTGGCTACTGAGACCGACTTCATTACATCGGTGATTTACTCAGGCATTGGCCGACTGAACTACTCGCTGCTCGACCGCTACCACCTCACCGCTACGCTGCGTGCCGACGGTTCAAGCCGCTTCGCCAAGAACAACAAGTGGGGATGGTTCCCGTCACTGGGCTTCTCATGGAACGTCAACGAGGAGAAATTCCTGAAGCGCCACAAGTGGATTGAAGACCTCAAGCTGCGCGCCAGCATCGGTACCGTGGGCAACCAGGAGATTGGCGACTATAAGTTCCTCTCCACATACGCTGCCACACACTATTTCCTCGGTGGCACCAAGAACATAGCATACTACCGCTCTGCACTGGGCAACGATGACCTGAAGTGGGAGACCACTACATCGTATGACCTCGGTATCGACTTCAACGTGCTGAAGGGCCGCCTCGGCTTCATCTTCGACTTCTACCACAAGAAGACCACCGACCTGCTGCTTGACATTCCGGTGGAGGAGACCACAGGCTTCAGCCGTCAGCTTGCCAACGTGGGCAACGTGACCAACGACGGTGTGGAGTTTGCCGTGAACGCTACGCTGTGGCAGTCGAAAGACCTCACATGGAGCGCCAGCGCCAACATCGCCCACAACAAGAATGAGGTGACGAGCATCGGCGGTTCGCAGAAGGAGATTATCAACACCAACCAGACCATCATCCGTCCGGGCGAGGCACTGGGCACATACTACGGCTGGGTGTTCGACGGCATCGTGCAGAAAAGCGACGACCTCGACAAGGTGCCAGTACCGTCAAACAAGACATACGTGGAGTATGGCGACGTGAAATATGTTGACCAGAACGGCGACGGCTACGTTGACCAAGAGAACGACCGCGTGGTGCTCGGCTCTACACAGCCAAAGTTCACTTACGGCTTCTCTTCACAGCTGCGCTACAAGAACTGGGACTTGGCAGTGACCTTCCAGGGTTCATACGGCAACAAGCTCTACAACCAGCTTGAGCAGGCCCTCGAATCACCAAACGCAAGTTACAACGCATCAACGAAACTGCTCGGACGCTGGACAGAGGACAACCCAAGCACCACCATACCGCGTGCCTTTGCGCAGAACAACTACAGCGCATACCTCGACAGCCGTTTCATAGAGGATGCCAGCTACCTGCGCCTGAAGAACATACAGCTGGGCTATAACTTCCAGCCACGCCTCGGCAACGGACAGAAACTCGGCATATACCTCTACGCCTCAGCGCAGAACCTGCTGACGATAACCAACTACAGCGGCTTCGATCCAGAATACAGCGGCTATGTTGACCGTGGCACATACCCATCAGCACGCACCTTCACTTTCGGCGTGAAGTTCTCATACTGATGAAAGAGAAAAGAGATATAATGAAATAAGGATATAAGGGGTTAACTCCTTATATCCTTATTTCATTATATGATTCACTCCTCTATTACAAAATCTATTTCTTTCTTGCCCTGAAATAAAGCATGGCACCCTCTACGTGGAAACTGACAATATCACAGAAAGGCTCCAGTCGCTTGCGCACGTCTGCCGCCGTGTCAAACGGAGGAGTAAACCAGCCCATGCGGGTCATGACGGTCTTGGCGAGCCAGTCAGCAACCTTCTGTTCACCAGAAATATAGAAACATGCAAGCAGTTCACCACCAAACTTCAGGGTTCGCAGTATCTCTGAATATGCCTTGTCCTTGTTGAGGAACACATGAAGTCCGTTCATGCAAAGCACATAGTCGAAGGAACCGTCTTTTTACCTGCATCATTTTTCTCTTCAAATCGCATCGCAAAGGTACGGCGAAATAATAACATGTGCAATACCTAAAACGCAGTGTTTTACGTATTGCACACCCCGTTGACCTGCATGAACAGGTTAATCAAAAATAAGTATTTTCTGTTTGTATTTCTTTGCACATTCCACAAAAATTACTAACTTTGCAGTTGGGTTTTTATTACACCTTTATTTATAACCTATTAAAACAATAAAAAGATGAAACGTATTTTATTAGCTATTTTGCTTGCTGGCTGCACGCTGGCAATGTCAGCCCAGATGAAAGTGAACTATAAGGGATCAAAACCAGCGATAGATGACTTTATATGGGCTTTGGTTACTTACTCCACTGAGGAGACAGATGCTGATCATGAGTCTATCAATGCCGTGAGAGATGCCATGGAAAGGTATCGTCGGGGCGCATCACAGCCTAAGAACATAACATTTACGGTGGATAAGCAGAATGGCTACGCGCTTTATGAAAGCAAGCAGGACGAAACGCTGGTGAGGGTTGATATGTGCTATTGGAACGAGGCTGACGGCAAGCATAAGATTTTCGCTTTTAACACCACCACGTTTATGGATGGCCAGAGCTACAGGGGTGAGTTTGACGGGATCATGTTCTATCGTTATGACAATATCACGAAAAGGCTGGATACTTACTTCAGCGACAACTTCGATGCGTTATATGCCTGTGATTTTGAAGGTTGGAACACTTACTCCCTGCCACGTCAAGGTAAGGATATCGTAGTGACAACGTGGTATGATGACGCTCCGAGCAAGAAGAGAACGGTGAAGTGGAATGGTCACGGCTTTAGCAAATGATTAGTCACACATAATATATATATAATAAGGAACGGGTTCATGTGATGAGCCCGTTCCTTTTGTTTTATTAAAGCGGATAACGCTGTATCACAACGCTTTACATGGTGTAATACCATAAAGAGGGTATGCGGAATAACCAACAAAGGGGATTTCATGGATGGGGAAATAGTCGTAACTTTGCACTCAGAAATCAGAGACGCGCACCAGTCTGGCGACTGACGTTCGCTATTTCTTCGTACGAAGAAGCACTCAGAAAAAAAGGAGTTTAAGTATAAAAGTATTGTATAAAAAAAGAAAGGAGACGACAACATGACAAAAACAAGTAAACTGAAACACGCGCTCGGCTTATATTATGCCGTCAATGCGGTTATCGTGATTCTCTTCCTGCTGCTGGTTTCAACATTCATCACTTCGTGTGAATCGCTCGACCAGGGCAACCAGAGCGAACTGGCGGAGAGTAACCTGCCACAAAGCGATGCCGACGCAAAGGCGCTCGTAAATGCGGTGTATGCATCAGACATCGAACTGGCAACGACATACATGTACCTCATCGACCTGACCACGGAGACTACAGTCAGCGGCGAGAACCCCAACGGCGGCGGTGGTATGCTCGGACTGCTCTCATGGGACGGTACAAACTCATACCTCGTTCGTCTGTGGGCTGCTGCATACACATCAATAACACGCGCCAACGACGTCATCGCAAAACTGGAGCAAAACCCCGACGGCGTGTCGCCGAATATTGCCGCACAGGTTATAGGCGAGGCTAAGTTCCTCCGCGCTTACTATCTCAACTACGCAGTACAGATATGGGGCCCCGTGCCCATTGTCACAAAGGTGGGCGAAGGCAAGAACGCAGTGCGCAACTCTGAGACGGAAGTATATCAGCAGATTGTCAACGACCTTACGGATGCTGCAGAACTGCTGCCGGAGGTGAGCGAGTATGGCCTGACTGACATAGGCCGTGCCACCAAGGGTGCTGCAAACGCTGCTCTGGCAAAAGTATATCTGACTTGGGCACAGGTGGACGACGACCTGACAGATGCACAGCGCCATGAGTATTTCGCAAAGTCGGCAGAATATGCACAGAAGGTTATCGACTCCGGAGAGTATGCCCTTGAGGAGGACTTCTACGACAACTGGAACAACCAGAACCGCAACGGCAAGGAGAGCATCTTCGCCATACAGTTCTACCTTGGTTCAAGCACACGCGTCAACGATGCCAGCGGCAACAACCACCTCTGCCACTGCTCATTCTCAACAAGCTACAGCGTATCACTGCCGCACATAGCACCGGGACCTGACAACACCGTAGAGAACTCATACCTTGAGGGTGACCAGAGAAAGGATGTGTCGTTTGCCGATTCACTGTGGCAGCCGTCAAAACAAAGCTGGTTCCATTTCTACTATGATGCCGACGGTGACGGCACACGCGAGTCTGGCTTCTCACGCTACAACAAATACATAGACCACGACAGTCCGGAAACCAGTGCTGCAGACCGCGCCATGAACCGCCAGGTCATCCGCCTTGCAGAGGTTTACCTCGTGCTTGCCGAGGCCATCAACGAGCGTGACCACCAGCCGAACCAGAAGGCATACGATGCCTTCAACAAGGTGCGCCGCCGTGCTTTCCGCGAAGACATCAACGCCACAGAGGCACAGGCTCACGACCTGGAGGCAGGACTCGACTACGAAGGTTTCAAGCAGGCCATCATACAGGAGCGCTCATGGGAATTCACCCTGGAGCAAAAGCACCTTCTCGACCTGAAGCGCTGGAAGATACTGGTGAAGACCATCAAGAACAGTGCACTGGCAAAGAACTATCCTGAGTACAACAAGCAGACGATAGACTTCAAGCACTACCGTTTCCCAATACCGCAGGCACAGCGCAACGTCAACCCGAACCTCTGGCAGAACTACGGTTACGATGGCTCAACAATCACCAGCAACCCATACGTGGGAAGAGAGTGATAGGAAATGTAAAGTTTTATATGATGCAGAAAAGCGTGTTTTACTACCAAAATGGTGATAAAACACGCTTTTCCATTTTTAAAGTATAGCCTTCCAATAATCTAATTACCTCATAGTTTAAGAAAAATATAATTTCAAGAATGTTTTGGATTTTCACGGATAATTGAAAAATTATTCGTAACTTTGCAAAGAAATATATTATTATAATAAAATGTTACAGAATGCAGAACCTGGACGAAATAACAATGAGCGGCTCGGAACTCCCGATAACCTATTTCATAAAGTCACAGAAACCCGAGGACAGGGAGATTGTGACAGAGGCAGTATACGAGTGTTTGAGGAGAAACTGGCCAGTCAACCGCATGGAGATTGGCTATCTGGTGAGAGAGATGCGCAGGAAGCAGTCAGCCGTTTCATAATAGAAACGGCCAAGGAAGCAGGACTGTTCATAGAACACAGTCGCTGGACAGCCTTCGGAGAACGCAAACGACTTCCATCGGGCGAAAGCATCATCTATGAGAACAGCGCACAAGGTATAGTGTATAAGGTAAGAGACCCCTTTGCCAAACTGCACCTTAAAAGTGGGCGTTCCTTAGATGTGTTATATGACCATGTAATACACAATCTCCTTTTTCCCAATGCCGCCTATAGGCTAATAGGCATCTCAGAACTGTCAGGTGGGGTCAGGATGATACTTGCACAGCCTTTCGTATATACTTATGCCATACCTACAAAAAAACAGATAGAGGAATACTTGATGTCAATAGGACTTCAGGCAGAGGATCATTATTATTATGGCAATGAATGGCTTGCTGTCACCGATGTAAGTGACAGCAGTGACAACGTAGTATTTGATAATAATGGGAAACTACTGTTTATCGACCCCATTATTAAATTCAAGAAACCAGCAGTAGAGGTGATAGAGCATTACATTAAATATGGTCTGCCTACTGTCGAAGACAATAAGGAATATGGACTCTTAAGTCGTTTATTGCACTTTGTTCAGCGGATTTACAAGATTTTTTCCATATAGCCAAAATTTGAGGAAAAGTTTTTCCTGACGTGTCGTCTGCTGCAATGAAACATTACATGGGCATTACACGGGAATTATATGTTTAAATAAACTACCACGAACTACGCTGATTTAACGGATTGGATGGTAATCCATTCTAAGGATTCAGTTTATTGTTAATTACGGTCATTCGTTTCTGTAAATTTGTGACATTTGTTTGCTGGCATCAAACAAAAATATCGATTTTTATTTGCTCATGTCAAATAAATCTATTTACATTCTGACATGGTTTCTGCCTTAAGAGTGTCAAAGTGTCAAAACAGAAAGGTGCAGGCGAGAGGTGAGAAATAGATGTTAAAATAATTCACAATGCATGATTCACAATGCGCAATTAGGCTGGATGTGACAAAAAAAGCGAATCATGCGTAATGACTGTGCTGTAATCAGGTGCTGATTGCAGTGCTATTTGGTACTGATTACGGTGCAATCGGGTGCTGATTACACTGTAATCAGGCCTTGATTATATGGGTAGGAATCTCCTTTGGAAATATCACTATTGATTTTCAACTAGTTACGTGTGGCTGAATTTTTCGCTGTACGCAAGCGGAAGGCGGGTTGGTTGTCTGTATCGCAAGGAAATGGAGGTTGCAGAAATCAATGTGAAAGTAAAACGGCGAAAAGCCTGACAATGTGTAAAATAACGATGCCTGCACCACGGGGCATACTATATATATGGTATGCGGAATGCCGTATATTGAGTATTGTGCAGGTGGGGAAAACTGAGTAATTTTGCAGTCAACTTCGCTACGCTCAGAGTGAATAGTAAAAAGTGAATAGTAAAAAATTAAAAAAGAAAGGAGAAAAATCATGAACAAGAGCAGGATAACATCTTTTGCGATTGCACTGACCGCCCTCTCTCTCTGGGGAGGTGCGGCACAGGCCCAGCAAAACGACCAGCGACTGAACAAAGGCATTACCGATGCCTCATGGTATAAGAAGGCAGCGAAGAGCGCACCGTCGTTCCGTGACTTCCTCAAGCGCAGGAAAACAGCCGTAAACAACTGGCTCGCCATTCCAACCAGCGCACTGCAACCCATCACCATCAAGGCCTTTGCAACGGCTGAGCAACGTGCCGGCACTCGCCACGTGATAATACGCGAACACCAGTTTCTTAACGACAGCGGCTACAACAACGGTGGCTTCGACCTCGGCATTGGCACACCCGACCACGTTATCGCTGCCATTGCAGGCGACATCATCGACAGCTATGCCACGCAGGCAGCCATCAAGGGCATCGCAATCGACTCGCTCGCAGTCAACGTAAAGCAGACTGGTCGCAGCATCGGTGACTGGGGCATCGACTACACCATATATATAGATTCACCTGCATCTG
This sequence comes from Prevotella sp., assembly GCA_017413085.1. GTDB lineage: Bacteria > Bacteroidota > Bacteroidia > Bacteroidales > Bacteroidaceae > Prevotella. The sequence goes on from JAFPVC010000027.1 coordinate 16,455, forward strand.
ACGCACAGCTCGAGGAACTGCGTCTGCTTGCCGAGAAGAACTCACCACTGTATCAGTTCTCACTGCAGGCTAACAAGGTGGAGACCACTATAGAATATACCCGCACACCAGAGGAACTGGAGATACCTCCAACGTATCAGCCAGGTCTGCGCGAGTTCATCGAGTGGGAGATTAAGAAAGGCGAAGGAAACAAGAAGCTCCGTGAGAGCGGACAGCGTCCTGACCGCAGCAAGTTTGGTGGCTATGCCTACGACTACCCATACTCACGCAAGAACGAGTTTACGCCAGCACAGAGCGACAGCTACCTGAGTCCAGACGGACCATCAGCGTTCATCAATCCTGCAGCAGGTGTGACAGTGGTACAGGTGCGCCACCACCGCGTAATACAGGATCATCCACAGATATTCGGCGGTAATGACCTTGGTGCCACGGCAGTGGAAGCCCACATCGGACTGCTCGGCTCATGCTTCACTCACGTGGCAGAGGGCACTGCAGCACGCAATAAGATACCTCTCGACACCCTGAAGGTATCGCTCACCGCAGAACTGGACCCACGTGCCGGTCGCAAAGGTTTTGAGAATACACCGCTCTATCCTACGAATATAAAGATGAAGGTGGTAGTAAGCAGCCCACGCGACGAGGCAACCATCCGTCAGCTTGTAGAAGACACCGAGAAGGGATGTCCTATCTACAACCTCGTAACACGCGCACAGACCCTCACCGGCCGAGTAAAGCGCGTAACGGCAAGCAACAAGTAAGAAATATCAAAATACAACTTGATAAAGATAAATAAAGGCAAGAAATGACATGGAGTTCATTTCTTGCCTTTATTCTTGTTTATACAAAAAGATATGTTTTTTATAATCATTTCTTTGTTTTCTCAAGAAAAAATCGTAACTTTGTGGCAAATAAAGAAACTATTCCAAAGATATTTGAATATTTCGGTTTTATATTTTACTTCTACTCCAATACAAATATAAAAAAGAAAATATAAGGAGGGGATATTATGGAGAGAATCTATATAACGAAAGCTGAGAACGCAGGTAATCTGAAAGTTTGTCTGACATTTAGCGATGATACACAGCAAACAATTGATGTGGGAGGTTTTATACGCAATCACCCCCATCCTCAGTACAACAAGTATCTAAACCCACGCAGTTTCAACCGTTTTACAGTGGAGAATGGCAATGTCGTGTGGGGGAAAAACTGGGACTTGATGTTTCCAATCGAACAATTGTATGTTGGAAAAATAGAATAACCTTTGTATCAACAGCTAAATTAAAATCTGCAAGTAAATTGAGTAGGACGGAGTCTTACGAGGCGTTATTCATGATGTTTCCTGCTCTGTTTTGTTACCATAAGTCTTGTGTCGTTTGTTAGTAAACAGAATAAAAAAAGTCCCTTCTTGTCTTTAGGCAGGAAGGGACTTGCTTATCATGATGTCTTTATGATATCTCTATGGATTTCGTGACCTTTGGCTTAGGTTCTGTCTTTGGCATGGTGATGGTCAGTATGCCGTCTTCCACCTTAGCTGAAATCTGGTCTTTCACAACATCGTCAGGCAACGTGTAGTTCTGCTCGTAGTTTGAATAGCTGAACTCGCGTCGTAGGTAATGGTGGTGCTTGTCCTCATGCTTGTGTTCAGCCTTGTTTTCAATGGCGATTGTAAGATTACCCTCGTCGTTGATGGCTACTCGACAAAATTCCTTTTTGATGCCAGGAGCTGCCAGTTCCATGGTGTAGGCTTTTTCACTCTCCTTGACGTTGACTGCAGGTGCTGTACTGTTGGCACGAGGCATGAAGTCTGTTTTCAAGAAATCCTCAAATGTAGTTGGCATCCAACTGTTCTGAAACATTACTGGTAACATAATCAATACCTCCTAATTATATTTTAGTTAAACATGTTGTTTTTTATAGCCTTGCCTGTTGCTTTGGCTTTCGCTATACATAAGGCAATTACCGTTCCCGTCCATGCCTTGCTGACATACTGACACGTCGCCAGGACAGCTTGGCGTCTATTTTAAACTATTATAAACTTTACTGCCATTTCATTAAACTATTTTAAACTATTGCTGTCCGATAAAAATCGGGATTTGATTAATTCTGTTGGTTAACTGCCTGTAAATAGGCATTCGTCTTGTAATTCTCATAATTGGGCCCCTCTTTTTTCGGAAAGAGCTCCAACTGTGGCGAGGTATCGTCCTCTTGACTCCGGTTTTGAATGCTTCTAAGCCATTGTCCTTCGGGTAGATTCAAGAAGTTGTAGAGGTTGATGTAGGAGTTGAGCAGGATATGCACGACTGTCATGAGATTGGACAAACTCCACTTGCGTTTTGTTACTTGCTTGCCGAGCAAAACTCTCCGCTCTATCAGTTCTCTATACGCGCCCACAAGGTGAACACCGTGCTGGAATACCACAAGAGTGCCGACGAACTGGTGATACCTCCCACATACCAGCCAGGACTGCGCGAGTTCATAGATACAGATGCGCGTAATCATCAGCAGTCCGCGCAGCGAGGCAGAGATACGCCAGCTGGTGGCAGACACGGAGAGGGGCTGTCCTATCTACAACCTCGTAACCAACGCACAGGAGATAAAAGGCCGCATAAAGCGAGTGACGGCCTACTTGAAATAACAAATAAAATACTACTTTTTCGGAACGTAATCCAAAAAAGACATGACTTTTTTGGATTACGTTCCGAAAAGTTTGCATATTCCATAAAAAATTATTAACTTTGCCGCAGGTAATGAAAAAGGTAATTGTATGTTTAAGAGAATATTACAGAAGGAAATCCTTGACAGGTGTTTCAAAAATAAGGCAATAATACTGCTTGGAGCAAGGCAAGTGGGCAAAACGACCCTGCTCAAGAATATCATTCAGGAGCAGAAAGAACTGGTTTCTTATCTGAACTGTGACGACCCGCAGACGGTGTCGGCACTGACAAACCGTAATCTGAATGAACTGCGGATGCTTGTAGGTGCGAACAAGATGATTGTCATTGATGAGGCTCAGAAAGTGGATAATATTGGAATAACAATAAAACTTATTGTTGACAACATGCCCGACGTACAGGTCATAGCCACGGGCTCATCTGCCTTTGAACTGCGCAACCGACTTAACGAGCCATTGACAGGAAGGAAATTCGAGTATCAGATGTTTCCTATTTCCACTGCCGAGATTTACCAGACCAATGGTTATCTGGAAGTGAAAAAACAGTTGGAGTCGCGACTTATATATGGTTCATACCCTGACATCCTGAATCAGGGGAACGACCCAAGGGAATTGCTGCAGATGCTTACAGATAGTTATCTGTATAAGGATATTCTGGCTACGGACAACCTGCGGAAGCCTGACCTGCTCGACAAGCTGTTGCGTGCCCTGGCTTTCCAGGTAGGATCAGAGGTCTCGTATAATGAACTGGCCCAGACGATAGGCAGTGACAGCAAGACCGTGGAGAGATATGTTGAACTGCTTGAGAAATGTTTTGTGATATTCAGACTTAACGGTTTAAGCCGCAACATGCGCAACGAACTGAAAAAATCAAAGAAAATCTATTTCTGTGACAATGGCGTACGTAATGCCGTAATACAGCAGTTTGCCGCTGCCGACATACGCAACGACATGGGTGCGTTATGGGAGAATTTCTTCATAACCGAAAGGATAAAGTTCAATCATTACAGGCATCACTACTGCAACATATATTTCTGGCGTACGAAAAGCCAGCAAGAGATAGACTATATAGAGGAAGTCGACGGCATGTTCACCGTCTTTGAGATGAAATGGAACCCGAAAAAATCAGGTACGAGCATCCCGAAATCTTTCCTTGACTCATACCCAGTAGCCTCCACCGCCATTGTCACCCCGGAGAACTACATGGAGTACCTGATGTGAGCCTGCTGATTAATTTCGATTTTTAATCTACATTTACACAAAGAAACACGGGACACATCAACGTGCCCCGTGTTTTCTTATTGTAAATATGCAGATGAAAAAGTTTTATTGTTCTACCAGTAATTGAAGAATTGAAAAGTTGAAGGGTTGAAGAATTGAAGGGTTGAAGAATTGAAGAATTGAAGGGTTGAAGAATTGAAGAATTGAAGGGTTGAAAAATTGAAGGGTTGAAAAATTGAAGAGTTGAAGGATTGAAAAATTGAAGAGTTGAAGGGTTGAAAAATTGAAGAGTTGAAGGATTGAAAAGTTGAAGGATTGAAGAATTGAAGAGTTGAAGAATTGAAGAGTTGAAAAATTGAAGAGTTGAAGGATTGAAAAAATAAAAAATCCCATGCCAGACTATATGCAGTCTGCATGGGATTCCTCAATCTTTATTCCTTATATTAATACTTCTTTTCCTCAACGCGGTTCCAGTCTATCCACTGTGTTGACTGTGCCACCGGCACGGTCTTGATGCTCTGGCCTTTCTTCACCAGTATGACTACCGGCAGGTGGCCGCACTCTATGTTGTGCCATCCGGCAGTGTATTCGCGCCCTGTCTGATAATCCACCCAACTGTCTTTGCCCGGCAGATATACCTCGCGCGACTTGCCGTCCTCAAGCATCGGTGCCACGAGCATCTTCTCGCCGAAAAGGTATTCGTCTTCCACGAGCCATGCACCCGGGTCGTCGGGATAGTCGAGCAGCAAGGCACGCTGCATGGGCAGTCCCTCGGCGGCACATTTCTTCGCTTCCTCATATACGTATGGCATGAGGCGGTATTTCAGTTCGGAGCACTCGCGGAAGTAGTCCACGAACTTCTCGTCATACAGCCACGGCTCTGTTTCCACGCCATGTACTCGGCTGTGACTTGTCAGCATACCATATGGCAGCCAGCGGCGGTATAGGTTCTCAGGACTCTTGGTCACGAAGCCGCCTATGTCGTTTGACCAGAAGGAGAAGCCCGACAGGCCTATCGACAGTCCGCAGCGCAGCGAACCGAGCATTCCGGTGTTTGTCGTTGCGGCATCGCCACCCCAGTGCAGCGGGTAACGCTGGCTGCCTGCCCATGCCGAGCGTGCCCAGATTATGCCCTCGCCGTTGGTGCGCTTGATAACGTCGTATGCGGCCTTGTTGTAGCGCAGCGGATAGAGGTTGTGCTCATACAGTCCGGTGCGCCCGTTGCTGTAAACACCGTTAAGGTATGGACCTGCCTCGCCGAAATCCACCTTTATCACAGCCACGCCCTGGCGCAGCAGTCCCTCCAATTGTCCCTGATACCAGCTCACGGTCTGCGGGTTGGTGAAGTCGAGCACGGCATCCTCGAAGGGCAGACCGCCACCGGCATTCTTCACAGCCAAGCCATTGTCCACGAGATAGTCGAAGAAACGGTTCTTCGGTGTGAAGTATGGCAGTTGCCACAGGCAGGTATGGAATCCGTCTTTCTTCAGGTCGCTCAGCATACGCCGTGCATCCTTGAAATTATGGCTGAACTGGTAGTCGCACTGCCAGTCGGTCTCAAACCATCCTGTGTCGAAGTGTATCACGTCGCACGGTATCTTCTTGTCGCGCAGTTGCTTTGCCACACTGCGTCCCTCATCCTCCGTGAAGTATGATATGCGGCTCTGCCACAGTCCGAAGCTCCACAGCGGCGGTGTCTCTGGTCTGCCCACCAGCGAGGTGTATTCGCCGAGTATCTCTTTCGGTGTGCCGAGCATGAGGAAGAGGTCTGCCGTCTCGTCGGCCATGAACAGTCGCGTGCTGCCTATGTATGAGTTGCCGAAATCGACGGTGACGGGTGCTGCCGTATGCATGAACACGCCATAGCCGCGGTTTGAGAAATAGAACGGTATGGGCTTATACATATCGGGGGTCTCAGGTCCCTGCGGGTCTGTGACGAAGAGGTTGAGCTTCTGCCCAGCCTTGTTCAGCGGCGTGGCAGACTCACCGCAGCCATATATGCGTTCGCCGGGTTTCAGGCTGAACACCGGTTCTATCATCCTGCCGTTGTCCTCGCCGCGCTTGATGAAGAGGAACGGCTGTGTCTTCACCTGTGTGGAGTCGTTGTCTGACAGATGGCGCGTGCGTGTCAACTCCTTGCCCTGCGCATCCTTTACGATGATGCGCCACGGGTATTGCTGTATCTCTATGCTGCCGTTGGCAGATGTCAGTGTGTATCCTTTCTCGCTCTTTGAGCATCGCCACGCGCTCATGTCCACCGCCGGCTGCTGCACCAGTATCACTTCGTCGGAATTGTCCTTGGGCTTTGCCGGACTGGTATAGAAGCGCAGCCTCACCGTGCGGCTGTTCACTGGCTCTATGCGAAACTGCAACTGCGGACTTTGGTCGTATGCCGGACCGGGGAAGTCGAGATTCTGAAGTGGTGTAATCCAGTATCCGTTGGTGTTGAAAGCCTGTCGCGCATGCATCTCGTGGCGGCTCCATTGCAGCGTGCCGGTGCCGGTGGCGGCATCGAAGCTGACCAGCGAGTCAGCGCAGAACACCGTGTTGGTGGGTTGCATGAAACGCTGGCTGATGTCGTCAGACTGTGACAGCAGGTATGGTGCGCCCGAGGCAGAGTTCTGTGCCACAGCACTGTTGGCATACACCAAGCATGTCAATACGATGATTTTTGATAGTCTTTTGTTCATATTGTTTAGTTTTATGGTTTGAATATTCATTGTTTACGTTTAGATATTGTTCTATAAATCAACTTTGGTATGCCACTTCGTGGCAGAAGGTTTAGCTCGACGGCCCGAAGGGGAAAGTCAAATCATTCAAATCTGTTCAAATCGTTCATTAATTTTTGAGTGATTTGAGTAAATTTGAACGATTTGGCTTTCCCTTCGGCCGCCGAGCTAAACCTTCTCGCCGAAGGCGATAATAAATAGAAATACCCTTTAGTATCATTTCCAAAGTTACACATTTTCTGTGATTCACCAAAATATCTCTCCGTAAAATCAACCCATTCGAAACATAATGACCCTTTTTTCTTACAATATGACACTTTGAAAGATTATCCGGCTTTTAGTTTTACAGTCAGAAAAAGGATTCTCCATATTACGACTTTTTTCGTTACGAACTTTTTCGTACAGTCTAATACATGTGTCCCTTAACTCCTCTTAACTCCCCTTAACTACAAAACTAAAAAAACTACAGAACAAAAGAGAGCGGGCAACCGAAAGGTTGTCTGCTCTCTTAAATCTTTACATCCTCAAACCTGACGGTCGACAGCTCTATGTCGCCGTTGTTATACAGCACCTCGATTACCTTCTGTATGGCGCAGAGGTTGCAGCCGTCGCAACGGTCGAAGTGGTATTTACCGTAGATGTCGCCGCACTTCACCGTGCCCTCCTGCTTCTTCAGAGCCTCAAACACCTTGGCTGCCATCTCCTGGTGGTGCTTCTTGTCGCCGCTGGCATAATAGCCCAGTGCCATGATTGCACCGGTGAGCGCACCGCACGTGCCTTCGCCAAACGTGTGGCCTATGCCGCCTGAGAAGGAGTCGGACATGCCACGCAGCTGCTTCTCAGTAAACAGCGGCCCCTGCGCTCCCTGCGGCACGCCGAGAGTGGCGCAGATAGCAGTCAGCGAGAGCGATGCGCAGCCGTAGTGCTGTCCATAGCGTGATTCGAGCTGCCGCTTCGCCTCAGCCTTCAGCGAGTCGAGCGAACTGTGGCGGCTCACGGCCTGGAATACCGACGGGAATGCCCGCCGTAGCGAGTCGTTGTCGGTGGCAAGGCGCACCGTGTCGGCCTTTATGTCGGCTGCCTGTGCCTGTGCAGGCAGGAATCCCAACAGTGCTATCAGTAAATCTCCTTTCTTCATTGCTGTCTCCTTTCTTTACACGGTGCAAAGTTACAACTTTTTTCCCATTCACGCAATACCGCTTATACGGTATTTGTAGTGAGTTCTAAATATTTCCCGGCAGATTATTTGCTCAATTCAAAAGAACCGCTTACCTTTGTATTTGCATTTTCTAAAAAAAAACTGCATGTAGTGCGGGATATTTTCATTTTTTTGTCGTATAACAAGTAGAAGAACCGAAAAAACAAGTTACGTGAACAGGGACGAGCAAATAGTGGACGCCGTGAAGTGCGGCCGGCATGAGGGACACACCCTTATGGTCGGCTGTTACGGACAGCAGTGTTTCGCCATGATTGCAAGGATGGTGCCCAACGTGATGGATGCAGAGGAACTTACACAGGACACATTCCTCAGGGCCTTCAGCCATATCGGCAGCTACGACCCGCAGCGTGCATCGCTCGGCACATGGCTCTGCCGCATAGCATACCGCCTGACGCTCGATTTCCTGAAAAAGCGACGGCCACGCCTGGTATCGATAGAAGACAGCGAGGTATGGCAGACAGACATCAGCAACGAGCAGCTGGAGGCTGAACTCTCCACCGGCCGCGAGGAACGCATACAGCAGTTGGAACAGCTGATGGACACACTGCCGGAAGACGAGCGGATGCTGCTCACGCTGCACTACTTCGAGAACCGTCCGCTGGATGAGTGTTCGTTTATCATGGACGCCACGCCCCACGCACTGGCCAACCGCCTTTACCGGATCCGCAAGAAACTGTATAAACTACTTCAGAAGAAATGACTACATATAAAGATACCGACATACGCGAAGCACTGCGGCGCAAATATGCCGACACGCCGCAGCTGCCAGCCGACTTCACCGAGCGGCTGATGCAGCGCACAAAGATGCGTCCTGTCGTCGTCAACAACAAAACCGGCAGACGGTGGCGCTGGATAGCCGCTGCAGCGTGTCTGGTGCTGACAATGGGCATCGGCATAACGATGATGACCCGCGAGCAGTCAAGGGAACAGACGGCACAGTCTTACGAACGCAGGCTGCGCAAGGCGGACAAGATACTTGCCAAGACTGAAACCGCCGAGCCTGCAAAGGCGGAGGCTCCTGCCACGGCTGCGCCACAAGATGAGAAGGCACCACAGGGCAAGCAGGAAACTGTTGAGCCTGCAGCAGAAACAAACAACAACGGCAAGGCTGCAACGGCAAGCAACGACGACGCTGCACCTGCCATAACGAAGTTTTGGAACCTCGGCAGATATGACACCCAGACAACCGACGTAAGTGCTGAAAGCCACGTCATATATGCGTCGAACGACACCAAGACCGACACCGTGCCGTATCAGGACCCTGCCCGCATGGATGATTTCATAGAGAAGTTTGCCGGCTACTGCAAGGTGAAGGAGGGCGAACTGCAGTGTGCCGCTCCGCTCGACAGCAACGTAGTCAGCAAGGTGTATGTCTTCCCCGACAAGAAGGAGCTTGACGTGTTCGGCCGACTGCTTCAGGTGGCGTGCTGGTACAGCGACGAGACGCCCGGCTACCTGCTGAGCTTCTCCCACCTGCAGTTCTACTTTGAACTTAAAGACCTGCGCAAGCAACTGCAATACCGCTGGATAGCAGAGCGTGTCAACGGCAAGATACTGCTCTACACTACCCGCTCAAACATAAATGCCACCGTATCCTCGGCGTGCTACCAATCATATCGCGATGAACTAATGCATGCAAGAAATATTAACTCCAAAAGAAAAGAAATATGAAAAAACTAATAGCCCTAAGCCTCATGGCCCTCTGCTGCGCCACCACGCAAGCGAAGCCTGATACGACAGACGACACGTCTGTGAAACAACTGGCAAAAGCCGACGGTTTCTATTTCATGTCATGTCCCGAGGCTACCATTGACAAGAAAACAAAGAAGAAGACGGTGGTGTGGCACGACACCGAGAACAACTCATGGCACGAGAACATCGGTTTCGTGAAAGACATACCCACCATCAGCAGTCTGGAAAGCATCTTCCCCGGTGGCATCCATGTATCTCCCAACAACGTCTCTTACATCCCGGCGGTATGGCAGCTGACCGAGGAGAATGACGAGACCGTGCTGCACTGCTATTTCCGTATGCCCGCCGACGTGGTGAAGAACATGTGGCTGGCAAGCAACGAGTGCGTCATCCTCGACAAGCAGACTGGCACCATCTACCAGTCGCGCCGCACCGTACCAGGCGACTGCTACGGCAAGGTGTTCGACGTGAAGGAGAAGGAGGGTACCGTGCTCGATTTCCAGATTTTCTTCCCGAAACTGGCAGAAGGCACCAAAAACATAGTTATCTACGGCGTGCCAAACTGGTATATGCGCGGCATGGAAGCATCTCTCCATGATAATTCGTCAACGACTTGCAGCAAGTACGGCACGGGGGGGGGGTATGATTCTGCTCCTCAAATCCACATGGCACACCTCGTGAGCGGCGAGCAGGACTACAACAAAGACAACCACAAGTCGTGGGCTGTCTATGACGAGCCTCACCTCATCAAGCCCCTGACAGACGGTACGCTGGCCGTATGGCTCACGCCTGAGGCCACATATATTGCCGAGGCATGCGAGATGAACTGGAAGCGTGAGTATTTCGGTCGCGGAGGCAATGAGATACTGGTTGACCGTTCCGGCCACCAGTACAAGTTGAAGGAAGTGCTTGGCTATCCCAACGACCACATCTTTTGGATGGAAGGGTTGGCAGGCGACTATTTCGCCATCGTGAAGGTGTTTGAGCCACTGCCGCCACGCACCGAGACCGTAACCCACATCATTCCCGAGGGCGAACCTTTCGCCGCATGGGGAGCCAACTGGGACGGCAAGGTGGAGAACCTTGACATACAGCAGCTGCGCAACAACCAGCGTCTGTTTGACTATCACCCGAGAAATATAGTGAAGTAAATCGCGTAACTTTTTTTTCGATAACCCGGGAAACGGCACGGGGCACAGTGATGTGCCCCGTGTTATTTTTGTTGGGTCATGTTGCATATCATATTTATTTTCAAGAAATATTTGCAGGTTTAAAATTGTTTTTGTACCTTTGCCACCGTAAACACATAATAAGAAGAAATGTATAAATCAATAGAATATAGTAGTAAAGCAGAAGCTTTGGAGGCTTTCCGCAAGATGGTAGAACGCAAGAAAGCATGGATAGAACAGACAGAGCGTGATTTCGCTCTTCTTAGACATCAACAACTTAATGCGTGATGAGATGATTTCATTTATACACCGACAGGTCTTCTGGAATCTTCACACCTACCGGTGCTGACTTTATCAAACCGAGTTTCATGAAATATGAAGCAATAACCGGAGGGCTGTACCTGTATCTATTTTGTATGTCCTTTAACTCTTTTATGATGTCTTCGTCATTAACCAGCAAATCGATGTTATCTTTGTTTATAAGGGTGAATGTCTTGTTGAATGGATTGTAAATGTAGCAACGACGTTTGTCATACAAGGAATCATTCTTCATTGATCTATTCTCTGCTATATCCATGGCTATTCCCCCAGCCATACTGACAAACATAAACATAGCTGCAGGTGCTGACGAACCGTTTTTCGGACCTTCCTTTACAACGAAGAATTCATTTTCTCCATAGGGTATTGCAGGTATGAATCCCTTGCCTAATTTGCGGCCGTCGGTTGATGCTCCAAAACAATTCAGATACACGACATCCTTATACTTGACGTATTTCACGTTATTCCTTATGAAGGATTTTTTTTTCTTGTCATTATCCGTTGGAAGGAACGCCACCGCATCATCACCAAGCCATGCCACCTTATCGTTTTCTATCCTGCACTGAAACGGTAGTGTCTTCCATTCATCATGTGCCATTCCCTGATAGGTGTCGCAGTACTGCAAATCTGTAATCACCATTTCTTCAAATTCAAATTTATCCTCCGCATGGACACTTGCGAACATGCCTACCAGTAATGCAATCAAAAAAAGTTTCATATTGTTACCTAATCTGTAAACCTAAAGAGAGTATAAACCCTTGTGTTGTAAAAAAGCAAATGCAAAGGTAACTATATTTTTTTATGTATAAAAGAATTTGATGCCTTTTTTGTCATTTTTCCTCTTTTTCTGTTTTTTTGCTTACACTTTGCTTTTTCTGAAACTATCGTCTGGAGAATGAAAATAGAATGGTTTTCTGGTATGAAAAAGCCTCTGGAAGGCCATTTTCGCACCCCCGCAGCGCAATATGCATGCTTTTATGTCGTAATCAGTACTTAATTACATTGTAATTTGGTGCTGATTACATCCTAATTAGGTACTGTTTTCAGTGCAATCAGGCCCTGATTAGAGGGGGGAAAATATCGCTCAGAAACACTCACGCTGAAAACCAGACAGTTACATGTGTCTGAAATTTTCGCTGTACGCAAGCGGACGGCAGGTTGCTGACCAGTATCGCAAGGAATCGGAGGTTGCAAAAATCAATGTGAAAGCAAAACGGCGGAAAACGTGACAATAACGTTTCTATGAAAACCTTTGTCTTTCCGCAGCCCCTGCCCCTGTGCCTTTATACTTGCTCTTTGCCTGATTATAGGTATAACGCAAGGTCAGTTCGACATAACGGCTGTCCCGTTTGTTCTGATTCGTAAGGACAACCTTTTCTGAACGTAAAACCGCACGCTTTTGACTATAAAAGAGGTCATAACCCGCCAAGCGTATGGAAAGGCAATCATTGAGGAACGTCTTGGTGATGCTGGCATTTGCATGCAACGTGACATTGTCTTTTTCCACGTTATTTTCGTTACCCTTACTTATAAGCATAAGTGTCATTTCTGCACTAAGTGACTTAGAGAACTTGAACGTGTTGGCAGACTGTAACAAACACATCGGCTTGTTCATACGCTGAACAGCATCTGTGGTTTGCAGCGTCATCCACTGCTTATACAGCAATACCATAAGCTGAGGATGCCACAAGCCTACGTTTGGAGCATAGCTTACAGAGGCATTGACAGCCTTCAGACTGTGATAGTTGCTGCGCGACATTACAGATACGGCAGGATTATCTTGCAATGGCTCCATCCAGTAGAATATAGCATCACGGGTGTTACTGTATCTTACCTTCGCTGTCCACCTCTTCCATATAACCTGTGCCTGCAGAGTATTTTCTATAGCAGGCTTCAGATAACAGTTGCCTGTCTGCAACGTAAACTGATTGATATAAAACACCGCCTTGCTGAGGTCCCTGTAAGACGGCCTGCTGATGCTTACTCCATAACTCAGCGTGCCGCTGACCTGTCCCATTTTAGTTTGCAGTGATAAATGCGGAAAGAAATGGTTGTATGTGCGACTCTCATTATTCTGTAAGACGCCATTATCGTAATAGTCGTCATGGTTGTGCTCATAACGCACCCCGGCACTGACGGAGCCGAAACTCAACGGATGTGTATACTCCACAAACGGTGCCACGGTATAATTTCGCTGAGTAGTGTTGCTCGACTTTATATACCCTTCAGGGTTTGTGCTCACCTGCTCACGTTTCGTATTGGTATATTCCGCTCCAAATGACAGGTTGCCGCCCATAAGTGGATGAGCAAGCACAAGCTTAGTTGCCCACAAGGTTGACTTGCTCTTGCTTCCGATAGTAAGTGTGCGGTCACTGTGCTCATCGTTCGTTTCTTGATAAAAGCCGTCGTTAGAACGGTTGTTATGCCACCAGCTGGCGTTGAAATCCATGCTCCACCCTGCTACCTTACCGCTATAGTAGGCACTGAGTTCCTGAGTAGGTTTGTCATAGTATTCAAAACGTCCTGTATTTTGCGTATTGTCATACGGCTGTCCGTCTTTCATAACAGCAGAGCTGAAGTTCACTCTCTCGTCCTTGTGTGGAAAATGCGTCCACGCATATCGAACCCCCAAAGAATTATCCGCATCAATTACATAGTTCAATCCTGCATTTGCCCGTATGGTATGTATGTCAAAAGTATTGTTTGTCTTCTCCTTCAACTGCCACAACGTACCAGCATCAGACACTTGGTTCAGCTCACTTTTATCATAGTTTGTCTCTTTCATGAAGCGGAACATTCCGAACACATCAACCCCTTTATGACGATAGTTCAGATTGAATTGCTCATCTATGCCAGTATTGCAAGACTGTTTCAACACAAGTTTTTCATCCATACTCAGCCCCTCACCCTGCCTGCGCACTGTTTTTATCTGCACCACTGCAACAACAGAGGCATCATACTTCGCTCCTGGATTGGTTATCAACGTAATGGCAGCTATGTCCTGCGACTTCAACTGACTCAGTTCCGCATTATCCTTTACCAACCTTCCGTCTATATAGAATACTGGCTCACCGTTTCCAAATAAGTTGTATTTGTCATTGTCAACCTTATACATACCAGGTATGTGACGTATCACATCATCTGCCGTGCCTGCCTGACTCAGGAATGTGCCACTCACGTTTATACGCACCCCCTCATGTGTAAGTTTGTATATAGGCACATTACCATTTACGACAATCTCACCAAGTTGTTGTTCTTTAAGTGCCCTCTCTATGCTTAGTTGCAGAGAGTCGACGGGCTCTTTGTTGATTGCAAAAGCAGAGATACTCACCATTGACAACATTATGGTACACTTTGTTACGATATTCCTCATTGAACGCACTAAATTGAATGAAAACACAAAGGAAGCCATACAGCACGAATGCTGCTATGGCTCCTATTAAAGAAAAACATTGATTAGATTAAAAGTTCCTATTACTTCCTTCCGTCAGGAAATGGGTTGAAACTGCCGCGCACAATCTTGTGCTCGAAGGTCTGTGTGTCCTTGAAAAGGTTATACATCGGGCAGATGCCTTCCACGCGGCGCAACCACTCCTTCACCTTCTCCTCGCTCTCCGGGGTCTGCACGTGCATGGTGTAGCGCACGTTCTGCAGGTTGATAGGAGTCTTCTCATATCCCTTGCGGCCGGCGCGCGGATCCCACTCTGCCTGTACGGTGAGGCGGATGGAGTCAACGTCGAGGTCGAGCTCTGCTGCCTGTCCGAGTGATATGTGGGTGATGCAGGTGCCGAGTATGCCGAGCACGCCCTCAGATGATGTCATGCCAATGTCGGTGCCACCGAGATACTCTGGGTTGTCGTGCAGGATGAGATACTTGTCGTTGACCGTAAGCTGGCGCACGCCGTTAGGGAACACCTTCACCCACGGGCCGCGTGGTTCGCGCTTCGTGGTACTGCGCTCACGGTTGCGACGCTGTGCAGCAGTATCATTCTTCAGAGCTTCCTGCTTGGCTCTGCTGGCAAGTATGGCCTGACGCTTTCCCTTGATGTATTCACGCAGTCCAGGAAGCACACCGCCTCCCAATACCTTCTCGCGAGGTGTCTCGGTGCGGTCTATGATGAGCTGTGGCGTAACGGCCAGCTTCACCAGTGTGGCAACGGCTGAGTTCTGCTCTGCAAGCACTGCCAACTTCTCCAGTTCGGCATCCGATGCCGGTGACTCGATATAGATGGTATAGAGGAAGTTGCGCGGATACCACACGCGACCTGTAGGCTCTTTGTCTGGACGGCCGTGAATCTCTATTGTCAGCGAGTCGATGTCGATGCCGAGCAGTGCAGCCTGATTCAGGTAGCTGTCGGCAAGGTCGGATGCGAATACCGCCTGTGCCGTTGTCGGCGTGTCAACGCCTGAGTCCTGTCCACCGTGCGAATATCCACAGTCGCCGAGGTAGTGGAAGTCGCGCACTCGCAGTTCGCGTGCACCGGAACGGTTCTTGGCAGTCACGTTGGCGGTCAGCGTCACCTGCTTGAGGTCGCGCGGCGACAGTGCGTTCCATGCCTCGAGTGCGGTCTTGCGTGCCTTCAAGTGGTTGCGCAGTGACGGAGCGTTCTGCTCCAACTTCTGTTTTGTGGCATCAGAGCGGAAAATGTCGAGCGGTCCCTGTGCCTGTGCTGCCGCAGATACTGACAGCGCTGCAAATATTAATGATGCTATGTTATTCTTCATATTCGTATTATCTCCTTCTTTTATTTATGATGTTGCAAAATGTGAATGATTACTTTCTGTTGCTTTTCTTTACCCTTACTATGCGGTGCTCAAATGTCTGTGTGTCCTTGAACACGTTATACATCGGGCAGACATTCTCTGTCTGTTCTATCCACTTCTGCACGGTGGAGAAAAGTTCAGGCGTTGTGACATAGAGTGTCACGCGCAGGTTCTGCGGTTCTATAGGCTCGTTTTCGAATCCCTTGCGTCCGGCGCGAGGATCCCATTCACCCTCCACACGCACACGGAGCGAGTCAATGTCGAGGTCGAGCAGTGCTGCCTGTCCTTCTGCTATATGGGTGAGGCAGGTACCCAGCACGCCCAAGGCATTCTCACGCGAGGTAAGGCCGATGTTCGTTCCGCCGAGGTAGGCAGGGTTGTCATGCACGATATGATACTTCTCTGAGATTGTCAGTTCACGCGCACCGTTGGCAAACACCGTGGCCCACGGACCCGTGACGGGCTTTGCCGACTTTGGCTTCGGGTTGTTCTTGGCTTGTTCCTGTGCCCAGAGCTTTGCCTGGCGCTTGCCCTTGATATACTCGCGCAGTCCCTCAAGCGTTGCACCCTCAATGACACGCTCACGTGAAGAGTGGGTATATACTATGCTCACCGGCACCGTCACGGCCTTCTTTATCAGCGTGACAACCGACGAGTTCTTCTCAGCCTCAACTGCCAGTTGCTCCAGTTCGGCATCTGATGCCGGTGAGTCAACGTAGATGGTGTAGAGGAAGTTGCGGTTGTAAGCCACGCGGTTTGTAGGAACCTTGTCTGGCTGACCGTGAATTTCTATTGTCAGCGAGTCGATATCGATGCCTGCCAGTGCAGCCTGGTTGATGTAGCTGTCGGCAAGGTCGGAGGCAAACACGGCGGCAGCCGTTGTCTGGGTCTCCACGCCGGCATTCTGTCCGCCGTCGGTATATCCGCAGTCACCTACGTAATGAAACTCCCTGACGCGCAATTCGCGGTAGCCGGCACGGTTCTTTGCCACCACGTTGGCGGTCAGCGTCACGGGTTTCAGTTCGCTTGCCGGCACGGCGTTCCATGCTTCGAGTGCTGCCTTGCGTGCCTTCAGGTGCTGACGCAGTGTGGGAGCATTCTGCACGAGCTGTGCTTTCTTCTTTGCAGAGCTGAATATAGACTCCACACTCTGAGTCTGCGCTGCTGCCGTTGTTGCCACTGCAGCCAGTGTAAATGCTAAAATACTTTTTTTCATACTCTTATTTTCTCCTTTCCGTTTTTTATTTGTTATCAATCCTTCAATTTTTCAATTTTTCAACTCTTCAATTCTTCAATCCTTCTGAAAACTTTTGCAAAGGTACTGCCTTTTTCCCTGCTGCACAATCCTATAAATTGGTTATTCTTCATACCATAAACGTGGTATCCACTACTGTAAGACATTTAGATAGAAGAAGATATTAATTATTCACTATTAGTTCTTCACCATTCACCAAATGTCCTCTATCTCCTTCTAACTACTTTTATCTCCTTCTAAATACTTTTATCTCCTTCTATTTTCTTCTAGAAAGTAGAGTTAATATATAAATAATGTTAAGGAATTTGCGTAATTCATTCATAATGTGTAAATTTGCATGATTTATGTATAAAAGTGGGCGTAGTAAACGTGCTGCGTCTGATGATGAACAGTTAAAACAATAAGATTTTTTAAATGAACGTAATTACGAAAACCGTCTCGCTGCCTGATGGACGCACCATCACCATTGAGACCGGAAAGTTGGCGAAGCAGGCCGACGGTTCATGTACCCTGAAGATGGGTAACACCGTGCTGCTCGCCACTGTTTGTGCCGCAAAAGACGCAGTGCCAGGCACAGACTTCATGCCACTGCAGGTAGAATATCGCGAGCAGTACGCTGCCGCAGGCCGTTTCCCCGGTGGCTTCACAAAGCGCGAAGGCAAGGCTAACGACGATGAGATTCTCACATGCCGCCTGGTTGACCGCGCGTTGCGCCCACTCTTCCCAAGCGACTTCCATGCCGAGGTCTATGTAAACGTTATTCTCTTCAGTGCCGACGGCGTTGACCAGCCAGATGCCCTTGCAGGCTTCGCTGCATCATGCGCCCTGGCATGTTCTGACATTCCATTCGAATGCCCAATCTCTGAGGTGCGTGTAGCACGCATCAACGGCGAGTATGTCATCAACCCAACAAAGGAGCAGATGGCCGACGCTGACATGGATCTCATGGTGGGTGCCACAAAGGACAACATCATGATGGTTGAGGGCGAGATGAAGGAAGTGCAGGAGGTTGACCTCTTGAACGCCCTGAAGGCTGCCCACGAGGCTATCAAGCCTATGTGTGTGCTGCAGGAGGAACTGATGAAGGAGCTCGGCACCGACGTGAAGCGTGAATACTGCCACGAGGTGAACGACGACGAACTGAAGGAGCAAATCAAGACTGAGTGCTACCAGAAGGCTTACGACGTTGTGAAGCAGGCTCTTGAGAAGCAGGCACGCGCCGAGGCTTTCGAGGCTATCATCACAGAGTTCAAGGAGAAGTATGCAGCCGCCCACACCGACCTCACCGAGGACGAGATGGAGGAGAAATATGCTCTCTGCGACAAATACTATCACGACGTGGAGCGTGACGCAATGCGCCGCTGCATACTCGACGAGGGCATACGCCTCGACGGTCGTAAGACAACAGACATCCGCCCGATATGGTGCGAGGTAAGTCCGCTGCCAATGCCTCACGGCTCATCTATCTTCACACGTGGCGAGACACAGTCGCTCACCACCTGTACGCTCGGCACAAAGCTCGACGAGAAACTCGTTGACGACGTACTGGAGCGCTCTTATCAGAAATTCCTCCTTCACTATAACTTCCCACCATTCTGCACGGGTGAGGCTAAGGCACAGCGTGGCGTAGGCCGCCGCGAGATTGGTCACGGACACCTGGCATGGCGCGGACTGAAGGGTCAGATACCTTCTGACTTCCCATACACCGTACGTCTGGTAAGCCAGATTCTCGAGTCTAACGGCTCATCATCAATGGCTACGGTATGCGCAGGCACACTGGCACTGATGGATGCCGGCGTTCCGATGAAGAAGCCTGTATCAGGTATCGCAATGGGTCTTATCAAGAACCCAGGCGAGGAGAAGTATGCAGTACTCTCTGACATTCTCGGCGATGAGGACCACCTCGGCGACATGGACTTCAAGACCACCGGTACGAAGGACGGCTTGACAGCCACACAGATGGATATCAAGTGCGACGGTCTGTCATACGAGATTCTTGAGAAGGCACTCATGCAGGCTAAGGCTGGCCGTGAGCACATCCTCGGATGTATCACCGACACCATAGCAGAGCCACGCGCCGACTTCAAGCCACAGGTACCACGCATCGTACAGATTGAGATTCCTAAGGAGTTCATCGGTGCTGTCATCGGCCCTGGCGGCAAGATTATCCAGCAGATACAGGAAGACACCAACACCGTCATCACCATCGACGAAGAGGACGGCGTGGGCAAGGTTCAGGTATCGGCTCCTGACAAGGACTCTATCGAGGCTGCGCTGCAGAAGATTAAGGCCATCGTGGCTGTGCCAGAGGTAGGCGAGGTTTACGAGGGCACCGTGCGCTCGGTAATGCCTTACGGCTGCTTCGTTGAGATACTGCCAGGCAAGGACGGTCTGCTCCACATCTCAGAGATAGACTGGAAGCGCCTTGAGACTGTTGAAGAGGCAGGCATCAAGGAAGGCGACAAGATACAGGTGAAGCTCATGGAGATTGACGACAAGACCGGCAAGTATAAGCTCTCTCACAAGGTGCTCATTGAGAAGCCCGAAGGCTGGGAGGAGCGTGAGCGTCGTCCACGTCGTCCGCGTCCAGAGCGTGGCGAGCGTCGTCCGCGCCGCGAGGATAAGGAATAATTTGAGCAAATTTATATAAAAATAGCGAGGCAGGTTGCAATCAAGCAATCTGCCTCGTGTTTTTTATGAGGGGTGGAATATCGTTTTGAATTTATCGTTTTGAATTACTGTCCGCGCAGCTCACTGGGATAAGCCCCGAGATAGCGTTTCACGTAGCGGTTGAAGTAAGAGGTGCTGCTGAAGTGGAACAGCTCCGCAATGTCGTTTGACGAGAGACGGTTCTCATGCAGCAGTTGGTTGATGTCGAATGCAGTGAAGCGGTTAATCCAGTAAGAGGCAGAGAAGCCGCTGGTCTTGTTGCTTATCTCCGAGAGGTACTTAGGCACCACGCCGAGTTTGTCGGCATAGTATGCCACCTCGCGGTTGTCGCGGTATTCCTTATCCTGCAGCATGTTGATGAAGCGAGTCATAATGTCGGTAGTGCCTGCCGAGGGCGACTCGACAGTTCTGGTGCGCGCGAGCATATCGAATAGGTCGAGCGCAAGCATGCGTGCCGACGTGCGCAGAATCTCATCATAGAACTTATGCCGCTTGTCGTCGATGCGCAACCCAAAGTTTTTGAACAGCTCACGACACAGTTCTTCCTCCTTCGGGTCAGAAAGCCTTATTATAGGATCACTGCTGAGCATGAGCGTGGCCTGAATGATAAACGGGTTGTTAGGTTCACTCTGGCGCAGGAAGTTAAAATCGATGTAAATGACATCGCAGTCGAAGTCAGGCGATGGCTTTACGCTACGTATAAAGCGCGTGATAATTACTGCGCAGCAGTTGCGTCCAATCAGAAATTCCTTGCCG
Source organism: Prevotella sp. (assembly GCA_017413085.1). Classification (GTDB taxonomy): domain Bacteria; phylum Bacteroidota; class Bacteroidia; order Bacteroidales; family Bacteroidaceae; genus Prevotella. The sequence goes on from JAFPVC010000027.1 coordinate 36,919, forward strand.
TTACAAGTAATCATGCAAGAGCCGGCCTTGCAGAATATGAACTCGCGATACTTCGCGCGCTCTGGCAACGTTATGTTGTCGAGATTGTGTTCAAGAATCACGTTTTCCATATCAAAACAGTCTTTAATCTAAAATTATTGATAGATAATAGGTTTGACTGCAAAGTTACGTTTTTTTTTCTATACTTCCAAATTAATTTGGAAGTAAGAACACAAAATACAGAAAAATTAACCAAAAATAAAAGACAGCATATTCGTATTGTGCCATTTACGACATCAAAAACGCTTATATGCTGTCTTTTTTTCCTTTTTACCCCGGAAGAATTATTTTCCGTGGTGCTCGTCGCTTACGGTGAGCTTCTTGCGACCGCGTGCACGGCGAGATGCCAATACGCGGCGGCCGTTCTTGGTTGCCATACGCTCACGGAAACCATGCTTGTTCACGCGACGACGATTGTGTGGTTGAAATGTTCTTTTCATTGTTGTTTTAAGATATCTTAATAGTTTTGTAATTCATTATGAACGGTGCATTTTTCGCAAAATACGCAATTCGAGGTGCAAAGTTACTCATTTTATTTCACTTACGCAAGAAAACGAGCGTAAATCATACTAAAAAATGGTAAAAAAAACACCTTAGGCGGCTTTTTTCACTATATTTTATTAACTTTGCACTGTATATTGCGCATATATGTGCCTACATAACGTGCAACTGATACCGCATAAGAGGATAATAGACACAAAAAAAACATAACAAGAAAAAATGATTAACTCACAAGACATTAAGAAGGGTGTAGCTGTCCGCATGGACGGCGGCATCTGGGTATGCATCGACTTCCAGCACCGCAAGCCGGGCAAGGGCAACACTATCATGAACATCAAGCTGAAGAACGTGACCGACGGCCGCGTACTTGAGCGCCGCTTCAACATCGGCGAGAAACTGGAGGAGGTGCAGATTACACGCCGTCCTTACCAGTATCTCTACAAAGAGGGCGAGGACTATATCTTCATGAATCAGGAGACATACGACCAGACTCCTATTGCAGCCGAGCTCGTAACGGGCGTTGAGTTCATGAAGGAGTCTGACATCGTGGAGGTTGTAAGCGACGCCGACACCGACACCGTGCTCTACGCTGAGATGCCGGTGAAGACCGTGCTGCGCGTGACACACTCTGAGCCAGGCGTGAAGGGCGACACCGCCACCAACACGCTGAAGCCAGCCACACTGGAGACCGGCGTCGAGATACGCGTGCCTCTCTTCATTGAGGAGGGCGAGCTCGTGCAGGTTGACACCCGCGACGGCAGCTACATTCAGCGCATGAAAGAATAATCACGCACAGTATGAAGTGAAAAGTGAACAGTGAAAAGTGAAAAGTGAAAAATGCCCTCCGCACATAGGTTGGGGTAATCATAATTTTCAATTTTCAATTTTCAATTAATAATGAAATATTCATTTATAATTCCGGTATACAATAGGCCTGACGAGGTGGATGAACTGCTTGACAGTCTCACCCGTCAGGCCTATGCCGATTTTGAGGTCATAATCGTTGAGGACGGCTCTGACGTGAGGTGCGACGAGGTGTGCATGAAATACCGCGACCTGCTCAACCTGAAATACTACTGCAAGCCAAACTCAGGACCAGGACAGAGCCGCAACTATGGAGTGGAGCGCGCCACGGGCGACTATGTCATCATTCTCGACAGCGACGTGGTGGTGCCGCCAGGCTATCTAAAGGCCGTGGACGGTGAACTGCAGCGCAAGCCATGCGACTTCTTCGGCGGAGCCGATGCCTCACACCCGTCGTTCACGCCTGTGCAGAAAGCCATCAGCTATGCCATGACGTCGTTCTTCACCACAGGCGGCATACGAGGCGGAAAGAAGAAACTGGACAAGTTCTACCCACGCTCCTACAACATGGGCGTGAATCGCGGAGCCTACACCGCCATCTGCGGTTTCGAGCGCATGCGCTTCGGCGAGGACATCGACTTCTCCTACCGCATGATTGAAGCGGGATATGAGAGCCGCCTGTTTCCCGAAGCATGGGTGTGGCACAAGCGACGCACAGACCTGAGAAAGTTCTTCCGACAGGTGTATAACAGCGGCATAGCGCGCATCAACCTTGAAAAGCGACACCCCGGAACCATGAAACTGGTACACATGCTTCCGGCTGCTTTCACCGTTGGGGTAATGACATGGCTGGTGCTGGCCATTGCCGGACTGCTATTGGCACTGCTCTGCACCAATGCCACATGCAAGACCATAGGCATGGTGCTGTGCCTGTTGTCGCTTTCACCTATTATATTATACAGCCTCATCATCTTCATCGACTCATCGGTGCGCAACCGCAGCCTGTGGGTCGGACTGCTCTCAGTGCCCGCCGCCTTCACGCAGCTCATGGGCTACGGACTGGGTTTCATCAGTGCGTGGTGGAAACGCTGCGTACTTGGCAAGGATGAGTTTCAGGCTTTCGAAAAGACGTTTTATAAATGAAGAAAAAAGAGTTCGACAAACTAAACATCAACCAGTGGAGCGAAGAAGACCGTCCGCGTGAGAAACTAATGAGACATGGGGCGTCTGCTTTGACAAACGCAGAGTTACTTGCCATATTGATTGGTTCGGGCAATCGTGAGGAAACCGCTGTCGATGTTATGAAACGATTGTTGAACGATTGCGAGAACAATTTAGCGGTGCTGAGCAAACGTACACTTGACCAGTTGACAAGTTACAACGGTATAGGTGAGGCCAAAGCCATAACTATAATGGCAGCGTGTGAACTGGGACGGCGAAGAGAGATGGAGAAAGTGCCAGAGCGTGATGTATTGAATAATTCGCAGAGCCTTTACTCACATCTGTGGCCACTGATGCGTAATCTTGACGTTGAAGAAGCATACCTGATACTGATGAATCAGGCATACAAGCACATCGACACCATACGCCTGTCGCATGGCGGAATAACGGAGACAGCAGTCGACGTGAGGGTAATAATGAAACACGCAATACAACAGAACGCCACCATCATAGCCATAGCCCACAACCACCCAAGCGGAAACACCAGGCCCAGCCGCGACGACGACCAGCTGACGCAGCGCATAGCGCAGGCATGCAAGACCATGCGCATACATTTCTGCGACCACATCATAGTGACCGACGGAGACTATTATTCATTCAGAGATAACGGAAAAATATGACACAGAAAGAACACGACGATACCGAACAGCGCATCATCGAAGTGCTGAAAACAGTTTACGACCCGGAAATTCCGGTCAACATATACGACCTTGGACTGATTTACAAGATTGACCTCGACATGGAGGGTCACGTGGACATTGACATGACGTTCACCGCACCGTCATGCCCCGCCGCCGACTTCATCATCGAAGACGTGCGCACTAAGGTGCTGGCGGTCGAAGGCATCAACAGCGCAGAGGTCAACATGGTGTTTGAACCCGAGTGGGACAAGAGCATGATGACCGAGGAGGCACGCGTGGAACTGGGATTTGACTGATTTGTTTAATCAGTGTCCAAGTCTTCCGGACGGTCTTCCTCAATCACCAGGTTGTCAATGATGAACTGCTGTCGCTCCATGGTGTTCTTGCCCATGTAGTAAGCCAGGAGTTTCTCCACCTCGTCGCTCTTCTGCAGCGTAACCTGCTCCAGGCGTATGTCAGGACCGATGAAGCCCGCAAACTCGTCAGGCGATATCTCGCCCAGTCCCTTGAAGCGTGTAATCTCAGGGTCAGGACCGAGTTCCTCGATGGCTGCCAGTCGCTCCTCGTCGCTGTAGCAGTAGCGTGTGATATAGTCTTTTGCCTTCTCGCCACGTTCCTTCAGTTTCTCGTCCTCTGCCTTTACCACGTTTTTGTTCTTTATCTTCGTGCGCTTGTTTCTTACGCGGAAGAGCGGTGTCTGCAATACATATACGTGACCCTTCTTTATCAGTTCGGGGAAGAACTGCAGGAAGAACGTAATGGTGAGCAGGCGGATGTGCATACCGTCAACGTCGGCATCGGTAGCCACGATGACCTTGTTGTAGCGCAGGTTGTCAAGTCCGTCCTCTATGTCGAGTGCCGCCTGCAGGAGGTTGAATTCCTCGTTCTCATATACCACCTTCTTGGTCAGTCCGTAAGAGTTCAGCGGTTTGCCGCGCAATGAGAACACCGCCTGCGTGTTTACGTCGCGGCTTTTGGTGATAGAGCCGCTTGCCGAGTCGCCTTCGGTGATGAAGATACTTGACTCCTCCTTACGGTCGTTTTTCACGTCGCAGAAGTGTATGCGGCAGTCGCGCAGCTTACGGTTGTGCAGGTTGGCTTTCTTAGCACGCTCGCGCGCCAGTTTCGTAACGCCTGCCATGGCCTTGCGCTCGCGCTCGCTTGCCTTCACCTTTTCTTCTATTATTTCGGCTATGTCGAGGTGTCGGTGCAGGTAGTTGTCAACCTCGTTCTTTACGAAGTCGCCTACGTATTTGTTTACCGACACTCCGTCGGGCGACATGGTCAGCGAACCGAGTTTTATCTTCGTCTGCGACTCGAAGATAGGCTCCTCCACGTTGACGGCAATGGCAGCCACGAGCCCGTTTCTTATGTCGCCGTATTCATACTTGCCGAAGTATTCCTTTATGGTCTTTGCGATATGCTCCTTGAATGCCGACTGGTGTGTGCCGCCCTGCGTGGTGTGCTGTCCGTTGACGAAGGAATCATACTCCTCACCGTTCTGGTTGGTGTGGGTGAAGGCTATCTCAATGTCCTCGCCCTTCATGTGGATGATGGGGTAGAGGGGGTCGGAGGTCATCTGGTCTTTCAGCAGGTCTTCCAGTCCGTTGCGTGAGATGATGCGCCTGCCGTTATACATGATGGCAAGCCCTGTATTCAGGTAGGTATAGTTCCTGAGCATGGTCTCCACTATGTCGTCGCGAAACATATATCCCTTGAAGAGCGTATCGTCGGGCTCGAAGGCTATGTATGTGCCGTTCTCGTCCTGCGTCGGTGCGGTAGTGTCGCTTATGAGGTTTCCCTCCTCAAAAACTGCCGTCCTTACCTGTCCGTCGCGGTAGCTGCGCACCTCGAAGTGTTTCGACAGGAAGTTTACGGCCTTGATACCCACGCCGTTCATGCCCACCGACTTCTTGAAGGCCTTGCTGTCATACTTGCCGCCGGTATTCAGCTTGCTGACTGCCTCGATCATCTTTCCCTGCGGTATGCCGCGGCCGTAGTCACGCAGCGACACCGCCTTGTTTTCACGCACGTCTATCTCTATGCGCTTGCCGGCGTTCATTCGGAACTCGTCGATGGAGTTGTCTATGGCCTCCTTGAGCAATACGTATATGCCGTCCTCGGCATGTGAGCCGTCGCCCAGGCGACCTATATACATACCCGGGCGTGTGCGTATATGCTCACGTGCCGACAGTGTGCGTATGTTGTCGTCGGTATATTGAGTCTGTTCTCCCTGCTGCTGCGTGTTTATTTCTTCTTGCATTACAGTTTTATGTTTATTTTCTATATTTTACTATACAATCAATACAGATTGGCTCACCGCTTAATTCGTCTATAAATACATTGGCAGGATGCATATCCTCAAGCACAATGCGTTCTGAAATATAGTTTACACCGCTGCTGTCATTGTTGCTTTGAAAGCCTTTTGACGATACCATTCTGTCTATTTCTTCTTTTGTTGCCAAACGAAGGCAATTTACGTATGGTTGCGTCAGCACTATTCTGAACAACCCATCATTGTCACGTGTAAACCCTATTACGTTCATCGGTGTTTCCGTGAACAAAGCATTATGCAATACTATGGCATCCAGTGCCTTTAGCGTAGTGGAGTATATCGAGACTCTTTCTTTAAGAACAGAGGGGGCACCTTCCATGTAATATACTTTGGATTCCGCTCCCTGCGCAATCATAGGCCCGAATACCTCCTTAAGCATGTTTTCCGAATCGTCAATCCACTGCTGTGTATTTTTTGCCCATTGCTCTATAAGTTCTTCCTGCAATTCATCTACTTGCCAGCTTGCTGGCTTTCCTTGGCCTGCCGCAGCATTGCTACTTGCTGCAAGGCTCTCTGCAGCGTAGCCTGCGACGATGCGCGCCCCGATGAGAGCCTCACCAGCCTTGCAGAGTCCTGCATGCTCTTGCTGATTAAATCCTTCAATGTCTGTCTTTCCATCTTCTATGTCATTTACAAGGTTACTTATCATGCCAGCCGTTCTCTCCGTGAATCCTTCAGTAGCGATGGCTTCATATATTGCTGAAATGCTGTCTGCCTTATTCATTGTATTGCTCATTTTCCGGCATTGTACTCTTTATTTCATTCTCTTTCTCCTGACTTCCATTTTCTTCTATCTGAACAAAATCATCTGTCTCATTGTCAATGTTTTTTTCTTCTTTCTGCTCAGACATTCGTTTCTTTTTCTTATGAGACTTCTTGCCTCTGCTATGTTGCGTACTTTTCTTTTTGTTTATTTCATCTACCTGTTCCGTTTTTTCTTCCTGTGTATCTGGCTGTCTATTCAGATAGTTATATGACACTACCAAGAATATTATAATACAAACTAAACAACATACTCCTCTTTTACTAAATACAAAATTCAACAGTTTATCATACCATTCTGTTTCAGTTGTTGTTTCAATGTTATCGTATTCTTTCTTGTCATCAACATCAGAATATAACCTATGACGTTTCCTGTGGCAAGCGTCACATAATACCACTAATTCATCAGGACTATATGACCATGGATTCGCATCTCGGTATCTCAGGTGATGTACTTGCAATTTGTTTCTTTGTCCAAAGAATCTTCTGCCGCAATCCTCACATGTGAAGTTTCGCTCTTTTATCAAAGAATAGGAATAACCCTTCCAATAATCGGAGTTTAGCAACTGTCTATATTCTTCCTTTGTCATATTTTCCCTGTGACTGCAAATTTCCACTGCAAATTTACAAAACTTTTTTCATTCTGCAAAATATTTTTCCATGCAGTCACGCATCCGTGCGATTAAACGGCAGTTCAAACCTGACATGAAGCATGCGGTGCATGAGGGCTATTGCAACCTTCCCGTAGGCAGGTCGAGCACGCCTACGAAGAGCGTGGCAAAGATGTTTGAGGTGTTGTTTTGCGAGGATATGCGTTCCTGCGACACGCTGGTAACGACGTCAGCAGATTGCTGTGAGAACAGCAACTGCGGCAGCAGTGCCAGGCAGCATATAAGGAAAGACAGATAACGAGCCATATTTTAATGAAGAATATAGAATGAAGAATTTACCTAATTGATTGGATGGATTATGACTTTCTCCACCATTAAAAAATATCGCCAACAAAGTTAGCGATATTTTTCTTTTTCTCCAAATTATCTGATTCTCAGTAAAGGGGTATTTAGCATAATTTATGACATTTGGAGCTATTTTACCCCTTACATGTAAAATTACTCAATTATCACAAGTAGCCAAATAATCAGTGGTTAAGACTATACATGCTAATTGTATAGTTCAGTTATTCAACAATTCATTCACCACCTCTTTCATTTCATCAATAGTTGCGGGCGACGAAACAACCTTGCCGTCTGGACTCAGAAGAACTGTTTCAGGCAGCGAATGGATACCAAAGGTTTGGGCTGCAACAGATGGGGTGTCACGACCTTCACCACCCCAGAGTTGTGTCCACTTCAACTGTCGTTTCTCTATCTCATCGCGCCATCCTGGTGGGTAATTGTCGCTGTTGAGTGCTATGCTGATGACCTGAAGACCCTTCGGATGACAAGTCTCGTAGATAGATTTTATCTGCTGCAGGCCACTTATGTCAGCTTCCCTGCTATTCCAGAAATGTAATAGCACATAGCCCTTGCCCAGATACTCGCTTAAAGGATGAATAATGTTTTGCGGGTCTTTCAGTTCCACATCATGAAAATCCGTACCTGGATTTCGTTTCATCAATCCTTCATAGTACTCATGTACAGGGGCAAGCAATGGGTGATTGGTGAAAGCATAACTATCATCCATATAGGGCTTTAGCTGTGTTGCATTCATTTCACTGTATGACTTAAACAGAGAAAAGGCAGAGATAATGTTGTCAGGATGCCGGATGATACCATCTTTATATATTCCCCTGAGGGTGGATAATATGCTGTCTCTCTCTGTCGTGTCTGTTGTATTCCACATCTGTAATTCCATTCTTCGGATATTTTGTAGGAAATCGTTAGTCGGCTGGCTGCTGGTGGAACTCTTAACTTTACGGTTTGTCAGATCGACTTCAATGGGTTTCCCGTCAACAACAAATCGAACTCTGCCATCTTTTGAAATAATCTCGATGATTTCATTCATTGGCAACTTACATCTAATATTAAACTGCCCACCTTCAACAGGGTACTCACCCATTCCCTCCATTTGAGGAATTCTTCTCAAGGTGACACATGACGCATCCAGTTCTGTATGCCCTGTGATAACACACTCTACCTGTTCTGCATCGCTGAGCAACATAGAGTTAAAGGTGACCATTTTTGACAGGTTAGCCATCGTTACACGTGTATGTGCATAATGAGAAGTCATCTGCTTTTCCTTCAGTTGCTGCTCTTCTATGGTGTATTCATAACCTTCGCTTTTTTGGTAAAGTGTTGCACAACTCAAGCACAGCATACTCTCGTGACCTTCATTCTTGGTACTGGCAATCAGGGGCAAAATCAAATTTGTCAATTTATCATATTGTTTCTTAGACAACTTACCATTGTAGGAGTTACATAATTTATTTAAAACGATTACAGCAGATGTACGTCCCTGTTCTGTCTCACGATTGTATATCTGGCAGATTTTTTCCACCTTTGCCAATAGATCATCATAAGTAGCAGCATGGGTTGCCTCTCCTCCCTCAGAGGTTACCTGGCTTGCCTTAGGTTGGTAAACTGACAGATATGTCTTGGCCTTGGGCTTTTTACCCTCAAACTCATAGACCTCGCCGTTCATATACCATGTCTGGCCTTTCGAACTGCCGAACTTTCCCCCCCTTTTCAGATATTGGCTCCAGATTAACAGGAAACAGTGGCGCATCCCATCAGGCTTATTGAAGGAGAGCATACGCACATTTGAACCAGGCAGGAAGGACAAAGCTCGTCCCATTATCGGCTTTTCACCAATGTTTACCTGAATGCCCGTCAGCGGCGAGTCGCCTTCATTGGCATTGTGCAGATAAATCTCCTGAGCTAAACTTGCCTCTGAATAAAAAGCACGGTCTAATTTGCAGAGCGACTCAAAGAGAAACATCGGATCGCTAATGCCCTCCATACCAAAAACCTTACTGAATCTATAAGCTCGCACATAGGGATTCGTGGAATCTATGCGATGAATGTTGTACTCCCCTGACTCCGCGAATTCCGTGAGATACTGGTGGAGCAAGGCATCACCTTTCTCCTGTGCTGACAGTGCTAATGACAGTAACAGGGCAATAGCAGCGACAACAAGTCTATTGTTCATGTAATTCTTCATACACTTCTTCTTTTTTTACATTATAAATAAGAATGGCTTCATGTGGCTGTGAATCTTTTTTCAATTCATGCACGATGAATTTGTTGACAAGACGCTGCAGTCGCTCATCAGCGTGTATCACTCGTTGCATTTTCTCAATATATAGATTTTCATCCACTTTCGTCAATTCACGTTCTATTTTTGCAATATAGTAGTCCAGACTGTCAACATTTTGGGCTTGGACAGATTGCTTCCGGGTAACATATCTCTCTTCAGTATATTTCTTTGCCGCTGGCTTGGAATCAATAGTCTTTTCCGTAGTTACGAGCTGCAAATCTGAAGGTGACGGACTCGGAGTTTGCTCTTTACTGACTATGAGACTATTGCATATAGGCCTTTGTTCATCTCCCTTTGGCAAAACTAGTAACACTGCCGTGATAGTACAGGCGGCGAGAGCGAGAGAGGTAAGAGCAATGCGCCATGCCTTGGACGCTGTGTGAGTCTTTTCTGACCCCACCTGCTGCATGACGTTGACAAGGAAATCCTCAGGCACTTCCACTTCTGGCCGTTTGTCTTCCCTTCTCCGCAAGGCCTCACGCAGGTCATTGGCGAAAGCATCGTTTCTCGTCTGAAGGTCTTTATCTTTAATCTCGTCCATCTTCTTTCTGTTTAATCATTACCATAAGTCTTTTTCGTATTCGGCGAAGCCGCTGTGACAGGGTATTCGGTTCAGCATCCATGATGTATGCTATGTCGTTCAGGGAACGCTCCTCGTAGTAATACATGTGGATGAGCAACTGATCATCGGGTTTCAGGTCTTCCACCGCCTTCTCAAGCAACTGTATGCGCTCGTCGCTTCCTGTTGTAAATTCCTTGTCAATGGTGGAGCACGACATCATATCACTGTGCGACGCAACCTCGTCAAGCTCTATCATGCAGGGCCTTTGTCGTCGCAAGTGATTTACCGACTCGTGGTAGGCTATGCGCAACACCCATGTAAGGAAGGAGGAATCACCGCGAAACGTGTCAAGCCTCTGATAAGCCTTTACGAATACGTCTTGCGCCACGTCCTCGGCTTCGCTGCGGTCTGACAACAAACGCATCACGAATCCGAGCACGTGCTGGGCATGTTGTCTGACCAACTCGCCGTATTCTTTTTTACTTATCACTGAACTCATTCTGTTATTATAGACGGCTTACCTTGAAAAATATGACAGGTTATGTTGTTAAAAAAAGTAAAGGATAATATATATACTTGGAAATCAGAGGTTTCGTTAGACCGTTCTAATAGCAGCCATATTACACTGTAAAAGCATTCGTATTACTGCGTAAAAGCATCCATATTAGACAGTAATATGGCTGCTATTGCAATGCCCTTTGAATTGCTCTAAAATAAGGGACGAAAAAACCGACTGATAATGTAATCAGTCGGCGTTTCTCTTTTTCACGTTAATTACTGATGAAATTCCCTCTATCTCCTCCTCACTCCTCTATCTTCCTCTTATAGCTCCTGAGCCTCTTCACGGTACTTGCCTCAAAATACTGCCAGGCTGAGAGCACGCCGTCGTTGGTCTCCATCATGGCAAGGGTCAGCGCCTTGGTGAAGCCGTATTTCTGATACCAGCGTATGAGGTCGTCGAAGAGTATGGCATTGGCACCCTTGGCTCTGTATTCGGGCAGCACGCCTATCAGGAGCAGGTCAACGGTATCGGTGTTGTGCCACTTCAGCGTGCGCAGCAGGTGCCACCAGCCGAAGGGGAAGAGCTTGCCGTTCTTGGTCTTGCGCAAAGCCTCTGAGAATGACGGGAAACTTACGCCGAAGCCCACCATCTCGCCGTCGGGATGCTCCTCAGACTTCTTGTTCTCGTCGAAGATGAAAGTCACAAGGTTCAGGTCGGCAATGGCGAGGTAGTTCTTCAGCAGGTTGTCTATCTGGCGGTCGGTAAGCTCCGAAAACTCATACAAATCCTTGTAGCACTCGTTAAGCACATGAAACAAACGCAGTCCGTAGCCCTCCTTCAGCAACTGGTGCTTGGTGAGCTTGTGGGCCTGCAGGTTATAGCGCTTGCCTATCATCTGCGTTATCTTCGCCATCTTCTCCGGCACCTGGTCTGGCACGGTCACGAGCTGCTGCACCCAGTCGTTGTCCTTCACGAAGCCCAGTCGCTCTATGTGGCGCTGGTAATACGGGAAGTTATGGTTGGCGTGCATGGTGGCCATCACGTCGTGACCCTCTATGAGCAGTCCCTCGCGGTCCATGTCAACGAAGCCCATCGGACCGATGATGGTGTCCATGCCTTTCGACAGTCCGTATTCCTTCACCCTGTTGATAAGGGCCTCGCTGACTTCCTCATCGTCTATGAAGTCAATATATCCGAAGCGCACGCACTTCTGCCCCCACAGTTCGTTGGCCTTGTTATTGATGATGGCAGCCACGCGCCCTACCTCACGGCCGTCCTTATAAGCCATGAAATACTCCGCCTCGCAGAAGTCGAAGGCGGGGTTCTTCTTTCTGTCCAGGTCGTCGCGCTCACCCATGAAGAGGTAAGGCACGGCGCATGGGTCGTCCTTATACAGTTCCGTGCGGAAGTCTATGAATCGCTCTGTCTCTTTCTTCGTTGTGACGGTCTTTATCTCTACCATAACCTTTAAGCTATAAATTTCTGCAAATTTACAACTTTTCATTTAAATACCGAAATAATAAATAAAAAAAATAAATAAAACAGTGGATAACTCTGTGGATAACCACATGGAAAAGCCAGTGATAATTATTTATAAATTCCACTTTATCCATACAACATATACATTACATCGGTAACTGAAGATGACAATGTGAATATCCACACACTTTTCACAGTGTACTCAACACAATTTTCCACAGTTTTCCACTCTCTGTAATCAGGCCTTGATTAGGGTGCAATCAGGGCCTGATTACAGTGTAATAAAGGCCTGATTACCACCTAATCAGGGCCTAATTGCAATGCCCACCATTACACTATGTTACACTTGATAATTTACCTGTTTATCCACTTTTCAACCATCTATTATTATTATTCTTTTTATTTTTCTATTTTATTATAATGAAAATAAAACAAAGAGAAAAAAGAAAAGGAGAGGAAAAATTTTGCATTTTCAAAATTTTTTTACTACCTTTGTCACCGAATACGTATTCTTATGCTACAATAAGTACAAAACTAAGCAATAAAACAGCAGGGAGGAGGGAAAAAATATGAATGAAGGACAGATAGCAGCACTGGCAGGAATGGGAATCATTGCTATCATAGGGTTATTTGTAGCCCTATGGGATTACTATGAACTTAAAAAAGCAGGCATATATTAATGATTCGTCCGTCTGTAAGAAGAAAAAATATAAGTCTCTGCCTAATGACTTCAAACATAAGAGTGACATGGAGAGCGTCTCTGATGCATATCTTGATGATATAATATTAAAGATAGACAGAGGTTGACAGCCTGTAAATAATGAATTATTATTATTTAAACTAACAATATTATTAACTAAAAAAAAGAAGAAAAGCTTATGAGAAAGTTTTACTCTCTCTTAGTCGCGACCTTGATGAGTGTCGCGGCTTCGGCTGACGAGACGGTTAGTGCCGTGTTGGTGCACACTGCAAGCTCACACTCAGGCTCAACCACTGCCTATGTCAGCACGGTAGACTACGAGGCTGAGTACTTCAACAATTCAAAGATGAATGCCAGCACATGGCAGGGATGTGCCTATGCTGAGTTTTCGTTTGAGTTGCCGGCTAATGCAACAGTTACCGGTGCCTCTTTGACATGGAGTGCTACAGGCGCAGATCGTAACGCATACGGCGTGGATCTTATGTATGTAACAGACGGTACGCTTGACTATTCAGCTACTGGACTGAGAAGCGGCACCGCACAGGTGAACCTTACTGCTACTAAAATTCTGTCACAAACCATTGCAAAAGGTTCTACTGTCACAACCAATGCAACATCTGATGTAACAGATGCGCTCAAGGCAATCGTTGAAGCAGGAAAGAGCTCTGTAATTTTCAAGTGGACAAACAGTGCAGGTAGCGGCAACCTCGTTGGTAAGGGTTCTGAAGACTGTACACTTGCTCTCAGCATTACCTACACTACGGCGAAGACAAGCAAATACTTCGTTGTTCGCCAGCTCGATGCTGAGCATCAGGTTGACACTGTGAAATATACAGGTGTAATAGTTGGCCAGCCTGCTTATGCAGAGGGTACTGACCTTGATCCTTTCTGGAAGGACGGCAAGAAGTACGTACACAACCCAAGCGAAAGTGACATTGACTTCATCGCCATTGACGAGGATGAAACCAAGAACTACATGTATATCACTGTGAGCGAGGCTCCTAAGGCTGCATACACAATATATGATAACGTGAAGAGCGAGGTTATTACATCTGGCGAGGCATACGTGGGTGATGACGTGAAGTATTACTTCCCACGCTATCTGCTCAACGAAGGCACTCTCTATCAGTCAAAGGAAGCCTATGAGTTCAGTGGCACGTTTAAAGCTACCGAGGGCGGCGTAGAAGAAACTGTTGTTTTCTCTCCGATAGAGGAAGGCACAGACGCTGTATTCTTCGCAGAGGCTGAAGACATTGAGGGAGTAGAAAGAGTTGAGGACGGATACACAAACAGCCGCATGTCAAACGGTGCTGCCGGATTTGCCAACAACGCTACAATTTACACATTCACTGAGCCTGGCAAGTACACCATCACCAGCTCTACACGCTCTGGCGCTACCTCTTTCACTGTAAACGGCGAGGAGGTTTACAACCTGAGTTCTACTGGTGCAGTGGTAGTTACTACTTCTGACGAGTTTACCGTTACAGAGTCTGGCACAGCACTCGTTGCTACCAACCAGACTGCAGGCAAGGACTACTTCGACTACGTGCTTATCCGCAAGACCGGCAACGTGAACTACACCGAAATCAAGGCCTTGAAGGACACCGTTGTCATAGAGAAGGGCAGTGCATTCAGCTTAAATAAAATCATAACTATCAACAGCTCTGCCGATGAGTCACAGTTCAGCGCTATAAACATGCTCACGACTGCTAAGTTAGGCATTGCTGCTGCAGGCGAGGGCACAGACAAGGCTACCGCTACATACACCGAGACTAACTTAGCAGGTGGTTTGTCTATGGTCAGCACAGTTGGCGACTACTATGTATATGCGAAGATTCCTGTAACTTATCAGGACCAGAGCACCGAAGATGCTATCTCTGATACTCTCGTAGTACAGGTGAAGGACGTTTACTACCTCAACGTAGAGGAAAACCTGCCTGACACCATCAAGTACCTCAAGGGCACCGACGACGATATGAAGCCTATGCTCAGCAACTACATGACAGCTGTCAGCGACGGCGTGCTCTCTGCTGAGATGTTCATCGCTAACGCTATTGAAGGAGTAACTAAGGAGGATGCTACCTATGCAGGCTACGGCACCGAAGAGGATGCCAAGAATGCAATGAGCACTCCTGGCGCTTACTTCGCTTATGGCGTAGTAACTGCTTCTTACGACGACAAGGATCCTCTGACCTACACCACCGACACTATCGTAATCGTGGTAAGCGATCCTAACCAGTTTGAGATTGAGACAGTGCTCGAATATCAGGAGATTGCTAACAATGCCACTGCAGATGAGGTTAAAGACTTCTTCACCGTATATGCTACCAACACTACTGACTTGAACTTGTATATTGGTGTAGCAAAGGCTGAGAATGATGAAGCCGACAAGGCTGACCTCAGCTACGACGAATACAATGCAGAAGAATTTGATCAGAACTTCGAGCCTGGCACATACTACATCTACATGAGGGGTCTCGCAGCATTTGAGAACGGCGACGAGGCAACTGCAAAGTCTGACACCGTATGCCTTGTTGTTTCTGAGGCAGCTCCAGCTGAGGAGGTTATTACCGACTGGACATTCGACAACAACCAGTCGCCTTCATTCACCGTAGAAACTGGTGAAGGTTCAACAAACCAGGACTACAGCCACAATGCAGTTATCGGCGAAGAGTATGACGGCAACAAGTTCCTCAACGCATGGGGTGACAACAACACTAACAGCACTCTCACTGCAACTATCACCGATCAGAACCTCTCTGAGGCAGGACAGTGGACTCTTGAGTTCGACTTCGCAGGTTACAGTGGATGCAACAAAAGAGCTGGTACATTCTCTATCCTTGATCCTAACGGCCAAAGCATCATGTCAATCACCGACGCAGCAGATTGGCAGAATACCTTCTCTATCAGCGACGGCAGCACCTTTGAATGCTATCCATGCAACAGGGATACACGTCTTAAGAATGATTGCGGTAATGTACTGACAGCAAAATACTGGCACCACTTTAAGCTCGTGGGCAATTCTACCGGCGTGAAGATGACTGTATCTAAGTATGATGCTGAGGGTCAGCTCGGCGATCCTATCATCGTGAAGTCTCAGGTATCTGCTACTAATGCTACTCCTTCAGTGTTCAGCGTAAAGGCTGGCAGCGCATCTTCGTTTGCATTCGACAACCTCATACTCTATTACACTACAGAGGAACCAGAGGCAAGTCCTTACGTTGTGAAGTACATGTGTGGTGATGAAGAGATTAAGCCAGATGCAAACCGTTCTGACGAGGCAGGTGCAGAGATTATCCTCTCTCCATCTGACACTGAGAACTTCACTGTTGACGGTCAGAAGTACATCTACGACAGTGACGACGCAGAGGGCAAGGTAGTCAGCGCAGAAGAGGTAGTTGTAGTAACAGTCAACTTCCACAAGGCTGCTTTGGTTGACTACTCTGTATATGTTGATCCTAACGAGAGCGGTGACTACATCTTCGTATATGGTGGTCAGAACTTCGAGGATGAGACCATAAAGATTGGATTCCCTGGAAGATTTGAAATTGACGGCGTAATCTACGAAGGCGTTAAGGGTGAAAGTGACGACAGCAAGGGCTTTGCCAAGACCGTCACATTAGGAAAGAATAACAGCTTCGTATTCACTGTAAACGAAACCCAGACCAACAACGTAGTATTCTTCAGCGAGGCTGAGAACATTGAGGGTCTTACTCTTTGCGACAACGGCAACACTGCTATCCGCAGCTCTATGGGCGCTTCAGCTTATGCAGAAAGCGAGGACGTAACAATCACTACTCTCCCTGTAGGTGTGTATAAGATTGTTTCTGTAGCATGCGACGCTGCCGGCAAGAATGCAAGCGCTGTATTCAGCTACAAGGCTGGCGACGAGGTTATATTCACACAGACCTGCGGTGCCATCAACTGGGATGAGCAGACATCTGAGGAGTTCACAGTTACTGAGAACGGCACAGAAATCAAGCTCGTTCAGGGCGGCAATGAGAAGCAGGGCATCGACCTTGTTTACATCATCAAGACTGGCGAATATGACCCAACAGCCGTTGACGGCGTAGCTGAGAATGTAGAGGGTGCAGCTCCTGTTAAGTTCGTCAAGAACGGACAGCTCATCATCGCTACCGGCAACAAGCAGTTCAACGCTGCAGGCGGTCAGCTGAAGTAATTTTGTAATGCACAATGCATAATTAGTAATGCATGATGCATAATGCATAATAAGCGTAAATAAAATTTCCCGGAAGGTTTTTAATTTCCTTCCGGGATTTTTTTTGTCCATTTCTTTGCTGAGAGAGAAAAAAATAGTAACTTTGTTTCGTGTAAAGAAATAAAAGATGAATATACTGCTTATAAGATTCTCTGCCCTTGGCGATGTTGCCATGCTGGCTCCCGTAGTGCGTGAATATGCACTGAAACACCCCGATGACAGGTTGACGGTGCTGTCAAAGCCGTTTCATGCCCCTCTGTTCGACAATCTCGCTCCAAACGTATATTTCCTCGGACGGGACCCTAAACGTGATTATAAGGGCATCAGAGGGCTTTACAGACTGTTTCGCGAACTGCACCAGATGAACTTCGACTTGGTCATCGACATGCACGACGTGTTGAGGACGAAGTTTCTGCGCAAGCTGTTCCGTATGCATGGCTACCCCGTGCGCCATATAGACAAGCACCGCTCACTGCGTCGCAAGATTACGGCACCAGAGGAGAAGAAGCAGTTGATGAGACTGCCAACGGCGTTTGAGAACTATCTTGAAGCGCTTGGCGCTTCAAGTGAAGAGTTAAGAGTTAAGAGTGAAGAATACCGTGAAGCGTTGGACGCTTCAAGTGAAGAGTTAAGAGTGAAGAGTGAAGAATCCCATGCGGATGACATACAGTCAAAAGGTAATTCAAATTATTCACTCTTCACTCTTCACTCTTCACTTAAAATAGGTATTGCCCCTTTCGCCGCCCATGCAGGAAAGATATATCCTTTGGAAAGGATGGAGAAGGTGATAGAGTTATTGATAGAGAAAAGGCCTGAGTGCCGCATCATCCTCTTTGGCGGAGGAGGAAAGGAGAAGGAGCAGATGGAGAAATGGGCAGAAAAATACAGTAACGTAGAGTTGGCCTCTACGTTAAGTGAAGAGTTAAGAGTGAAGAGTGAAAAATTTAAGTTACGGGGGGAGAAGGAAGATGTGAGTGAAGAATGCCAGTCAAAAGGAAATTCAAATTATTCACTCTTCACTCTTCACTCTTCACTAACAGACTCTTCACTGTATTATGAGCTTCAGCTTATGAAAGACTTGGACGTTATGCTGTCCATGGATTCAGGCAACATGCACATGGCATCGCTTATGGGTACGCGTGTGGTGAGCATCTGGGGTGCCACGCATCCGTGGGCAGGGTTCCTTGGGTGGCAGCAAAGTGAGGACGACTGCGTGCAGCGCTGTGACCTGAAATGCCGTCCGTGCAGCATCTACGGCAACAAGCCATGCAAGAGAGGCGACATGGAGTGCATGAACATAGAACCTTTAAAAGTTGTGGAACAACTTTTGAAGTGAAAAGTGAAAAGTGAAGAGTGAAGAATTTAAATTACGGGATGTAAAAGGTAACTTAAATTCTTCACTCTTCACTCTTCACTCTTC
>JAFPVC010000028.1 GCA_017413085.1 Prevotella sp.
CAACTTCGCTATGCTCAGAGTGAAAAGTGAAGAGTGAAAAGTGAAAAATACCATGCGGAATATTTTCGTTTTCGTCTTCGTTTTCGTTTATGCATTACGAATTTTTCCTAAACAACTCAATATATTTTCTATGGCAAAAGGAAAGAGAACCTGCAAGATACTGAAAGAGATTCGCCGCCAGATAGCAGAGGCGAACGACATAGAGTATGTGACAGAGGAATGTCAGTACAAAGGCGACTGCCTCGGCACATGCCCAAAGTGCGAGGCAGAGGTCCGCTACCTCGAACAGCAGTTGCACCAGCGCCAGTTGCTCGGCAAGGCGGCGATGATTGCCGGCGTGTCTGTGGGAATGTTGACACTGAGCAGTTGTAATGGAACAGGCCAAAGACTGCAGGGAGATGTTCCAAACCCACAAATGATTGACAGTTGCAAGAATGACAGCCTTGACGAGATACAACTTGAAGGCGACGTTTACGCCCCAGACTCCCTTGACCCCGAAAAGAAAGCGCAATAGCCATGACGTCCCATGAACTCACAGGCAGATTTATCGGCATTGTCCGTCACCGGCTGGCAGTGGACGGCGAGGGTGTGACCACACTCGTGGCATTCTACGGATGTCCTCTGCGATGCAAATACTGCCTCAATCCGCAGAGCATTTCAGATGACATGATGTGCATGGAGCGCACTGTGGAAGAACTGATTGACGAGGTGCGCATAGACCAGCTTTACTTCCTCGCCACGGGCGGAGGTATAACCTTCGGCGGCGGTGAGCCATTGCTTCACAGCACATATATCAAGGCATTCTGCGAGCAGTGCCCGAAGGAATGGCGCATAGCCATAGAGACCAGCCTCAACGTACCGCGCAGGAACATAGAGGATGTGCTGCCGTTCATCAAAGAATGGATTATTGACATCAAGGACATTAACCCCAGAATATACAAGGCTTACACAGGCATAGGCAACGAACGCGTCATCGACAACCTCAAGTGGCTTGCCTCAGAACATGCCGACATACTTTCCTCTGTCAAACTGCGGTTGCCACACATTCCCAACCACAACGACGATGATGACATAAATAATAGCCAAGCGTATCTTGAAACGCTTGGCTACCATAATTTCGACCGCTTTGATTATATTATAAGACCTATTTAATATACTTCACCTTTGAGGTGTCGCGTGGCTTAGCTTCCGGCTGCTCATCTGGATAGCCGATGGAGATTACATACAGCAGTTTGTAGCCTTCAGGAATGTCAAGACTGTTCATGAAGGTCTTGGCTTTTTCGTCTGTTGTAAGGAAACGAACCGGACCTGTCTGGATGCAGGTGCCAAGTCCAAATGACTGAGCCGCCAGCATCATGTTCTCACCCATCAGACCTGCGTCAAGGTCAAACCTGCCGTCAGACGGAGCACAGACGCAAATAAGGTTCGGAGCATTGCGACACATTTTCTTCACGTCAGCCAGCAATTTCTGGTCTTCTACGATTCGTACAGCCCAGTTCTGCAAGTTCATGGCACTGGGCGCATTGATGCCGCACTTTACCACAGCCTCCAGCTTCTCGTGTTCCACAGGCTTGTCAAGGTATTTGCGTACCGAGCGACGCGCCATGATATTGTTAGTCACTTCGTTTTCATACACACTCTGTGCCGACAGCGTCAGCACACACAACATTGCCATGAGGCAGAGAGAAATCCTTTTCATAATAACTATGGTGGGGTTTATAAGTTGCAAATTAAATTAGTCTGTAGAGACAACCACGAGTTGCTCACCAGCATCAAGGGCAGCCTTGATGTCCTTGCCTCCGCTCTGCACCTTGCAGTGGCTGATGTCGTCGCCATCTACAGACTCAATCTTCAGTTTGCCGATTTGTGTCTTTGCCTCGCGGCCGGCAATGGTCTTCACCTTATACACAGCCAAGTGCAGACCTTCTGAAGCGCCCTCTCGCGTGCCAAGGTCGATATACACTTCCTTCTGCTTGTCTTTCTTGGCTGTAGAGCCCTCTATGATGCTAGCCTGCAAAGGAAGATACTTGTTGAGCCACGTGGTGATGCTGGAAGACAGATGGCCTATGGCATAGCGCATAGCCTTGTCAGAGTCGGAATTATAGGAAGTGCCTGTTCCCGAACCGCTGAACGACGGATTGCCAATTACCTCACCCGTCTTTACATCCTTCAGTGTGAGCATAGCCTCTACCTCACCCTTGTATGAAGTGGTAATCTGCGGTCTGCCATCCTTTCCCTTCGAAGTACGGTTTTCCGTCCTCATCTGTATGTTGGTGATGACAGCTTCAACCACGAGGTTGCCCGCCACTATTGCATCGTTATTTTCCAGCATACTGTCGTCATAGCGATAGCGATGAGAATTGGAGAGGCCCTTGATGATAGCGTTGATCACGTCTTGCTCGTATTCGGTTGCCTGTATGGAGGTCTTGCCGGTCAGCATGCCGGTCATAACCTTGCTGACAGCCTCACTTGATGTCATCTTTTCATCACTGTGAGTATACTGCACACCGCCGAGCGTGATTGTGTACGAACGGTTTCTGTCTGTCTGGGTGTTTTGAGCCAGAGCTGTTATTGCGCAGCAAAAGACGGCTGCGAGCGCCACGAGAATCTTTTTCATTATCTATTGTTTTTATTAGTTATACCTTCTTACCTCCTTATCTCCTCATTTCTAATTTTCATGTAACAAACAATATACAAAAATACAACTTTTTTTTCAGTTACAACCCATTTTGAATTATAAATCTGCGTTTTATTCTTCATTTTTAACATTTGTATGAATGTCGGTAACTGTTCAGCGAATGACATCAGGTATTATCGTTAATGCCATCAATATCATCCATTAATGGAATGTTCTATAATTCATCCTTGGTATGCCACTTCGTGGCAGAAGGTTTAGCTCGACAGCCGAAGGCGATAATAAATAGAAGTCCCTTTAAATAGAAGTTGTCTGTGTTGTCTTCCATTCTTTTTGTATTAAAGACAACTTTGGACAACCATGACAACTTTATCTAGTAATAAATTTTGCCGTTTCATTAAATATTCGTAACTTTGCACTCGTAAACTCGCCAAGGCGACCACGAGCCTGCTTCGCAGACACTCGTTGTTTACTTCGTGCGATAATATTGCACCAAGAATAATTGAAGGATGGAAAAATTGAAAAATTGAAGTTATAAGAAACACATGAAGAAAACAATCAGCACAGCAAAAGCACCGGCCGCCATTGGCCCGTACAGTCAGGCAATACAAGTTGGTAACCTTGTCTATACATCAGGACAGATTCCCATCGACCCTGCAACAGGAAACCTTGTAGAAGGCGGCATCAAGGAACAGGCACGACAGGCACTGAAGAATATTCAGGCAATACTTCAGGAAGCAGGCCTGTCAATGGCAAACGTCATCAAGACTACTGTCTTCATGGCCGATATGAATGACTTTGCCGACATGAACGCCGTATATGGAGAATTCTTCTCCGAACCCTACCCTGCCCGCTCTGCAGTGGCAGTGAAGACACTGCCGAAAGGAGCGCTGACAGAAATAGAAGTGATTGCAGAATTAAAGAATTGAAGAGTTGAAGGATTGAAGAATTGAAGAATTGAAAAACGGAAGTAGTTATCAGAGCAATTAATAACTAATGGCAATAGACAGTGCTATATTTCGCAGAAGCGAACTGCTGTTAGGTGACGAGGCGATGGAGCGCATTGCCCAAAAGCGCGTGATTATCTTCGGCGTGGGCGGCGTTGGGTCATGGTGCGCAGAAAGTCTTGTGCGCAGCGGCATACGCCAGATGACCATTGTTGACAGTGACCGTGTGTGTATTACCAACATCAACCGTCAGTTGATGGCAACGACGAAAACCGTGGGTGAGGTGAAGGTAGATGTCCTGAAGGAGCGCCTACTGACCATTAACCCTTCGGCAGAGATCACAGCCCTGCAGAAGATATTTACACAAGAGACGGCAGACGACTTCAATCTTGACAGCTACGACTACATTATTGATGCCATTGACTCGCTGAAAGACAAAGCGGCACTTATCCTTCTGGCTTGCAAGACGAAAGCCAAGCTCTTCTCTTCGATGGGGGCTGCCCTTAAACTCGACCCCACACGCATCAAGGTCACAGAGTTCTGGAAGGTGCAGGGCGACCCATTGGCACGCGCCCTGCGCAAGAAGTTTAAATCGCAGAAGCAGTTCCCGAAACACAAGTTTCAGTGTGTGTACAGTGACGAACTTCTTGAGAACCGTGGTCACAATGCCACATGCGGCACAGAGCAATGTATGTGTCCGAAAGCGAAAAACGGCCCTGGCGACCAGAGTCTCCTGAACCATGAATGGTGTTCATCGAAAGCACAGATTAACGGTACTCTCGCCCACATCACTGCCATATTCGGTTTTATGCTGAGCGGACTGGTGCTGCAGGATATTACTGAAAGGTGAAAAGTGAAAGGTGAAAGGTGAATTATGCTTATAAAGAATCCAGAGACTTTTGACGGCGAATGTTTCGCCTTCATAAATAAAGAAATAATACTCAGAAAGAACAATGCTCCGATGTGCTTGCAGGACATGGAGCAGCTGAAACATGATGCACAAGGCAGCGACATATACTGCGAACCTGAATACGGCATCTGTTTCATGCTGGCGAAAGACAAGGAACTGCCTTCTGATTACACCACGGAAGCGCTGCGCCTATATAATGCCCGCAACACTGAGGAGGAAGCCATGAAGGTGTTTCGTGCCAAGGCACTTGCCAGTTGGACAGACAGCACACGTTACTGTGCCGGTTGCGGAAGTGCACTGACGCCTCACAAAGAACTGACAGCCATGGTATGCACGAGCTGCGGCAAGATTGTGTTTCCACGCATTGAGCCATGCATCATCGTTTTGGTGCGCAAGGGCGACAAGATGCTGCTGGCACGCCATGCACAGAGAAACCAGGACATATATGCCTGCATAGCTGGTTTCATGGAGGCTGGCGAGACTGCCGAACAGACCGTAAGACGTGAGTTGATGGAGGAGACTGGCATAAAGGTGAAAAACATAAAGTACTTCGGTACACAGAGTTGGCCGTTCCCTTCACAACTGATGATTGCCTTCACAGCAGAATGGGAGAGCGGCGAGATAAAACCACAGGATGATGAAATCAGCGATGCCGGATGGTTCTCAATCGACGACTGCCCTGCTACGCCTCAACCTGGTTCTATAGCATATAGGCTGATTCACAGCGACAATTAATGCACAATGCATTGTGCATTGAAAAAATTATTTCACAAACCCTTTATTCCTCCACTTTCCTGAGCGCCAGCGGCGCACGAGGATGATGCCACGGATGTTTTCGTCAAGCGCGAAGCCTATCCACATACCTACGAGGCCATAGCCGAGGGGGATGCCTATGACGTATGCCAAACCGACGGCTATGCTCCACTGGAACACCACTCCTACTACAAGGGGATATACGGTGTCGCCTGTGGCACGCAGCGTGCTGGTGGCAAAGATGTTTGACGTACGCCCCAATTCAAGGAAACAGTCAACGACAAGCACCCATACACCCATGGTGACAATCTCTACATTATCAGTAAAGGCACTGAGGATGCTGTGGCCCGTCAGTGCGAGCAACACGGAACCGGTGAGCGTGATTATCAGCGACCAGCGGAAGAAATAGTTGCCCATGACGTAGGCAGCCTGATGGCGTTTCTGTCCTACAAGGTGTCCCACGAGTATGTCGCCGCCCTGCGTGATGCTGATGCAGAAAAGATTTACAAACGTAATCAGGTTGGCACAGTATGTGCGTGCTGCCAATGCCTCGTTGCTAATCTGGTTGATGAAATAGGTGATGACCACCTGCGACAGACAGTATGAAATATTCTCGCTCATGGCCGGCACACCAATCTTTAGCAGTTTGCCAAGCTCCTGCCAGGGTATGGGACGGAAATAATGCAGCGGAAACTTTGGTATATGCACCCTGAAATGTATGATTGCGAGCAGTATCATGGCTACGGCACGGCTGGTAGCCGTAGCGATAGCCGCACCCTCAACGCCCAGTTGCGGACATCCCCAGTGTCCGAATATCAGGGCGTAGTTGCCAAAGATGTTGATGACATTGACGATGCCCGTCACTGTCATGGGCCATATCACTTTGTCGGCACTGCGCAGCGAAGCAGAGAACGTGAGCGACAATGCCTGGAAGAACGACAGTGCACCTGTCAGTCGCAGATACACCAGTCCGTCGCCCATAAGTTCAGGGCGCAGTCCCATCAGGTGCAGCAGTTGTTCCGCGAAGAAGAAAAGCAGGGCACTTACCGTCAGTCCCAACAGCAGGTTTACCACCAAGGCCATGCCCACCACCTGCACAAGTTGCTTCCTCAGTCCAGCCCCGATATACTGCGCACAGAGTATGGCGGCACCCATCGAGAAGAACTGATAGACGAGGAACACAAGTGATATCAGCTGGTTGTCAAGACCGACGGCAGCAACGCTGTCGTCGCTGTAGCGACTCAGCATCACCGTATCGACGGCACCCAGCAGCATCACCAGCGCCATCTCAATGAACACCGGGATGGTGAGTACTTTCAACTGTTTTTTCAGGGACTGTTCGGCCATTGAAAGAATTGAAAAGTTGAAGAATTGAAAAATTGAAGCTTTCCTTACGGGAAGTTAATAATGAATAGTGAATAGTGAAAAATACAAGTTACGCACAAGTATCATCACGCACTATGTCATTGGCGTATTTTTCATTTTTCACTATTCACTTTTCACTAAAAGACTCTTTAATTCTTAACCAGTCTTACTTCATATATCTCACCTATCTGCTTGCGTGGCTTGGCCACGAACTTCACACGCACCTGCTGCTTGCCTTTCAACAATTCTGCCGGCACTGGATAGGTTTCATACTTAAATTCCGAGATGCGGTACTTGCCTGTGTTGTTCACTTCCTTGACAAGCACGTCATCAACATAGATGTCAAACTCATGGGTCTTCCATTCACCCACACCCCAGTATTTCAGTTGCAGACTGAGTTCTGTCTGTCCGCCGGTCTGCATCAGGTAACTGAAGTAGTGGCCGTCGCGTGCATCACGATAGAAGGTGTCGTTGGTGTTGCCCACGTTTGAACGGTCGGTCTCCATCTTATGGTCTGTCTCAGGCTGCTGTTCGCCCGGCTGCACCTTATCCACGGTGCGTGCCTCAAGTGCCTGACGCTCCTGCTCCTGCTTGGCAAGGTTGTCAAGATAACCCTTGTAGTTCTGCTCCGTCAGTGCAAGCCAGTATATCATGTAACGTGAGTCGTGTATCTCGAAGAAAGGCATCAGTTCGTTGTGTATGCCGTTCTCCATCTTTGTCGCCAGGGTATAGTGCAGCGGCTTTCCTGCTACGGGCTGCAACTGATCTGCAATGCCATCGATGTTGTCGTTGATGAGTATCGGAGCCTTGTCTATGGGCAGTTTCTTGCCGCCGGCATACTGTCCGAAACGGCTGTCGTCGGCAATGAGGTGAGCCAGGTCTTCGGTGCCGGTCTTCATGCCGAGCAGTATCGGACCGTGCATCAGTGCAACATACTGCGGCACGTTTGGCAGGTATTTCACGCTGTTGTGCATTGGGAAGGTGATGTCTATGACGTCGCCTTTCTTCCATTTACGGTCAATGCTGACGTATGACGACGGACCTGTGACGATGCTTACAGGCTGTCCGTTTACCTTCACCTCAAACTCTCCCGGCTTCACCCACGCAGGATAGCGCACCAGGATTGTCTGTGCATTGCGCGCCGCGCATTGCGTAACGGTGATGCGGCTTGTCTCTGCGTATGGGAACTGTGTCTCCTGGCGCAGCACCATGCCCTTCTCCTTCCAGTTCAGTTCTGAAGCCACGAAGAGGTTCACGAAGAGCGCATCGCCCTTGTGTGTATATACAAACTGTCCGTACTTGCCGTGGTTCTCCATGCCTGTACCCACGCAGCACCACATTGCCTCGTTTGGTGCTGAATAGTTACGGTAGTGACGCGGACGTGCCGGCGTGAAATACACATAGCCGCCGTGCTCTGGATGCTGGCTCGACAGGATGTGGTTGAACGTAGCCAACTCATAGTAATCGGCATAGCGTGCCTCTGGATTGCGGCGGTGCATGTCCTCTGTCAGTTTCAGCATGTTGTTGGTGTTGCACGTCTCCGGACCGTCAATATCGTTGATGAAGTCGGTGCATGCCTCACGGCTCGGGAAGTGCTCGCGGCGGCTGTTGCCTCCGAAGGCGAGTGAACGCTCACCCGTCACGATGTCCCAGAAGAAGTCTGCTGCATTATGGTATGTCTCGTCGCCGCTCAGTTCGCTTATACGCTCAAAGCCCACCACCTTCGGCACCTGCGTGTTGGCGTGCATGTTGTCGAGGTTGTCCTGGCGCTGCGACATCGGCGTGAGCAGACGGCGGTGTGAGAAACGGCGCGCCACGTCGAGGTATTTCTTTTCCTTGGTGATGGCGTAGGCATCGGCCAGCACCTCGTTCATGCCGCCATGCTCATTGCCCAGCATACGCTCCATCTGGTCGTCGGTAAGCCCTGCGGTAAGGTCGATGGCCCAGTCGCAGAAACCGAGGAAGAGGCGCTTAGCCTGCTCGTTGCCGCAATACAGCCATGCGTCGCGCAGACCGGCATACATCTTATGCAGGTTGTAGAACGGTGCCCACGAACCGAAGTATGTACCGAAGTCACCTTTCTTGAATGTTGACCAGATGCGCTCACTGTTAGGCATACCGCCCACGTAACCCCTGCCC
Source organism: Prevotella sp. (assembly GCA_017413085.1). GTDB lineage: Bacteria > Bacteroidota > Bacteroidia > Bacteroidales > Bacteroidaceae > Prevotella. Next base: position 8,750 of record JAFPVC010000028.1, read on the forward strand.
CACTCCGGGTGATTCTTGATATTCGCATCAGCGCACTCCTGCAGTTCACTTATCATGTACTCCATGCGCTTGCGGCACTCCTCGTTGCCCGTGGCTGCATTCATCGCCATGGCAGTAAGGTAGTGTCCACCCACGTGTCCGTCCAGTCCGTCCCAGTTGGGATAAGTCTTTGCCTTGGGTTCCAGTCCGGCTTCCTTGCGGTATGGAGCCAGCAGCCTGTCGCAGTCATACTGCAACAGAGTTTTGATGTTCAGGTCGCGAGCCTTCTTCAGTGGACCGTCCAACAGTGTGACGTCGCCGATTGGAAACTCGTCGCTGTAGAGTTTGTCCTGCGCCTCAGCCATCGTGCCGACGGCGAGCAGTGCAGAAAGGATAAAGATTTTCTTTTTCATTAATATTTTGTTTGTTAGATTAAGAGTTGAAGGATGGAAAGATGGAAGAATGGAAGTTGCCATGCGGGAATAACTTCAATTTTTCAATTCTTCAATTCTTTCATTTTTCATGGTGCAATGTTATCGCACGAAGTAAATAGTGCGTGTCAATCGAAGATTGGCGCACGTCTCTGATTTACGAGTGCAATATTATCGCACGAAGTAAACAACGAGTGTCTGCGAAGCAGGCTCGTGGTCGCCTTGGCGAGTTTACGAGTGCAAAGTTACTAATTTATTTTCAATTACGATGCATGCGGCATGTCTGTTTACCGTGATGTATGTTTCATGTTTTGCGTGTTTTTGTTACATGGCCACGAAACATCTGCATGAGGATTATTTTTGTCCTTTGTTGTTAATTGTTGCCTTTGAAAAAAACATCATCTTTGTTTTATCGAAGACAACACAGGACAACTTTGGACAACGGTATTAAACGGAAATTGAAATTCGCAGGTAGTTTTTCAGAAACGAATTTCCATAATCAACCTTAATTTCATTCATAAATTAATCTTTGGTATGCCACTTTGTGGCAGAAGGCGATAATAAATGGTGCCAGACTTAACTATAACTAACGACATCTGCAAACGACCAAAACGAGGAAAAGTGTTAAAAATACGTTATTTTCAGCGGAAACATATATAAAAATGGTATTTTCCGCTGATTATAGAGAGTTTTTCATTGTATTTCCAGCGGATTTTTATAAAAATATAGTTGTCCCAGAGAAGCCTATATCCGACATTTACGTAAATGTTAAAAATGTTAAGTTTTCTTAATGCGGTGTAATCAGGCCTTAATTACAATGTAATTAGCACCTGATCAGGTGGTAATCAGACCCTGATTATGCAGTAATTTGGGCCTAATTAGTGCACAATTCACAATGCATAATACATGATTTTAGCGTAAATCTCGCATTTTTTACCCCGCATGACATAATTGAACATTGTGAATTATGCATTGTGAATTAAAAAAAGCTTTTTAAGCCGCCTCTACGCGATTCTACCCCCGTTGTGGGCTCCTTGCCCATCACACCCCTTTACCCCTGCTTAAAATGAGTTTTCTTGGGAGTGGAGAAATTGGACAACGAGTGTCTGCGAAGCAGGCTCGTGGTCGCCTTTGGCGAGTTTACGAGTGCAATATTATCGCCCGAAGTAAACAACGAGTGTCTGCGAAGCAGGCTCGTGGTCGCCTTTGGCGAGTTTACGAGTGCAAAGTTACACAATTTCCCCCAAATAAGCCTGTCAAGGAAAAGAAAAAGTGTAAAAACATCATTATTTTCAAAAATAATCACTATATTTGCACACTCAAAGCTGACACGATGGATAGAAACAAGGAAATATACAGTGTGACACTGGCGGGCGGTGCAGTGAACGTGGTGCTGCTTGTCTTTAAGTTTGTGGCGGGCATAATGGGCCACAGTGCCGCCATGGTGGCCGACGCCATACACTCGCTCAGCGACTTCATAACCGATGCCATAGTACTCATATTCGTACACATCAGCGGCATGCCCAAGGACAAGACACACGACTATGGCCACGGCAAGTATGAGACGCTTGCCATGACCATCATCGGCGTGGCACTACTGGCTGTGGCTGCCGGCATTGTCTATGGCGGCACAATGAAGGTGGCGGCATGGATGCGCGGTGAAGCAATAGAGGCTCCCGGCACGCTTGCTCTGTGGGCGGCACTGCTGTCGGTGGTGCTGAAAGAGGGTGTATACCGCTATTCTATGGTGAAGGCACGCAAACTCAATTCACAGGCGGTGGAGGCCAACGCATGGCATCACCGCAGCGATGCGCTGTCGTCAGCAGGCACGGCGGTGGGCATCGGTGGAGCAATATTCCTCGGAGAGCGATGGACGGTGCTCGACCCTGCGGCATCAATCATAGTAGGGCTGTTCATAGCAAAGGTGTCGCTCAGCCTACTGCGCGACGGCATAGGCGACCTAATGGAACGGTCGCTGCCCGACGAAGTGGAAGCAGAGATTCTGCGCATAGCAGCATCGGTAGACGGAGTGGCAGAGCCTCACGACCTGCGCACACGCCGCATAGGCAACCACTATGCCATTGAGATGCACATCATGATGGACGGCGGCATGACACTGCGCGAGGCACACGACAAAGCCTCAGAAGTAGAGGAACTCCTGAGGCTTCATTATGGAAACGAGACTCACATAGCCGTGCATGTGGAGCCGGAAGAATTAAAGAATTGAAAAATTAAAGAATTGAAGAATTGAAGTTTTTACCGCATGGCAACTTCCATTCTTCAATCCTTCAATTCTTCAACTCTTCAATCCTTCAATTCTTCAACTCTTCAATTCTTAAAATTTCACCTTTATTACCTTGCCGGTATAATTGATGGTTTTCGTCTGTCCGTTTGACAGCTTCACGATAAAGGTGCGATTCTCTGACATTCCGTTGTAGCTGCCTGTTCTATTGCCGATTTTCAGTGTGTGGGTCTTGTCTATCCACTCCATCGGAATCTCGGAATACTGTCCGCGCTCGTAGTTGTAGTTGTCACCCTCGTCTTCATACAGCACGAAGCTGGCGTTCTTTCCTGCGTAGATGTTCAGTGTCACCTCCCTGCCTATCTGTGCTGCGGAGTATTCTGTCACCGGCGCCGTGGGGATGATGCTTCCAGCACGTACATAGAGCGGGAAGGTGTCTATCGTCACCGGTGCCTTCAGTGTTTGTCCGCCGGTGTATTCCTTGCCTGTCCAGTAGTCTATCCATGTCGCACCTTTAGGAAGATACACGTCACGACTCGTGGCATGGGCCTCTGTCACAGGGCATACGAGGAACGCCGGGCCCAGCATGTATTCGTCCTTTATGTCGAGGACGTTTGCATCACCGGCAAAGTCGAAGGCAAGCATACGCGCCATGGTGTAGTCACGGTGTGTTGTCCATCCCGCCATGCTATATAGATAAGGTATCATCTCATAGCGCAGGTTTATCATCTTCAGGATGGCATCGTAGTATGGTGTGCCGGGTTCGCCAAACTGCCATATCTCGCGCGGTGTGTCGGTGCCGTGACTGCGCAGCATCGGAAGGAATGTGCCCCACTGGAACATACGCGTGTAGTATTCGCGGTATTCCGGGTCGCGCACTCCCTGCGGAAACTCTCCCTTGTTGAACCAGCGGCTGTCGTTCTTCGTGAAGAACGAGCCTACGTCCACCGTCCAGTACGGACAGCCCGTGGCCATGAAGTTCAGTCCGGCAGGTATCTGCTGGCGGAACGACTTCCACGAGGCATGTGTGTCGCCGTTCCATGTAATGGTGGCATAGCGCTGCTGACCGGCATATGAACTGCGCGTGAGGTTGAGCACACGCTTCTCCTGTGCGATGCCGGCAGCAAGGAGTGAATCCTGCTTCAAACGCTGGTTTTCATATATTCCCATGGCATGATAGAGGGAATAGAGCGAACTGCGCTCTGCGCCGAGGGCATCGGAAAGGATGTCCTGATTCTTGTGCCAGCGTTCCTCCTGACTGTCCCAGCCATAGTCGCCCAGTCCCCATGTCCAGTCACCGTCGAGGGGTTCCGAACAGTCGCACCACCATGCATCGAAGCCTTTGGAGAAGAACTCATGGTTGACGTATGACCAGTAATACTTGCGTGCATCCGCATTGAAGGCATCATACACGGAGTGTTCCAGCATATAGCCACGCTGCTTGAAGTCGTCGGCCTGCGGACAATACTGCGGGTTGGGCCAGATGCTGACCATCAGCTTCGCATTCATGGCATGCACAGAGTCGGCAAGGGCCTTGGGATTGGGATAGAACTTCGGATCCATCTTCATATACCCCCACCCTTGCGGCCAGTAGTTCCAGTCCTGCACTATCATGTCGATAGGCACATGACGGCGGCGGTATTCGCCCAGCGTGCGCAGTATGTCGTCGGAACTGACGTAGCGTTCCTTCGACTGCGTATAGCCGAACATATAGCGCGGCATCATCGGGCACTCGCCCGTCAGGTATCTGTATTGCTTGACCACCGCATCCATGTTCTCGCCTGCCATAAAGTAATAGTCCATCTGCTTGGCAGCCTCAAACTCGATATAGTCGTCCTGCATCTTCATGGCACAGCCGGCATCAAAGAGCAAGCCGTATCCCCTGGTGGAGTTGAGCACGGGAATCATTGCCTTGAGGTTGTGCTGGGTGAGGTACATGGTCTTGCCACGCAGGTTCATGTAGTCTTCCATGTGCGAACCGAGTCCGTAGAGAGCCTCATCGTCCTGCCACAGGAAATGGTTGCGGTAGCGCCAACTGCGGCCTATGGTGTCGCGCCTTATTTCGTCCTTGACGGTAATCTTACCGTTGGCGGTCTCCACGATACGCGCGGAAGAATCGTCATAGATGATGCGCTCCTGCACCACATGCTCAAAGTCGCGGGGCTTGTCAGTGCGCTCCGACAGCAACACCCTGCCCGACTTCCTGTCACGGAATGTCACTGCCCCACTCTGCTTGTTTATCTCAACGACAAGGCTGTCGCCTATCAGACACACAACATTCTTGTCTGTCTTGCTCGGCACTTCCTTTACCTTGACATCCTGCTGGCTGCGCTCTACGCATACGCCAGTAGTGCTATTATAAATCTGTCCGTCTGCCGAGAAGGAGACGTGCACGATGCTCGGCGTTACGAAAGCAACCGAAAGCTTACCGCCGTCGTGCATAAAAAAATGCACGTTCCCTGCCAGCAACGAAATTGCACTGGCAAGAAACGAGCATATTGTAAGAAACTTTTTCATCTTTCGACTTTCAACACTTTAATTCTTCAACTCTTCAATATTTCAATTCTTCCACATTACTTAACCTTGCTGTTCTTCTCAATGGTCCAGTCCTTGCGTTTCAGTATTCCGCAGTCCTTGCCTACGAACATCTTGGAAGCGTCCTTGTTGCCCTTGAGTTGCCAGTCGAGCCATGCAACGGCAGGAATAGAGAACTCACCACCATGAGGCTTGCGGTATGTACCGCCGTGACCTACAGGATAGTTGACGGCAATGGCCGGCACATGGTCTATGCGGTGGAAGTCGTCCATGCCGTTCTTGTAGGCAATGTCGGTCTCACCGCCGAGGATGTAGATCACCGGTGTATGGATGTCCTTCAGCTTATCCTTGCCAGGCATAGGCATGTTAGGCATGGCAATGCTTGGGTCGAGGAACAGTCCGCTGTTGCAAATCATCAATGCTGTGATGCGCTTGTCGGCACAGTTGAAGAGGCTCTGCAGACCACCGCACGACATGCCTGCCACGCAGATGTTCTTAGTGTCAACCTTGCCATAAAACGGACTGTTCTTGTCATTGTTCTGTGCGATAATCCAGTCTATCGACTCTATCTGCTGCTCCGGCTTAGACATCTCGCCACGATATGGCGTGTCGCCCTCAGGGATATAGCCCGTTGCAAGAACGATGTAGCCGTGTGAGGCAATCTCGTTGAGGAAACGATAATGCTCCCAAGGAGAGTTAGTGCATGCACCGTTGCCCCATACGAGTATGGGAAGAGGATTCTTATTGTTGAACTTAGACATATCCGCTGGCATGAACACGGTATGGGCATCAAAGCCATCAAACTCCTGCATCACTGCCTTGTAATCGCCTATGCCGCCATCCTCAACCGTAACGGAACTTGTAACGTCACCTTTCTTGAGAGGTTCCATCTGCCACCAGTCAAAGTTGAAGAGGTTCTTCTTCTGGAGTCGGCTGCCCTTGAACACGAAATAGAGGTCGTGCTTGCCGTTTACCGGCTCAAGCACAGTAGTGAACTCACGATACTTGAACTGTGTATTGGTAACTGTCACGTTGCCGATGACCTTGCCTTCCACGCCGTCAATGCGTATCTCTATCTTGCCACCCTCAAGGAGAGCAGAGCAAGAAGCCGTGAACTTAATCTTGCCCTTGTCTCTGCCGAAGTCAACGCCACGGAGCTGAATGTACTCGCCATCGTCAATGTTCGTGACAAAGAGAGTAGGATTCCAAGGGCCGGAAGGATTCTCGCGTGTAGTGCGCAGCCCATAGCCCCACGCCATTGTCTCAGTCTCAACACGGCGGTAAGGATTGAATGAGCCAACCTGGTTGAGTTCGCAATGCAGAAAATAAGGAAGTTCCTGAATCGTTCCGTCCTCGTTGTATGTCATCTCTGCCGCCGATACGCTGCGCTGCTCTGCATGCGCACTCGTCTCCATGCGGTAGATGTCGTAGTTGAGTCCGAAGCAATACGACTTACCCTTGAAGTCGATGATACCCGGATGGTTGCCTCGTGTCTGAGGTGTGTGGTTCATAATATGTCCCTTGTATTCCCATGGGCCTGTAGCCTTGTCACTCATGGCATAGCCGATACCCTCAGGACAGCATGTGGAAGCAAATGCCATGTAGTATTTCTTCTGTCCCTTCGCATTCTTGCGGCTCCAGAACCAAGGGCCTTCCTGATAGTCCTTGATTTTCGGATGTTCTACGATGTCGCCGGAATAAGAAATCATGTCCTCGTTGAGCTTAACCATGTAGAGATTAGGATTGCCCCAATACATGTAAGCCTGGCCGTCGTCGTCAATCCACACCGTTGGGTCAATGTCATACCAATGGTCCTTCTGCCACACAAGCGGCTTACCAAGAGGGTCTTTGAACGGACCGTAGGGAGAGTCTGCCACAAGCACGCCTATTCCATTACCGTGGATAGGACAGTACATGTACCACTTGCCGTTACGTTCGATAACCTGTTCTGCCCATGCGCCATTGTCGCCCTTATACCACTTGAAGTTACGGAGCGAAGCCACTGCGCCGTGGTCTTCCCAGTTCACCATGTCGGTGGAAGTATAGAGCAGCCAGTCCTTCATAAGGAAACCACCTGCGCCCTCCTCGTCATGAGTTGTATATAGATACACCGTGTCGCCATGCACATAAGGTGCAGGGTCAGCAGTGTACTTTGTCTGAATGATTGGCAGATTGAGTTGCTGGGCATCAGCAGTTGAGAATACTCCCAACGCCATGCATAAACCTAATAAATGTTTCATAACTTGTTAGATGAATTTAAAAAAATATTTATGCTTAAAAAGTTGCACACCTCGTTGCTTTTTGTAACTTGAGCTATACTCAAACTACTAAGTACTATTACCATAGATATGCGCAATTTCGTTACAACGTTCGGAAATGTTCTTGAGATATACAAGATCTTTGCAGAAAATCAAATAAACGAGAAAATGCTCCTCAATGTGGTGTCGCGCCCTCTTTCTCTGACCTGGAGGTGGTGAATCTTTCCATCACGGCATAGGTGCTGAGTTTTGAAGGTAAAGCCCCTAATTCAAAAGAAAATTTCCTACGCAGATAATAAGGAAAAATCCGATAATCCTGTGTCATCTATGGTCGTTTTAATACTCATCATAAATTGATTTTCTCACTGTATATTCTCCCGTTTACGTTAATGTATAGAATGTATATCCCTCTCCTCAGTCCGTTACAGTCTATGCGACGTGTGTAGCCATTGCCATCCTGCTGCGTCCACTCCGCACGGCGGTACGTCATGCCGAAGGCATCTGCCACGAGCGTAACGATATGTGCAGGAGCATCGAGGTCGTAGTCAAGTGTTATCACACCGCCGCTGACACTTGTCTTATAGTGTATGATGTCACGGTTCGCCGCCTCACGCTGGGCTTCGGCTATCGAGTCCTTGCGCTGCACCTCACGGTTCACGCTGTCGTTTAGAGACAGAAGGTCTGACGGCAGACAGCAGTAAGCAGTGCGCTTTGTGCCGAGAACCTGCATATTGTCGTAGCTTGTGCTGGTCTTGGTCTGCAGTACAGGATAACGGTTGCCACGTGCATACCACTCATAGGTTTCCTCTATCACCTGACGTAGTTTTGCCGTGTCGAGTGCGGCAGGGTTCATGTCCATGCAGATGGAATAAGACTTCAGTGTATATACACGCAATACGTTGCGCAGTGTATCGCCCTCATCCACTACCAACGAACCAGTGGCATCTGCCATAACCGTCGTGGCTCCGCGCTTGTTAAAGTGGTGATCACCACAGTACACACCCTCGCCATGGAACGGCCTTGCTATGCTGTCGCCGTATTCGAAAGGGTATTTCATGCGAAGGAGCGGACTTACATAGTCGGTTTTGCTCAGCGGACTCTCCTCGCGACACTGGAACTGCTGCCATATCGTGGTGCCCATTGTGCTGTCGGCTTTCTCAAGATAGAACTCCGCATGAGTGTCGTCCGTCATGCGATAGACACCGAGAAAATCCACTCCGACGTTTATCTCCGTCTCATGGTTGTCAATAAACTCTATGGGATATTCCCACAAGAGGTCTTCGCCTCCCTGCCCTGCATCAAAGAACTCGATGCCATGTCTGGTGAAGTCGCCCTCAAGCAAACCGTTGCTCTCATGCGTCAACATTGGCTGAGCCTCAGTTGTTACAGTTACAAAACAAAACAAAAATGAATTTAGAAAAATCTTTCGTAATAGCATTTCTTGTAAAAATTTTAAGTCAGTCTGGATACCAAATTATTGCTAATTTATCAGGCGTATCGATGGTTTTGTTCTTTACAACGCAAACTCTGCCGTAACAGAGGATTCCAAAGACTTGTACCAGTCAGCATGAAACTGGGCATAATGTTTGCCTAATGGCATCTGTATTCCGCCACCGAGATAAAGACCGAAATGCTCCATTATATCCCATTCTGCTTCCAACACCTTTTCGGATTTGTAATATCTGGTTTCTTCATTGCTAAAATGTACAGTGTAGAATCCTCCGCCACGGACAAATGGTAGAGCTTTTCTCTTTCCATAATATTTGACCATTCCCAAGGATACTTTCATCCTGCTTTTCTCATAAATGCACTGCCTTAACAGTTTCTCGTTGGTGCGGAAATCAATGATACCCCTAACAGTGTCTCCATCGTTTGTAGTGATAAATACCTGTTTGGGGTAGGTCTGAGCCTTTGTCATAATTGCTAAAACAGCAAACAAGAAGATGAGAATGATTTTTATCATTTGTTTATCTTATTTTATATAATTGTACTCGTGTGATTGCATTATTCTTCTATCATTATCTTTTGCGTCTTTCAATCTTCCGAAGGCATCATAGTTGTAATGGATCGTATTGCCGTTCGGCAACGTCTCTGACGTGATACCAACCAGAGGCTTGTATGTGTAGGTCGTTGCATAACCTCCCTTTTGCTTGACAGCATTGCGTATTAAGTTGAAGTCTGCCGCAGTGGGTTCTGCCTTGCACAACAAATGTGATATTGTTGGTTGTCCTATGGCTGATACCACATCATCATAAGCCAGACCTTCTATTTTAGCTATTGGATATTGACTGTTGTATGACCATATATAGACAATCTCTGTGCCATCAACCTTAACAGAACGTACATTCAAGGAATCGTCGTATGAATACCACGCCCTAATTTCAAGTATTGCGTCTCCTATGGATGTGGAAAGCGAATCGGGCAGATAATAGTCAGAACCATTGACATGATGGGAACCATAGGATGTATGCTGGGTATTCATGCATTGTTCCTTGCCATTCTCCTTCAGTATGGTCTTGTTCTCCACGACGTCGTTCAGTCTGTGGGCTTTCGCCACCATCCATTTACTGGCATTGTCTGTCATATCTGCAGAATATATGATTTCTGTCCGTCGTATCTGGTCTGACATATTGCTTTTCTCTTCTATCTGAGATACTTGATGATTTTTATCATTATAGCTGTATTCCTTTGTGGTCATGATAATGCTGCCGTCAGAACTTTTCTCTGTGGTTGTGGTCTTTGACAGGTCAACTCTATATAGGATATACGGATAATGCCACATTGTAGTGTATGGAATATTGGAACCTGTATACCCAGAAGCAATCGAGTTACCTATTATTGTCTCATCACGATATCCAATATTAACAGCATAATGGTCTTCCATATAACTGTTATAAGTATTGTCAACCTTAATTATTTCATTGTTGTTTGCATCTATGATTTTCTGGCTGACAATATTTCCATTGCTGAGATCTTGATAGTAATCTATTACAGCTATAGACTTTCCTGCATCCTTGAAATTCTTCGGACTTTCATTTTTGAACGTTGTAATGATTGTTTTCTCTGCTTTCCCTGTATGATCGTATCTACACTTGGTAACTTGTGAATAACCAACGATACCAGGATTGCAAGACGCATAAAAATCGGCAAAGCGAGTTCTGCCTGGGGTTATTGCGTATACATCAGCTTCTGCAGTGTAGTTTAATATGTAAGTACCAGAGGGACTATATACCTTGTCTTTAAAGTATTTACAATGCAAACTGTCTATCGTTTCGATGTTATTTAAGAGAACTCCAGTGCAGCCATTTTCGTTATTATAATCATAGGTAGTATAATTAAGTTTTTTACCATTATTATCATAGTTGCTTATGGTCTTAATTCGTAAACCTCCACATAATAGGTAATAATCCGATTGCTGGATTTGGTCTGTGTCTAACCATCTTAATTGACAAGTGGCAGAATAAGACCTTGGACTTGAAGCCCTATCTGAACATTCAATTAACAGAGTATGCTTTCCTGCAGGAAGTGTAATTTTTTTTATGAAAGAGTAGTCTTTCGAAGGTTTAATAGCTATAGGAATAGTAGTCATGACTCCTGATGTTAAAATCATGATTTTTATGTTGGCAAAGTCCGTACCACCTGCATTGAATTTTGAATATAAATCATACGTTCTTTCTTTTTCAAGTATAATTCCCTTTACTCGGTTGTTCTCGTCATATTTCCATGAATTAGAAAGAAGAAACTTAGTGATTGATGCCTCTATTATAGATTCTTTCATTTCTTTGTATTTCTGTGTTTTTTCCATAGTATTCACAGGAATCCTGTTTGCCTCATATTCATAGGTGGTATAGCCGCCTGTGGGATACGTTATTCTATTAAGTATAGCAGCTTGCATGAATTTTTCATTGCAAAGCCTGTCTGCACCTGTATAACCGCTTTTGCTTAGCACTGCACTATAATTATATGACATGAAGTCTTGCGGAGTTGGTATCAAAGTATACCCAAATCCTTTCACATAGTTTTCCTTACCATTGTAATACCCCCAATAATCCTGTGCACAGGATCTTTTCGACGGCAGTTCTAACTTATTATACGTAAAACTGGTTGTAAGAGTGTCTGTAGATGCAATTTCCTTGACGTTGTCCAGTTTTAGTCTGTATTCGGAATTGTATACTCCATCCGCAGGAACTGAGTTACCCCCAACATTGGAATATCCGAATCCCATTTTATCATAACTAAAATCAATGGTTTTAAATAAATTTCCACCAGACAATATTGTTATTTTGTCCAATCTTTTTCCACTGCTTTCTTTGCAGTTAGAGGTTTTGAAAATAACTGTCTGATTTGCTGTTGTAATCTTTTCAAGATAAAAATTGTTGACATATGCTTTCTTCGTAAAAATGTTATGTTTGTCTTTGATGAAATCTGATTCGGAGAAATGGTAATAATCCAATGTCTTTAAATCAACATAGTAAAGTGACTCAACTCTCGTCCCTCTGCCATAATGTCTTGGAACCTGAGTATATGAAAACTCTACTTTTTCTCCTTTAGGAGAGTATACCTCTGTGAGATACCAACATGACGTATACCACCATCCCGTAATTCCTTTACCATATGGTTCTTCAAGTTTGTCTCCTTCTCTGAATTTGTAAATATACCCATTAGAATCTATTATTTTCCAATTTTGTATACGTTCTTGGCGTCCTTGACCTGTTGTTTTCTCAAGATTCGGTTCTATTTCTATTTTAAATTCATCTCCGGCTTGTCCTATTTTGTAAATCTTCAGTGTGAATGGATCAACAAAAAACATGAAGGATTTACCCAATATATTCACTGAATAAAAGTCTCGTTCTCCATAGCCCCTGTCTAAATACTGTTTCATCCCCCAACCATTATCTATTTTACACTGATATGGTTCCACGAATGACTGATTGTATGGTAGCTTTGCCATCCAGTTTGATGTTTCACCCCTTTTGTATTTATATAAATTGTTAGTAAGATATTGAGTCCAGATACTATCGTGGATGTTTGGTCCAATCTCTATGTCCTTAGTTCCCGCACATATATAGTTGATGCAGCCTCCCACCATCAAGTTCCATCCGAGTCCCACCCATGATGCCTCTTGTTCCACTTTGATGCCAGATGCGTCATACCGCAGTACGAGGGGGATGTCTATGTCCTTGCATTTTATTGTGTACAGAGGAACGGAGATGTCTGTCGTTCCAATGTATTCATTCACTGATTCTTCTCCGTATTTTTTGAAAGCTGCCGCCTCTGGTGTTCTGAGATAATCAAGATTGAATGTCTCTTGCACTTCATCGCTGAAAGCTATCTGAGAAGTTATCATAAATAATATCAACACGATATACTGCCTATTGTTTTTTATATTTAACATTCTTGTATTGTTGTTTTGTTTGTTATTATTCTTTGTTATTGTTGGTTCTTGTATTTTACTTTTTTCTTACAATATTGATATATAAACCATATAATAATAAATATATTTTCTGAAACAAATATAATTATTATCATTTTGTCACGGAAAACAATACTAATATCTGATACATATTTTATTATATAGGTCAAAATAAACGGAAACAATGAATACAGCAAAGGATGCTTCATTATTTGTGTATTTATCTTATAAATTTTATATATATACGCAAAAATAGTACATAATGGAGAATAAAATAACAAGACGAAAAACATCGCTATGGGAAATCCAAATTTCAATTCTTGGATATCCGAATAAAAATATGATGTAATAAGATGGAACAAAATATTCCCCAAACTGCTAAAAAAATAAAAAAATAGTAATTGCTTCATAATGAATTGGATAATGATTCTAATCTTTTATTTTCTGCTTCTTTTCTCAGTTTCTCTTCCTCTACAATTTTTTTCTGCTCACTTTTAGTCCATGGTTTTGGAGTTGAAGAGAACCCCCAATGAAATCCTTCAATTTTATCATTTATTTCATCAATCATTTTATTACTTACTCCTGATTTCTTCAAGATTGTAGAAGAACTTGAATTACAATTTCCCTCGTCTTTTTTTGTAGGGTTCAGTTTATACCTTATATTTGGATTATTTCCAAATTCATTAATTACATCAACTACTTTTGAATCAAATTCATCAGAGGACATTCCATTAGGAACAGGTATAATTTCTACACCTTTAACATGATTGCTTTTCTTTTGTTTTGTCAAGTAATCTGTGTAGGCTTTTTTATCGCTTGAATAATTACATCGTGACAAAACATCATTTCCAGAAATAGGATCATTGTTTTTAGGACCATATGCCGCATACGTTATATTGCCTTGTCTGTTTTGAACGACAATAAACGTATGTGTTGCAAAAGGAACCCAATTTGCGCCGGGTAAAGATGTTGAAAAAAGATATACTTCTTTTCCATCATAATCAACATTCTTCACAGGATTATTCGCACAATACGCATACGGACTGACGGAGTAGTATTTCTCGCATAATGGGTCCATTCTGTCCCAACGACCGAACAAAGAACAGTATTGTCTTGCACCGTAGTCGTAGGCATTGAGTCCGTGTGTTGCATCAAACTCCTTGCCGTTGTACTTCCTATCCTGCTGGTCGGGATTATGCGTAGCAAAGTCTTCCGCACTGTATGGAGTGCCGAAAGGATAGTAGTTGGTAATCTGTACTACGTCGCCTTTTTCGTCTATCACTTCTCGTACGTTGCCGAGGTGGTCAGAATTGTAATAGAAGAATGCAAAATCATCAGAATTATTTGCTTCATCTGCTGTTGCTTGCGCATATCCACCATCAAAATAGTATTTGTCTGCTTTGCCGTTCTTCACAGTCAACTTGCCGCCAAGGTAGTAGTCTGTAACATCCTCATACAGCATTTCCGAGGCAGTCAGTTCATGCGCTGTACCCATAGCCACGGTGATATTCGGCGCAGCTGTCTGGTGGATGGTGCGCAGTTTCTCGCCAGTGGCGGAGTAAACATACTTCGTCACGTTGCCGTTAGTAAACTGTATTCTGCTTGGATTGTTCATATTGTCGTACTTTATCAGTGCTATATTTCTTCCTTCGTCGCTGGTGAGCGAGCCGACACCATTGTAGGTGCATGATGTCTGCTTACCCCTCTCGCCCTTATAATCTGTACTACCCTCGGCGGTTACTGGTGTTGCCCAATCACTTATGGCGGTCAACTGATTGCCTGTATAGGTCATGGCGAGGTTGTCAACGTTTCCGTATTCACCATTTTGTCTTTTGCCATTGCGCAAGATATTTGTTATGTTGCCATTTTTGTCATACGAGAACATCTCGGTGTAGTTTGGAGTTTGTGCCGGAGTTGTACCATCCACTCTTTCTTCACTATAGGCAGCCCCCTTTAGTCTGTTGGTGTCGTAATAGACATATCGGTAACTGCGTGTAACATTCTGATTATCCTTTATGTTCAGTTTATCTGTAAAGACTAGGTATTCTGTTACACTTGTCCCACTGAGGTACATGTTTGCAATTTGGTTGGCATCAGACATGGTTATATACCCGTCACCATTCACGTCGGCTGCAGCAAAGTTGAAGTCACTTGGCTTGTCTTCTGCAAGATAGTAGTTCATCACCATATTGACATCAGACATTGTTATACTGCCGTCTCCATTCACGTCGCCACGGATATAGTCTAATGACTGAATCCATTCCTTGACGTTGCTGTTCTTCCACTTCATGGCGCTTATGTTGCCGTTGTAGCATGGTGTCGTACCGTCCTGATACAGTAACTGTTCCATGAATCCGTCTGTGGTGCTTATCTCGCGTGTCCACCCTCGCATGTCGTAGGCGTAGTTCACGGTGCTGCTGCCTGCGTCACTGTTCAGTTGTCTTGTCCTGCCGGTCAGTCTGCCGAGCTGGTCGTAGGTGTAGCCGACGTTCGTCAGAGCATCATTAGCGCCGTGGTTCAGTCTTATCTCTGTGCCTGTCAGCAGGTCTGTGACGTTGCTGTAGGTGTTTGCCTCCTTCATCACGATGTCGCCACCGTAAAGGTTGCTCAGTCGCAGTTCCGCCTCGCTTACGTTGTTGGTGAAGGTAAACTCAGAGTTTCCCGTTTCTATCACTCCATTGGGATAGCGTGTCTTGTGTCCGAGCGGATTGCCCTTGATGTCGTTCCACTGCACCGTGGCAATGTGTCCGCCGTCGGTCGTGGCTATGATAGAGCCAGTCTGGTAGCCAACCATGTATTCCTTGGCCGTGAGACTGAGGTCTGGCTTCAGTCCTCCCATCATCACGCCACTGCCGGCACCAGTGGTGAAGTTGTAGTTGTCGTAGTAGTTCGCAACCTCCAGCGTAGGGTTGGTAAGCAGTGTATTGGCATACTGCGTATCGAGAATGTAGCTCGTTCCGCACACGCCCGAACGGGTCGGGTCTATTTTCACCTTGGGCATCAGTCCGTCGTTGCTGCTGCGCTTGCAGTTGTCGCATAGTCCCTGCACGCACAGCCTTCCCAGTGCATCGTAGAGCATGAAGCGGTACTTTCCTCTTTCCCTCAGCGTGGAATCCTGCACATATAGCAGGCGGTCGGCCTTGTCATACCAGTACTGAGTGTATCCGCATCCGGGGAGAATTTTCTTTACCATCCTGCCACGAGCGTCATAGCGGTATTCGTAGGCATCAAGTTCTTTTTTCTTTTCGCTCTGATACTTTGGCGTAAGCACATAGCGCAATTGTCCGAGGTCGTTATACACGTAGTAGGTGTCGCCTGCCGCCGTGCGCTCCAATATCTTTTCTCCGAAGAGATTGGTGAACGTCGTCACCGTCTTGCCGTCGGCATCATGGGTGGTCTCCTTGCGCAGTGTGCCGGCTGGGTAATACATATAGCTGGAGTTCTCCGCCTTTATCAGCGAGATTTTTCCGTAGGGTGCCTCGTAGTGCTTCACCTTGTCTGCGTCGGTGTTTGCGGAATACTCCGTCCCATTGTCTTTTCCGTTGTTCCTCCACTCGCGGCCGGGCAGGTCGATACTCGTCACACGGTCGAGAGCATCGTAATGGTTCTGGGTATATCCGAAGCCGTCGGAATGGAACGATGACGCTGCACTTATAATATCTTCAGGCGACAGGTAGTTCATGCTGTTGCCTATCGGTACGGGAAGATATTTCTTTTCTTCCCTGCGCTTACCGTCGTAGGTGGTCAGACTGTATGATGTACTGCCGTCCGTTCCCGTGGTGGCAGCACTGACAGTCGGGAATCCCAGTCCGTCGTAGTACTGCACCGACTGGATGTAGTGCCCCTGCTCGTCTATCATCTTACGAGTGGCGATGTAGTTCTGCTCCTGGCTTTGAGCAATAACCTCACCGAGTGCAAAGGCACTAATTATTATCGAAATGACAAAATGTTTCATTGTTGTTTAGTTTTTACGTAGATAGAAGAAGTTAGAGGAAGATAGAAGACAATACGCTTGCTTGTTCATTTCGTCTGACACATTTGTCTTTTATCTCCTTCCAAATTCTTCATACTATTTTGTCATTATTTCAATATTTTTATTCCGTTGCTGATGTAGATACCCGGTCTCAGTTGCTTTGATGTCACAGGGCGACCCTGCAGGTCATATATCTTAGAGTCATTCTTCTTAGCCACATCAACGGTCTGTGTGATACCGTCGGCAGGCAGTTCAAGAGGAATGAATGATTCCTGCGAATTGATGGTGGCATACACATCAAACGGATTAAGCACCGACTGACTCTCTACACGCTGGAAGCCCCACTGTCCGTCCTGCAGTGCCAGGACATAGTCACCGGCAAACAACTGTACTGGAGTGTAAGTGCCGCGCAGTTTGTCAGCTATCGGCGACTTGGCAAATGATACCTCGCCCTCACCGCTGAATACCACCGTGCCAGGCTCGTCAGCCACCACAAGCACCGGAGTGTGGGCAGGTATGGCATCAATCTGTGTCAATGTCTGGTCGTCAGCTATGCTGTATGCCGTCACACCCTGTGGCACTGCGGCAGCGAATGGCAGCATAAGCAGACGACATTCGTCCATCTGTGTAGTGAACGTTGCCTGTTCTGCTTGGAACGCACTGGCAGGACGGAATGTACCGCCATCGGTAGTGAGCACAAGATTGCTGCAGGTACCGTTCTGTATGATGTTAGCACCTGTTGCCATGCTGTTTTCTGGAAGCCAGACCACGCGGTTTGTGCCCTGCAACCACGGATACTCCGACGGAACATCTGTGCATGCCGTCATGTCAATACTTGTGCAACGAGCATCAGAGGTATAGTCAAGTACATTGCCGTCATCCTCCACATACGCGCCGCTAAGCGTTGCAGCGTATGTTGCACCGAAACCATTGTCAAGATAAACATCACCAAATGTAAACGTAAGTATAGATGACCAGTTGTCGTTTGACAGTGACATCAATCCCTTACATCCATTTGGCAGTGCTGCCGGTGTCAAGTCGAAAATCATGCTGAAGTCATCTTTGCGACTCACGTCAACCACGCCATAGTCGTGGGTGGACGTGACTCCCTTTGAATTAATGAAGCGGAGCGTGGTCTTCGATGAATTGTAATTCATTGTAGATGACACCTTCTTCACATTAAACACCAGTCGGCTGTAGCGGTCATCCAGTGCCACATAGCCATTTGTAGAACTTGTATTCGCTGATATAAGCGGATTGCTGTGGTCAAGAGTAGCGGTTGCGCCACTCAACTTATATTTCGTGCCGAAACCTGTCTTGGTAGTTATCATATCATCTATGCGGTCGAAACATGTTTTTGTGCCTGTCATGTTTGACACCTGACGCTCGCGGCTCTTCACAAACAGCACCGTGCTGACGCTATTCGATGGAACATTAACGACAGGTCGGCAGGTCTCTGCATCAAGAGTCAATGTCGTAAGCCTCTTGTTATAACTGCTTGTTGTGCAGTAAAATTTGCCCGACTGCGTATAGAAAGGCAAGTCTAATGTCATCTCAACTGAACTGGTTGCATCATTAGCCATAACAACCACTACTGTGTCACCCGTCTGAGAAAGGTAAGCTGAACCTTCCAGACCTGCCGCACTGAGGTCGGCATCAACGCGTGTCATGCCTGTCACATGCTTTGCAAAGTGCGCCATGATATAGCCGCGCTTGGTAATAGTGCCATTCGACGTACCGTTCTGTCCATCGCCCAGCATGGCATAGTAACGCTTGGAAGCATAGTGAATCCATGCGTTGAAGTCGCCGAGCATACACGTATTGATGGCACGGAAGAAGTTGAAGAAATCTTTTGAGAAATCAAAATTACGGGAAGTCGGCTGATTCTCATTCCAGTTGATGAGGTATTCCGTCATCCATATCTCCTTGCCCTTTGCTGCAAGGTTCTTGTATGACGAACCTAATCCGCCATACTGGTGACCGCCATATATATCGAAGCCTGCAAGCACATCGGCACTATTCAGTGCATTGGCATAATAGTCGCTGGCTCCAACCGATTCCGGTGCTATCACCGGACAACTGATTCCGGCACCGTATGTCTTTACGAACTCGGCAATCTCCGCTGGAGTCCACATGCAACCGGCATATTTACAATCCATGTCAGGCTCATTCTGTATAGATATGGCATCCAGTTCCACACCGTTGTCCCTCAGATACTTCACATAATCATTCAGATATTCCGCATAGTCGCCCCAGTTTTCTTTTTTCAGGCTTCCTCTTTCATTATTGCTGTTCACGGCATCACTGCTATTGTTGGTCTTCCACTCAGCAGGCTGTCCCCAGGGCGAGGCGAACACTATGAGTCCCATCTGCTTGGCAAGCTTTGCTGTATTCAGCGACTGACTCCAATAGTTCCTGCCTATGGGAATATATAGACGCATGATGTTGCAGCCCAGGGTACTCGTTGAACCCCACACTTTCTTGATTTCCGATTCCGTCATGTGACCATAGCCGAAACTCGGTGAGCATACAAAGCCGCCGAAGCCAGTAATACGCTGGTGGGTCTTCGTAGCATCAATTCTAACAGTGGTTTGTGCCGTCGCACTAGAGAACGACAAGCATGAAATGATGATTGATAAGCTTAAAAGGATTTTCTTCATTGTTTTTAGTTAGTTGTTAATGCACAATTAAAGATGCATAATGCACAATTACTTGCGAACGGCATTGAGAAATTTCACCATCTCCTGCAAGTTGCGCTCGCTATACATGTTCATGCCGTGGCCTCCATTCGGCACGAAGGTCGCCTCGGTCTTCACACCGGCAGCCTTCAACTGCTCATAGAAGCCCTTGCCCTGACAACAAGGCACCACGTTGTCCTTTTCACCATGGAAGATGATGACAGGCGGGTCATTCTTGTCGATGTATGTAGTAGCACTCAGACTGAGATACTTGTCCGGTTCTTTATCTAATTTTGAATTGAGCAGTACGTCCTCGGGACTGTCTGCACCCATTGTCATGTGCTCGCCACAGTCCATGGCCATCAGGTCGATAGGGCCAGACCAGTCACATGCAGCATTGACGGTGCTGCTTTCCTTGGTATATTTTCCCAAATCACCCTCAAGGTCTATGTCAACGGTTCCCACTTTGGTCTGCTTGGTACCGCTGGTGGTGGCAGCCATTGAAGCAAGATGGCCTCCGCTTGAGAATCCACTGGTAGCCACAAACGACGTATCAAACTTATATTTCTTTGCCTCACCGCGCACGAAACGTATCACTGCACGTATGTCGTGAATCTGTGCCGGCCACTTGGCGTCACCGCTTGAACGGTGGTTGGGGCACACTACGGCATAGCCTGCATCAAGCAGAGCCTTAACGATTGTGCCAAGATCAGCTGCGCCCTTGCTGTTGTTGCTGAACCATGCACTGCCATAGATATGGATCACCACTGGATAGCTGGCAGCCTCTTTCTTAGGCAGATATATGTCGCAGGTGTGATAAGCCTTGTCATCGCCTGCGTAGTTAACGTCTTTCCACTCCTGACTGGTTTCCAGTTTCACCTGTGGCACCTGAAAGCCACCAAAGCCTCCTGCCGGCTGTGCCATGGCCACGATGACCAGACACGGCATGATAATCGAAAGTAAAGTTTTTTTCATTTCTTAAAGATTGATATTACAAAGGTTTTTCTATATATTCTTAAAAACAGACGCAAAGTTAATAAAAATATGTGAACCAATAATTATAAGAACGTGTTTTTTTTATATGGAAAATGTTTCTCAATAAGAATAATTAAGACAAAACGTTTCATTTTGGAGATTTCTATCGCAAGGAATCGCTGGTTTAATACATTTTTTATAAGGAATAAGAATGTATTTCATGTTTTTTATGTAATTTTGCACTATTATTAATAAAAAACAAAGAATGAAAGCAATAAAGAGGATTATTCTATACTGCCTAATGTTACTGTCTCTGCCAATGCAGGCACAAAGACTGGGCGACTACACGGCCAAACTTGACAGTCTGCTAAAGCATCCCGGACAGTTTGAGCCACTGCCACGCTGCGACAATGCCTTCTGGCGTGACTCGTTACCACTGGAGATGCGCAGCAGTTACATAGAGTATGGCGAGCATGAACTGGGAAAACCATGGCCAACACTGCCCTACAGTGTGTTCGCACAATTCAAGACCAACGGCAACCGCGTGAACTATGAGGCACTGTGCTTTGAAAAGCGCAGGCATCTGGCTGTGCTCGTCATGGCAGAACTATGTGAGGGACGCGGCCGCTTCGTTCCTGACATAGTGGACGGACTGGGTGCTTTCTGCGAAGAAACATGGTGGGGCATACCTGCCCACTATAAGACAAAGGTGCCACGCGCGGAAGACCAAACCGTAGATCTCTTCAATGCAGAGACGGCAAGTCTCGTGGCATGGACAACCTATGTCATGCGTCCGCAGCTCGATACTTTTGCACCGCAACTGTCAAAACGCATTGCCGATGAACTGCACCGACGCATACTGGAACCTGCGCGGCTACAGAAATACTGGTGGAAAACAGCCGGTATGAACTGGAATCCATGGATTTGCTCTAACTGGTTGGCATGCACCCTACTCTTTGAAACCGACCGTGAGCGGCAACTCGATGCCGTGACACAAATAATGAAAGCCACGGATGCTTTTATAGACTCATACAAAAGCGACGGCGGATGCGACGAAGGGCCAGGTTATTGGGACCGGGCAGCCGCATCAATGTTTGAGGTGCTCAGCCTGTTGCGCCAGGCTACAGACGGTTACGTGGACTTATCAGGAAATGAGAAGATACAAGCCATGGGCAGTTACGTATACAAGACATATATCGGCAACGGCTACTGTACTACATTTGCTGACACACACAGCAACCTCGCCGTGGGCGAACCGAACATTCTCTACCCCTTCGGCTGCTACCTTGACGATAGGCTTATGAAGGGGTATGCCGCATACGCAGCACAACGCCACGACTATATTGCAAAGGCAGGGCAGTTGTTCTCAGAAAGTCCTAACTTTCCATCGCTGGCACGCGAACTGCCCTTTCTGCTAAAGATACGCGGTTTCATAGCCGAAAAACCACGTGAGCCGCTACTAAAAGATGTATGGCTGCCCGACCTGCAGGTGTTCACCGCACGCCGCAGTCCATTCTTCGTGGCAGTAAAAGGAGGCAACAACGGTGAGAGTCACAACCACAACGATGTGGGAGAATTCATCGTCTATGCCAATCCGTCTTCTCACTCCCCACAAGGCGGAGATGGCAACCTGCTGCCTCTGCTTATTGATCCCGGTGTGGGAGAATATACAGCACAAACTTTCTCACGCGGACGCTACGGCATTTGGACTATGCAGTCGCAATATCACAACCTGCCACAGGTGAACGGCACCGACCAGAAAGACGGCAAGGACTACTGCGTAAAGGTTGTGGCACAGAAGAAAGGCAAGGTAACCCTCGAACTGGCTGGTGCATATCCGCCCGAAGCAGCCGTAAGGTCGTGGCAGCGCACGGTGACAACTGACAGCAAAGCAATAAGCATGACCGAAAATTACAATTTGTCAGACTATCACTCACCTACACGAATCATGCTGCTCACTGTAGAGGAACCTATGGTGGAAAAGCCAGGGCGCATCAAACTGGGGCATGGCTACACGCTTACCTACGATGCACGACAACTTGAACCAGCAGTAGAGAACATAAGCGCAAAACTCGACCCCGTACTGCAAGGCATGTGGGGACAACACATGTACCGCATCATACTCACCATACGCCAGCAGTCATTGAACGGGCATATCACCTATCGTATAAGCTACTGAAGAAGAGTTGAAGGATTGAAAAATTGAAGAATTATAAAATTGAAGGATTGAATAAGGTGAAGGTCTGAAGGATTGAAAAGGTGAAAAACTAAGAATGAGAGATTGCACAAGTTAATTTTTTAGCCTTAATTTTGGCAGAACGGAAAAATCTTTGTACTTTTGCAATTTAAAACATCCATTTATGGCTTGCATATTACATATAGAAACAAGCACCAACGTGTGCAGCGCAGCTTTGAGCAAAGACGGATTCCTGCTTTACGAAATCACCGACCATGGTGACAACAAAGGAAGCAATGCGGCTGAGAAACTCGGAGGTTTCGTAAGCGAAGCCCTGAACAAAGCAAAAGACTCTGAACTGAAAATTGATGCCGTCAGTGTGAGCAGCGGCCCAGGTTCATACACGGGACTGCGTATAGGAGTGTCGATGGCGAAAGGTGTGTGCTACGGCAGCGATGCCAGCCTCATCAGCGTGCCGACACTCGAACTGTTGTGCGTCCCCATATTGCTGAGCGACCGCATACGCTACACCACATATACAGACGGACAGACAGAGAACCTGACAGCCGAACTTGACGACGATGCCCTGCTCTGTCCCATGATTGACGCAAGACGCATGGAGGTATTCGCTGCCGTGTACGACCGCGCACTCAATGCGGTGAGGCCAACGCAGGCCGACATCGTTGATGCCACCACATACCGCGCACTACTTGACAAGCACGTGGTATACTTCTTTGGCAACGGTGCGGCCAAATGTATGGAAACCATCAACCACCCGAACGCACGCATGATCAGCAATGTTGAACCGCTCGCAAAATACATGTTGCCGCTCGCCGACAAGCGTTTCACACAAGGGAAGATGGAAGACGTAGCATATTTCACACCGCAATATATAAAGGAATATCAGGCCAAGATGCCAAAGAACCCCTTAAACCAAGCACGATAATGGAACTCCAAGGACTTGACTATAACACCACACGCGAGAAGATACGCCTGAAGGCATACGGTCGCAACATACAGCAGCTTGTAGAGAAATGCCTTACGCTGCCCACGAAGGAAGAAAGGCAGAAGTTTGCCGAGGAAATAATCACAATAATGAAACGTGCCACGCCGCAGTCGCAACAACCTCAAAAAGACCGTATGGCAGTGTTATGGTATCACTTGGCACTGATGAGCAATTTCCAACTCGACATTGACTACCCCTACCCTATCGTACACGAGGACAAGATGGCAACGCCGCCCGACCGCATAGTATACACCAACAAACGACATATGCCAATAAAGCACTACGGAAGGTTGCTCTTTGAAATGTTCAATCATCTGAAGACCATGTCTGCAGGTCCGGCACGCGACGCTCTCGTGCAGACCACCGCCGGACAGATGCAACGCAGCCTGCAGATGTGGGGACTGGCCACAGCTGACAAAGAGAAAGTGGCAAGCGACCTTGCACGCTTCACTGACGGGGTGATACAAGTAGACCCACAGGATCTGAAACTCGACTCTGCGGGCGGGAGCAAGAAAAGAAAAAAGAAAAAATAACGAGGCAGCAGCAAATACACATGGACAGCTTTATAATAGAAGGAGGCCACGCTCTAAAGGGAGAAATCACGCCGCAGGGAGCCAAGAACGAAGCACTTGAGGTGATATGTGCCACATTGCTTACTGATAGTGAAATTACTATAAGCAACATTCCCGACATTCTTGATGTGAACAACCTGATACAGCTATTGCGAGACATCGGCGTAAAGGTGACACGCAAGGATAAGGGTACATACTCTTTTCAGTCAGACGCACTCGACCTCAACTACCTATCGAGCGATGAATTCGTGAGCAAATGCGCACAGTTGCGCGGTTCGGTTATGATGATCGGACCATTGCTCGGACGCTTCGGACGCGCAACGGTGGCAAAACCAGGCGGTGACAAAATAGGACGGCGCAGACTTGACACCCACTTTCTGGGTTTCCACAAACTCGGAGCCGTATATAACCGGGTGACAGGCCGCAATGTATACGAACTGAAGGCCGACAAACTATGCGGATGCTACATGCTGCTCGACGAGGCTTCTGTAACCGGTACCGCCAACATAGTGATGGCAGCCGTGATGGCCGAAGGCACCACAACCATCTACAATGCTGCCTGTGAACCATACATACAGCAACTGTGCAGGATGCTCAACCGCATGGGAGCCAACATAAAAGGCATTGGCAGCAACCTGCTCACCATAGAGGGGGTTGACAAACTGCACGGAACCGACCATCGTCTGTTGCCCGACATGATAGAGGTTGGCTCATTCATAGCCATGGCGGCAATGGTGGGCGACGGCATACGCGTCAAGGATGTGTCGATACAGAACCTCGGAATCATTCCCGATGCTTTCCGCAGACTTGGCGTGCAGATAGTGGAAGACGGCGACGACCTATACATACCACGCCATACGCATTACCAAATAGACTCTTTCATCGACGGCACCATCATGACACTGAGCGACGCACCGTGGCCTGGACTTACCCCCGACCTGCTCAGCGTATTGATTGTGGTAGCCACACAGGCTCAAGGCTCGGTACTGTTTCACCAGAAGATGTTTGAAAGTCGTCTGTTCTTTGTAGACAAGCTCATCGACATGGGAGCGCAGATTATCCTGTGCGACCCACATCGCGCCGTGGTAGTGGGCCACGACCACAAGGTGCGTCTGCGTGCCGGACGCATGTCAAGCCCCGACATCAGAGCCGGCATAGCACTGCTTATTGCCGCGCTATCAGCTGAAGGAACTTCTCAAATAAACAACATATCGCAGATAGACCGCGGATATGAGGACATAGAGGGACGCCTGAATGCCCTTGGCGCAAGAATAACAAGAGCATAACACATAACGCACGATGCACGACAAGAGCACTGTGCGCTGTTATCATGTCGCATAGCTTATGATAAGAAAAAACGATGTCTATAAGATAGGAACGGTAGGCAAAGCCCACGGTTTGAAAGGAGAGGTAACAATCCACATCGATGATGATGTGTTTGACCGCACTGAGACAGAGTATCTCATTCTCGAGATTGACGGGATACTGGTGCCGTTCTTCATGGAGGAGTACCGTTTCAAGACCGACGAAACCGTACTGATGAAGTTTGAGGGTATAGACTCGCAAGAGCGGGCACGCCAGTTGACCGGCACTGAGGTCTTTTTCCCACGCAACGAGGCGGTCGACGATAACGATGGTGAACTGTCATACGCCCAGCTCACAGGCTTCACCGTCATAAACTCCGCTGACGGGAAAGCCGTCGGCGAGATAGCCTACATTGACGAACAGACGGCAAACATAATGTTTGAGTTGACTGACGGTACGCTGCTGCCTGCCGCAGAAGAATTGATAGACGACATCAACATAGAACAGCGCACCATAACACTGCGCATTGCCGACGGACTACTGTAATACTAACACAATAAAAACAACAACGCTTTCTAACGCTACATGGACACTTTACTATACATAGGAGAATTTCTAATCGGATTGTTGGTCATTATAAAGGGTGCAGACTGGCTCACTGACGGTTCGGCATCGGTGGCACGCAGGTTCGGCATTCCATCACTCGTAGTGGGCATGACCATAGTGGCCGTAGGCAGTTCGGCTCCCGAACTTGTAGTCAGCATCATGGCAGCAATCAAGGGCAATGCCGACATGGCCGTGGGCAATGTAGTGGGTAGCAACATCTTCAACATACTTGGCATAATGGGTATTACGGCAATGGTATCACCTATAATGGTGGAGCGCGGCAACGTAAGGAACGACGTGCCATTCGCCGTATTGTCAAGCGCAGTAATAGCGATAACAGCCTTCGACTCATTCTTCACGCCCGGTGCAGTAAACAGCATAAGCCGCACCGACGGACTGCTCATGCTTGCCATGTTCGCCATATTCATGTCATACACGCTGGCATTGACCGGGCAGGAAAAGAAAGGAAGCAACACAAAGGCTGAAGATACCACAGATGGGGTTGAAGGAAACAGCAAGAAGGACAAAGAACCAGGATTACTTCTTTCTTCATTCTTCATCGTTATCGGTCTTGCATGTCTAATACTCGGCGGCGACTGGCTCGTAAACGGTGCCTCCGGCATAGCCTCAGCCATGGGCATAAGTGATGCGATAATAGCACTTACGATAGTGAGTGCCGGAACGTCGGCTCCCGAACTGGCCGCCTCGGTGATGGCGGCACGCAAGGGCGATACCGCCATGGCCTTAGGAAACATTGTAGGCAGCGTCGTATTCAATGTATTTTTCGTGCTCGGCATAGCAGCAAGCATCCTGCCGCTTGGCGCCGGCGGCATCACATGGTTCGACATCACCACACTGTTCGTTGCCTCATGCGTACTGTGGCTGTTCTGCCGTTTCGGCAAACGCTACCTGACGCTGACCCGAACTGAGGGAGCTATCTTGACGCTGATGGCCATAGCATATTACACAGTGCTGATTGTCAAGGCCGGGCATTAAACGTCTAACCATTAAGCACGGAGCAACGCACATAATCTGACAAGAGCTTTTTTTGAAGCTATCGGCAAACAAAAACATGACTATTCTATTCAATATACACTACGACACTGCTCAAGGCGAATGCCTATACATAAACCTGCAGCACGACGGGTCTCTTGAGACACTGCGCATGACCAAGCAGGGCGGAGACCTGTGGCGATATGAACTGCGCTGCGACGGTTGGAGCGAAGAATACATTGACTACCATTACTCTCTGCAAAAAGAAGGCAAGACGTTGCGCACAGAGTGGACTACCCAGGCACACCGTATATATATAAAGCGCAGCAACATCACCACATACACAGTGTGGGATACATGGATAAGCATCCCCTACGACACATATCTCTACACATCTGCTTTCGCACAGTGCGTGAACCGACGCGAGAGTCATGGTGCATACTTTCGCGAGAGTCCCACCGCCATAAGGCTGAAGGTACGCGCACCGCAACTGCGCGGTTTTGAGCATCTGGTGCTTACGGGCAGCCACCCCGTATTGGGCGAATGGAATCTTACCCGCGCACTGCCATGCACTGAGCAGGCCATGAACGAATGGGTATGCGAAATCAGCGCTGAATACCTTGCCGAACAGACACTCGAATTCAAGTTTGTTGCCGTAAGAGACGGCGATGAGCAGAACTATCCTCTCTGGGAAACGGAAGACAACCGCACACTCCTCGTGCCACGCCTCAGACAGGGCGAGATAATGGAATATGAATTGTCACAGGCTTTCTTCAAGATATGGAACGTAAAGAAAGCCGGCACATTGATACCTGTGTTTTCCCTGCGTACCGACGGCAGTTTCGGTGTTGGCGACTTCGGCGACCTGTGCCGCATGATTGACTGGGTGGAATACACCGGACAACGATTGCTGCAGGTGCTGCCCATCAACGACACCACGATTCTGCGTACATGGAGAGACTCATACCCTTACTCATGCATCAGTGTATTTGCGCTGCATCCTCTGTATGCCGACCTGCGGCAACTGCCTCCACTCAACGACAAAGCCAAGGCTGCCGAACTTGAGGAACTGCGCAAGGAACTTAATTCCCTGCCAGAGATAGACTACGACAGGGTGATTCACGCCAAGGAGGAATATCTACGGCTGCTCTATGCACAAGAGCGCACACAGGTTTTCGCAAGCGACGGTTTCAAGAAATGGTTTGCCGAAGAGGAAGGCTGGCTCGTACCATACGCTCAATACAGTTACCTACGCGATGAATACGGCACAGCCGATTTCACCAAGTGGCCAGACCACAACACCTGGAGCGAGTCTGAGCGTGACACGCTGAAGAACCCACGCAGCAATGCTTACAAAAAGGCATCTTATTATTACTACGTACAATACATCCTCGCACAGCAGATGCGCAAGGCTCACGAGCATGCCCGCGAGAAACGAGTGATACTGAAGGGCGACATTCCTATCGGCGTGCATCCGTTGAGCTGCGACGTATGGCAGGAGCCACGCTATTTCAACCGTGAATATCAGACGGGCGCACCACCCGATGATTTCTCCATCAATGGACAGAACTGGGGCTTTCCCACATACAACTGGGACGAGATGCTGCGTGACGGCTGCCAGTGGTGGGTGCGCCGCTTCCAGAGCATGCAAAGGTATTTTGACGCATACCGCATTGACCATGTGCTGGGATTCTTCCGTATATGGGAGATACCAGACCATGCCGTCCACGGACTGCTCGGACAGTTTCAGCCCGCCCTGGGACTTACTCCTGCCGAGATTACTGCCTACGGTCTGCCGTTCCGCAGTGAAGTATTCACAGAACCGTATATCAACAAGGAGATTGTAGAAGACATCTTCAAGGACAAAGCGGCATACGTGCGCGACACATTCCTCATGCCACTCACCAACGGCCGGTATAAACTGCGCCCGGAGGTTGACACGCAGAAGAAGGTGCAGAAGTTCTTTGCTTCACTAAAAGACACAGAACAAGACAACCTGGATTCATTCTTGGTTCTTCACTCTTCATTCCTTCGCGACGGGCTCTACACCCTGCTGAGCAACATTCTCTTCCTGCCTGACCACAAGAAGGCCGGACTGTACCATCCGCGAATAGCAGCCCAGCACTCCCACACATTCAAGATGCTACTGACCGAACAGGAGCAACGCAACTTCAACCGTCTCTACGACGACTATTTCTATCACCGCAACAACCTCTTCTGGCAGCGCGAGGCTATGAAGAAACTGCCACGCCTGATTGAGGCTACGCGAATGCTCGTCTGCGCTGAAGACCTGGGAATGATTCCACCGTGCGTTCCCACGGTGATGAACGACCTGCGCATCCTGTCGCTCGAGGTTCAGTCTATGCCCAAGGAATACGGAGTGCGCTTCGGCAATCCCGAGCACTACCCCTATCGTTCCGTCTGCATCATCGACAGCCACGACATGGCACCACTGCGACAATGGTGGGACGAAGACGAGCAGCGCGCACAGGAATACTACTCACAGATGCTCGGCCGCCGCGACATTGCGCCGCATCCCCTGCCTTGCTGGCTGGCACGCGACATCATCTGCCGCAACCTGCTGGCCGAGTCGATGCTCTGCGTAATGTCGCTGCAAGACTGGCTTGCCATAAGTGAAGACCTGCGCCACCCCGACCCGAATGCCGAGCGTATTAATATTCCTGCCAATCCACACCACTATTGGCGCTACCGCATGCACATCACCATCGACGACATGATGCGCAACCATCGCTTCTGCGACGACGTGGCTGAGATAATACGCCAGTCAGGCAGGTGATTATTAATACACAATTCACAATGCATAATGCATAATTGGCTACCGCATGATTAATGCATAATGCATAATTGGCTGCCGCATGGTAATTATGAATTATAAATTATGAATTATAATAAGGTCATTGGTCTCGGCGAGACCGTATACGACATAATATTCCGCAACGACCAGCCGCTAAAGGCCGTGCCGGGCGGTTCTGCCTTCAACGCCATAATATCGCTTGGGCGTTGCGGTGCACCTTGCCTTATGTGCAGTGAGGTGGGCGATGACCGCGTGGGTAGCATCGTAACACGCTTCCTTGCCGCCAACGGCGTGCAGACGGATTACGTCTACCGTCATCCTGGAACGCAGTCACACATCTCGCTGGCTTTCCTCAACGAACGCAACGATGCAGAATACCAGTTCTACAAGATGCACGACGCTCTCTCCATGCCTCTCGACATGCCGGAGGTCAACGCGGGCGACATCCTGCTGTTTGGTTCCTACTTCGCCGTCAACCCCATGGTGCGTCACTATGTCTGTGCCATGCTCGAAAGGGCGAACGCGGCACAGGCCCTAATATACTACGACGTGAATTTCCGCCGTTCTCATCTGCCCGACCTGCCCGAAATGATGCCGCGCATTACACATAACATGCAAATGGCAACGGTGGTTCGCGGCTCACGCGAGGACTTCCAGTTGCTTTTCGGTAGCGACAACCCTGACGAGGTATACGAGAAGCACATAGCACCGCTATGCGACACTTTCATCTATACCGATGCCGACCAACCCGTGCGTGTGTTTACACCACGCTTCCGCACTCAGTATGCGGCCAAGCCCATACAGACGGTCAGCACTATCGGTGCTGGCGACAATTTCAACGCCGGCTTCTGCTATGCTCTGACACGCTGCGGCATAGACTCGCCACAGGCTCTGTCGCAAACAGACGAAAAGACGTTTGCCAAACTCATAAGCTACGGACAGTGTTTCTCCTCACACGTTTGCCAGTCGCTCGACAACTACGTCTCGACCGACTTTGCCAAAGAGATTAAAGAATTGAAAAATTGAAGGATGGAAGAATTGAAAAATTGAAGGATGGAAGAATGGAAGAATTAAAGGATTAAAGGATTGAAGAATTGAAGAATTGAAATATTGAAGAATTGAAGGATAGAAAATATGACAAACACCAACCAGCAGTTCAAGGAGGCCTTGGAGCTCTGCCGCGACATATTCCAAAAGAAGCTCTACGACTACAAACCGTCGTGGCGCATGCTGCGCCCGCAGTCACTCACCGACCAGCTCTTCATCAAGGCCAAGCGCATACGCACGCTTGAGGTGACGGGCGAGTCGCTCGTGGGCGAAGGTATACTGCCTGAGTTCATGGCACTTATCAACTACGGCATCGTGGGTCTGATACAGTTGGAGAAGGGTTATGCCGACAAGGTCGACATGACCAACGACGAGGCTATGGCCCTGTATGACGAATATGCAGAGGAGTGTCTCAGCCTGATGCAGAAGAAGAACCATGACTACGGCGAGGCGTGGCGCGATATGCGCGTGTCGTCATACACCGACATTATTCTCACCAAACTTGAGCGCATCAAGGAGATTGAAGACAAGAACGGCCTGACCACGGTAAGCGAGGGCATCGACTCCAACTATATGGACATTATCAACTACTCCGTCTTCGCCGTAATAAAACTGAGTTGAGATTTTGTAATGACTTTGGAATAAGGTTAGAAGAAAAAGAAACATATTATCGTATCTGTGCAACAGAATCCGTTGAGGGTTCTGTTGCTTTTTTTTTTACCTTTGCATTCAACTTCGCTATACTCAGAGTGAATAGTGAATAGTGAAAAATCCCATCCGGGTAACAATTATGAAATAGTTGTTTAGTAGATTAGTCGTTTCGGCAACAATAGGACAAAATAGTTAAATGATGTAAACTTATTGATAAATCATGGATATAGTGGCGTGGCTTTGCAAAGAATTGTGTAAATTTGCATACGCTACACACTTTTTATCCAATCAATCCATTATTCCTAAAGTATTAAAGTGACGAAATGAAGAAAATCGGTTTCTTTTTATTTGGCATGGTGTGCTGCATCCTGTCGGCTGGCGCAGTCGATTTGAAGCAGTGCCGTGTGGTGGTGGCAGAGAGTGACGTAGCCCTGGTGAAGAAGATTGCAAACGTATTCTCCGACGACGTGGAGAGAGTGACGGGCGCAAGGCCTGCGGTGACAGCTGACAGGAAACTAAGAGATAAAGCCAGTGTTCCTCTGGTGGTGATTGCCACGGTGGAAGGAATGAAGCAGTTGGGACTGGCAGAGGCCGTAGGAGCAGATGATATCCGCGGCTGCTGGGAGCGCTATAGGATTGTGACAAAGGGCAACCGCCTGTATATCGTAGGCAGCGACGCAAGGGGTGCGGCATACGGTGCCCTGCATGTCAGCGAGCGCATCGGCGTGAACCCTTGGTACTGGTTTGCCGACGTGCCTGTGCAGAGGAAGGCGGTGCTGGACTATAAGGAGAACTACACGTCGAAGGAGCCAACGGTGAAATACCGCGGCATCTTCATCAACGACGAGGACTGGGGACTGAAGACCTGGGCGGCAAGGAACTTTGAAAAGGAACTTGGCGACATTGGTCCGAAGACATACGACAAGGTGTGCGAACTGCTGCTGCGCCTGAAGGCCAACATGCTGGCTCCTGCCATGCACACCTGCACGGGGGCCTTCTACAGTCATCCCGAGAGTCAGGTGAAGGCCGCAGAATGGGGCATTATGATTACGACGAGCCACTGCGAACCGCTGCTCTTCAACAACGCCGCCCCGTCGGAATGGAACAAGGAGAAAGACGGTGAATGGAACTACCTGACGAACAAGGAGACCATCTGGAAGAAGTTTGACAACCGCCTCAGGGAGACGGCGCAGTATGACAACATTTACACCATGGGCATGAGGGGACTGCACGACGAGGCCATGAAGGGTTCCACCGACCCTGCGGTGAGGGCACGCACACTGGAAACGGTGATGGCTGACCAGCGCCAACTGCTCGAGACACACAAGAAGAAACCTGCAAAGGATATTCCGCAGATATTCGTTCCCTACAAGGAGACTCTCGACATATATGATGCCGGACTGCGCGTGCCCGACGACATCACGCTGGTATGGCCCGATGACAACTACGGCTACATGAAGCGCGTGAGCAACAGCGAGGAGCACATGCGCAGCGGAGGAAGCGGCGTATATTACCACCTGAGTTACTTAGGTACGCCTCACGACAATCTGTGGATTTCGACGATGGCTCCCGTACTGATGTATGAGGAACTGAAGAAAGCACACGATGCCGGTGCCGACCGCTACTGGCTGCTGAACGTGGGCGACATCAAGCCCATGGAACTTGACATGCAGCTGTTCTTCAGCATGGCATGGGACTTGCCTGCTTTCACCTACGAGAACGTCAACAGCTATCAGGCACAGTGGCTCGCCGGGGTGTATGGCAAGGAATATGAACAGGACTTCCAGTGGGTGCTCGACCAATACCACCGTCTGGCATGGCAGCGCAAGCCTGAGTTCATGGGCTATGAGTTTGAATGGGACAGCAAAGAGAACAACCGCCTGCACGATACCGACTTCTCATTTGACAACGGCACCGCTCAGCAGCGGCTGGCTGACTACAAAGCCATCAGCGACCGTGTGGACGAGATACAGAAGCATCTTCCTGCCGACCTGCGCCCTACCTTCTTCGAGATGCTGGGATATTCAGTGAAGGGTGCATATCAGATGAACCGCAAATTCCTAATGACACAGAGAAACCATGAGACGGGCAGCGAGGAATATGCTCGCGAGTCAACGGCGGCATTTGACAGCATCCAGGCTCTGACACATGAATACAACACCCAGCTTGACGGCAAGTGGAACCAGATGATTTCACAGATTCCGCCGGGATATACGGCAAAATATCACCTGATGCCCGAACTTGTCAATGCTCCGACGGATGCATACAAACTGCCCGAAAGCCAACAGCGCACAGAGTTTGCCAACAAGGTGGCTCTCAACAAGACGAAGGCCAAGGCACCGTTCCGTCTGATAGAGGGCATCGGCACCGACTGGCTCTCACTGCAGTTGGGCGAGCCGCTGGACAATGTGCAGGACCCCGGCAGCCTATCTTCACAGCACATCGACCTTGCGCTTGACGGTGTCAGCGGCGACTCCATCACGCTCTGCATCTCTGCAGTGCCCTTCTGGCCTGTAAACTATGACCGCAGCAACCGCTTCGGCGTGAGCGTGGACGGACAGCAGCCTGTCGTATGCGAAAACAAGTTTGAGGAATGGGGCTGGACATGGAAACTGCAAGTACTGGAGAACAGAAAAGACTACGTCATCACTTTGCCCCTCAGCAGCAGCAGGCAGAATCACACCCTGTCGCTGATCATCGGCGACCCTGGACAGATAATACAGAAGATAACATACAAATAACCCAACTTAAACATGAAAAAGAATCACTATGGACTATTGGGGCTGATGACCCTGCTATGTGCGAGTTTCTCGCTTTTTGCCAAGGCAAGTGTAACATCCGACAATGACCAGAGGCTGTGGTACGACCGCCCTGCAACAGTGTGGCTCGAGGCTCTGCCGCTGGGCAACTCGCGCATGGGTGCCATGGTGTATGGAGGTACGGAGAAGGAAGAGATACAACTGAACGAGGAGACGTTCTGGAGCGGCGGGCCATACAACAACAATAGCACGACTGCGCTGCAATACCTCACGGAGGTGCGCAGCCTCATCTTTGACGGTAAGGAGAAAGAGGCTGAGAACATCATCAACAGGGAGTTTATCAAAGGCCCCCACGGCATGCGTTTCCTCACGGTGGGCAGCCTCTGCATGGACTTCGGCCACAAGGACGTGAAGGACTATGTGCGCGAACTGGACCTGCAGACCGCCGTCAACACTACGTCTTACACATACAACAACGTGAAGTACACACGCCGCGTCATCGCCTCGTTGGCCGACGGCGTAGTGGTGGTTAGCGTGAAGGCAAGCAAGAAGGGTGCACTCTCGTTCACCGCCTCACACAAATGCCAGTTTCCGCTCACGGTGAAGGCCGACGGCAAGACACTCATCGCCACCATACAGGGTGTAGAACAAGAGGGCATACCTGCGGCACTGACAGCGCAGTGCCGTACCGACGTGAAGGCTGACGGCAAGGTTACCGCCGACGGCGAGACCATCAGGGTGGAGGGTGCCACCGAGGCCACGCTGTATATCTCTGCTGCCACCAACTTCGTGAACTACCACGACGTATCGGGCGATGCAGCGAAGAAGAACGAGCAGTTCCTTGCCGCTGCCGAGGCAATGAAGTTCGACCAACTGATGAAACGACACCTGACGGAATACCAGAAGCAGTACAACCGCGTGAAGCTGTCGCTTTCAGCGTCTGACAACCAGAGCCTCCCCACCGACCAGCGCCTTGACAAGTTCTACGGCAGCACCGACATGGGCATGGTGGCACTGCTCTTCAACTATGGCCGCTACCTGCTCATTTCTTCATCACAGAAGGGCGGACAGGCTGCAAACCTGCAGGGTGTATGGAACGACAAGCGCAACGCGCCGTGGGACAGTAAATACACCATCAACATCAATGCACAGATGAACTACTGGCCTGCCGAGGTGTGCAATCTCTCCGACAATGCCGAACCACTGTTTTCTCTGACGCGAGACCTCAGCGAGACAGGCCGTGAGACTGCCCGCGTGATGTATGGCTGCCGTGGCTGGATGGCTCACCACAACACCGACCTGTGGCGCATGACAGGTCCTATAGACGGTGCTCACTGGGGTATGTTCCCCAACGGCGGCGGATGGCTCATCACGCATCTCTGGGAACATTATCAATACACTCTCGACAAGGATTTCCTGCGTGAATACTATCCTGTCATGAAGGGGGCTGCTGAGTTCTACCTCGACTTCATGGTAGAACGTGACGGCGAACTGCTCGTGGTGCCAAGCGTATCACCCGAACACGGCGGCGTGGGCAAGAAATCCACGGTGTGCGCCGCATGCACGATGGACAACCAGATTGTGCGCGACGTGCTCAGCCAGACACTGGCTGCCGCTCAGATTCTGAATGAAGACAGTGCACTGCAGCAGAAACTGATTAAGGCTCTTCCCATGCTGCCCCCGATGAAGGTGGGACAGTATGGACAACTGCAGGAATGGCGCGAGGACATCGACGACCCGAAGGACGACCACCGCCATATCTCTCACCTCTACGGTCTGTATCCCTCTAACCAGATTTCGCCATATGCCACCCCCGAACTGTGGAAGGCTGCCGGCGTCACACTGCAACAGCGCGGCGATCAGGCCACGGGATGGAGCCTGGGATGGAAGACCAACTTCTGGGCGCGCATGCTCGACGGCAACCATGCTTTCAAGATTATCAGCAACATGCTGCGCCTGCTACCCAACGAAGGCAGGGAACGCGACTATCCCGACGGCCGCACCTTCCCCAACCTCTTCGATGCTCATCCGCCATTCCAGATTGACGGCAACTTCGGTGTCACCGCCGGCATCGCCGAGATGCTGATGCAGAGCGATCCTATCACGGTGGAGCATCCAGCCATTCACCTTCTCCCTGCCCTGCCCGACGCATGGAAGGACGGCAGCGTGAGCGGTCTGCGCGCACGCGGCGGCTATGAGGTCAGCGTGGCATGGAAGAACGGCGCCCTAACCACCGCCAGCATCAAGGCACAGCATGACGGCACGCTGCGCATACGCTGCAAAGACGCACTCACTGCCAACGGTATGTCACTTGTCTCTAACCACGACGGTATCAACGAATACGAAGTACCCGTCAAGGCAGGACAGACAATCATGCTCAAGCGATAAATATTTAAATATGTAATTAT
The DNA here is from genome assembly GCA_017413085.1 of Prevotella sp. Lineage (GTDB taxonomy): Bacteria > Bacteroidota > Bacteroidia > Bacteroidales > Bacteroidaceae > Prevotella. The sequence goes on from JAFPVC010000028.1 coordinate 45,572, forward strand.
CAATGCGAGTTCGATGAAATAAATATTTATAATCGTTAATGTCGTTAATATAGACCATTAATATCATTAATAATCTCAAGGAAAAGCATTAATGGTATTAACGAATGAAATTAACGGTATTAACGTAAAAAGGCTACAATGGAGATTCGTGTTAAAAGATTTGTCAGGAAAACAGCCGTTTTCCTGACAAATTGATTTTTCGCAGTGCCCAAATACTCGCGTATTTCAAAAAATCTTTCCCGCAGTTTCGTACAGCGGAAATATGGCGATTTTGTTAATCGCTTTCAAATCAACCATTTAGTTTTTGGAGCATTTTTCCACCGTTGTAATCAGCACCTAATTGCAACGTAATTAAGGCCTGATTACAGTGTAATCATGGGCAAATTACAGTGTAATTAGGTGCTGATTACAACGAAAAACCATAGCAATTCCATAAAACTTGCTACGGTTTTTCATTTTTTTATGGTTTTGTCAGCATCTCAACCGTGATTTCGTTGCGAGTCCACTTCCAGATTGCACGTTGGAGACGAGATTTTGAAAATATCATTCTGTAAGCAAAACCGCCCAAATAGTGTCAAAGTGTAATTCATATTTTTTACGTTAATGCCTTATTTTGTTGTTAATAGTTGTCTTTGAAAAGAACATCATCTTTGTTTTATTGAAAACAGCATAAGACTAATGGGCTCGAAAACATCAGCAAAACTTTACAATTTTTATCATTCTGGCACAATTCTACAAAAAAGTTTGGAAGTGTCAGATAAAGTTTGTATCTTTGCACTTAGATATGGATACCGAAAATATTATAAGAGAAATAGATATTTGGATTGATGAATTCACTCCCTGCTTGAAGGATAATCTGACGGGAGAGGTAGTGAATACTGAGGTAATTCGTATCCGACGGAAGAGTTTTCTTGGCAAATTCAACCGAAAGAGTGGCTGGTATGTGAACTGGGGGAAGATTGTAGAGGATTATGAGGTGTATGCATTAGTACTGGAAGGGACAGTGGATATTCAAGGACTTGTGGCCCTTAAGCGTAACGACGAACTGAAAGCTATGTATATCGCCTGGATGTGTACTGCTCCTCAAAACAATCCTAAGATGAATGATTCGCCTAAGTATACAGGCGTGGGAGGACATTTGTTTGCCATTGCTGGAAGTGAATCTATTAAGGCTGAATATGGTGGTGCCATTTATGGTTACGCTGCCAACCAGCAGGTTCTGGAGCACTATATGAAGAAAATGCATGCCACGCATGTGGGCGTTCTTCATCCTTATCAGTTCTGTGTGTTTGAGAATGAAATGCAAGAAATCATAAAAACGTATACTTATGCTTATTCAGGAGAAGAAATATAAGGATTATATGTCACAGAAATATGAACCTGTGGATGAGTCGATGATGCCTTATCTTGTTGACATACGTGCCATTAAGCAGTATGCAGACAGCAAGGGCGTTAGTATCACCGCTCTTTCTGATGAGGAGAAGCAGCGGTTTATGATTCCTAATCCAAATTACCGAAAGCGGCGTAGACACGGCATTGCGGCTGTGTTCTAAATTCATTCCATCACCATATACGTTTTTAGTAGGTGATGGGATTTCATTCTCTGCGAGGCACAATTTAGGTTTAACTCGGCGATTCGAAGAAGAACCAACAGTCGACAGCCCAAAGGGGAAGATTAAAGTTAATGCCCATAAACACCATGAATTTCACCATAGATTTATGAGAAAATGTTGTCCTTTGTTGTTAATAGTTGTCTTTGAAAAGAACATCATTTCTGTTTTATTGAAGACAACATCGGGACAACATATAGTTTGAGTTCGTTTTCTTTTGAAACGAATTACCATAATTTTCCATAATTTATTTATTAATCATTAAGAAGAGAAGATGAGATGAGATGAAACTCCAATTCTTCAATTCTTCTACTCTTCAACTCTTCATCTCTTCAATTCTTCCAACAGCAAAGTAACGAAGTTTTTTTCAAAGAACTTTCAAGCCGATGGAAAAAAAAGAAATGTTTCTTTGAAAATATTTGCCTAAGTGATAAATAATGTGTAACTTTGCACTGGAAAAGAAAACACAGACCGTGAAAACGGACAGACTGAAAATAATATACACCATATTGGCAAACGCCGCCCGCATCATCGTGGGCGCAACGTTTGTTTTTTCAGGTTTCGTCAAAGCCGTCGACCCCATGGGCACGGTATACAAACTGCAGGACTACGCCGAGGCTTTGGGCTTCGGCGTGCAGCAGCATGAGTGGCTGCTGACGATGGCCGCCATAGCACTGTCGCTACTGGAATTCATGCTCGGCATCATGGTGTTGTTTGCCATGCAGCGGAAGTTGACCACAAGGCTCACGCTGGCTTTCATGCTCGTAATGACCTGCCTGACGGTATGGATATATGCCGCCAACCCGGTGAGCGACTGCGGATGTTTCGGCGATGCCATCCGGCTGACAAACGGACAGACGCTGCTGAAGAACATCGTGCTGACAGCCCTTGCAGCCATGACCGCAGCATGGTGGGAACGCATGCCACGGCTCATAAGCCACGGCAACCGCTGGATAGTATGGCACTACTCCGCCGTCTTCCTCATAGCAGTGTCGGCATGGTCACTGTATCACCTGCCGCTGTTCGACTTCCGCCCGTACCACATAGGCGCAAACCTACCACAGGGCATGGAAATACCCGAAGGGGCAGAGCAACCAGAGTTTAAGACGACATTCATCATGGAGAAAGGAGGCGAGAAGCGGGAATTTACCCTGGAGAACTACCCCGACAGCACGTGGACGTTCGTCGACTCGAAAAACGAACTCATCAAGGCCGGCTATGAGCCGCCCATACACGACTTCAGCATACAGCGCATGAGCGACGGCGAAGACCTGACGGACAGTATACTGACGGCTCCCGACTATGTGTTCCTGCTTGTGTCGCCACATCTGGAACAGGCCGACGACACGAATTTCGGCCACTTCAACGAGGTCTTTGACTATGCAGAGCAAAACGGCTATGGATTCTTCTGCCTGACGGCAAGTACCGACAAAGCCACGGCACGCTGGGCAGACATGACAGGGGCAGAATACCAGTTCTGCAACACCGACGAGACCACGCTCAAGACCATCATACGCAGCAATCCCGGACTGCTCCTGCTGCATCGCGGCACGGTGGTGGCGAAATGGAGCCACAGGGACATTCCCGTGGAACAGATAACACAGGGCGGACGCATCACAGAGAAGTCGGCATTCCTGCCGCAGGAAGACATGGTATCGACAAAAGTAGCACGCATCCTCGTATGGTATGTATTGCCGCTGATACTGCTGGTCTTTGCCGACAGGATGTGGATGTGGAGCCAGTGGTTCAGAAACAAGGAAGAGAAGCAAAAAAACATATTACTCAAACACTTAAAAGAAAAAAACAATGGCAAAGAAAATTGTTGCAGGCAACTGGAAAATGAACAAGAACCTGCAGGAGGGCGTGGCTCTCGCTAAGGAGCTGACCGAGGTAGTAAAGAATCCTAACTGCGGTGTCATCATCTGCACACCGTTCATCCACCTCGCAAGCGTGGCTGAAATCGTGAAGGGTTCTGCCATCGAACTCGGTGCTGAGAACTGTGCCGACAAGGCCAGCGGCGCATTCACCGGTGAGGTAAGTGCAGAGATGGTTAAGTCTACCGGCGCACAGTATGTTATCCTCGGTCACTCAGAGCGTCGCGAGTATTACAACGAGACACCGGAAATCCTGAAGGAGAAGGTGCAGCTCGCTCTGGCTAACGGCCTGAAGGTTATCTTCTGCATCGGCGAGTCTCTGGCTGAGCGCGAGGCTAACAAGCAGAACGAGGTTGTGAAGGCTGAACTGCAAGGCTCTGTATTCAACCTGACCGCCGAGGAGTGGAAGAACATCGTTATCGCTTACGAGCCAATCTGGGCTATCGGCACAGGCAAGACCGCTACCGCTGACCAGGCTGAGGAGATTCACGCTTACATCCGCTCTTGCGTAGCTGAGGTTTATGGTGCTGAGGTTGCTGCCGACACTACCATCCTCTATGGTGGCTCATGCAAGGCTTCTAACGCTCCTGAACTGTTCGCTAAGCCAGACATCGACGGTGGTCTCATCGGCGGTGCTTCACTGAAGGCTGCTGACTTCAAGGGAATCATCGATGCTTGGAACTAATCAATAAAAATAAAGAATTAAAGAATGAGGAACGAAGAATTAAACATAGAACTAAAGTCTGACATGATGCCGAAACAGAATGGGAAGAGTTCTGTTCGGAGAATGATGGGGTTGATAGTGATATTGATTCTTCATTCTTCATTCTTCATCTTTCATTCCACGGCACAGACATTCACCGACCGTCTGCGCCAGTATGAGGACGGAAAGGGACGCGTGACCATAACGCAGTCGGCAGACGTGGAGAATCTGGTCAACAACGCCGTGCTCGTGCCGCAGCAGGCGAAACCCACGACACCACAGCCCTCTACAACGCAGCCCACGCAACAGCATGGACAGCCACAGCAGTATGTGCCGACCACGCCAAGAACTCAAGAGAACTCAAGCACTACGAGTTCGCAGGCCACACGCAACACCCCTACTACACCGAGACAGCAGACAACGGCCACGACTCCGTCAAAGCAGCAGCAACAGCAGACTACAGACAACGAGGAGACGACTACGCCCGACACGAGCAAGAAGATAATACGCGGAGGAAAGAAGGTGCAGGGATACCGCGTACAGGTATTCTCCGGCGGCAATTCGCGCGCCGACCGCCAGAAAGCGGAGCGCATAGGGGCGGCAATGAAGTCGCACTTCCCCGACCAGCCGGTATATGTTCACTTCTACTCTCCATCATGGAAATGCCGCATGGGTAACTACCGCACGACCGAAGAGGCACGCCTCATACTGTCGCAGGTGAAGCAACTGGGCTACAGCAGCGCCTGCATAGTGAAAGGAACCATAACGGTGGGCAACTAACCAGAATACAAACAAACAACGAGACACAGGCGAACAGCCATAAAGCAATGAAATTCATTTCCTGGAACGTAAACGGACTGCGCGCATGCGTGGGCAAAGGATTCGGCGACACATTCTGCGAACTCGACGCAGACTTCTTCTGCCTGCAAGAGACAAAGATGCAGCAAGGACAGCTCGACCTTGCATTCCCCGGCTATCAGTCCTACTGGAACTACGCCGAGAAGAAAGGCTACAGCGGCACGGCCATATACACCAAGCACACACCACAGAACGTGTTCTACGGAATGGGCACGGCTAATGCCGACGGCAGCATAACGTATGATGCCGACAACATTCACAACCACGAGGGACGCGTCATTACGCTCGAATACGAACAGTTCTACCTCATCACCGTCTACGTACCGAATGCGCAGGACGGCCTGCGACGCCTTGACTACCGCATGACATGGGAAGACGATTTCCTTACCTACATACGTGCGCTTGACAAGAAGAAGCCCGTAATATTCTGCGGCGACCTGAACGTAGCCCACAACGACATAGACCTGAAGAACCCAAAGACAAACCACCAGAACCCTGGATTCACCGACGAAGAGCGCGGCAAGTTTACCGACCTGCTCGCAGCGGGATTCACCGACACGTTCCGCACGCTTCACCCAGACGAGCAGACATTCTCATGGTGGTCATACCGTTTTCATGCGAGAGAGAAGAACATAGGCTGGCGCATCGACTATTTCGTGGTCTCCAACCGACTCATGCCGCAGGTACAGTCGACTGCGATACACACAGACATCACTGGCTCCGACCACTGCCCGGTGGAACTTGTTGCCACACTGTAGGGAACATGCCTTACGACAAGCAACCGAACGTTTTCCAAGAAAAAAAGAAGAAAAAAATTTGTAGATTAAAAATATTTTTCGTAACTTTGTATGAGAATGTTGCCCCAGGGAACATTCTCATACTTTTGTTTTATACATTATTAATATACAGCACATGAATATCACAAGCGATTTCCGTAAATTTGCCACCAGCCGCATGGGCATGAGCGGCATGGTAATAGACGACGTAATGAAGGCACAGAACCAGTACCTCAACCCATACATACTTGAGGAGCGTCAGTTGAACGTGACACAAATGGACGTGTTCTCACGACTGATGATGGAACGCATCATCTTCCTCGGCACAGAAATCAACGACTATACCTCTAACACCATTCAGGCTCAACTGCTATATCTCGACTCCACCGAGCCTGACAAAGACATCTCAATCTACATCAACAGCCCCGGCGGCAGCGTTACCGCAGGTTTAGGCATATACGACACCATGCAGTTCATATCGAGCGACGTGGCTACCATCTGCACAGGCATGGCTGCATCAATGGGCGCCGTGCTGCTCGTAGCAGGACAGGAGGGCAAGCGTCAGGCTCTGCCCCACAGCCGCGTGATGATTCACCAGCCGCTGGGCGGAGTGCAGGGCCAGGCTTCTGATATTGAAATCGAGGCTCTCGAGATACAGAAGTTCAAGAAAGAACTCTACACCATCATCAGCAACCACTCCCACACTCCTTACGAGAAGGTATGGCAGGACTCTGACCGCAACTACTGGATGACAGCCGAAGAGGCAAAGGAATACGGAATGATTGACCAAGTGTTAGCTAAGAAGACAAAATAAATGGCAAAAGGAAAGGGGAACTTCTGTAGTTTCTGCGGAAGAGGTGAGCGTGAAGTAAATATGCTCATCACGGGTATGCACGGATTCATCTGCGACGAATGTGTAGAACAGGCATATCATATTACACACGAACTGTCAAACCTAAGCGCCAGCGTAGACAAGCTGACCTCTAACCAACTGGCAGAGAAAGCAAGCAACTCTGAAGACGTGGCTGCGGTGAACATGCAGAACGTGCCGAAACCACAGGAAATAAAGGCTTATCTCGACGAATACATCATCGGACAGGAGGATGCCAAGAAATACTTGTCGGTGGCTGTTTACAACCACTATAAGCGACTGGCACAGCCCGAAGAGAAAGATGACGTGGAGATAGAAAAGAGCAATATCATCATGGTTGGCTCCACCGGCACGGGAAAGACTCTGCTGGCTCGCACCATAGCCAAACTGCTGAACGTGCCGTTCACCATTGTTGACGCCACGGTGTTCACCGAGGCTGGCTATGTGGGCGAAGACGTGGAGAGCATACTGACAAGGCTGCTGCAGGTGGCTGACTACAACCAGAAGGCGGCAGAGCGCGGCATAGTGTTCATCGACGAGATTGACAAGATTGCGCGCAAGACCGACAATCCGAGCATCACGCGCGACGTAAGCGGCGAGGGCGTGCAGCAGGGACTGCTGAAACTTCTTGAAGGCACCATAGTCAACGTGCCACCTAAGGGCGGACGCAAGCATCCTGACCAAGAGTACATTCACCTTGACACACGCAACATACTGTTTATCTGCGGCGGCGCCTTCGATGGTATCGAGCGCAAGATAGCACAGCGCATGAACGCCCACACCATAGGCTACAACAGCGTGCAGAACGTGAAGCGCATTGACAAGAACGACATGATGCAGTATATAGCACCGCAAGACCTGAAGTCTTTCGGACTGATTCCCGAAATCATAGGCCGCCTGCCTGTGCTGACGCATCTCAACCCGCTTGACCGCGATGCACTGCGACGCATCCTGGTGGAGCCAAAGAACTCCATTGTGCGCCAGTATATCAAACTGTTCAAGATGGACAACATCGAACTGTCGTTCACCACAGAGGCCCTCGACTTCATCGTCGACAAGGCCGTGGAATACAAACTCGGTGCACGAGGACTGCGCTCCATCGTGGAAACGGTGATGAACGACGCCATGTATGAGGCTCCTTCACAGAACATTTCGCGCTTTGAGGTCACGAAAGAATATGCTGCTAAACAACTGGAAAGCAAATTTTAATTTATGAACCATGAATTAAATCAAAAACTTAAACACTATTTCGGCTTCGACTCCTTCCGCGGACAGCAGGAAGAAATCATCACCCATCTGCTGAACGGGAATGATTGCTTCGTGCTCATGCCTACGGGAGGGGGAAAGTCTATGTGCTACCAACTGCCGTCACTGCTGATGGAAGGCACCGCCATAGTGGTGTCGCCGCTCATCGCACTGATGAAGAATCAGGTTGATGTCATCAACGGCATCAGCGAGCACGACGGTGTGGCACACTGCCTCAACTCCTCCATGAGCAAGACAATGGTGGAGCAGGTGAAGAGAGACGTGAGAAACGGCGTGACGAAACTGCTCTACATGGCTCCCGAGTCACTGGTCAAGGAGGAGTACATCGAGTTTCTGAAGAGCATCAAAGTATCGTTCTTCGCCATCGACGAGGCTCACTGCATATCCGAATGGGGACATGACTTCAGACCTGAATACCGCCGCATACGCCCGGTGGTCGACGCAGTAGGGCGCGCTCCTATCATTGCACTGACAGCCACGGCGACGGAGAAGGTGCGCAACGATATAAAGAAGAGCCTTGGCATATCCGATGCTCACGATTTCATGAGTTCATTCAACAGGCCGAACCTCTATTACGAGGTAAGGCCGAAGACTTCCGACGTTGACAAGCAGATTATACGCTACATAAAGCAGCATCCAGGGCAGAGCGGCATCATCTACTGCCTGTCAAGGAAACAAGTAGAGGACTTGGCTGAGGTGCTGCGCATCAACGACATAAAGGCTGCTCCATATCATGCCGGACTTGACACTGCCGTGCGCAACCAGACTCAGGACGACTTCCTCATGGAGCGTCTCGACGTTATCTGCGCCACCATAGCATTCGGCATGGGTATTGACAAGCATGACGTGCGCTTCGTCATTCACTATGACATTCCTAAATCGCTCGAAGGCTATTATCAGGAAACCGGACGCGCCGGACGCGACGGCGGCGACGGGCAGTGCATAGCGTTCTACTGCCAAAAAGACCTGCAAAAGCTCGAGAAGCTGATGGAGTCAAAGCAACCGACAGAGCAGGAGATTGGACGACACCTGCTGCATGAAATCAAAGCTTACGCCGAGTCTTCGATTTGTCGCCGAAAGGTGTTGCTGAAATACTTCGGCGAAACATATCCCGGCAACTGCGGCAACTGTGACAACTGCCGCAATCCAAAGCCAAGCATTGAAGCCACCGATGGACTGCGTGTGCTGCTGACAGCAATAAAGGTGATGAAAGACCTTTACCGTTCACATACGGTAATCGACTTTATCAAAGGACGTCCGACCGACGAACTTGACGCTGCCGGACTGACCACCAACGAGGAGTTCGGTGCCGGTGAGGGGATGGCAGAAAAACTGTGGAACCCTATCATACGCCAGGCCATTGTCGAAGGCTATGTCGTCAAGGACATTGAGACGTATGGCAACCTGAAACTCACTGCCGCCGGACGCAAATGGCTCTCCAACGACAAGAACGGCATTCAGCCACAGCCTTTCTACGTAACGGAAGACAACACCTTTAACGACTGCGAGGCTGAAGGGGCAGCTAATGGCTCTGCACTTGACGAACAGCTGTATGCAATACTGAAGACCTTGCGACGCGAAGTGGCACGCAAGAAGGGTGTGCAGCCATATATCGTGTTTATGGAATCATCGCTCGAACAGATGGCTACGATGTATCCCGTCACACTCGAGGAACTGCAAAACATACAGGGCGTAGGACAAGGCAAGGCACGCCGATACGGTCAGCCGTTCATAGAGCAGATTAAGGCTTATTGCGAGGAAAACGACATTATCAGACCAGAGGAGATAAGGGTGCGCAGCGTTGCAAACAAATCAGTGGGCAAGGTTAAGATTATCAGCTGCATCGACCGCAAGATGCCACTGAACGAGATTGCCGACTCACTGCACCTAAAATTCCCTGAGTTGCTTGACGAACTCGAATCCATCGTTTACAGCGGCACGCGCGTTGACCTGCGCTACTACATAGAGGAGGTGATGGATGAGGAACAACTCGATGACATCTACGGCTACTTCGAAGAAGCAGAAACCGACTCTCTTGACGATGCCTACGATGAGTTCGACGGCGACTATTCAGATGAAGACATCCGCCTCGTGCGACTGATGTATATATCTGAGAATGCGAACTAAGTGAAGGATACTGCCAATCAGTAAATTAGTATAGACAGAACAAGTGATAGAGTTAAAAAACACGAAATAATTATGTTGTTTCGTGTTTTTTTTGTAACTTTGCACCTTAAAGTAAAAATCAAAACGCTTAAAGTAAAAATTAAAACGAAAATATAAGAAATGGCACAGCAAGAAGATGTATTTAAGAAGATTGTAAGCCACTGCAAGGAGTATGGCTTTGTGTTTCCATCAAGTGATATCTACGACGGACTGGGAGCCGTGTATGACTACGGCCAGAACGGCGTGGAGATGAAGAACAACATCAAGCAGTACTGGTGGCAGTCAATGGTATTGCTGCACGACAACATCGTGGGCATTGACTCGTCTATCTTCATGCACCCAACAATATGGAAGGCATCAGGACACGTTGACGCTTTCAACGACCCTCTCATAGACAACCGCGACTCTAAGAAGCGCTACCGCGCCGACGTGCTCATCGAGGAGCAGATGGCAAAGTATGAGGAAAAGATTGCCAAGGAGATTGCCAAGGCACAGAAGAAATTCGGCGACGCCTTCGACGAGAAGCAGTTCCGCGAGACCAACCCGCGCGTGCTGGAGAACCAGAAGAAGTTTGACGACCTGCACGCACGCTACAGCGAGGCCATGAACAAGATGGACCTCGAGATGCTGAAGCAGATAATACTCGATGAGGGGATAGTATGTCCTATCAGCGGCACACGCAACTGGACCGACGTACGTCAGTTCAACCTGATGTTCTCTACGGAGATGGGCGCGTCTGCCGACAACTCAATGAAGATATACCTCCGTCCGGAGACAGCACAGGGTATCTTCGTGAACTACCTCAACGTGCAGAAGACCGGCCGTATGAAGATACCATTCGGCATAGCACAGATAGGTAAGGCATTCCGTAACGAGATTGTGGCACGCCAGTTCATCTTCCGTATGCGTGAGTTCGAGCAGATGGAGATGCAGTTCTTCATCAAGCCGGGCACAGAGCTCGACTGGTTTGCTAAGTGGAAGGAGATACGCATGAAGTGGCACCAGAACCTCGGCTTCGGTGCAGAGAACTACCGTTTCCACGACCACGACAAACTGGCTCACTATGCTAATGCAGCAACAGATATCGAGTTCCGCATGCCATTCGGTTTCAAGGAGGTTGAGGGTATCCACTCTCGTACAAACTTCGACCTGTCACAGCATGAGAAGTTCTCAGGCAAGCAGATAAAGTACTTCGACCCAGAGATGAACGAGTCATACACTCCGTATGTCATCGAGACATCAATCGGCGTTGACCGTATGTTCCTCTCTATCATGTGCCACTCTTACGAGGAGGAGAAGTTGGAGAACGGCGAGACACGTACAGTGCTCCACCTGCCTGCTGCCATCGCACCGGTTAAGCTCGCAGTGTTCCCGCTCACAAAGAAGGACGGACTGCCGGAGAAGGCTCAGGAGATTATGAACGACCTGAAGTTCCACTTCAACTGCAAGTACGAGGAGAAAGATCAGATTGGTAAGCGCTACCGCCGTCAGGATGCCATCGGCACACCATACTGCGTCACCGTTGACCACCAGACACTGGAGGACAACACCGTGACACTGCGCGAGCGTGACTCAATGGAGCAGAAGCGCGTGAACATCAACGAGCTGCGCGGCATCATCGAAGACAAGGTTACGATTACTTCCCTGCTTAAGAAACTGCAGTAAACATGAAAAGGCATTTTTCATCTTTTCGTTTTTCGCTATTAGCCTCGCTGTTCTTATTAGCAGCGGCTATGACCTCGTGCTCCGAATCTGATGACACGGTTGAGGAATACGTTAACTGGGAAGCGCGAAACTACGAATACTTCGAAAACATCTATCAGCAGGCCAAGACGGCCATCGACGGTGGCGACCTCTCATGGGTCATCATCAAGTCGTATTCCAAGCCCGACGGCCTCACGGCCTACACTGCCGGTGCTGACATTGACGACTTACACACTAACTACATAGTGGCACACGTCATCACCACAGGCGAAGGCACTGAATCACCGTTGCAGACGGACTCTGTGCGCGTGCATTACCGTGGATGGCTCTTACCGTCTACCTCCTACCCCGAAGGTAAGCAGTTCGATTCATCATGGCAAGGAAACTACGACCTCACGACCATGGTGCCGGCGAAATTCTCTGTAACAGGAAACATCAACGGCTTCGCTACCGCATTGATGTCTATGCACGTAGGCGACCGCTGGGAGGTTTACATACCGTGGCAACTTGGCTATGGTACATCGTCGTCATCATCGTCAATTCCTAATTGCAGCACGCTACGTTTCGACATCACACTGCACTCGTTCAGCAAACCAGGCAAGGCAATGCCGCCATTTAAATAAAGGCTTAGGCATTTATTTAAATAAAAGCAAAGATTAATGACGTCAGTATTAATGAACCAACGATAGTTCATTTATACTAACGTCATTAACGATAATAAACAAACTGAAGGATTGAAGATTTTCTTTGTTATGGAAAACTTCAATCCTTCAGTTTATTTTTTAATCCTATTCTAAAACTTCAATTTTTCAATCCTTCAGTTTTATAATGCGATTATTTTGCATACAGTGCAACGATAGCCTCGTAGAGCTCCTGCTTGCCAGAAGTCTGCTTTGGCTCGTTCACCTTCTTGCCATACTCGTAAACCTGCTCCAGTGTGAGCTTGCCATCCTCAAAGTCCTTACCCAGACCGCTGTCGAATGAAGCGTAGCGCTCCTTCAGCATCTTAGGAAGCTCAGACTTCTCCATGATTTCTACTGCATTGAGCAGTGCACGTGCACAAGCGTCCATGCCAGAGATGTGTGCGATAAAGATATCCTCAAGGTCGGTAGAGTTACGACGTGTCTTAGCGTCGAAGTTCGTACCACCTGTTCCGAGACCGCCGTTGCGTACAATCTGCATCCAAGCCTGTGTCAGTTCGAAGTTGTCGATTGGGAACTGGTCGGTATCCCATCCGTTCTGAGCGTCACCACGGTTAGCGTCGATAGAACCGAGCATGCCGTTGTCAACAGCCACTGCGAGTTCGTGCTCGAAGGTGTGGCCTGCCAGTGTAGCGTGGTTCACCTCAATGTTTACCTTGAAGTCCTTGTCCAGACCGTGAGTCTTCAGGAAGCCGATGACTGTCTCTGTGTCAACGTCATACTGGTGCTTAGAAGGCTCCATTGGCTTTGGCTCGATGAGGAATGTGCCCTGGAAGCCCTTTGAGCGAGCGTAGTCGCGTGCCATGCCGAGCATGGTAGCCATGTGCTCTTTCTCACGCTTCTGGTCGGTGTTCAGAAGGCTCATGTAACCCTCACGGCCACCCCAGAATACATAGTTCTCAGCGCCGAGCTTGATACCAGCGTCGATAGCGTTCTTGATCTGCACGATAGCGCGAGCTACAACGTCGAAGTCTGGGTTTGTAGAAGCACCGTTCATATAGCGTGCGTTGCCGAATACGTTAGCGGTAGACCACAGCAGTTTGATGCCAGTCTCCTTCATCTTCTCCTGCAGGTAGTCAGTGATAGCCTTGAGGTTTGCCTCATACTCCTCTACGCTGTTACCCTCAGCAACGAGGTCAACGTCGTGGAAGCAGAAATAAGGGATACCGAGCTTCTGCATGATTTCGAAGCCAGCGTCAGCCTTGTTCTTAGCTATCTCTACAGCGTTGGCACCCTGGTTCCATGGAAATGTCTTTGTGCCGCCGCCGAACTGGTCAGCGCCCTCTGCGCACAGTGTGTGCCACCATGCCATAGCGAAACGCATCCAGTCTTTCATTTTCTTGCCAGCCACTACGCGCTCTGCGTCATAGTAGTGGAATGCCATTGGGTTCTTTGACTCTGGACCCTCGAATGGGATCTTGCCAATCTCTGGAAAATACTCTTTTGCCATTTTTGTTTACGTTAATTAAGTGAATTTATTTGATTTGTTTGTTTTTACGTTAATTCTAACAATATATTTTTGTCGTTTATATCATTACAGTCTCGCCTTCCAACGCAGGTATGCCTCCTGGTATTCTGCGGCATTGGTTGTGTCGGGCTCTATTGTAGCGATGCGCTTCAGGGTTGAGAAGGCCTCTACGTTGTCCTTGTAGATGCCGGCGCCTATGCCTGCACCCTTGGCTGCACCTACTGAACCGTCGGTCTCGAGGAGTTCGATGGTTGCACCAGATGTCGATGCCAGTGTGTCGCGGAATATCGGTGACAGGAACATGTTTGCCTTGCCGGCGTGGATTTTCTTTATGTCCATGCCCATCTGACGCATTATCTCCATGCCATAGCAGAAAGAGAAGACTATGCCTTCCTGTGCGGCACGCACGATGTGCGAACGGTTGTGCTTGTTGAAGTTCACGCCCTTTATCTGACAGCCCACTTCCTTGTTCTCCAATACACGCTCTGCACCGTTGCCAAACGGAGTTATGATAACGCCGTCTGCACCGATAGGCGCCTGTGCAGCAAGGTCGTTCATCTCTGGGTAAGACAGGTCTGGTGTGATGTTGCGGTGCACCCATGCGTTGAGGATGCCCGTACCGTTGATGCAGAGCAGCACGCCGAGACGGTCAAGCTCTGTGGTGTAGTTCACGTGTGCGAAGGTATTCACACGGCTCTTCGGGTCGTAGTTCACCTCGCCCAGCACTCCATATACCACTCCTGAGGTACCTGCTGTAGAAGCTATCTCACCTGGGTTGAACACATTCAGCGACAGAGCATTGTTCGGTTGGTCGCCTGCGCGGTAGCTTATCGGTGTTCCCTCTGCCAGTCCAGTCTCCTCTGCAGCGGCCTTGCTCACCTGCCCCTGAACGGCAAACGTAGGCACGATGTCGGCTATCATGTCATCGTGGAAGCCATAGTAGTCGAAGAGGAACTTGGCAGGACGCTTCTCTTTGAAGTCCCACATCATGCCCTCTGATAGTCCGCTGATGGTGGTGTTTATTTCACCGCTGAGTTTCATTGCGATGTAGTCGCCGGGGAGCATCACCTTATATATACGGCTGAACAGCTCTGGCTCGTTCTCCTTCACCCATGCCAGTTTTGCGGCGGTGAAGTTGCCCGGAGAGTTAAGCAGGTGCGTCAGGCACTGCTCACTTCCGAGAGCGCCGAATGCCTTGTCGCCGTATGGTACGGCGCGTGAGTCACACCAGATGATGCTGTCGCGCAGCACTTCGCCCTGTTTGTCCACGCACACCAGACCGTGCATCTGGTATGATATGCCTATCGCCTTGATGTCGCTGCCGCTGACACCAGCCTCTGCCATTATCTTCTTCAGTGCGAGTTTTGCATTCTGCCACCACATGTCGGGAGCCTGCTCTGCCCATCCGGCTTTCAGTGCCTTGATGGGTGCTTCGCTTTCAGGAAAGAATGCAGTAGCCGCCATCTGTCCTGACTCTACATCTACGAGTGATGCCTTTACACTTGACGAGCCGACATCAAAGCCCAATAAATATTGTTTTGCCATTGTTTTGGTTATTTGTACGGTTTACGTCTTGATTGACTTAAATCTACGCAAAGGTAATAATTTTATTGGTACAGACAAAGAAGTATAGGTGAAAAATGTTTAAATGAAACATTTTTCACCTATAGAATGAATATTTCTCTATCTCTTCGGCAACTGCATCTGGCACAATATACGCCAAACTCGCCCTCTTGTGTACCATCTCGCGTACTTCCGTACTTGATATCGGGAACAGCGGAAGGTCATAAACATTCACGCCCTTTGCATAGCCCGGCGGTTGTTTTATCTCGGCACCGCCGCGCGGATATACTGCTATCTCATACTCTCGCAGTATGTCCTCATAGTGCGCCCACCTGTCAAAGTGCTCCCAGTTGTCTCCACCTATTATCAACACAAACTCATCCTCAGGATAATCTTGCTTCAAGTTCTGAAGGGTATTCCATGTGTATGACGGCCGCGGCAACTTAAACTCATAGTCTGATGCCTTCAGTCGTGGTTTGTCCTTCAGTGCAAGTTCCACCAGGTGCAGCCTCGTTTCCTCCGCTTCTTGATTGCGCCCATCATTCTTCAGTGGATTCAATGGCGACACTACGTACCACACCTCATCCAGTCCTGCATGTTCAAGCATCAGCTCTCCCAGCATCACATGTCCGTTATGTATGGGGTTGAACGACCCTCCGAATAGTCCTATTCGCATATATCTTCCTCTGCTGCTATTTGTCTGCTGTCGTTTATATCACCTTCGTATTCTGCAGCAATAATTTTCATTATGTAGGGATTCGGCATATTCATTTCAGCGGTTCAATTTTAATAGGTGACTCCGAATTTACTTATTTCTGGCATATTATTCACTTTTCATTTTTCACTCTGAGCGAAGCGAAGCCCTCATTCCACATATACCGGCCTTATTGAGCAACCGCTGTTGCGCGTGCGACTGTAAAACGTAATATTGTTTGACAAGAAGCGCAACGTCCACGCCTGCTTTGGCTTCGCTTCATTTATTTGTGCTGTCCAGTAATATCCGTTGATACTCTGCGAATATATTCCTGTGTTATTACGGTA
This sequence comes from Prevotella sp., assembly GCA_017413085.1. Lineage (GTDB taxonomy): Bacteria > Bacteroidota > Bacteroidia > Bacteroidales > Bacteroidaceae > Prevotella. Next base: position 62,173 of record JAFPVC010000028.1, read on the forward strand.
GCCTGCTGCCGGCATGAAGATATGAACGTCTTCATAAGTATAATACACATCGTAACCGGGGGTAGCGGTATTGTTCTGTCCCTTATGAACATCCGACTTCGTCTTATACACTGCATAGCCTGCCACTCCCGTACCATTATAGTCGGTAGTCCACTGCCAGTAGCACTCATTTTTCAGTTCTGTCATTTCTTCATATGTAGGCATGCGCCAAGCTCCGCCCCACGATGCTGTTGCCGCATCATCACCAGGACTTATCACCTTTATATCATCCACCTCTCCTGCCGTCGATAGCGTACAATATTTAGTAAGCATACCGCTTTCTTCATCCATCCAACGGTAGTTCGACATGCTGTAGTCCTCCTTCGGAGTAATCTCGGCCCAGGCGTAGTAATCGCCGTTGTCTGTTGGTGTGGCGGCACCTACGTTACATGATGCCCACTTCACCGACAAGCCAAGGTCAACGCCTTCCCTCGTATCTGCATTCATACGTCTTACCTTACCATAGTGTACCGCACCGTCTATTACTACAAAAGCCCTGTAATACCATGTTCCCATAGTAATGTTAGACAGCGTAACTTGATACGTCTGTGTTTCACTGTCAATCTCATCTGTTATTACTACGTGGTCTTCTATCGTAGGCTTCTCTCCAAACCCGTAGCACACGCCAGGAACAAGTTTAGTATACGGTCCTCCTGATATGTTCAGTGTTCCTGCAGCCTTCTTGGTTGCTTCATCTATTTCTTCCGTGGTAACTACGTCGTCTTCTTTTGTCGTAAACACACCTAATGCTCCATAGTTCACATATCCGTCAACCACTGCATACGGACGGTAGTAATATGTCGTCTTTCCCTTCAACCCCGTAAGCATCACGCTATACATTCCATCGGAATCACGATCCACAGCCAGTGCCACGCTATCGTTAACAGTAGTATCCGGTTCTGTTGCGAAACATACTCCATAACTCAACGTCTTATAGTTGGTCTGTTCTTCAATAATCATCTTTGATGCTATTTTTGCGCTGAAGCACGTCACCGAACCTGCATCGTAGGTTTCAAAGCTTACGCCCTGTCCAAACGTAGTAAACGTCTTCACCGCACCGTACCACCAGATGCCGTTCTCCTTGTAACACGCACGATACCTATAAGTGGTCATCGGCACAAGGTCTGCCAAGTTTACTACGTACTCTCCGTCTTCGTTTGCATCTGCCAGCGTCACGTCTATTCGCTTGCTATTTGCCTGATATGGTATGCTGTCGGTTGTATACAGTATGCCTATACTTCGCTCATCGTCATTTTGCGCGTCCAGTCCTTCAACTCTTCCTGCCACACTTGCCGTATAACAAGTAATTTCTGTAGCATCACCAGTCGTTACGCCGCTCTCCGGGTCAACATACAGCGTGTCTATGGCAACACCAGAGCCTTCTTCGCTTACGATGAAGTCAATGCTGTCCAGCTTAGCAAGGTCATAACATATAGTCGAGCCAGACTGCAGATGCAGACGTATGAGTCGCGTCTGAGCCGTCATCGACAGTGTCATAACTGCGAATATGAATATTAATAGGTTTCGCACTTTCATGGTAATTATATCGTTTGTAATTATTGTGTTTCTCCTTATGTCTCCAGTACAAAGTTAATATTTTTTTTCCATTTCGCAAATTATTATCGCAAAAAACGTCTTATTTTTTCAAACGTTCTGCTTTTTTAAACCGCTAAACCGAAAAAATAAACCACCCTATTCGATATAATCACATCATTTTAAGAAAAAAGAAGCAGGGGCTATGTCTTTCTGTACACAACCCCTGCACTATCTTCATTTGTCACTCTACACTACATGTAATCAGTGACTGTATCAGTTTCTTTTACTCATCCAGATTAAACCAGCTACCTGACTTTGCGCCTACATCTTCTTCATCGTCAAAGGTATCATCTTCTGAGTATTTAGGTACTGAGGCAAGCTGCATCAAGTATTCTGCACACTTCAATGCCTCAAGCGTAGGTACGATATATAATTTCTTCTTCATATCTTTAGTCTCCTATTATTTTAGTTACTTTACACGTGCGCCTGCTGCATTATATGAACCCTTTGCAGTCTCTATCACAAAGCGACCGTTCTTTACATACTTCTTTACAGCCTCTACAGATGTCTCTGATGCCTCTACTGCATCAACTGCTGTAGCCTCCTCTTCATCTTCTACGAGGAAGAAAGGTATAGCCTTTGCAGCCATAGATTCCTCAGGAACGAGGTATGCACGGCATGCTGGGAAGTACGTACCTGCATACTCCTTGAACGTAGCCGTTGACTTCTGCATAGCGAATATTGTTTCGCCACCAGCAAGTTCTGTAGTCTGAGTACGGTTTACGGTACCTTTCAATACATTGCCGCTAACGTCAGCTGTAGCCTCCTCGGCAACATAAGCAATACCGAATGTTTCACTAGGCACACCTGCCACGATAACGCCAGTACCTGCTGGTATCACACCTTCCAATTCTGTCAGTTTCATCTCAGTCTCGCCGTTCTTCTCTACCAATGCAGCCTTGTAAGCTGTAGCGTTAGAAATGGTGAAGTTACGTGGAGCGCTGAGTGTAGCAAAGCCATACTCAAAGCCACTTACGCTACCAAGTGTACCAGTGCCGGTCACTTTATATGATACGGTCAGCTTCAATCTTGCCTGATTAGGAGTAGTCTCCTTTCCTGACTGTGGAGCAAAAGCAAAATCTATTGTGTTATTAGCCTCAAAGTCTGATACAGAAACCGTCTTTGTCAGACTCTCATCCGAATTTGGAATATCTACAGAAGTTGAAAGTATATTATCATCACTTCCATCAACATATACACCTGTGCACTGTATGTAGCCGCCAGCATCTGTAGAAGCATAGTTGTTCTGCATCTCTGCTGAAATCGATGTAATGGTATAGCCAGGATTTACATTTACACGGAAACCTGTATGCGAACCTGCTGACTGGCTCACACGAACCTTTATATAGTTGTTTAAATTACCACCAGCATTGCCTGCAATATAATTTCCCTTAAGTGTAAATGCGCCACCATTATAGTCGGTATTGTTTACATATCCTCCATCATTAGGTGTTACAAATGATCCTCCTACTGGAGCTGCCGGTATGGTGAACGTAAGATTCTCTGACTGACGACAATTTTCCTGAGAAGCGTATGCAACTACCTCTGTTGCAGGAGCCAAAATCAAGGCATCAGAATATACTGCTACCGAACCACCATTGATTGCATAATTCAATGTTCCTGACTCAGTAGCCATAGTCACTGTATAAACATTCTTATTCAAATCGTATGCTCCGATCGTGTATGTCGGAGTGGTCAGCTGTGGCATATCTGGTGTTGTGAGCGTCTGATACTGAGAATCGCCATAGTCAGAGCCTGTAACTTTTGCCTTAATAGTTGTATTAGGAGCAACATTTACCACAGTACCAGAAGCTACGCCCGTAACCTCAGCTGCATTACCAATCTGATATGTTATCGTTCCACTTTCACCATTCTGTACGGTAAGAGTGACAGGCCATGTAGCTGTTGCCTGACTATAAGACCCCAGTGTCAACACTGGCTTTGAATAATTGGTCTTGACATCCATTGCCACAGAACCAGTCAGATAGAGTTGAGGAACAGCAAAGTATTTTGTGGTACTATTTGTTGAGAACCAGTAATACACCTTTACATACGACGTTCCTGTCAAAACATAAGTGTCACTTGAGGTAACATTCAAAGATGTATTTTTTGGATTTCCAGAACCTGTTGTTTGATACATCACATCTCCATCATTGTTCGTAACAACAACATGATAGTTCCACTCATAACTGTTACCAGCCATGTCAATTTCCAACTTTGACACACTAAGTTTGTAACCTGTAGGAACTACCACCTTAGCACCTGTCCATACGGCTGTATTTTCGGCTGAAGTTACAGCAGTGCCATATTGACTTTTTTCACAAGTTCCGAGAAATTTGTAAGCAGTCTGATTCCAATAAATATCTTTTTTACCAGAACCAGTAGCCTGACTACCACGCGCAATTTCTATTGACACGTCATTGGCAGTATTATTGTCACCATCGTTATATGCTTCCAAATGAGGAGCTGACACCTCAGTGCCGCTTATCTCACTGGTAAAACCGAACTTTATATCTGCAGCATGTATTATAGCAGCGGATAACGTTCCGATCGATAAAAGTAATAGTTTTTTTCTCATAGTAGTATCGTTTTAGTTAATAATTTCTTGATTGATTATATTAATTTATAGTTTCTTTTTTATAGTTTGCAGAAGTTGATTGAGGAAACTATGTTCGTCATTTCAGTTTCTAATGGCAAAATTACTTTTTTTTTTTTTATTATGCAAATATTTTTATAAATATTTGCATAATAAAAAAAAAAAAAACGTTTTTTTCCGCATTGTTGGCGCACGCACTTTACAATCGCTCGCCGCAGTGCTTGCAATAATTGGCACTCAAGTCCGTTTTCTGGTTGCAACGCGGACAACGTCCATTCCTTCCCTTCTTCTTCGTCACATCTATCATAGTTGCTGAAACTATACCCGTAGGAACCGCAATGATTGTATAACCAAGAATCATAACCAGGCCTGAAAGGAACTTGCCCATACCCGTGGCTGGCGTAATGTCGCCATAGCCAACGGTAGTGAGCGTGACAATGGCCCAGTATATGCTCGTAGGGATATCCGTAAACTGTGTGCCAGGCTTATGACACTCCACTATATACATCACAGTGCCTATGATGCAGACCAGCACGACCACGAAAAGGAAGTAAACCATTATCTTGGTCATACTGCGACGGATGCTCTCAAGAAGCAGTATTCCTTCATTAATAAAGGTGAACAGTTTAAGCACACGGAAAATGCGTATCAGACGGAACGTACGCATCACCGAGAAATAACGCAGCGGCGGAAAGAATATGCTGAGCAACTGCGGCAGCGTAGCAAGCAAGTCAATAATGCCAAAGAAGCTGAACACATACTCCCGCTTCCTCGGCGAGCAATACACTCGCAGAATGTATTCCACGGCAAAAACGAAACTCAGCAGATATTCCAGCACGACTATAGAGAACTTGATAATTCCTCTTGTCGTCAGTTCGAGAGACAGCAGTGCATGAAACGAGAAGTCATTGACCTTGACCACACTCTCCAAAGCAGCACTGAGCGCACACAGCACTATTGACACCATAATCATAATGTCAACAGACTGCGACCAACGGTCTTCATCCGTAAACAGAATACGGTACAACCGTTTTCTGTCCTTCAGAATCTGCACCACACGCTTTATATAGTAAATCACACCCATACCACAACCATTTTTTTAAATTATAAATTATAGTTTTTATAGTTCCTATAGTATCTATAGCCACTATCCCTACAAACAAAAAAAAACTCCGGACGAACATTTCTGTTATCCGGAGTCTTTCTACCTTTCGGTTTCTAAAAAGAAGGCGGTGTCCTACTCTCCCGCATTGCATTGCAGTACCATCGGCGCAGGCGGGCTTAACTTCTCTGTTCGGAATGGGAAGAGGTGGAACCCCGTCGCAATAGCCACCTGATATAAGGCTTGACATTGCTTGTAC
>JAFPVC010000029.1 GCA_017413085.1 Prevotella sp.
ATCATGCTTGAACGGGCATCTGAAGCACCTCCTGACGATACGGAAAACGAATGAGGGGGCTTGTCATAAAACATAAATATGCCCAACCACTGGTAATAAAGAGGTTGGGCATGGGGAGGTCATGTTTAGCGGACAGTAATATAATTATTTTTAATTTCTTTCTTTAAAAAATCCGTGTTATCAGTGTCATCTGTGGTCATCTAAGAATCTGTTGTCCCGGATTACCGAATTACCCGAATGGTGTATAAATCCGTCCAATCAGTTTTATCCGTGTTCAGAAAAACAGAAATCAGTCGTTAAAGTGAATTAAATTGATTATCCTGATTGATTTCCAACGGAATTTCTTGCGTATGTCAGGTCTATTTTGTAGTTTTGCGCTCAAATGTTATAGCCGTAAAATTTACAGCCATAAAATTCTATGAAGAAATTCTATGACAGAGTACGCAAAATGATTGAGAACGGACAAATATGAAAAAGACTACTCTTATCATCATTTTCTCCTTGCTCATAATGTCAATATGGGCACAGCGAGAAGACTTTTTCTGCACCATCAGTATTACCCAGAATGCAAGTGGAAGACTTGGCACGATGGATAAAGCTGATGAAGATGCCTACAGGCAGGCTAAGCAGATGCTCAGAAATCCCAATTCCACTAAGAAACAACTTCGGAGGTCGGGAAAGGCTCTGAGAGGCATTTATAAGAAGAAGAATGCTGAAATGAAACTCATCATGAAGGAGGTGGCAGAGAAAACCGGCATCACTTTCTCTTTGGAGGATGCAGGAGGCACATGGCTGGGAGGTGAGGAATATAGTTTCAAGGTGGCGATAGAGGCTCCTTCACAGGATGCCTACGACAAAGCCTTGCAAGCCATCAGCTATGTTGCAGAAGCTACAAGCCAGGATGCCTTCATCGAGAACCTTGGAGTGGTGGATGAGTCTGAGATTACTGATGAGGGACTGCTGAATGGCGACTACACGCCTTTTGTGTATATTCCTTTCACAAAGCGCTTGTCACAACAAGAACTGGCGGTGGTGCAAGACGTGTTTAACATGGAAAGCAGTGATGACATCCCTCTCGACGCCACCATCACTAAGGATGAGATATGTTTTTCTCTCCCTACATGGAAATTGGGAGAGAATCCTACAATCAAAGACTATCAGGAACTGTATAATCAGTGGTCAAACAAGATAAAAGAAACGTTCAGCGATGGAAAAGAAGGAAACCTTAAAGGATTGGTTGGAGAGACGTATGGACGAAGATATGAAAAGTCTCGGTTTCACCAGGCAGACAACGCCTACTCAGAAGAGCCAACAAGAGACTACACAAATCAAAGGAACCATTACGTTTCCGAAAGGAAAATCAGCAAAGAAGGCAAGGGCTTGCTTCCAGCATCAGAAGGGCAAGCAATAAAGTCCTATGTGACAAAGCTCCTTCTTCGGAAATAGACAAATCCTTCTTGTTTTTTAGGGGAGCAAAATTGTATTTAACTGCCGTTTCCTTGCGATAGAAATCACCAACAGCGATTATCTGTGTCGTCTTATATTTTTTGAAGACAACTTAGGACAACGAGGACAACTTTTTCTCACGCATCATTTCCGTCATACAGAAGTTGTCATTGTTGTCTGTGTTGTCTTATATTCATCTATCAAATAAACTCTCAAAAAATGAATTTTTTTTGCAGATAACGGATTTTTAATTACCTTTGCATATGAGTTTTATAACTCAATGGTTTAGAATGTTTGTTACGACAAACCAATTAAAACAACGACTATGGAGAAAGTAAAGGTTTCACAGGATGTACTGTATCAGTATCTTACCGAACACAATGTAAACATTACAGGTATGGCACGGGAAATCAAGGTGTCAGCCACAGCATTGGTAGCCTGTTTTCTCAGAAGAGATAATAGGCATGGGAATCCGCGTTGTCTTATGGGTAAGACATTATTGTTGATGAATGAACACCTGACAGACTTCTCTCAGAAGATACGCCAAAGCCTTATATCCTTTGGCAGTGAGCAAACTTTCACAAACAAGCATGGTAATACTTATGACCCTGCGGCGTTGGAATCAATACGTCAACTGTCAGAATTTTTTAATCTTACCGCATTTTTAATGCGTGTATTGGGATGGAATAGAAGTAAAAAAAACGTTACATTTTCATCACCGACATCCAAATTCTATGGGCATATTTCCGAAGATGACGTGAACCGCATAAATGCGGAGCTACTTGCCGTGGCAAATGTACTTAGCAGTTATGAGGTGGTTCCTGACGCTGTTGTAGTTTAGAATACTTGTTATGAAAAACTGTATAATATTATGAAAAACTATGCCAGCTAACAATATTTATAACGATATATATATAGTCCTTATAGTATTAATGATCTATTTTGTTATAAAATTGATTTGTACTATAAGAACAAGGAAATCACGTGTCTTTATTAGTAATGCTCCTAAAAATATATTTAAAAAGATTATATACGAAATTAAAGGAATTAAAGATAGGAGAGAGTGGCGTGAGGTGGCATTTGCTAAGAAATACTGTTGTGTATATAAAATAAAGGATACTTATAAATTGTGTCATTATATACACGTAAAAGAAAATGGATGGTTGATTCAGTCCGAAGATGTTCGTACGGTTAGTGTAAATGAAAGTAACACTACATTGGGCAACGCTGTTGTAGAGACATTAATGCAAACAAAAGTAGAAAAGGTTAATCTTAAAAAGTATTTCTCAGAAGAAAAGAAATGGCTTTATAGAAATTTTAAGTTGAGATCATACAAAGCCTTACATAGGAGTGAAATATGTACTGTAAGATTATATAATGATGAGTTGACAATATATCCAACAAAGGTGGTTGGAGAAGGAAAGTACACCGAACATGATGAAGAAAGAAAGTTGTCATTGTCTTATTCTCACATAATGCCAGAAGACATAGGACGCATAGTGTCGTCTTTATGAATCGCCTTGTCTTGATTAGCACATTTTTCATGCTAAACCGATCAAAACGTATAATATACTTATATGTCCGGAAATTGATTGACGTAAAAACAAAACATACATATCACACATGGATGTGAGTCTGTGACTGAAGTAAAAAAACATTTGTAACAAAAAGCGGGCTTTTGCTTACATTTTGAATTTTCATACCCTCGTTTCCTTGCGATATTTGAAAATGTTTTCCATCTGTTTTGCTACAGCCGAAAATAGCGTTTTTTGCAAGCGGCTGATGATTAGTACTTTAATTTTTTGGGCTATTCCCGTTCCCTGTAAAAGCAGCCCGATTACGTTGTAAAAGCAGCCAAATTACACTGTAATCGGGGCCTGATTACGAGGTAAAAGTGGCCTAATTGCACTGTAAAAGTGGCCTGATTGCGTTTGGGAAGTGTTTTTTGCTTGAAGGAACGCACAAAAAAGTGCCGTCAGAAACTCTATTTTGAGTTTTCCGACGGCACTTTTCGTCTTGACAATTTGTCAAGGAAAACAGCATGAAACATATCAGAATGTCAAAACATGTTATTCCTGATACTTAGTATTCCTCTTCATCGAAGAGAAAGTCTTCCTTGGTTGGATAGTCGGGCCAGATGTCCTCTATCGAGTCATACACTTCACCCTCGTCTTCCAGTTCCTCGAGGTTTTCAATCACTTCAAGAGATATGCCGCTTCGTGTGGCGTAGTCAAGGAGTTCTTCTTTTGTTGCAGGCCATGGTGCATCTTCAAGTTTTGATGCTAATTCAAGTGTCCAGTACATAGTTTAATTAATAATTTAGTGAATTAATAATTAACAGTGATATCGTTAAGGCTGTGTGTTGCCTGTTTTTAATTTGACTGCAAAGGTAATATTTTTTTTTTTATCTGCAAGAGTTTTGTTATTTTTTTTTCTTTTATCTCTTATTTTATTACGGTTTCTTATGGTTGCAGTATGTTGTAATGCTCTGGATAGCGGTTTTTGTCGAAAATAGCAATGCCTATGTCCACCATGTCGAATGTTATGCAACGGCTTGAGGTGACAGAATGCCAAGTGCTTGAATTGACAGCGTTTATGCCGTTGATGATGAGCATGTCGGTATCGTGGAAATGCTTGGGCGGGTCTTTGCTTATTATGGTTTGGCCGTCGGCTTTGAGAATTGCCGCTGTCTCAACGTCTGAAAAAGAGCCGACAACGGTCAGTCGCTTGCCCTTTGCTGCATTGCATAGCCTGAACAGGAGTTTTGCCTTGCGCATGGAAGAGCATGAAGCGCTGGGATAATCATGCTCCAGTTCATCGTAGGCATAATAAGGCAGTCGCTCGCGGATTACGTCGTGCAGGAAGGCATAGTCGGTTTTTGACTCAATGCCGAATCCGAAATTCTGCCACCATCTTCGTGGTGAATACCTATATAGTCTCTGCTGCATCCTGTTTCTGCTCTTTTGTTGCCAGTTCCGGATATTGTATTCTTGGATGATAGATGGCTCCGAGCCTTTCGATTAGAATACGCTTGGCGGTGGCTATGTCGCGGAATGTGATGGGACACTCATTGAAGAAACCTTCTGCCACTTGTGAGTCAACAATCTTGTTGACCAAGGCAGCGATGGACTCTTCGTCGTATTTGCTGAGCGAGCGTGACGCAGCCTCGACGGCATCGGCCATCATAAGTATGGCCTGCTCCTTGGAGAAAGGATTGGGGCCTGGATAGCGGAATGGAGTGTCGTCTATCTCTTCGTTGGGATGCTCGTTCTTGTATGTGTTGTAGAAGAATTTTGTCAGTCCCTTGCCGTGGTGCGTAAGTATAAAGTTGCGCAGCACGTCGGGCACTCCATTCTCTTTTGCTTTTTCCACTCCGTCGGTGACGTGTGAGATAATCACCTTTGCGCTCACCTGAGGAGTAAGGCGTGTGTGGGGATTAATGCCTGCCTGGTTTTCAGTGAAGAATGTGGGGCGGCGCAGCTTGCCGATGTCGTGATACAGTGCGCCTGTACGCACCATAAGACTTTTCGCCCCAATCTCGGAGGCTATGGCAGCAGCGATGTTGCCCACCATGATGGAATGCTGGAAAGTGCCGGGAGCCCTTTCAGACAGTTCGCGCAGTATGCCGCGGTTGGTGTCAGACAGTTCGATGAGCGTCACGGGCGAAATAAAACCGAATGCCCTCTCTACGAAAAGCATGAAGGGGTAGGCAAGCAGGAGAAGAATGCCGTTAAGCACGAAGCACATGTAGGAATGTTTAAGCAACTCAAATGTTACGTCCTTGTTGTTCAGGAATTTTGTTACGGTGTATGCCACAAGGCAGGTGACGGCTACGTATCCTGCCGTGAGGAACATGCTTGAGCGCTTGGATATGGCGCGCAGTCCGCAGATTGCTATTACGCCTGCCGACATCTGTATGAAGATGTATTCAAACTTGTCGCTAACCGGTGCCGCGCATATAAGCACCGTGACCACGTGGGTCATGAAGGCCGTGCGTGAGTCGAGGAAAACGCGGATGAACATGGGCACGAGGCATATAGGCAGTATATATATGTTGCGAGGGTCGAAACGCATGATTATGGAATTGACAACGGGAAACACCGTTACAAGAAAGAACACCATGTTGAGCGAACGCTGTTTAGGCAGATAGTCGCGGCGGAACAGCTGCAGGTAAAGCATAAGCATAAGCATGAGCATGGCCACGTATGTCCACTGAATGCCGTTGGTACGCAGCAGGTCATACCATGTGTTGTTAGACTGTGTGTCGAGGAAGGCGTTGTAGCTGTCAATCATGCGTGCCTTCTCCTCGGTTATGATGTCGCCACGGTTTATTATTTCCTGTCCAGGCTTGATGACGCCAGAGTTGGTTGGTATCATTGCTATGATGTCGTGCTTCGCCTGCTCGCTCCTCTGTGCATCGTAGATTACGTTAGGCACGAGAAACTCGTTGATGTTGATTTTCTGCAGTTTCTCTTTTTCCGCCTCTATTCGCTTGTCATTGAACAGCAACTCGTAGGCCTGTTTCGTTGACAGACAGTCGCGTACAGGCTTGCGGCTGGCTATCTTGTCGTCGACAATGATTATGGATGCCAGACTGTCCTCGGAAGTCAACTTTGTGTAGTCGCTGAGAGATATTATGCCCTGCTTGTATATGTCGGCAAGAATATTGGCAACCGACTGCAGGCAGTATGCCGACAAGTCGCCGTCGCTGTGCTGGCTGATGAAAGCGGCAGTCTGCTTCTCGCCTGTCGACTTGTCAAGGCTATAGTATGGCAGATATTCGTTTTGCAGAGCCTCCTGCTGTTCCTGCTCTACAATCCGTGGGTCTTTCTGAATCAGTATTTCACCCGGCGATATAAGCTGGGCGTTAGTCCATGGGTTGCCAGTCTCGTAGGTGAGTTTAGGCTTCTCGGTGTTAGGCATTGCAATAACAATCAGCGTTACCGAAACCACCATGATAGATAATATTTTAAGTATAGACTTCGCACCAAATTGATTATTGGTGTTGACATTCTCCATTGCCATGATGAAAAGGTTTTAAAATGGTTTGTGAATGCAAAAATACAAAAAAAAAATGAGTTACAGACAGATATAAGACTAAAATTTGCCTGTTTCGATATTTTTTAGTAACTTTGCATCGTTTTTACGGATATTTGGGTATCCGTGGTCAGAATTAGAATATACTGAAGAAATCAATGGAAAGCAAGAAAGTAAGGGTGCGTTTCGCCCCCAGTCCAACCGGTGCACTGCATATTGGCGGTGTGCGCACAGCATTGTTTAACTATCTTTTTGCCCGTCAGCATGGCGGTGACTTGATATTTCGCATAGAGGATACCGACTCAAACCGTTTCGTGCCAGGTGCGGAGGAATACATAATAGAGTCATTCCGCTGGCTCGGAATTAAATTTGACGAGGGAGTGAGCTTCGGCGGCGATAAAGGTCCTTACCGCCAGAGCGAGCGCAGGGAGATATACAAGCAGTATGTGAAACAGCTGATTGATGCAGGCAAGGCATATATAGCCTTTGATACGCCGGAGGAACTTGAGGCAAAGAGAAATGAGACTCCTAATTTCCAGTATGATGCACGCACCCGTGGGGAAATGCGTAATTCACTATCTCTGTCGAAGACAGAAGTGGATGAACTGCTGGCCGATGGCAAGCAGTATGTGGTGCGCTTTAAGATTGACGCAGGCGAGGAGGTCGTGGTGAACGACCTGATACGCGGTGAAGTAAGGATAAAGACAGACATACTTGACGACAAGGTGCTGTATAAGAGTGCAGACGAACTGCCAACATACCACCTTGCCAATATAGTAGACGACCATTTGATGGAGGTCAGTCATGTAATACGCGGCGAGGAGTGGTTGCCGAGTGCACCACTGCATGTGCTGCTGTATCGTGCATTCGGCTGGGAGGACACTATGCCGCAGTTTGCCCATCTGCCACTGCTGCTGAAGCCGGAAGGCAAGGGAAAACTCTCGAAGCGCGACGGCGACAGGCTTGGATTCCCCGTTTTCCCGCTAGAGTGGCATGACCCGAAAACCGGCGAGGTGAGTGCGGGCTTCAGAGAGAGTGGATATTTCCCGGAGGCAGTAGTGAACTTCCTTGCACTGCTTGGATGGAATCCTGGAACAGAGCAGGAGATGTTCTCGCTTGATGAACTTGTGAAATCATTCGATATATCACGCTGTTCAAAGGCAGGAGCAAAGTTTGATTATAAGAAATGTATATGGTTCAACCATGAATACATCTTGCGCAAGACACCTGCCGAGATAGCAGCGGTGTTTGCCCCTATCGTTGCAAACAATGGAGCAGAGGTTTCTTTTGAGCAAGTGACCAAGGTGGTTGAGATGATGAAGGACAGGGTGAATTTCGTAAGCGAACTGTGGCCCTTGTGTTCGTTCTTCTTCTTTGCTCCGCAAACGTATGATGAAAAAACGGTGAAGAAACGCTGGAAAGAAAATTCAGCACAGGTTATGACAGAACTGGCCGCAGTGCTTGAAGGAATATCCGATTTCTCTATTGAAGGTCAGGAACCTGTAGTAATGAAGTGGATAGAAGACAAAGGATATAAACTCGGCGATGTGATGAACGCGTTCCGCCTGTGTCTCGTAGGCGAGGGCAAAGGTCCGGGCATGTTCGACATATCATCATACCTTGGAAAGGAAGAGACGGTAAAGCGTATAAATAAGGCTGTAGCAACGTTGGGATAATGTATAACCTTGTTTTCTATATATACGAACTCGGAGTATTTGTGGCAAGCTTCTTTTCACAGAAGATAAAAAAAATGTGGAAAGGTGAGCGTGCCGCATTTGCGTTGCTGAAGGAAAAGGTAGACCCCAATGCAGAGTATGCCTGGTTTCACGCCGCCTCATTGGGCGAATTTGAGCAGGGCAGGCCGATTATCGAAGAGTACCGCAGAATGTTTCCTGACAAGAAGATTCTGCTTACGTTCTTCTCTCCTTCAGGCTATGAGGTGCGCAAGGATTATGACGGCGCCGACATTGTGTGCTATCTACCCATTGACACACCTACCAATGCAATACGTTTTCTCAGGACTGTGCGGCCGGTCGTTGCTTTTTTCATAAAATATGAGTTCTGGTATAACTATCTGCATATACTCAGACACCGTAAAGTACCGGTATACAGCGTGAGCAGTATCTTTAGGCATGATCAGATATTCTTTAAATGGTATGGCAAGCAGTACAGGCAGGTACTGAATTGCTTTACTCATTTCTTCGTGCAGAATGAGCAGAGTCTGCAGTTGCTCCACAGTATCGGCCTTGACAATGTGGAGGTGACTGGCGACACACGTTTTGACCGTGTGCTGCAAATAGCCGGCAGGAGTAAGGATGTGAAAGAGGTGGAAACCTTCTGCAATGGTAAGCGCATATTCGTTGCAGGCAGTTCGTGGCAGCCAGATGAGGAGATATTTATTCCTTATTTCAAGGATAAGCCTGACTGGAAGATGATAATCGCTCCGCATGTGATAGATGAGTCGCACCTGGTGCAGATAGAGCATTTGCTGGAAGGGAAGCAGGTGGTAAGGTTCACTAAGGTGAAAGATGCTGATGAAGAATTGCTGCGCAGTGCCGATGTTATGATTATAGACTGTTTCGGCCTGTTGTCATCGCTGTATAAATATGGTGAAGTGGCATACGTCGGTGGAGGTTTTGGCGTGAGCATACATAATTTGCCTGAGGCGGCTGTGTGGCAGATGCCCGTCATCTTCGGTCCGAATAACGAGAAGTTTATGGAAGCTCAGGAGTTGAAGGCCTGTGGTGGCGGAAAGGAAATAAAAGATGCAGCCGACTTCCGTGTGGTAATGGATGCCTTTGCCGGTGACCCACGCCAGTTGAGTGCTTCGGCTAAGGCGGCCGGTGATTATGTCAAGTCACATTCGGGGGCTACGGAGAGAGTATTGCAATATGTAAGTAAAACAGATAAATAAACAATAATAAAAGAAATGAAGAAGAACATCGAAACTTTATGTATACACGGAGGCTGGAAGCCTTCTAAGGGTGAACCACAGCAGTTGCCTATCTATCAGTCTACCACATTCAAGTATGACACCAGCGAGCAGATGGCACGTCTGTTTGACTTGAAAGACTCTGGCTATTTCTATACCCGTCTTGCCAATCCGACGAATGATGCCGTTGCCAAGAAAATAGCTGCCCTTGAGGGTGGCGTGGGTGCAATGCTCACGTCGTCAGGTCAGGCTGCCAATTTCTATGCTGTATTCAATATATGTCAGTCAGGCGACCATTTCATTACTTCAAATTCAATATATGGTGGCACATATAATCTTTTTGGTGTTACCATGAAGAAACTGGGCATTGAATGTACGTTCATTGACCCGGACTGGGATGATGAGAAGATAGAGGCTTGCTTCAAGGAGAACACTAAGTGCTTCTTCGGTGAGACGATATCTAATCCCGGCGGCAACGTGTTTGATATCGAACGCTTTGCTAAGATGGCTCACAAACATGGTGTGCCCCTGATTGTTGATAATACATTCGCTACACCTGTAAACTGCCGTCCGTTTGAGTGGGG
Organism: Prevotella sp.; assembly: GCA_017413085.1. Classification (GTDB taxonomy): domain Bacteria; phylum Bacteroidota; class Bacteroidia; order Bacteroidales; family Bacteroidaceae; genus Prevotella. The sequence goes on from JAFPVC010000029.1 coordinate 10,000, forward strand.
ATGCGATATTGTGACTCATTCTACGACTAAGTATATGGATGGCCATGCAACGCAGGTTGGCGGCGTAGTGGTTGACTCTGGCAACTTCGACTGGGATAAGTATGCAGATAAGTTCCCCGGACTGACAACACCTGACGATTCGTATCACGGGCTCACATACACCAAGGCTTTTGGCAAGATGGCCTACATGACTAAGCTTGTCGCCCAGTTGATGCGAGACCTCGGTTCTATCCCTGCACCACAAAATGCTTTCCTGCTTAACCTTGGACTTGAGACGCTTGCTCTGCGTATGAAGCAGCATTGCAGCAATGCACAGAAAGTGGCAGAGTGGCTTGAGAAGAATGAGAAAGTAGGGTGGGTGAATTACTGTGGCCTGCCGTCCAACAAATACTATGCACTGGGCCAGAAATACCTGCCAAACGGTTCTTGTGGCGTGATAGCCTTTGGATTGAAAGGCAGTCGTGAAGAGGCCATCAAGTTCATGGATAACCTTGATTTTATATCAATAGTTACCCACGTGGCCGATGCACGCACCTGTGTGCTTCATCCTGCCAGTCATACGCATCGTCAGCTGTCAGATGAGCAACTGCGCGAGGCAGGTGTGGCTCCTGATCTTGTAAGGCTGTCCGTAGGCATAGAGAATGTGGAAGACATCATAGCCGATTTGGAGCAGGCTATGGCGAAAATGTAAGAAAGCGGTCGTATGCTGTCGAAGACGTATTGTGCGGCTGTAAATGGACTTAGCGTCAACACTGTAACAGTGGAAATCAGTGTTGAGCCGGGACAGAAGTTTATCCTTTCCGGACTTGGTGACGAAGCTATTCGTGAGAGCTTCGGAAGGATAACGACTGCCGTCGGCTATAGCGGTTTTAAGTTTCCGCAAAAGTCGATAATAATAAATCTTTCGCCAGCAAACCTGCGCAAGGAGGGGTCGGCTTACGACCTCTCCATGGCTGTGGGAGTAATGGCAGCGGATGATGATTTGCCCCACACCCACCTGCATGAGTACATGCTTGTAGGCGAAGTGGGACTTGACGGGCGGCTAAAACCGGTTGCCGGCATACTGCCGATGGCTATACTTGCCAGGAAGGAAAAATTCAAGGGCATTATCGTTCCGCGTGAGAATGCACGCGAGGCGGCAGTGGTAAACAATCTTGAGGTTTACGGCATGGATACCTTGCTTCAGGTTGTGCAGTTCCTTTCCGACCAGATTACGGCTGAGCCGTTGGTGGTTGATACACGTAAGCTGTTTTATCAGCAGCAGTTGGAGGCTTCTGACCTTGATTTCGCTGACGTAAAGGGCCAGGAGTCTGTAAAGCGTGCTATGGAGGTGGCTGCTGCCGGTGGTCATAATATTATAATGATAGGTCCGCCGGGTTCGGGCAAGAGTATGATGGCAAAACGACTGCCTAGTATTCTGCCGCCGTTGTCATTGGCAGAGAGTCTGGAGACTACGCAGATACATTCAGTAGCTGGTAAGCTCGGCACTAATCAGTCGCTTATCTACCAGCGACCGTTCAGGGCACCTCACCACACTATTTCGCAGGTAGCACTTGTGGGCGGAGGCATATCGCCGCAGCCAGGTGAGATAAGTCTGGCTCACAACGGGGTGCTGTTTGCTGATGAGCTGCCGGAATTTAATAAGAGTACGTTGGAAGTGTTGCGCCAGCCGTTGGAAGACAGGAAGATAACCATATCAAGGGCAAAATACACTACGGAGTATCCTTGCTCGTTTATGTTTGTTGCTAGTGCCAACCCCTGCCCATGTGGCTACTATGGCGATGCTACACATAACTGCGTATGTACTCCGGGACAGATACACCGTTATATGTCGAAGATAAGCGGGCCGTTGCTTGACCGTATTGACATACAATGTGAGATACAGCCTGTATCAACCGAAAGTCTTTCGCAACTTGGCAAGGCAGAGCCGTCGTCAGAAATAAGGAAGAGGGTGATTGCAGCAAGAAAGATACAGGAAGAGCGTTTCAAACCATACAAGGATGTGCATTGCAATGCCATGATGAATGAGAAAATGCTCCATGAATTTGCTGAGCCTGATGAAGAATCGGTAAAGATGCTTCGTATGGCTATGGAGAAATTCAAACTCAGTGCGCGTGCATACAGCCGTATACTCAAGGTATCGCGCACTATCGCCGACCTTGAGGGATGTGAATGCATAAAGATGAATCATATAGCTGAGGCTGTGGGTTATCGTAATTTGGATCGCAGTGACTGGGCTGAAAGGTAATAGATAGATTAGATGGAAGACAAGAGGATAGAAATAATGGATTCGACACTTCGTGATGGTGAACAGACCAACGGAGTGTCTTTCCTGCCGCATGAGAAACTTAGCATAGCCCGCACGTTGCTCAGGGATGTTAAGGTGGATCGCATTGAGGTGGCGTCGGCTCGCGTATCAGATGGCGAGAAGGACGCTGTAAAGATGATATGCCGTTATGCAACGGCACTTGGACGACTTGATGCTGTTGAGGTGCTGGGCTTTGTGGATGATGGCAAGTCCATAGAATGGATAAAAGAGTGTGGAGGCAAGGTGATTAACCTGCTTACCAAGGGCTCTGAGCGCCATTGCCGTCATCAGCTTGGCAAGACTCCTGATGAGCACATAGCTGATATCAGCAGGAATGTGAACATGGCGGTGAATGAAGGCCTGACGGTTAATGTGTATCTTGAGGACTGGTCTAACGGAATGAAGAACTCGCCGGAGTATGTGTATCATCTTGTGGAGTCGTTGAAAGATAAGCATATACAGCGTTTTATGCTTCCAGACACCCTCGGAGTGCTTACTCCTGATGATACGGCCTGTTTCTTTAAAGATATGGTCAGCCGCTTTCCTGGTTTGCATTTCGATTTTCATTCGCATAACGACTATGACCTTGCTGTGGGCAACAGCCTTGCGGCTGTAAAGAATGGTGCAAGTGGACTTCATGTAACGGTTAACGGACTTGGTGAGCGTTGCGGCAATGCTCCTTTGGCTTCTGTCCAGGCTGTGCTTCATGACCAGTGTGGCATTGTCACGTCGATAGACGAAGGTGTACTTAATGATGTAAGTCGCATGGTTGAAGGTTACAGCGGTATAGTCATAGCCCCCAATCAGCCTATTGTGGGCGAGAATGTGTTTACACAGGTTGCTGGTGTGCATGCTGACGGTGACAACAAGCATAATCTGTATCAGAATGCACTTGTGCCAGAGCGTTTCGGACGTAAGCGTGAATATGCGCTGGGCAAGAACTCTGGCAAGGCAAACATTGAAAAGAACTTGCAGGAGTTAGGTCTTGACCTGACACCAGAGCAGACACGCAAGGTTACGAAGCGTATCACTGAACTTGGTGACCGCAAGGCTCTCGTAACTCAGGAAGACCTTCCGTATATCATAGCCGATGTGCTGAAGCACTCTGCTCCCGAAGACCGCGTAAGGTTAAAGGGATATATGGTGAGTCTCTCATACGGATTGAAACCTCATGCGTGCGTTAAGATAGACATTGACGGCAAACGCTATGAAGCTGATTCAAGCGGCGATGGTCAGTACGATGCCTTTGTTAAGGCATTGCGCCATATATATAAGGAGGTGTTGGGACGTACATTCCCCATGCTTGAGAATTATGCGGTGTCGATACCTCCCGGCGGACGTACTGATGCCTTGGTGCAGACTCAGATTACGTGGCGGATGAAAGATGGACGACTGCTTCGCACGCGTGCTCTTGATGCCGACCAGACAGAGGCTGCCATCAAGGCTACAATAAAGATGCTTAATCAGATAGAACCAGAGTACGCTTAAGGCATAGTGTAGAATGTTAAATAAAAAGTACGGTTACTGTTTTACTGACCCGTGATGGTCTGAACAGTAATCGTACTTTTTGCTTAAAGACATTGATTGCATGACCTTAGTAAACCCTCAGTCTGTCGCCCACACGTGGCATATAGTCATCGGGCAGGTTGTTCATCTTGTAGAGACTGCTCAGTCTTATGCCGTAGAGCTGTGAGATGTCGTACATGCTCTGTCCTGCCATTACCGTGTGCAGGAACCCCTTGTATTTGCGCTCAGCCCTCTTGGCTTTCTTCTGCAGGTAGACTATATCGCCTTCTGCAAGAACGGTATTCTTGTCGCGCTCGTTGTAGCGTGCCAGAGCCTTGTAGCCTACATTAACGTCAAGTGCTACGGAACGGTAAGTCTCCCCGCGTTGAGCCACTATGTATGTGTTGTTGTTGTATGCGTATATGGTGTGGTTCTTGACGATGCGACCCAGTTGTTCTGTTTTCGTCTTCTTCGTCTTCTTTTTGTCTTTGGCTTTTGTCTGGCCCTTTGTCTTCTTTATGCGTCCGAGAATGTCTTTCACTTCTCCGGCAATGTCAACGTTAGAGGCGTTATACGTGGTCTGTGTGTCAAACTGATATAACTTATATAGTTCGATTATTTCAATCAGTTTCTCTGCATACTGTGGGTTAGTGGCATATCCGCATGCTTTAAGTCCTCTTGCCCATCCTTTATAGTCTGTGGTGCTCAGTGAGAATAGCGACTTGTATCTGTTGCCTTGTAGGAATTTGCTGTGGTCAACGAAACTCTCACGTGCGCTGCTGTAGGCACGGAAGCAGTCATTCTTTATGTCATCATCTACATAAATAGTTCCGCCAGACCAACCGTTGTGGCATTTTATTCCGAAGTGGTTGTTGGCTTTGGTAGCCAGTCGGCTCAGTCCGGCTCCGCTCTCAAGTAGTCCCTGTGCCAGTGTGATTGATGCAGGTACGCGGTATGCCTGCATTTGCTCCACGGCTATGTCTTTATATTTGTTTATGTAATTCTGGTATGCTGAATTCCATTTTATCGCAGCGTTTGCCTGCATCATATTTAATGCAAGCAGAATGAGAAAAGACAGTATTTTGTTCATGTTCTTCATTAAAAGTTATATTGTTACGATAATTTTTCGTAATTTTGCACTCATTATGAGTATGTTCTCTTTTAAACAGTTTTCTGTATGTCAAGACCGTAGTGCCATGAAAGTAGGCACCGATGGTGTGTTGCTCGGGGCATGGGCGTCGGGTGGCAACAGTATACTTGACGTAGGCACAGGCACCGGACTGATAGCCTTGATGATGTCACAGCGGTTTCCTCATGCACAGGTCACTGCTATAGATATAGACGAGCAGGCTGCCGCTGAGGCATTACAGAATGTGGAATCCTCGCCTTTTTCACAACGCATTACCGTCTGTTGTAGCAGTTTGCAGCAGTTTGCTGTTTTGCATAACCATTCGTCATTCGACAGTATCGTGTGTAATCCTCCATTCTTTGAGGAAACACTGCATTGTCCTGATGCTGCGCGCAATGTTGCGCGCCATACGGAAGCTTTACCGTTTTCTGATTTGACGGACTGTTGTGCAGCGCTACTTTCAGAGCGGGGTACGCTCAATCTTATCATTCCTGTCAGTGCACTTGGTAGGGTAGAGGAGCGTTGCGCCTACAGTTCGTTATTTGTTAGTGAGAAATTGTTCGTCCGTACCGTGCAGCGTAAGCAGCCTAAGCGTGTTATGCTGCGTATGGGCAAGCATCCTGTGCCGTGCGTCATCAATGAGCAGGTACTTATGGAAGACGGGTGTCGCAGTCAGTGGTATGCTCAAATAACAAATGATTTTTATTTGTAACCGCTTCCACTGAATTTGATTTCTCAAGTGTAAGAGTTCTCTGTTTTCAAATATTCAGAACCACAGCGGGCCGTTGCCGTGTCCGATGCTTAGATTCTTGCCTCCTTCAATACCTCGGTTTATTATCTCTTTCGCTTCTCCTACAGCCTCGGGAAGTGATTTACCACGTGCCAGGCCAACGGCTATGGCGGTAGACATAGTGCATCCTGTGCCATGCAGGTTCGTTGAGTCAATCTTGTTTGACGAATAAGTGTGTACGGTTCCGTCAGGCATCATAAGTCGGTCAGTCATTACGTTGCTGTTGTTGTGCCCCCCCTTTATGAGCATTGCCGTTGTCAGTTTGCTGCATCCGTCTGCATTCAGTCGTTTCGCTTCGGGCAGGTTGGGGGTGATTACGGTGCATAACGGAAAGAGACTGCTTCTCAGATAGTCAATGCAGTCTTCGCTCATCAGCCTTGTACCACTTGTAGAAATCATTACTGGGTCACACACGATGGGGCATACCGCATTGCTGAGAGCATTAACGATGATTTTGGCACATTCTATGTTTGGTATCATGCCTATTTTCACCGCTTTTATGTCGAGGTCACTGAAAACGGCTTGTAGCTGTGCCCTCACCACTTCAGATGGAACGGTCATTACCTCGTTAACCCCCATGGTGTTTTGTGCCGTAATGGCGGTTATCACCGTGGCGCAGTATGCACCCATGCAGGTGGCCGTCTTCAGATCTTGCTGTATGCCGGCTCCTGCACTGCTGTCGCTGCCTGCTATCGTAAGTATTATCTCCATGCGTCTCCCAATATCATGGCTCCTCCGAAGCCCATTGTCTTTATTTCGTCTAACTTCTTGAACGTTACACCGCCAAGTGCAAACACTTTTCTGTCGATTATTCCTTTCTCTGCTGCCAGTGTTATGTCATCCGTGCTGAATGAGGAGGAGTAACCTTGTTTGGAGATGGAGTCGAATATGGGTGATAACGATACGTAGTTACACTTTTCCTTCCATTCTACCACTTCGTCAAGTGAATGGCAACTGCGGCTCAAGGTCATTCGTTTGTGGTCAAAGTCTGGAGGAATAAGGTTGTTCCTTTTATTAAGGTGTATTCCACCAAGAGAGTATGTCGTGGCCAGTTCGTGCCAGTCATGCAATACTGTTACTCTGCGTACTTCATCTGGCAGTTTGCCTAACAGTTGTTCAGTCTCTTCTTTTGTCCACGCAGGTTTGCGCAGGTGTATCCTCATGCCTGATGTAGCATAATGGCAGATGCGTTCCACCTCGTTGCTGACATGGTCTGGCATAGTTATTATTATGGTGGTGAAGTTATTTGTCATTCTGACTGCAAAGTTAAGAAAAAAGTCTGTATTATAGATGTTTTATTGTCTTTTGAATGATGTAATATGATTTAAATCAAGAGCGATGCGTCGCATTGCAGTTTTTTTGTATATTTATTTTGTAGTTTCGTTAAAACTTTGTACCTTTGCACCGCATTTGAAAGAAAGATAGTTCATTTGTATCCGGGGTGTAGCGCAGTTGGTAGCGTTCCTGGTTTGGGACCAGGCTGTCGCAGGTTCGAGTCCTGTCACCCCGACAGTCAGAAAACAGGAAGGAGACATCCTATAAAGGATGTTTCCTTTTTTCTTTTCTATACTGTAGGTTGTTTTTATTACATTATAAATATATATAATAAGCTTATGAAACTGAATATTGCAGTTCTGGCTGGTGACGGTATCGGACCAGAAATTATGGAGCAGGGCGTGGCTGTAATGTCTGCTGTGGCAGAGAAATTCGGTCACGAAGTTACTTACAAGGAAGCTCTCTGTGGAGCTCATGCCATTGACGAGGTAGGTGATCCGTTCCCAGAGGAGACTTATCAGATTTGCGAGGCTGCCGACGCAGTGCTGTTCGCATCTGTGGGCGACCCAAAGTTTGATAACAATCCTTCTGCTAAGGTACGCCCAGAGCAGGGACTTCTCGCTATGCGTAAGAAGTTGGGCCTGTTCGCAAATATCCGTCCTGTAACGACTTTTGACTGCCTTGTGCATAAATCACCGTTGAAGGACGAAATCGTTAAGGGTGCTGACTTCATCTGCATTCGTGAGCTTACTGGCGGTATGTACTTCGGCAAGAAGCAGGAGCCTCAGATGAACGCTGAGCTTGGTACAGAGGATGCACTCGACACCAACTATTACTCTCGTCCTGAGGTTGAGCGCATTCTTAAGGTTGCTTATCAGTATGCTCGTCAGCGCAAAAAGCACCTCACTGTGGTTGACAAGGCTAATGTGCTTGCTTCTTCTCGCTTGTGGCGCAAGGTTGCTCAGGAGATGGCACCACAGTACCCAGACGTTACAACCGACTATATGTATGTTGACAATGCTGCCATGCGTATGATACAGGAGCCTACATTCTTCGATGTTATGGTTACAGAGAATACCTTCGGCGACATCCTTACCGACGAGGGCTCTTGCATTACCGGTTCTATGGGCTTGCTGCCATCGGCATCTACTGGTTCTTCTACTCCTGTGTTCGAGCCTATCCATGGTTCATGGCCACAGGGTAAGGGACTGAACATTGCCAATCCTTTGGCTCAGATTCTCTCTGTTGCCATGCTCTATGAGTATTTCGACCTCAAGGAAGAGGGCGCACTCATCCGCAAGGCTGTAGATGCATCTCTCGACCAGAATGTCCGCACACCTGAGATTCAGGTTGAGGGTGGTGCTAAATACGGTACCAAGGAAGTTGGTCAGTGGATTGTTGACTACATAAAGAAATAATGAGAAAGTTATTATCGGCGTTTTTCGCTTTCTTTGCCTTGACAGGCATGGCAGAGAGCACAGACAGGAAGTTGGTGATAGTCAATTCGGCTGACTCTCTGTCTGAGATGACTGTTTACCTGCCTAAGGCAAAGAATGCCACAGGCAGGGCGGTCGTAGATTGTCCCGGAGGTGGCTACACACATCTTGCCATCGACCATGAAGGACATCAGTGGGCTGAGTATTTCAACAGTCGCGGCATAGCCTTCATTGTGCTTAAATACCGTATGCCTAATGGTGACCGCAATATACCATTGACGGATGCCTATAATGCCATACGTACTGTTAGGGTTAATGCGGCGGATTGGAATATTAACCCTGATGATGTGGGAATCATGGGTTTCAGTGCAGGTGGTCACCTTGCTTCGGCTGTGTCGACGCATGCAGAAGAGTCGGTGCGTCCTAATTTCTCTATACTCTTCTATCCTGTGATTTCGATGAATGAGTATGAGACGCACAAAGGCTCATGTGTCGGTTTCCTCGGTGAGAAGCGCGGCGACAAGGCTCTGCAGTGGGAGTGGAACTCTGCTACGGCGGTAAGGCCAGGAGTCACACCTCCTGCCATTATACTGCTTGCCGGTGATGACAATGCAGTGCCGGCTCTCACTAATGGCGTGGCGTATTACACGTCGATGATAAAGGCTGGCAACCGCTGTGCAATGATGTGCTATCCAAGTGGTGGACACGGCTTTGGCTTCAAAGATACTTTTAAGTATCATGAGCAGATGCTGGCTGACTTGTCACGTTGGCTTGAGACGGTGCAAGCAAAGTAATTCTTAATTATAATTGAAAAAGGTCGGATGCAATGACGCATCCGACCTTTTTTGTTTTCTATTTCGATATTTCGATATAACGTCATAACGAAATGTTGTAATAACGATATAACGAAATATCGTAATTAATTACCCCTCCATCAACTTGCGGTAGCGTGGGCGTTTTATCTCGTCTGTGCCGAGGCGACGGGCCTTGTTTATCTCGTAGTCAGAGTAACTGCCCTCGAAGAAGAATACCTCTCCGTTGCCCTCGAATGCGAGGATATGCGTACAGATACGGTCGAGGAACCAACGGTCGTGCGAGATTACCACGGCACAGCCGGCGAAGTTCTCCAGACCTTCCTCCAAGGCACGAAGTGTATTTACGTCGATGTCGTTGGTAGGCTCGTCAAGAAGAAGTACGTTGCCCTCTTGCTTCAATGCCAGAGCCAGTTGCAGACGGTTGCGCTCACCACCTGAGAGCACACCGCAGAGTTTGCCCTGGTCGTTGCCAGAGAAGTTGAAGCGTGAGAGGTATGCGCGTGCGTTCACGTCACGACCACCCATGCGGAAAGACTCTACTCCCTGACTCACTACGTCATATACTGTTTTCTTAGGGTCGATGTCCTTGTGCTGCTGGTCAACGTATGCCAGTTTCACTGTCTCGCCCACTGAGAACGAACCGCCGTCAACCTGTTCTAGTCCCATGATGAGTCGGAACAGCGTCGTCTTACCTGCGCCGTTAGGGCCTATCACGCCCACGATGCCGTTAGGCGGCAACATGAAGTTGAGGTCCTTGAACAGTACCTTGTCGCCGAAAGCCTTTGCCACATGCTCAGCCTCGATGACCTTGTTGCCCAGTCGCGGACCGTTGGGGATGAATATCTCGAGGCGTTCCTCGCGCTCCTTCTGCTCTTCGTTGAGCATGGCATCGTATGAGTTCAGACGAGCCTTACCCTTTGCCTGGCGTGCCTTAGGTGCCATGTGAATCCACTCCAGCTCGCGTTCCAGAGCCTTACGGCGCTTCGATGCAGTCTTCTCCTCCTGTGCCATGCGCTTTGTCTTCTGGTCGAGCCATGAAGAGTAGTTGCCCTTCCAGGGTATTCCCTCGCCACGGTCAAGTTCGAGTATCCACTCCGAAACATCGTCGAGGAAGTAACGGTCGTGCGTTACGGCAATCACCGTGCCCTCATACTGCTGCAGATGCTGTTCCAACCAGTCGATGGACTCTGCATCGAGGTGGTTGGTAGGCTCGTCGAGCAGAAGCACGTCGGGTTTTTGCAACAAGAGTTTGCACAGAGCCACACGGCGGCGCTCACCTCCAGAGAGGTTTGTTACAGGCCAGTCGCCCGGCGGACAGTGCAGCGCGTCCATGGCGCGTTCCAGCTTTGAGTCCATGTTCCATGCATCGGTAGAGTCGATGATGTCCTGCACTTCGGCCTGGCGCTGCATCAGTTTGTCCATCTTGTCAGGGTCGCCGTAGTATTCCTCCAGTCCGAATTTCTCGTTTATCTCGTCGTATTCCTTCAGTGCGTCATATACATACTGCACGCCCTCACGCACATTGTCCATGACGCTCTTCTCCTCGTTGAGCGGTGGGTCCTGCGGCAGGTAGCCTACTGTGTAGCCGGGGCTCCATACCACTTCGCCCTGAAACTGCTGGTCAAGTCCGGCTATGATTTTCATCAGAGTGGATTTACCGGCGCCGTTCAGACCCACGATGCCTATCTTTGCACCATAGAAGAACGATAGGTAAATGTTTTTTAATACTTGTTTCTGGTTTTGCGGAATGATTTTGCTCACTCCCACCATAGAGAAGATGATTTTCTTGTCGTCAACAGTTGCCATAGTTCAATATTTTTTCGTTATTGTTTTCTTTTTTATTTAAAAATCAGTGTAAACAGTCTTTCTTCGCTTAATACTGTGTTCATCAGCTGATGTATGTCGTCGGGTGTCACCCTGTCTATGCGGTTGCATATATCCGCATCATCGCGCAGTTTGTTGTAATGCAGGTATTGTTTTGCCATATCTATGGCATAGTTTTCACGGTGTTGTGCTGCAAGTGCCAACTGTCCTTTCAGTTGCCGTTTTGCAGCATGCAGCGTATTTGCGGAAAGCGGCTGTCTGCGCAGGCGTCGCAGTTCGCTCATGGTCAGTCTGCGGCAGCGACTGTTGCTTTCTGCGTCGCAGCCGAAGTAGACCGTCCAAGTCAGTGTGTCGGTGTAAGTCGTCATTACGCTTTCTACACCGTAAACGAGTCCGCGGCGTTCGCGCAACGCAAGGTTCAGCCGTGAGTTCATGCCGGGGCCGCCAAGCATGTTGTTTACGAGAAACAGTGGTATGCGCCAGCGTTCTATGTCGCTGCGTGTGGCAGTGCCTATCATGATGTGGTTCTGGTGTGTGTCCTTGCGCATCCGCTTTATGCTTGCCGTTGGCATGATGAGCGGCACCGGTGTTGTTTGTGATGTGCCGTGGTTCATGCTGTCTGCAGGTGTTAGTCGTTCCAGTTTTTTCACAAGTTTTGTGAAGTCAATGTTTCCCACCACGTAGAATACCATGCGTGAAGGCAAATACAGCCTGCCTGTAAATCTTTGGCAGTCGCTGGTGCAGAACCTGCGCACGCCTTCTGGTGTGCCGAGCACGCTGTGTCCTAAGTCTTGGCCTCTGAAGAATTCATTTTCAAATTCATCATATATCAGTTCGGCAGGAGAATCGTTGTAGCTCTCTATCTCGTCGCATACTACCTCTACTTCTTTTTCTATTTCCGACTGTGGATATTGGCTGTTGAACACGATGTCGGTGAGTAAGTCAACTGCTCTGTGAAAGTATTGTCTGAGTACGGCTGAATAGTACACCGTCTCCTCTTTGGCGGTGAAGGCGTTGAGTTCGCCGCCCACGCTCTCGAGTGAATTGATTATCTGTATGGATGTTCGTTTGTTTGTGCCCTTGAATGTCGTATGCTCACAGAAATGAGCCAGACCATATTCATCTTGCGCCTCGTCCCTCGTGCCGACTTTTATGGCGTAGCCGCAGTAGACCACCTCGCTGTCTTGCATAAGATGGATTATGCGCATGCCGTTGTGTAGTGTGTGTGTGTTATAGCGATTCATAATGAATTACAAAGTTAGTGCTTTTTCTCCAAATATACAAGAAAAATACGGCGGAGCAACCGCCTGTCGGTGATTTCTCCGTCGTTTTCTTATCTCCTATTATTCTTTGCTTTAAATAATTATTCCTACTGAGATTGGAACTTTGCTCTTCTGGTGGGGGTCAAGTTCGTGTCTTTTCGTCCTAAAAACCAATTCTCGCCGGTCGTGTGTGCAAACACTTAATGTCAAGATTTTTGATTTTTATTGTTTTTAGTTAATCAAGATACAATCCTTTTGTCTTAAGAGCAAAATTAGCCTTTCCTATATCAAAATACTATGCAAAGATACAAAATTGTTTGCGCACACAGAAATTATTTTGTGTAATTGTGTGCGCAAACAGTGCATTTCTTGACTTATGTCATGTGTCGTGGGTGGAATAATAAACGGCAGTGCTTACAATAGGTTTTTCTGGCGAAGTATCACCCATGAGCCTATGCTGACGACAAGCGACAATATGAGTGCAAAGGGGAATCCCCAGTTGCTGGCCTCCATGCCGTTGACGAGGTTCATGCCGAAGAGTGATGATATGAGCGTTGGGAACATCAGTATGATAGAGAATGATGTCAGCGTTCGCATCACCGTGTTCATGTTGTTGTTGATGATGGAGGTGTATGTGTCCATCGTTGATTCGAGAATCTCGGAATAGATGTTGGCGGTTTCTCTTGCCTGGCTAATCTCAATGTTTACGTCTTCGATGAGGTCGGCGTCAAGTTCGTCCACGGGAAGCTTGAACTTCAGTTTCTGCAGCAGTGTTTCGTTGCCGCGTATTGAAGTGATGAAGTATGTCAGCGAGTCCTGAAGTCGCGACAGGTTTACCAAAGAGGTATTGTCCACGGTATGGTCCATTGAACGCTTGGCGCGGTTCAGCAGCAGTGATATTTGCTTCAGTCGCTTCAGATACCATACGGATGATGACAGGAACAGACGGAACACCATGTCTACGTAGTCAATGAATCCCGTGGCGCGCCGTTGTTGGAAACTGACGAAGTCAATCATCATGTCGGTCTCAAAGTAGCACACGGTAATCGTCACGTCTCCCTTGTGTATTATGCCTAGCGGCACGGTGGTGTAGGGTGTGCGCGAACGCACCTCTTTCATATAAGGTATACGCAGGATTATGAGCTGCCATCCTTCATCGTATTCATAACGTGGCCGCTCGTCGGCATCTGAGATGTCTGAGAAAAAGTAATCTGGGATTTTGTGTTCGTTTTCAAGTTGCTGGCAGTCGTCGTCTGTCGGACATGTCACCTGTATCCAGCAGTTGGGCTCCCATTCAGGAATGGTTCGGAGTCCGCCATTGGTATTCCAGAAGGTCTTCATAGTTTGTTCCTCTTAGTAATGTCGTTGTTGAAACTGTGGTGAGGAACGCTTCTGGCCTTTTGGCATTGCTCCCCACGCTTTACATGTTGTTGTTACTTGTCGCGTGATAGTCGTCCATTTCTGTTGCTGTTTAGTTAATAATAAGGGGTGGTATTTGTATGCCAGAGTGCATGTGTCATTCGTATGAATGGTGCACGTCTCTGATTTGCAAGTGCAAAGTTACAAAAAAAAACTCATTTTGGCAAATATCGTTTTGTTTTTTTATGGAATATAGTGGTATTTTTCATTTTTCAACCCTTTAATTCTTCAATTTTTCAACCCTTCAATTCTTCATTTTTTCCATCCTTCATTTTTTCAATTCTTCAACCTTAAAAAGTTGTTCTATTTCTCCACTATTAAGAAAACTCGTTTTAAGCAGGGGTAAATAGGGTGTGTGGACTATGTGTCCAGAACGGGGGTGGAATCGCGTAGAGGTACCTTAAAACGCTTTTTAAAAATGCACAATGCATAAGGCACAATGCATGGTTATGTTAAATCGGACAATTGTTGCGAATTTTACATAAGGATTGTGCATTACGCATTATGAATTACGCTTTAATCAGGTTCAAATTACTGCATAATCAAGCCTTGATTACCACCCAATCAGGGGCAAATTACAGTGTAATTAGGGCCTAATTACACCGCATTAAGAAAACTTTACATTTTTAACATTTTCCTATTTCTCCAATGTTGGTGTTTCGATATCGTTGCACGGAACCTTGTTCCAGTCGAAAAAAGGCAGTAGAGCCTGCGGTGTGACAGGGGTAGGTTGCGGCTGCAAGTTGGCATAGTATGCCAGCCGTCCTATAATATCTTCTGGCGTGTAGTTGTTGCGTAGACGGCCTAGGTCAAGGGCGAGGTCGCGCTTTGACAATCGTTGTCCCTCGTGGTTTGTCAGTAATGGCAGGTGGATGAACTGCGGGGTGGGGAAATCCAGTAGTTCTGCTACGTATATCTGCTGTGCGGCGGACAGTAGCAGGTCTCTGCCGCGCACCACTTCGTTTACGCCCATTAGGGCATCGTCAACGACCACGGCAAGCTGATAGGCCCATGCACCGTCCTTGCGGCGGATGATGAAGTCACCCACGTGGGTGGCAAGGTTCACCTGCTGAGCACCGTAATGCCCGTCGGTAAATGTCATCTCCCTGTCGGGCACGATGAGACGTGTGGCCGCTGCGCCGGTTCTCGTTGTTGGGACAGTGGCCCCAGGCCGGCAAGTGCCACGATACACTATGCGCCCGTCGCTCTCATGCGGAGCCTGAGTGGCGAGAATATCGTTGCGGGTGCAGTAACAGGGATATGTCAATCCCTTGTCGGCAAGAAGACGGAAATAGTACTCATATATCTCGCTGCGCCGGCTCTGGTATACAGGAGCACCGTCCCATTCGAGTCCGAGCCATTCAAGGTCGCTCATCAACATGTCGGCATATTCCTGACGTGAGCGCGCCGGGTCTATGTCCTCGATGCGTAATAGCCAGTCGCCGCCCTTGCTCTTTACGGAGAGCCACGACAGCAGTGCGCTGAACACGTTGCCGAGGTGCATGCGTCCGGTGGGGGAAGGTGCGAAGCGTCCGGTGGTGATTGTGTGAGATATGTTGGCGTAGGTATTCATCAATTACAAAGTTACGACTATTATTTCAATTATGCAACAGAAATTAGGGAAAATACATGGAATGTAAAATTTTTAACGTCGTCAGGGTGTGGTAATTCGCAGAAAATATGTAAATTTGCATGGTGATATGACAGTAGTAGATATAAATATGAGAGTTAACTCGGTGAAGGCGTGGTTTCTGGCAGCAAGGCCAAAGACGCTGACCGGGGCGGCCGTGCCAGTGATGCTTGGTGCGGCATACGCATGGTACGTGGTGCAGGACATGAGCAGTATAGAGTGGGGGGCACTGGCGTTGTGCTTCCTGTTTGCTTTCGTAATGCAGATAGATGCCAACTTCATCAATGACTATTATGACTGCAAGAAGGGGCGCGACAATGAGGAGCGCTTGGGGCCGCTCCGGGCTTGCCAGCAAGGGTGGGTTACAATGCCTGCCATGCGCCTGGCGATAGTGCTGACTACGTTGCTGGCCTGCGCCGTGGGACTTCCACTTATATATTATGGTGGCGTGGAGATGATAGCGGTGGGCGTGGCCTGCATAGTTTTCTGTTTCCTCTATACTACGTGTCTGGCTTCTCTGGGACTGGGCGATGTGCTGGTGGTGGTGTTCTTCGGGCTGATACCGTGTTGCCTGACATATTATGTGATAGTGCCGGAGGCATGGCAGCGGTTGGAGATGATGCCGTGGATGCTGGGACTGGCCAACGGACTTATGACTGACACCCTGCTATTGGTTAACAACTACCGTGACATAGACAACGACCGTAACGCAGGAAAGAAGACGCTTGTTGTGCTGATTGGTAAGGAGCGTACGGAGTGGCTGTTCCTTTTCATAGTGCCGGTGGCACTATGCATCGTGCTGTTAGAGTTCGGCTGGACAAACATGAATATAATACTATGTTTCGGCGTTTACTTCTTTCATATCTCAACATGGAACGAGATGCGCCGCATCGGACAGGGACGGGCACTCAATGGCACGCTCGGCAAGACTGCGCGTAATATCCTGTTTTTTGGAATATTGATAAGTCTGCTTGTCATTTTGTCGAAATAACGTAAGCAAAAAGAAAGAATTTTGCGCAAAATGCTAAATTTGTGCAACTTTTTTTGCCGATTTCATTAAAAATATGTAACTTTGCAGTCTAAAAACATAAATAAGATAAACAAACTTATTTTAGATAATAAAAAATCAAATGAAGAAGTACAATTTTAACGCAGGTCCGTCAATCCTCCCACGCGAGGTGATTGAGCAGACAGCAGCAGCATGTCTTGATTTTGACAACTCAGGACTTTCACTTATGGAAATCAGCCACCGTGCAAAGAATTTCCAGCCAGTAGTTGACGAGGCAGAGGCTCTGATGAAAGAGCTCCTCGACATTCCAGAGGGCTACAAGGTGTTGTTCCTCGGCGGCGGTGCCTCATTGGAGTTCTGCATGGTGCCTTACAACTTCCTTGAGAAGAAGGCTGCATACCTCAATACTGGTGTGTGGGCAACCAAGGCAATGAAAGAGGCTAAACTCTTTGGTGAGGTAGTTGAAATTGCTTCGTCGGCTGATAAGAATTTCACATATATTCCAAAGGACTATACCATCCCGACAGATGCAGACTATCTGCACATTACTTCTAACAACACCATCTATGGTACAGAGATTCGTTATGACATCGATTCACCAGTGCCATTGATTGCCGATATGTCTTCTGACTTCCTGTCTCGTCCTATCGACGTGAGCAAGTATGCTATGATTTATGGTGGTGCACAGAAGAACCTCGCTATGGCTGGTGTGACATTCGTAATCGTTAAGGAGGATGCACTTGGTAAGGTGTCACGTCAGATTCCTACGATGCTCGACTACCGCACACACGTGAAGAAAGGCTCTATGTTCAATACTCCTCCAGTAGTGCCTATCTACTCTGCACTGATGAACCTCCGTTACATTAAGGCTCATGGCGGCGTAGTTGCAATGGACAAGCTGGCTAAGCAGCGTGCAGAAATCGTTTACGGTGAGATAGACCGCAACAAGCTCTTCGTTGGTACAGCAGAGGAGGACAGCCGCTCACTGATGAACCTCACCTTCGTATTGAAGCCTGAGTATCAGGACCTGCAGGACGAGTTCCTCGCCTTCGCTACAGAGAAGGGTATGGTAGGTGTCAAGGGTCACCGTGACGTAGGTGGCTTCCGCGCTTCTTGCTACAACGCTATGTCAATCGAAGGCTGTGAGGCTCTCGTGGCTTGCATGAAGGAGTTTGAGGCAAAGCACTAATATAATATAACTGAAAAATAATAGGATTGAAAAATTGAAGTTTCAATATGTATTGATTTTAACTTCAGTTTTTCAATTCTTCAATTCTTAAACTTTACATATAATTATGGCAAAAGTATTGATTGCAACGGAGAAACCGTTTGCAGCTCCTGCAGTAGCAGGCATTAAGGAGATAATAGAGAAAGCAGGCTTTGAACTTGCTCTGCTTGAGAAATATACAGAAAAGTCACAGCTCCTCGCAGCTGTAGCAGACGTTGACGCTATCATCATCCGCTCTGACAAGATAGACGCAGAGGTGATGGACGCTGCCAAGAACCTGAAGATTGTTGTACGTGCTGGTGCTGGTTATGACAATGTTGACCTCGAGGCTGCTACTGCACGCAACATCGTGGTTATGAATACTCCAGGACAGAACGCTAACGCAGTGGCAGAGCTCGTACTCGGTCTCCTCGTTTACTGCGTACGTAACTTCTACAACGGCAAGGCTGGTTCAGAGTTGATGGGTAAGAAGCTCGGTATCCTCGCTTTCGGTAATGTAGGTCGTAATGTGGCACGTATCGCCAAGGGCTTCGGCATGGAGGTTTGTGCATACGACGCATTCTGCCCAGCTGACGTTATCGAGGCTGCAGGCGTAAAGGCTATGGCATCTCAGGCAGATCTCTTCAAGGAGGCTGACATCGTTTCACTCCACATCCCTGCAACTGCAGAGACTAAGCAGTCTATTAACTACGACCTCTGCAGCACTATGAAGAAGGGTGCGATACTTATCAATACCGCACGTAAGGAGGTTATTGATGAGGCTGGTCTCCTAAAGTTGATGGCTGAGCGTGAGGACTTGAAGTATATCACAGATATTAAGCCAGATGCTGATGCTGATTTCGCTAAGTTTGAAGGCCGCTACTTCTCTACTCCTAAGAAGATGGGCGCACAGACTGCAGAGGCTAACACAAATGCTGGTCTTGCTGCTGCAAACCAGATAGTAGGTTTCATCAAGGAAGGCATTACAAAGTTCCAGGTGAATAAATAATTGACTAAATAATAAGTAAGCGTAAAGTATCTTTACGTTTGCGATAATACTTCTCCATATGTGTGCGTAGGTGCTTCTAATAGCCTTACGCATACATTTTTGTATCTTGGGGAGTAAATTTCAATTTTTCAATTTTTCAATTTTTCAATTTTTCAATTTTATTTGGTTGTTTCATGGAAATTTTATAACTTTGCAAGCTAGAAAAAGATATGTGCGGACGGTTTGGGTTTCTTTGAAACATATAATGTCCATGTAATGCCCATGTAATTGTTCATGAAATTATTATCGAAATAAAAGACATACAAACATAAAGAATAAAACGATGAAAACAAAAAACAGAATGAAACGAATTTGTCTCCTAATCTTATTCCTCGTGGCAACGGTCATGAACGTCAGTGCAGCGAGCTATGACCTAGTGATTTGTGGTACGCGAGTGACTGATGCAAACAAAGATGACCTGTCGGTCATTAATGGTGTGAGCGGCACCGTAAAATATAATCCGTCAACTAAGACTTTGACGCTGGACAATGCAACTATGACGCGTGATATTGTAAGTCCAATTAAAAGCGAAATAGACGGATTGACGATAAATGTGAGCGGAACGAACAGTATTTCGTCTAATGCTAAAGGCTGTAGAATTATATATGCGTCTGGTGACCTCATTATAAATGGTAGTGGCACACTGTCTATAAATGAGAGTAATTTTGAAAGTTTTGCATACGGAATATACCTTGATAATTGTAATTTGACAGTGAGTGGCTGTGCATTGAAAGTGACGGCATATGGTGCCATTAATTTTTTCGGTAGTAATCATTACAAGATGAGCGTTACCAATGATGCACATCTTGATTTGAATGGATATGAGTGTATAGTGGGAGCCTACATATCAGAGGGGCAAACTGGTACCGTGACACTTGAGGTGCTCGGTGAGCAAACGTTTATAGAAGCAAATAATATTGAACTTCCTTCGGGAAAATATGGGCCTTGTTTTGAAGGTATCTCTCAATTTATTTTTAGTGACGGTATAGATATTTTTGAACCAGCGGAGCCACCACACCTCTTTCAAGGTAGACTTGTCGCCGTTGACGGCGTAGATTGTGCGAGTGTGAAGATAGGACCGGTCACGAAATACGGCCTGTGGTTTGGCGGCGTGCCGGTGACATCAGCCAATTGTGACAACATCACCGGACGCTACATCAAACAGGGCACTGCCACCTACGATGACGAGACAAAGACACTGACGCTTACCGACTGCCGCATCATTTTTGACAAATTAACCGAAGGTACTAACGGAATAATAAGCACCATGGACAGCCTCGCCATACACCTTGTGGGAAGCAACTCCATAGCCGCGGCGGATACAGGTATAGTGAGCAACGGCGACCTGACCATTGCCGGTCCCGGCAAACTGGACTGGGGGCTTTGCACCACTGGCATATCTATGACAAGAAATAGTGACTGCGACATCAGGGTAACAGATGGGGCCAGCTTGAATATGTTGCTTGTCATTACTGGTATAGTTGGAAAAACGTGGTCATTAAGAATCAACAAAGACAAAACAGCTACTCTGTACCGAAATAAGCTCTATGTAAGCGGCGGCATGACCGATGTCAGCATTATGGCCAGCACATCTGCTATCAGCGACATAAAAAACCTTGTTCTCAGTGACGGTCTCTCGCTGACCGCACCGATAGGAGCAAAGTTTGATAACCACGCTGTGTGCGACAAGGACGGCAACGTAGTAGGCAATTTCAAGACCGTGCGCATTTCACATCAGGGCGACGTGAACAATGACGGTGCAGTCACGATGGCTGACGCCAATGCCGTGGTGAACTATTTCCTTGCTACCGAAAAACCGTCGGGCTTCGACTTGGGCAATGCCAACGTGAACGGTGATACAGATGATGACGGTAATCCTGCAATCACGATGGCAGACGCCAATGCAATAGTAAACATGTTCCTGGGACAGTAAAGCAGCCCCCTCCTACCTACCCCGTGGGGGGAGGGAAGTGAAAAGTGAAAAGTGAATAATACAGGTTGCTGTTAGCCTGTAGAAGTTTCTGAGATATCCTAAAATCCCTGAATCCTTAGAATGGCGTCATTCTCTACGGAGTACGCGTATATTCTAAGGATTCAGGGATTTTAGGGTTTTATTTTGCTTATTTTTGTTTTGCATTTCTGTTTTTTTGATTAAGCACTA
This sequence comes from Prevotella sp., assembly GCA_017413085.1. Lineage (GTDB taxonomy): Bacteria > Bacteroidota > Bacteroidia > Bacteroidales > Bacteroidaceae > Prevotella. The sequence goes on from JAFPVC010000029.1 coordinate 30,819, forward strand.
TTCTTTATTCCTATTCAGAAATGACACAATATAAATCAATTTTTTTGTGGTAAATTGTTGAAAACTACCACATAGATAATGAGAATTTATGATTTTTTCATTAACTTTGCATATTATTCATTATTATAACAACACATATATAACAACACAAGATAGAGAGTAATATCATGATAAAGCCAGAATATATTTTTGAGTCAAGTTGGGAGGTATGTAATAAGGTAGGTGGTATCTATACAGTGCTTTCCACACGTGCGAAAACTCTGCAAGAGGCCATAGGCGACCGCCTCATATTCATAGGGCCGGATTGCTGGGGCGAAAAGCAGAGTCCGTTTTTCAAGGAAGATGATAAGGTACTTGCCGATTGGCGGGCGCAGGCAGAAGCCGACGGCCTGAAGGTAAAGGTAGGACGTTGGGATGTTCCGGGACAGCCTGTAGCAGTGCTTGTCGACTTCACTCCTTATTATGAAATCAAAGACGAGATATACACAAACCTTTGGAATGACTATCAGGTAGACTCGCTGCACGCTTACGGTGACTATGACGAAGCGAGCATGTTCTCGTATGCCGCAGGGTTAGTGGTAGAGTCGATATATAAGTTCCGTGGTCTTGACAGTAAGAAGGTTATATACCATGCCAACGAGTGGATGTGTGGCCTTGGTATGCTGTATGTGAAAAAGCATCTGCCGAAGGTAGGTACCGTGTTTACGACCCATGCTACCTCGATTGGCCGCAGCATAGCAGGCAATGACAAACCATTGTATGACTATCTGTGGGCATACAATGGCGACCAGATGGCGGGAGAGCTAAACATGCAGTCGAAACACTCTATAGAGAAGCAGGCTGCTCATAATGCAGACTGCTTTACCACGGTGAGTGACATTACGGCTCTTGAGTGCAAGGAACTGTTGGATAAACCCGTTGACGTGGTGTTGCCGAACGGATTTGAGGACGATTTTGTGCCAAAGGGAGCAAAATTCACAAGCAAACGAAAAGTGGCACGCAAGGCTATACTGCGGGTGGCAAACTGCTTGACGGGTTGCGAGTTCCCTGACGACACACTTATTATAGGTACGAGCGGACGCTATGAGTTCCGCAACAAGGGTATCGACGTGTTTATTGAGGCAATGAATCGTTTGAACCGTTACAAAAACCTCAAGAAACAGGTGCTGGCATTCGTTGAGGTACCCGCATGGGTGGGCGAGCCGCGTAAAGACTTGAAGGAACGGGTTGACAGCGGCAAGAAATTTGACACACCGCTCGATTGCCCAATGATAACGCATTGGCTGCATAACATGTCGCACGACAATGTGCTTGGCATGATGAAGTATAACGACATGTGGAACCGACGCGAGGACAATGTGAAACTTATCTTCGTGCCGTGTTATCTGAATGGCAGCGACGGAATATTGAACATGCCTTATTATGATGTGATAATAGGCAAGGACTTGTCTGTTTATCCCTCGTATTATGAGCCGTGGGGATACACACCGCTGGAGTCGGTGGCATTCAAGGTGCCGTGTATCACGACGGACTTGGCAGGATTCGGCTTGTGGGCTAATTCTGTAAAGGGGGCATACAGCGAGATTACAGACGGTGTCAAGACAATTCATCGTACCGACTATAATTACTCTGAGGTGGCAGACGTCATCAAAGACACCGTGGCGGCATTCTCCGCTATGACCGACGCTCAGGTGAAAAAGGCACGTGCGGCGGCTGACAAACTGTCGAAGAAGGCTTTGTGGTCAGAGTTTATGAAGTATTATTGGCAGGCATACGATTTTGCCCTTAAGAATAAGAAGTAAGAATAAATAAAGAATAAGAAAGTTATGAAAATCAAAGCAGATTATGCAAATACTCCGGTTTGGAAGGAGTTTAACGTAAAGTCAACGCTTCCAAAGGAATTGGAGTGTCTTGACGAACTTGCACACAACATGTGGTGGGTTTGGAACTATGATGCACGTGAGATGTTCCGCAGTCTTGATGAGGATATATATGAGCATGTGGGACACAACCCGGTTCAGCTCCTCGAATTGCTCTCATACGAGCGTAAGGAGGAAATCGTCAAGGATAAGGTGATAATGGACAATGTTAAGGCTGTATACAAGCGTTTCCAGGACTATATGAGCGTGAAGCCCAACGAGAAGCGTCCTTCCGTGGCTTATTTCTCAATGGAATTTGGCATACACAACTCGCTGAAGATTTACTCAGGCGGTCTTGGTATGCTCGCTGGTGACTATATCAAGGAGGCGTCAGACTCAAACGTTGACATGTGCGGCATCGGCTTCCTCTATCGTTTCGGCTACTTCAAGCAGAGCCTCTCTATGGATGGCCAGCAGATAGCCAACTACGATGCGCAGAACTTCAACTCGCTGCCTATCACCAAGACTCTTGACAAAGACGGCAATCAGGTGGTTGTTGACGTGCCTTACATGAACTACATGGTTCATGCTCTTGTATGGCAGGCTAACGTTGGTCGTGTGACACTGTATCTGCTCGATACTGACAATGAGATGAACTCAGAGTATGACCGTCCGATTACCCACGCACTCTACGGCGGTGACAGGGAGAACCGTCTGAAGCAGGAGATACTCCTCGGCATAGGCGGTGTGCTGCTGCTGAAGAAACTCGGCATTAAGAAGCAGGTGTACCACTGCAACGAGGGACATGCTGCACTCTGCAACCTGCAGCGTCTCGTAGACTATATCAACGAAGACGGTCTGACTTTCAACCAGGCCATGGAGGTAGTACGTGCGTCATCACTTTACACCGTACATACACCAGTACCAGCCGGACACGATTACTTCGACAAGGACCTCTTCGGTAAGTATATGGGCGGTTACCCACAGATGCTCGGTATCTCATGGAAGGAGTTCATCGGCATGGGACGTATTAACCCAGAGGATGACAACGAGCGTTTCTGTATGTCGACCTTCGCCTGCAACACCTGTCAGGAAGTCAACGGTGTATCAATGCTTCACGGATGGGTATCACAGAAGATGTTCTCGTCAATCTGGAACGGTTACTATCCAGAGGAGAATCATGTTAGTTATGTAACCAACGGCGTTCACTTCCCGTCATGGTGTGCTACGGAGTGGCGCAAGGTCTATGACAAGTATCTCAAGAAGGGATTCTATGAGGATCAGTCAAATGAGGAACTGTGGCATGGTATCTATGATTGCCCTGACGCAGAGATATGGGAGACACGCACGGCATTGAAGAACAAACTCGTGAAGTATATCCGTGAGAAGTTTACCGAGTCTTGGCTGAAGAATCAGGGAGACCCTGCACGTGTTGTGTCACTGCTTGAGCGCATCAATCCTAATGCACTGATGATTGGCTTCTGCCGCCGCTTCGCTACCTATAAGCGTGCCCATCTGCTGTTTACAGACTTGGAGCGTCTGTCAAAGATAGTTAACAATCCTGAGCACCCAGTGCTGTTCTTCTTCTCTGGTAAGGCTCATCCAGCTGACGGTGCAGGTCAGGGACTCATCAAGCGTATATACGAGATTTCGCAGCGTCCTGAGTTCCTCGGCAAGATTATCTTCCTTGAGGACTATGACTTCCAGCTTGCTCGTCGTCTTGTTTCAGGCGTAGACATCTGGATGAACACCCCAACACGTCCGCTTGAGGCTTCTGGCACGTCAGGTGAGAAGGCTGAGATGAATGGCGTAGTAAACCTCTCCGTGCTCGACGGTTGGTGGGTTGAGGGCTACCGCAAGGGTGCCGGCTGGGCACTGAAGCAGGAACGCACCTACGAAAACCAGGGTTATCAGGACAAACTCGATGCCGCTACTATTTATAATATGCTTGAGAATGAGATAGTACCGATGTATTATAATAAGGATGAGAACGGTATATCGAAGGAGTGGATTCAGGTAATCAAGAATTCTATCGCCACCATCGCACCGCACTATACAATGAAGCGTCAGCTTGACGACTACTATTCTAAGTTCTACTGCAAACTGGCAGAGCGCTCTGCAAAGGTAAATGCCAATGACTATCAGATGGCCAAGGACATTGCGCAGTGGAAAGAGAACGTTGCCGAGCGTTGGGATGGTATCAACGTTGTGTCTTCTGACACTTCTGTACTTACCACTGGTGGTGAGACGGGCAAGGAGTACACTATACAGTATGTGATTGATGAGCAAGGTCTCAATGACGCTGTTGGCCTTGAACTTGTAAGCCTGAAGAACGATATGAGCGGCACTGACCGTGAGATTAACAAGGTTACACCGTTCAAGATGATTAAGCAGGAAGGCAATCAGTATACTTTCGAGTGCAAGCTGTCTGTAGACAAGGCTGGTGCCTTCAAGACATGCGTACGTATGTTCCCGAAGAATGACCTGCTGCCTCACCGTCAGGATTTCTGTTACATCAAGTGGCTTGACTAATCAAAGGCTTTTAGTCGTGCGGCAAGTGCCGTATGACGCATGAATAATAAAGACCGCTGAACCCCTTTCTTTTGTGGTTCAGTGGTTTTTGTGTGTTTTTTTATAGTTTTTATTTATTTGTTCGTTTAATTCAGAAATATTTTGTACCTTTGCAGGTTGAAAGAGTGTAATAAATAGAAAAAAATAGGATGCCTCTAATATCAAACCGTGGCGTGGAAATGCCCGAATCACCTATACGCAAGCTTGCACCGCTTGCGGCTGCCGCAAAGAAACGCGGTACGAAGGTGTATCACCTGAACATAGGTCAGCCTGATCTGCCTACTCCGCAGGTTGGACTTGACGCGTTGAAGAATATCGACCGCAACATACTTGAATACTCTCCATCGCAGGGGTATCTCTCATATAGGGAGAAACTCGTGGGGTATTATGAGAAATATAATATAAAGGTAACGCCTGATGATATAATTATCACCAGCGGTGGCTCTGAGGCCATATTGTTCGCTTTTATGGCCTGTCTGAACCCTGGCGACGAGATTATCGTGCCGGAGCCAGCGTATGCCAACTATATGGCGTTTGCCATATCCGCAGGTGCGAAGATACGCACTATTGCCACGACAATAGACGAAGGCTTCTCCTTGCCGAAGGTTGAGAAGTTTGAGGAACTCATCAACTCGCGCACGCGTGCCATAATGATATGTAACCCCAACAATCCAACGGGTTATCTGTATACGCGTCGTGAGATGAACCAGATTCGTGACCTCGTGAAGAAGTACGACTTGTATCTCTTCTCCGACGAGGTGTACCGTGAGTATATCTATACAGGCAGCCCGTACATATCCGTATGTCATCTTGAGGGTATAGAACAGAATACTGTGCTAATCGATTCTGTCTCGAAGCGTTATTCTGAGTGTGGTATCCGCATTGGCGCACTGATAACCAAGAATGAGGAGATCCGCAAGGCGGTGATGAAGTTTTGTCAGGCACGCCTGTCACCACCACTGATAGGACAGATTGTTGCCGAAGCTTCGCTTGATGCACCGGAGGAATACTACAGAGATGTATATGATGAGTATGTAGAGAGGCGAAAAGTACTCATTGATGGTTTGAACCGCATTCCGGGAGTGTATTCCCCGATACCTATGGGCGCATTCTACACTATGGCGCAGTTGCCTGTTGATGATGCGGAGAAGTTCTGCCGCTGGTGTCTGGAGAAATTCAATTATGAAGGTGAGACGGTGATGATGGCTCCGGGAGCTGGATTCTACACCACGCCTGGTGCAGGGGTTAATCAGGTGCGCATTGCATACGTATTGAAGAAACCTGACCTTGAGCGTGCCCTCGTAGTGTTGCGTAAGGCGTTGGAGGCTTATCCGGGCAGAGTGGAATGAATTTGCCATACTACATAGCCAGGCATCTTTACAAGGACGGCGGTCGTTCGCAAAACGTCAGCAGACCGGCGGTGAGGATAGCCACTCTCGGCATAGCTGTGGGTGTGGCTGTGATGATTATATCCGTATGTGTGGTGCTTGGCTTCAAGCATACGGTGAGAGACAAGATAGTAGGCTTTAACAGCCATATCATCGTATCGAATTACATGACGCTGCAGACGAGTGACCAAAGTCAATCGGTTAATGCAAATGACAGTCTCGTCTCAGTCTTGCGTAAGACTGAGGGCGTGAAGCATGTGCAGCGTTATTCCCTGAAGCAGGGTGTGTTGAAGACTGACGCTGATTTCCTTGGCGTTATGTTTAAGGGAGTGGGTGAGGACTTCGATACTTCTTTCGTTGCTGGAAATTTAGTGGAAGGCAGATTGCCGCAGTTCTGTTCAGATAAGAGTGCGCGCCAGATAGTGGTGTCGAAGACAATGGCAGACAAGTTGCGTCTCAGAATAGGTAGCAAGGTTTATGCTTATTTCCTCTCTGACGATGATGTGAGAGCGCGTTCTTTTAACGTGGCGGCCATATATCAGTCAAACATGAGTAGGTATGATGAGTCTTTCTGTTTCACAGACTTGTATACAGTCAGCAAACTGAATGGATGGACGTGTGATGGAGATTCTGGACGCTGCGAAGTCTCGGGATTGGAACTTGCCGTGAACGATTTCGACAGCCTGCTAAATGTGGAAGACCGCATAATAGATCATGTGAACAAGACGCATGACAGTGATGGTAACACTTTGTCGTCGCTTACGGTATATGAAATGAGTCCGCAGACATTCTCCTGGCTCGACCTCCTTGATCTTAATGTTTGGATAATACTAGCGCTGATGGTGTGTGTGGCAGGTGTCACGATAGTCAGCGGACTGCTTATCATTATTCTTGAACGCACGTCGATGATTGGATTGCTGAAAGCCCTGGGTGCGCGTAATTCGCTTGTGAGACGCACGTTCCGTTGGCTCGCTTTCTTCATCGTTGTCAAGGGCATGTTGTTGGGCAATGTGCTCGGTATAGGTCTATGCCTGATACAGGAGTATTTTGGATTGGTGAAACTTGATCCCTCTGTGTATTACGTCAGTGAGGCACCTGTTGAGATAAACATCCCTCTGATTGTATTGCTCAATGTTGCTACGCTCATCATAACCGTACTAGTGCTGGTGTTGCCCAGTTATTTCGTTTCTACGATAAATCCGGCCAGGTCAATGAGAATAGAATGATTATATCACCGAACTAACGTTAAACAGACAATATAACATTATCAAGATGAAAAGGACAATTCTCACATTCGTTGCGATGCTGTGTCTTGCTGTCAGTGCAATGGCACAGTCAATAGAGGTGTATATCAGCGACAACAGTGGTCAGGCTACCAACATACGTAATGCACCGAAAGGTAAGGTGGTGTGCCGTTTGCCGTTGCCAGCCTCAAATGGTATAATGTTCAGTGTGGACCGTCAGGTTAACGGTTGGTGGCATGTTGATGGTAATGAGTATTGGGATCCCGCTACCGATATACAGTCTTTCACTGGTTCTGACACTGGCTACTGGGTTCACAACTCTGTAATCGCCTTTGCTACGCGAAATTATGGCGGTCAGAAACTCTCATTGCGTAGCAAACCGTCGGCTTCTGCTCCTGTGGTATATTCGTTTACAAAGGAGTTGAAACTGCGACCGCTTGACGTAATGGGAAAGTGGGTTAAGGTACAGACGTATGACGGCAAGCATATAGGTTGGATTGAGTTGGAATGGATATGTGGCAATTCCGTAACTAACTGCTGCTGATATTGACGGTGGCTTGTGTTTTTTTATCGATATTATAAATCAAGGTAAAGTTTATTGTGAGTTCAAAGACAATGAGGCAGGGTGCAGCGTATGCATCGCTTGTACTGTTGCTGCTGTTTATTGACCAGACGATAAAGGTCTGGGTAAAGACAAATATGTGTCTGCATGAGAGCATACACGTGACAGATTGGTTCTATCTTTCTTTTATAGAGAACAATGGCATGGCATACGGTATGACCTTCATACCAAAGTATGCGCTCAGCATATTTCGTTTGTTAGCATGTTGTTTCCTTGTATGGTATATTAGGAAGCAGATAATTTCTGGAGCACGCAAGGTATGGCTGTTGCTGTTGTCTATGGTTCTGGCTGGTGCTGCAGGCAACTTGATAGATTGTATGTTCTATGGACTTATATTCACAGGGGCTTCGCCATACAGTGTTTCGTTCTTTACGGACTTCGGCATGGGCTATGCTCCGTTTCTGCAAGGCAAGGTCGTTGATATGTTCTATTTCCCGCTCATTGTGACTACGTATCCTGATTGGTTCCCAATGTGGGGTGGGCAACCGTTCATATTCTTTTCGCCTATTTTCAATTTTGCAGATGCGTGCATATCTGTCAGTGTCGTTGCACTGTTATTGTTCTGCAGAAAAGAATTGGCGGCATTGAATGGCTGATGTCTTGTCTGTTGAATACAATTTTATTCACACCATATACCATATATATAATAGGTCTTGGTATACAAAAGGTCTTGTCGGCTTGCTGACAAGACCTTTTATTAGACACATAGGTTATCATATTTGTTGTTTTTCACCCTCAAACAACTTTTTCTTTTTAATCTTTCAAGTATGTAGTATTTGCATAACTAAAGTAAGGAATCTGCGAGCATGATAAATGTGTCTATGAGTTTATGTCGTATATCTATAAACATGTGTCGTATATCTACAATTACGTTGTGCGGTTTTGTTGCATGTGACAAAAAACAACAATAATGAAACGTTATAAATTTGTACGGAGTGTAAAAAAGTGTAATTTAGCGTTCGATTTCGTAAATCAATCTTAAATTTTTTCTTTATATTAATAAATAACTTAAACAGATCAAAAAAATGCGAAAACTTGAAAAGTTAGGAACTTGGAGTAGGAAATTCTTCCTATTTTCCATCCTTTGCTTTGTTACCGTTTGTGCTCAGGCTCAAAAGGTGTCAGGTGTCGTAAAAGACTCGAGTGGTGAACCTGTTATGGGTGCTACCGTGAGGGTTGATGGCACGAACACGGGTACTGTTACAGATGCTGACGGACGCTATTCTATTGAAGCGTCGTCTGGTTCTACAATCAGTATCAGCTACATCGGCTTTAATACAAAGCAAGTGCGCCTGTCAGGCGAGAGTACCGTTAACGTTGTTCTTGAAGAGGACAACACAGGTCTTGACGAACTTGTAGTCGTTGGTTACGGCGTTCAGAAGAAGAAACTCGTTACTGGTGCCACAGTACAGGTATCGGGTGAGTCTCTTGCAAAACTGAACACCACTAACGCACTCGAAGCAATGCAGTCAAGCTCTCCTGGTGTGCAGATTACACAGTCATCTGCTCAGCCAGGCAAGGGCTACAAGGTTTACATCCGTGGTATCGGCACCACAGGTGACTCTAAACCTCTTTATGTAGTCGATGGTGTGGCGTGCGATAACATTGATGGTATCAACCCTAACGACATCGAGAGCATCGACGTGCTGAAGGATGCCGCATCGGCTGCCATCTATGGTGCGCGTGCTGCAAATGGTGTAATCCTCGTGACCACCAGGCAGGGTAAGGCTGGTAAGATAGAACTGTCCTATAATGGCTCTATCGGCTGGTCTAACGCTTACAAGCGTCCGCAGCTGCTCAATGCATCGCAGTTCATGACAATCATGGATGAGTACACCTTCAATACTTCTGGTCAGAAGATGGATTGGGCAGGTTATGTTCCTCAAGACATCATCACTAAGGTGAACAGTGGTTGGACTGGCACAGACTGGTGGGGAAAGTTCGAGAACAAGAACGCCGTGCAGCATAATCATTCATTCACTCTGACAGGTGGTACCGACCGTTCTAAGTTTGCCATGTCATACACATATACTGGTAACGAAGGTATCATGGGTGCCGACCAGGCTTCTTTCTACAAGCGTCATACGATCCGCCTCAACAGTGACCACGTGCTCCTGAAGGCAAAGGATTTTGATGCCATCACCATCGGTGAGAACTTCTCTGTAGGCTATACAAGAAGCCACGACCTGGCAGAGGATGGCATGTACTGGAGCTACATCCACAGTCTGCTCCAGACTACTCCGCTTATGCCGCGTGACGCTTATAATGGCGACACATATTATTATCAGAACTTTGACGGTAATGCAGTGTATGGTCAGGGTTGGAACTCTTCTTTGTTCAGCAACCCATGGGAGAACCTCTCAACTGGTGGCTTCAACTCTCTGGCAGAGAGCCGCAACGTCAATACCAGTGCTACTGTTTACACCATCATCCAGCCTATCAAGGGTCTGAGACTCCGTTCACAGTTGAACTACAACTGGAACTCAAATGCATATCGTGGCTATGGTGAGCCTCGTTCTTCTGGTTATGGCAACTCTACATCGGTTGTATATACCAATAACCAGAGCTCAGGTATGAATACCAATTACTCTTTTGAGAACACCCTTACTTACGATCTTCCTGAACTGAATGGACACAAGATCAGTGCAATGGTCGGTCAGTCATTCGAGAGCTCAGCTTGGAGTTTCAACCTCGCTGGATCTAATAAGGTATCTTATGGCGAGCAGCTCGCAACTCTGAAGGGTTGGGATTCTGCATGGCTTTCAAACTTCAAGGTGCTGAATACTACTGATGTGACACTGACAGGCAAGCCAAATGACGAGGAGTATCTCGCTTCTTGGTTCGGTCGTGTGAACTGGGACTGGAATGAAACTTATATGGCTACAGTGACCATGCGTTATGACGGTTCAAGTATCTTCACCGACGGCAAGCGCTGGGGCTTCTTCCCATCATTCTCTGCAGGTTGGGTAGTCAGCAATGAGGCTTTCATGGAGAGCACTAAGAACTGGATGGACTTCTTGAAGATCCGCGCATCTTGGGGCCAGAACGGTAACAAGAATATCTCTAAGTATCAGTATCTGGCTACTATCGCTCTGTCAGGCGAGGCTGGTGACAGTGGTTACAAGTTCGGTTCTGACATGGCTACTTCTGTTGCCGGTACACCTAACGTTGGTGCTTATGCCAACATCGTGCCTAACCCAGACCTTACTTGGGAAACTTCTGAGCAGTTAGACTTCGGTCTCGATGCTCGCTTCCTCAACAGCCGTTTGGGTGTAAACTTCGACTGGTATAAGAAAACTACAAAGGACTGGCTGATCACAGGTCAGCAGGTTGCTATCAATGGTACCAACCCTGCAGCTATCAACGGTGGTGACGTTCAGAATACAGGTGTTGAGCTTGCTCTCACTTGGAACGACAAGATTGGTCGCGACTTCCGTTACAACGTTGGTGTGAACTTCACAACCAATAAGAACAAGGTAACCCGTATCGCTAACGACAACCACTATATCAATGGTCCTTCAGGCGTTCTCTCACAGGGTACTGAGTACATCTACCGCGCAGAGGAAGGCAAGCCTATCGGTTACTTCTACGGCATGTCTTACAGCGGTATCTGGCAGAACCAGGATCAGATTGATGCAGCACGTGCTAATGGCCAGGCAGTCCTTGACAATGCACAGCCAGGTGACATGATCTGGGACGACTATAACGGTGATGGTGTTATCACATACGCTGAAGGCGCTTCTTCAGACCGTCATGAGATTGGTAACCCGAACCCAGACGTTATGCTCGGTATCAACCTCGGTCTGAGCTATAAGGGCTTTGACTTCGCTTTGAACGGTGCCGGTGCATTCGGTATGCAGATTATGCGTTCTTACCGTTCATACAGTGATGCTCCTTACCAGAACTATGATACCTCTATCTTGAACCGTTGGACTGGTGAGGGTACCTCAAACACTCAGCCACATATCACAAGTACTGGTAGTGAGAACGTAAACTGGGTATCAACCCGCTATATGGAGGACGCTGACTACTTCAAGATCAAGACCGTTACACTCGGTTACGACTTCAAGTATATCTGGAAGACATGTCCATTCCAGCAGCTCCGCCTCTATGTTCAGGCTCAGAACCTCTGCACATTCACAGGTTACACAGGCCTCGATCCTGAGGTAGGTAACTCAGCAGGTGGTAATGGCTGGGCTTCTGGTGTTGACCTTGGTCTTTATCCATCATCTCGTACATATTTGATTGGTGCAAGTATTAAATTTTAATTCGACAAATAAGTTATGAATAAATATATATTATCAGCATTAGTCGCTTCGTCAGCAGCCCTCTTTACATCTTGTAATGATATGCTGGACACTGATCCTCGTGTGACAGAGATGACGGCGGCTACATTCCCTGGCAAGCCTGCGGACGTTGAGGCTTTGAATACTGCTACCTATAGTATCATGAATACATTGGGTGGCGGTGATCAAAGTGGTGTGTTGAATAATCCTTTCTATTGGTGGTCTATCATGTCAGACGACTGCTACGGCAGTGGTGGTTTGCAGGATAATGTGATTAAGTCACTCCATCATTTCACAACGGCAAGTTCTAACCAGTATGAATATGACTTCACATGTCTCTATGGTGGCATTTCTCGTGCCAACAACATGATTGCGACTATCGACAACGTCGATTGGACAGGCAATACCGCTCAGCGCAATCAACTGCTTGGTGAGGGCTATTTCATGCGTGGCCTCTATTACATGTGGCTGAGTCAGTTGTACGGCGATGTGCCTCTGATTACTTCTACTACTATTACAGAAGATATGAAGCAGGAGGTAAGTGCAGAGACTGCTATCTATCCGCAGATCCTCTCAGACTTTGTTTCTGCCAAGAATCTCATGAAACCAGAAAGAGCCAACGGCTCTGGTCATGCTGACAAGTTCGCTGCTGAGGCTTTCATGGCACGTGCATGGATGTTCTGGGCAGGCTTCTATAAGAAAGCTGGTGAACTTGCCAATGCTGATGCAACTATTGAACTCGTAGAGCAGGAAGGCTGCCCAGGTGGTACTCTTTCAAAGGCTGACATTGTCACAGCCCTGAAGGACATCGTTACTAATGGCGGATACAAACTTTGTGAGGACTTCCGTTCACTCTGGCAGTACTCTAACAGTCTTCTCTGGGATGAGGCTCACGACGGTAAGGGTCATGCATACGAGTTCATCGCCGACATGAAGCGTGAGAACTGCTTCGACATGCCTGGTATGGGTAACGGCAACACGGAGGAAATCTTCCAGATTCAGTTTATGAATGCTTCAAGCTGGAACATCAGTGGTACATACAACAACCCACGTATGTATTCTAACTACCTCTCTTGCTTCTGGGGTCTTCGTAACGGTGCTTCCCAGGACAATGGTAAGCGCGACAAGACTTATCCGTTCAACCAGGGTTGGGGTCAGGGTACTCCTTCTGTTAATATCTGGGCAGACTGGACAGCAGCAGAGGAAGCTGGCGGCTATACTGACCTCCGCAAGAAGGCTTCTTTGATTGATCTTGGAGAAGAGCTTGCATCCTATACTTATGAGAAGGATGACTGTGAGGAGTCTGGCTATGCAGTTAAGAAGTACGCTGATGTAAACCTTGACGCTTGCGCTGCCGACAACGATTCTTGGTGGTCAAAGTGCCCAGGTTATTCTGCAAGTTCACTTGACAACAAGCAGCAGGGTGACCACTTTGAGGACTACTACCTGATGCGTTATGCTGACGTGCTGCTGATGCTGACCGAGCTCACAGGTGATGCTCAGTACATGAATCAGGTTCAGAAGCGTGCTGGTGTGCCTCAGACAGGATATTCATGGAAGATTGTCCAGGATGAGCGCCGCTGGGAGTTCGCATTGGAAGGCCTGCGTTTCAACGATATGCGTCGTTGGTCAGGTATTAATTCAGGTGAGACTTCATACGCTGCCAAGGCTCTTCAGGCTCAGACAGGAAAGTCTATTACCGTCAAGGGAAAGAAGAATGCCATGACTATGGCTCACATGACCTGTTCTTGGACTAAGCGTTACGCAGACACCAACGGTTTCCTGCCTAAGCCTCAGTCTCAGATTAATCTTATGAATGGTGCCCTTAAGCAGAACCCAGGATGGGGTGAAGAGACTCCTGCTAATGAGTACACATACAAAGTTCTTTATTAATTTAGATAAGAAGTCAATATGAAAAAGATATTTTTATTATTTGCCTCAGTGTGTGCTTTGGCTGCTTGTGATCCCGTTCATGAGGATTTCAGCAATGGTGGTCACATCACTGCTGACGAGCTCAAGGCAATGTCCACTGTCACTGTTGAGAAGGTGGAGCAGATAGGGGGACAGCAAACCTTTACGGCAGCAAAAGGAGAGTCTGTTGTTTTGTTGGAGAATGTTGACGTTACTGACTGCAACGCTGTTGTCATTTACTTTGCAGAAAAGGTTGACAAAAACTGGGAGATTTCTTACCTGCCTGACGGAAGCTTTGAAAAGATTCCTGGAGGTACGTCAGAGTACTATTGCCCTTTTGATGACAAGGCTGTTAACGGCAAGCTGAACCAGATTGTATTAAAGCGCACAGAAGACACAGAAGACAACTCTGTCAAAGTTAAGGCCATTTACAAGACCTATGGAACTAAGGTGGCTTCTGGTAAAGGAGGTGAATTCGGTAACGTAATCACCTGCCAGACCTCAGCTCCTGTCAATGCAAAGTGGGAAATCAGTGGAAAGGAATTCATCGGTAACTATGCAAATAGTAAGGTGAAGGTTAATTGGAATGATGATGGTGATTTTGTTACTACAGATTATGTAATTACTCTCACTGCTCTTTGTCCTGACGGTACCAAGGTTACTGTAGATTTCCCTGTTAAGTGTGACAAGATTTCCAATCCGCTTGTTAAGCACTACATCTATGGTGATCCTAACAGGACAGATGATGAAAAAGCTGAAGATCCGCAACTGCCGTTCAAGCCTGCTGCATGGAGTGGTGCAGACATGCGTTTCAGCTCTACTGAGGGTTCACACTTGCCCACCATTCCAGATGATGTTTACTTCGGCCTGAAGACCTTGATATTTGACGTCGCAGATGCAACTGACAATTTGAATATTATTGTCCTCAACGGTTGGTGGGGTGGCAACTATTACACAGGTGTCAAATGGAAGGATGGCTTGAACGAACTCAAGATCACCCAGGAAATGGCAGATCAGTGCGCTAAGGGTGGCGAAGGCCGTGACCTCATGCCTCAGGTGCGTGGTGGCTCTATGACCCTTAAGGCTGTCTACTATGAGGAATAATTCGTTCTAATATGTATAATATTTAAATATTGCTTATAATGAAAAAAATAATGAATTATAGTAAGCTCGCACTCTCCGCGCTTGTCACTTCAAGCTTGTTTGTGGCCTGCAGTGAGGAGATTAGCGAAAATACGGTCGATACCCCATATACAGCAAACACTGCTAATATTCGTAATGCAGGTCAGGCTGTAGATTTGGGACTTCCGAGTGGTACCCTGTGGGCTAGTGTTAATGTCGGAGCTGCGTCAGAAACAGACAATGGCATTCTCTTCGTTTGGGGAGATGTGACAGGAACCAAGCTCCTGGCAGACAATTCTACGTCCTATACAGATGTGACAGAACAAACACCTCTGTCTGATCTGTTTGACCTGTACAAAGGCGACGAGAAGACAGGAAAAGTTTGTGACACGACAACTATTTCCAAGACTACAGAGCCTTTGCTTATAAACTTGTCGGCAGTAGAGGATGATCAGAAGAAGGATGCAATTGTTTCATTCGTAGAGAATAAGTTGAACTTCGTAAAGGAATCTAATCCGGGATTCCTTGAGGCAACACTTACCAATGATGAGTTTGAGTGCATCATAGATTGGAACGGTTCCAAGTTTATTGAGAGACTGCCTAATATTAAGGAAGCATTAAAGCTGGATCATGATGCAAAAGCCCAGGATACACTGGACTATTACAAGACGTTTGACTACACGAAGGCAACCACTCTCGTTATTGATAAGATTGATTCTACAGAAAACAAGTTCTTTGAGTCTTCTTTGTTAACTGATAAGTACACTGAGATCAAAGATCAGTTTGGTGCAGTGATGCGTAAGGACTACGCTGGTGGTGACATCGGAAATGATGTAAAGGACAGACATGATGACAAGAAGAAGGGCAACATGACTTTCGTTCCTGTTTACAACATTGTTGCAGATACAGAGCATGACCCAGCAGCAGCAAACTGGGGTGGCGGCTGGCAGATGCCTACCACTGCTGATTTCGTAGAGCTGCTTGAGAATTGCGATTGGGAGTTTGTTGGTAATGGATATAGAGTGACTTCTAAAGCAGAAGGAAACACTAACAGTATCTTCCTGCCTGCTGCAGGTTTCCGTTACGGAGAGCAGCAGTATGGAAATGGAAATGCTGGCTACTATGCTACTGGTGAGATTACCGGTACTTACAGCTTCCCATCAATGGCTGCACAGATTAAGGGCTCAAAGGGTGAGATTAATGGCAATGAGAATATGCCTAACATGTTGATCTTCCAGCATGGACAGTATAATTCTCTGGATCTCTACAACAACCTGAGCACCAGTTTCGGAGTTTCTGTAAGACCAGTTAAAAAGGTACAGTAAAGTCTGATGAAAGTGCTTTATTACTATATATTATTAGAATGACAGTAGAGCACTGGATAATTAATCAAAGGCTGACTCATTCATTGAGTCAGCCTTTTTAGGTTTGCTCAGTATAAGTAATCTAACAATATTATGTTTTCAATAATTTTTATGAAACGCCTGACAATTATTTCAGCGGCTTTTGCCGTTTGTTCTTTTCTAATTCCGGCATCAGTCTCCGCACAGATGCCTTACCAGAATCCCAATCTTACGGCTCATGAGCGTGCCGTCGATTTGTGCGGCAGGCTTACGCTTGAGGAGAAAGCCTCGCTCATGCTCGATGCATCACCGGCAATACCGCGACTGGGAATAAGGGAGTTCCAGTGGTGGAGCGAGGCCCTGCACGGAGTGGCAAACATGGGTAACGTCACAAACTTCCCCGAACCGATAGGCATGGCGGCCTCTTTCAACCAGGACCTTATATATAAGGTGTTCGATGCCACGAGTACCGAGGCACGCGCCAAGTGGAACGAACTGCAGCGCAAGGGCGGTGAGGTAACACGCTTCCATGCACTGTCTTTCTGGACACCTAATGTGAATATCTTCCGCGATCCACGCTGGGGACGCGGACAGGAGACTTACGGTGAAGACCCATACTTGACAAGTGTGCTTGGTTCTGCCGTTGTTTGCGGTCTGCAAGGCCCTGAGAGCAGCAAGTACCGCAAGTTGTGGGCATGTGCAAAGCACTATGCCGTGCACAGCGGACCGGAATGGAGCCGTCATACGGCAAACCTTATTGATGTGTCGGCACGCGACCTGTGGGAGACTTACCTCCCTGCATTCAAGGTTCTCGTAGAGGATGCCAAGGTGCGCGAGGTGATGTGCGCCTATCAGCGCCTTGACGACGAACCGTGTTGCAGCAGTAATCGCTTGTTGCAGGATATCCTCCGCAACGAGTGGGGCTTCAAATACCTGGTGGTGAGCGATTGCGGTGCAGTCACTGACATCCATTCGAGTCATAAGACAGCGAGCGATGCCGTACACTCAACGGCTCGCGCCACATTGGCGGGAACCGACGTGGAGTGCGGTTTCGACTATGCATACAAAAGCATCCCTGATGCCGTGAAGCGCGGATTGATAAAGGAATCGGAGGTTGACAAGCACGTCATCCGCCTGCTTGAAGGACGTTTCGACCTCGGCGAGATGGACGACCCGTCGCTTGTGGAATGGTCGAAGATTCCTTCAAGCGTCCTTGAGAGCAAGGAACATCTTGGCATAGCCCTCGACATGGCGCGTCAGTCTATGACACTGCTTCAGAACAAGAATAATGTTCTGCCGCTGTCAAGAGGCGAGAAGGTTGCCGTCATCGGTCCTAACGCCAACGACAAACCAATGATGTGGGGCAACTACAATGGTGTGCCTACAACCACCGTTACAGTCCTTGACGGTATCAAGGCCATGAACAAAAATGTGACGTATTATCAGGGATGCGACCTTACGGACGATCGTATCGTGACCGACCTCTTCGACCAGCTCTCCTTTGAGGGAAAGAAAGGTATCAAGGGCACATTCTGGAACAATACCGAGCGTGAGGGCAAGCCCGTCACTACGGAATACTACACACGTCCGTTCTCAAAGACCACCGCAGGCAACTATCAGTTTGCACCCGGCGTGAACCTTGAGGATTTCAGCGCACAGTATGAGACGGTGCTCAAGCCGAAGAAGTCGGGCGAGGTAGTCATCAACGTGGAGTCGGTGAGCAATTTCGATGTTTATGTGAACGGAGAAAAGAAGGTGGAGCACAGCACATGGCGCGTTACTCCTACCCGCACGCCTATCCAGGTGGAGGCAGGCAAGGAATACAAGATAGAGATTCACTTCTCTCACATCCATACTTATGGTGCAAGCATCAAGGTGAACATAGGTACGGAGTCGATAATCAACTATGCCGACATCATAAAGAAACTGGACGGAATAAACAAGGTGGTATTCGTGGGCGGCATAGCCCCATCGCTTGAAGGCGAGGAGATGCCGGTGCAGATTGACGGCTTCAAGGGTGGCGACCGCACAAATATCGAACTGCCGGCCGTTCAGCGTAATTTCCTGAAGGCTCTCAAGTCTGCCGGCAAGACCGTAGTATATGTTAACTGCTCCGGTTCAGCCATTGCCCTACAGCCAGAAACGGAAAGCTGCGATGCCATCCTTCAGGCATGGTATCCAGGCATGGTGGGAGGTACCGCCGTTGCTGAGGTGCTCTATGGCAAGTACAACCCAGGCGGCAAGTTGCCTGTGACATTCTATAAGAATTCAGAGCAGCTCCCCGACTTCGAGAACTATGACATGAAGGGCCGCACCTATCGTTATATCTCTGACGGCACGGCGCTGTTCCCCTTCGGCTACGGACTGTCATACACTACCTTCAACATAGGTGAGGCGTCATTGTCCGCTACTTCTATTAAGGCTAAAGGTTCTTCGGAAATAAAGGTCACTATCCCTGTTGAGAACACAGGCAAGATGGACGGCACGGAGGTCGTGCAGCTTTATGTGCGCAATCCACAGGATCCGTCAGGACCGGTCATGCAGCTTCGCGGATTTGAGCGTGTCAATGTAAAGGCTGGTCAGACTGCCAATGCAGTGATAACACTCAATGCCAAGTCGTTTGAGTGGTTTGATGAAGCATCAAACACCGTACGCACAAAGGAAGGAACGTATGAACTGCTATACGGCAACAGTTCTGCCAAGAGTGCGTTGAAATCAGTTACTGTTAATGTTGAGTAATTTAGAAAAATGGGTTCGCCTTACATGGTGAACCCATTTTTCTTATATCCTGTCGAGCACGGTGGTTATTAGCGTGTCAATGGTATTCTTGTATTCGGTGTTCATCTCTTTATTGTAACGGTTGGCTATCACCATGCAGCAGGTCATGGCACGATGTCCGAGTAGCGACGCCAGACCTGCCAAAGCCGACGACTCCATCTCATAGTTGCATACGGCGAGCGTACCGTATGGCTTTACGTCGTGACGGAACGCCTCCACCTTCATATTTTGTTCGGGGTCTTGCGTGCGCAGCCTTACCTGCCGTCCCTGCGGACCATAGAACCCGCCGCAGGCTATCGTTATGCCACGCACCATGTCGTCTGCTGCAATTCTGTTTATCAGTTCCTCATTGGCACATGCAGCGTATGGTGCCCCTTTCTGCGGCCACCACTGCATGTGTTCCGTGAAGGCACGCTCAAGGTCAAGGTCACACACTTCATCACGGCCGGCATAATAGTTCAGCAGACCGTCGAAGCCGATGCTGCGCACCGATGCCACAAACGTGCCGATGGGCGTAAACGGCTGCAGTCCGCCGCACGTTCCCACACGCACCAGCGTGAGTTGCTTGTGCTCAGGGCGCACCTCGCGCGTTGTGAGGTCTATATTTACCAGTGCGTCAAGTTCAGTCATCACAATGTCGATATTGTCACACCCGATGCCTGTTGACACGCACGATATACGCTTTCCCTTGTATGTACCCGTGATGGTATGAAACTCGCGCGACTGCACCTCACACTCCACGGTGTCGAAATGCTTTGCCACTGTGCTTACTCTGTCTTGGTCACCCACGAGAATCACTCGATCGGCCAGTTGTTCTGGGCGCAGATGCAGGTGAAACACGCTGCCGTCGCCGTTAATAGGTAATTCTGATGCTGCAATCATGGTCTTATATGTTATCGTTTAGATTTCACTGCAAATTTACTTTTTTTCCCTGAAACATCCAAAAGTTTTCCCAAAATAATTTGGCGCATTTGGAAAAAAAACTTAACTTTGTACTCAGGAAATATCCAAACTGAATATTATATGAACGCACTTCAACTTAATGCCGAACTATATCGCACACTGGGACAGATAGCAGAAAATGAGACTCTGCTTGAAAAGACCCTGAAATACGTCAAGAAACTCGCAGCTAAGAAACCCGATCCAACGCTGATGAGCAAGGATGAGTTTTATTCACGTATAGATAAAGCGGCAAAACAATATGAATGCGGTGAGTACACCGTACTGATGCCAGGTGAAACAGTTACCGACATGCTAACAAGATGTGGATATGATGTATGAAATTAGATTTACCACAGAAGCAAATGAAGGTCTCTTGAAACTGGCTAAAAGTGAATTGGGTGCCTATAAGAAAGCATTGAAATTCATTGACGAATTACAAAAACACCCAACTACTGGTACAGGTCATCCTGAACGTTTAAAAGGGTTCGTACAGGAGCGTTGGAGTCGTAGGATTTCAAGTAAACATCGTATGGTATATGAGATTTACGAAAAAGAAATAGTCGTATTAATTCTCACTGCCTACGGACATTATAACGACAAATAACGACGGAAGGCTGTAAGGCTCTCTATGAGTCTGAAGCCACCGCTCATACATACTTTATAGGACTTTTGTCCTTGTTCTCTAAACAGTAAAACCGCCAAAACTTACTTAACACAGAGAGCAAGCGATTAAAGGTTCACGTCCTTGTATTAGGGCGTGAACCGCTCTTGCTTGTTTCGTGTTAAAGGCGCTTGGCGGTGCCCACTGTTTGAAACAAGTTTAAGAGCGGTTCCGCCCTAATTTTTTACATATTTCTACATAATTTATTATGAACTTTCTCCTTTTCGTATTAGGCAGCAACAGCATTCTGCACATGCAAGCTCATTATGCTCTCAGAACCCTTTATGTTCATTCTACGCATGATGACAAGTTTTTCATACTAACAGATTCGCCCATTCTCTACGAAAATCTACCTTTTGTTGAAGTTATTGCAATAACGGCAAAAGACATAATAGAATGGAAAGGAGAATATGATTATTTCTTCCGCATAAAAATTAATGCTATCAGAAAATTTGTACACGCACATTCTGATAAACATTTGATTTACGTTGATTGTGACACATATTGCATCCGAGATTTTTCTTCTTTCAAGTTATTATTAGACAAAGGACATGGTATCATGCATAAAGATGAAGGTAGCATAGAGCACATGAAGGGTGATTCACAGACAATGTGGAAACAAACTCATGGGAAGAAATTTGCTGGCATCACCATAACTTCTGATTATCATATGTGGAACAGCGGTGTGCTTGGTATACCTAAAGAGCATGTTATTTCCGTAATGGATAAAGCATTGGAGATATGCGACGCTTTTCTAACATCAGGTGTTACATGTTTCAATATGGAGCAATGGGCTATCTCTATCGCCTTAGCCCATTATTGTTCTCATGGGATTAAGGAAGGAAATAAAATCATTGGACATTATTGGCATCATAAATATGTGTGGAGCAGGTATATTGCCCTATTTTTTGCTGACACATATTCACATGGCCGAACATTGGAATCTGACCTCCATATCATCAAACACACAAACTTCCATTGGCTGGCAAGGAGATTGGCAACACAAAGAATTCTGATGAAAATATTTTGCACGTCATATTAACATCAACATTTTGACACACTATAAAAACCAAATTCCGAAATTATTATGATATTTTCGGAATCAATTCCCGAAAAATCATAATAATTTCGGAATTTAACAGTCTGGCTGGCATATAAATATAGCATAGAATACACATTTTGCGCTAAATAAATGCATTTTTTGAAGAAACATGCTTTTATTTAGCGCTTTTTTTGTAATTTTGCATTATACAAACATTATAATAATAATTGTATAATAAGATAAAGTGTTATGAAACAGGCTAATCCATTTGTTATAGAGGGGTATGTCTCTCCTGAATATTTCTGCGACCGTGAGGAGGAAACAGCGCTACTGACGCGACATCTTACTAACGGCTGCAATGTAGCATTGATAGCTCCAAGAAGGATAGGCAAGTCTGGACTGATACACAACTGTTTTCATCAGGAACAACTGTCGGCAAGCCACTATCTGTTTTATGTAGATATATATGAGACAAAGAACCTCAACGAATTCGTGTATGAATTAGGCAAATGTGTACTGAACACGCTGAAACCCTTGGGCCGTAAAGTGTGGGAAGGCTTTCTCTCTATCCTCCAGTCGCTGAAGGGTGCCGTGACGTTCGACATAAACGGCAACCCGGAATGGAGCCTGAGCATTGGGGAAATGGTGCAGCCTGACACTATGCTTGACGAGATATTCCTGTATCTTGAGAAGGCAGACCGTCCATGCATCGTTGCAATAGACGAGTTTCAAGTCATTGCAACATATCCTGAGAAGACAGTGGAGGCTGCACTTCGCAAACGCATACAAAACTGTCACAACGTACGTTTCGTATATTCTGGAAGCAAGCGCCACATGATGGCCGAGATGTTTGCTTCAACCTCGCGTCCATTCTATAATAGTTGTTCAATTATGGGACTGGATGTTATTCCATACGACAAATACTTTGCTTTCGCCCAAGGGAAGATGCAAGCGAAATCCCTTGCCATCCCTGATGAAGCATTCCGTATAATCTACGATTCATACGATGGGATGACATGGTACATACAGTATGTTCTCAATATCCTTTACACGATGAAAGATGATGCCGGAATCATATCTGCCAGTGATGTGGAGACGGCTGTTCAGACCATCATGTCGCAACACAGCTTTGCCTACAAGGCTTTGCTATTTCAACTTCCATCGAAACAGAAGCAGGTTCTTACGGTCATAGCATGCGAGGGTAAGGCCAACAATGTCATGTCTAAGGATTTTCTGCGTCGTCATGCGCTCACCGCAAGTTCTGTGCAAGCAGCCCTGAGAGTCTTGCTCGACAAGGATTTCATTACCTTTGACGATGGCTTCTACAAGTTGAGCGATGCTTTTTTCTCTCAATGGATTAGTACACACGACAGGTGATATATGTTTATTGCGAATTATGAATTATGTTGGGCAAACCATCCATATTAAGCATTACTGGCTCTGACCCTAAGGGCGGGGCTGGCGTGCAGGCTGACATAAAGACCATCACGGCGATGGGGGCTGATGCCTATGCCGTGGTGACGGCGGTGACGGCGCAGGATGCTGAAGGTATTTCGTCAATTTATGATCTGCCTGAGCACATGGTGATGGGGCAGGTGAGGGCTGCCATCAAGGAGATGAGGGCGCAGTCTGCCGTGAATGAAACAGTGCAGAAAGCCGTCAAGGTGGGAATGGTGCGCGATGCTGATACCATCGTTTCATTGAGTAAGGAGATAGTAGCAATGCGCAACATCGTGTCGGCACCAGGAATAGTGTCGTCAGGCGGTAGCAGACTGTTGCCTGATGAAGCCGTGATGATGTGGGAGCGTTATGTGTTGCCTATGACGAAGGTGCTGGTAGTGCGGTGTGACGAGGTGGAGGTGTTGCTCAAGATGCGCATATCCACCAACGAGGATATGGAGCGTGCGGCACAGATGCTTGCTGGTAAAGGGGCGGAATCGGTGTTGATACGCGGCGGAAACCATGTGGAGGGTATGCTCACGGCATTGCTCTATGACAAGGGGAGGGCAAGATTCTTCACGTCGCACAACATGGAAGGATGGAAGCGGCACGGCATCGGTGGGGCAATGTCGACTGCGATAGCCGTTAGGCTGGCCATGGGAGACGACGTTGTGAAGGCTGTAGACAAGGCGCATGAGTATATGCACAGTCAGGTGGTGTATGCCATGACTCCCTCACATACATTGGTGGCAGAAACGGCATACAGGCCAGTCGACCTTTATAATCAGTTTCTGTCGCTTGTGGCCGACAACTACCGCGCGGCGCACGATGTGGCTTTCTATGCGGACAGGATGGCTATCACGGCGCGCTATTTATATAATGTGACGGACAGAATGGTGGGCAAGTCGCCCAAGACGGTCCTTGCGGAATACATACTGCATGAGGCGAAGAAACTGCTTGAGACGTCGCGTCTGTCGGTGCAGGAAATATCTGACGAACTGGGCTTTTCGTCGCAGGTGATATTCTGCAGGTTCTTCAACAACTATGCCGGATGTACACCGAGCAGTTATAGGTTGAAGAATTGAAGGATTGAAGGATTGAAGAATTGAAGGATTGAAGGATTGAAGAATTGAAGAATTGAAGAGTAGAAGTTGGAAGAAGATAGAAGACGTATGTGTTAGACTGATGACACACAAGCGTAATGTCCTTTATCTCCCTCTATCTTCCTCTATCTTCTTCACTATTGCAATGAAAATACTTCCTTAGCTGGCGAGGCTAAGGAAGTATTTGTGTATTCTGAGGTCGTCATTCAGTTCAGGATGGAAGGCAGTAACGAGTTGCTTGCCCTGCTGTGCTGCTATGATGTGGCCGTCGTGCTCTGCAAGAATCTTTACACCGTTGCCCACGTCCTCAATGTATGGGGCACGAATGAATGTCATGGGCAGTGGCTCGCCGCCGTCGTTGACGCCCTGCAGGCGGCCTTCGGTGTAGAAACTGCCCAGCTGGCGACCGTAGGCATTGCGTCGCACGGTGATGTTCATCGTGCCGAGGTGCTTGCCGTCAAGCATTATCAGTCCGGCGCAGGTTCCAAACACCGGCAGATCGTCAAGTATGGCCTGACGTATGGGTTCAAACAGGTTCTCGTCTTTTATTATCCTCGTCATGGCAGTGCTCTCGCCGCCTGGTATTATCAGAGCGGCACCTTTGCGGCTGACGAAATCGTTCCAGTCGCCCAGGTTGCGTATCAGCATACTGTCAACGCCAATGCGGCTCAGCATCTGCTGGTGTTCGGCAAAAGCACCCTGCAAGGCAAGAACTGCAAATAACTTTTTGTTCATGTCAATCAGCTGTTTATTTTCCGCGCTCAGCCATGAGCAGTTCTATCTCGCTTTCGTTGATTCCGACCATTGCTTCGCCGAGGTCTTCGCTCAGTTCTGCTATAATCTTCGGGTCGTTATAGTTCGTCACAGCCTTTACTATGGCCTGTGCGCGCTTCACGGGATCGCCGCTTTTGAAAATGCCGCTGCCCACGAACACACCCTCGGCGCCAAGCTGCATCATAAGTGCTGCATCGGCAGGTGTTGCCACACCTCCGGCGGCAAAGTTGACAACCGGCAGTTTGCCGTTTTCGTGTACGTAGCGCACCAGTTCGTAAGGCACGCGAAGCTGTTTTGCAGCCTCATACAGTTCGTCCTCGCTCATGGATGTGAGCCGGCGTATTTCGCTTTGCATCATGCGCATGTGGCGCACGGCCTGAATGACGTCGCCGGTGCCAGGCTCACCCTTCGTGCGTATCATCGTGGCCCCCTCGTTGATGCGGCGCAGAGCCTCGCCAAGGTCTTTCGCTCCGCATACGAAAGGCACGTTAAACTGCCTCTTGTCAATATGATACACATCATCGGCAGGCGACAGTACTTCGCTCTCGTCAATATAGTCAATTTCGATAGCCTCCAGTATCTGGGCCTCTACGAAATGACCTATGCGGCACTTTGCCATCACTGGTATGCTTACGGCCTGCTGTATTCCCTTAATCATCTTCGGATCGCTCATGCGGCTCACGCCACCGGCGGCACGTATGTCGGCCGGTATCCTTTCGAGTGCCATTACTGCGCAGGCTCCAGCAGCCTCGGCTATCTTTGCCTGTTCAGGGGTTGTTACATCCATAATTACGCCGCCCTTCAGCATCTGTGCAAGGTTGCGGTTAAGTTGTGCTCTGTCTTCTTTCATTTTCGTTTTCGTTTTCGTTTTCGTGTTCGTTTTTTTGCTTACGGGGTGCAAAATTAGGCATCTTAACAGATACATGCAAACGATTGTTCTGTTTAGGTAAAAAACTATACCGAAAAAAGAAAAAGTAGTACTTTGTTGTATTTTTTTTGTGAAAAGTTTCTGCTTTTTTGTGGTTTGCCAATGCTTTTCTGCGTAGTGACATAATGTTACTTTTTTTATGGATATTCTGACAAAGTGATTTTTCGTACTGTTGAAATACTCGCTTATTTCAGTAAATTATTCCAGCTTGTTTCGTACAGCGTAATTTTGGCGTTTTTGCTAAAGTGCTATAAAACAGCATGTTTGTTTTTTGAAGAAAATCAAGGCTTCGTAATCAGTACCTAATTACGGTGTAATAGTGGCCTGATTACATGGTAATCAGGCACTGATTGCAGTGTAAAATGGTACAAATAACAACGTAAAAGTGCCGCAAGTTTATCGAACTTGCGGCACTTTTACGCTAAATTCTTGATAATTTGTACAAATAACTGGGTGTTGACTATCGTTGAATATCTAAATTGCAAGCCAGAGGTAAAACTCTGGAAATATCATTATGTAAGCAAATATGGCAGAAAAGTGTCAATGTGTTATTTCCTAAAAATGCGTGTTTTTTTGCTATTTTATTTGAGTTTTCTTGTAAATTACTGAAACACAAACACTAAGGTTGCGTTCTGAAATTTCGAGTTTTTTCAATCAAACTGACCATCGGTTCGAAATATCGCAAGCATTTGAAGGAAAAATAAATTTGTGGAGTATAGGTGAGTATTCCTATACCTTGTTTTTAGTTTTTCTTCGGTACGAATGCCTCCCAGGTCTGGTCATCATAAAAAACGCGGATTTCTGTTACGCGGCGTTTGGATGGAGTGGGAGAGTCCACTTGTTCAATCTGTGGTCGAATGGAAACAGATGGTTGAGCAGATGGTTGGTTTTGTGGAAAAACTTGTTGGCTGGTTGCGCGGTTCTGTTGTCTGTTTGGTGATGGTTGACGCTGTTGTGGCTCCTCAAAAAAAGAAGTAGCGACTGCCATATTGTCACTATTGATTGCGTGGTTGTTCTGTGCTGGTTCGGTAGGGCGATTGACAGTGGGCTGCACCTGTGGAGCATCATTGAATGACGACACTGTTGCCTGTGGCGTGTGTGGTTTTGAGAAAAGATTTTCGTTGCCAGAATCGGTGGACGATGGCTGCGAGGTTGGGGTAGGATTGTTGCTCGCAATCATGCCTCCCTGACCAAACATCAGCCAGTTGATATTGATGTTTGGAAACTTTCTCATAATAGCGTTTACCACTTTTATTGTTGGCTGTGTTCTGCCGGTGAGGATGCCGCTCAGGGTTGCGGTGTTGATGCCGATGCAATTAGAGAAGGTTTGCTGATTCATGTGCTGTGCCTCCATCAGTTCGCGTATTCTGTCTTTCATATAGCTAAAGTTTAAATTGTTCTATTTCTCCACAAAGTGCTTTTTCAATTCTGTGTGGCTGGTGGTGTAGTCTTCAGACAAATTTCTGCATGTGAGAATCGGTTTGCCTGATGTGAGTGATAGGGTAGGCCACTACTTGATGAGCATGAAAAAGCCCTTTTTCTTTCATTTTACAAAGGTAATAATAATATTTTAAATACACAAGGGTTTTAAATTAAATTTTATAAAAACAAATCAAGATTTATAAAGTTTACAGATTTAAACCAGTAAAGTAATATAAAGAGTTAAATATATAAAATTAAAGTATGTAAATTTATTGTATTAAACAGTATATTTTATTTTATATAGCCATTTATGCATAAAAAACTGAGTTCCTACTCATTATATGATGAATATACTGCCTAAAAGCCCTATATATGCAACACTGATGCACACAGCACTGTCTAAAAGCCCTTGTGTTGTATATCTAACGGCTAAAAATACCTCGTTCAGAGTATGATATGAGCCTATAATCTACATGAATAAATATGCAGGATGCAGATTTGTAAATAGGATTTATATTTAGAAAATAAAACGAATATGATTTAACTCATATAGAATAGTGTACATTTCTAAACTCACAGAAGTATAAAAATGTAAACATTAAGTGCGTTATTACATTAAATTACAATATTAAATAATAAATTTCATATTTAAAAAGATAAAAACCGTAATCCACATAACTCTAAATGACCAAAATTTAAAGAATTTCGCCACAGAGCTGTAAAACTCATCTAAAAGCCAAAAATTTTGAAAAAATAAAGGGGGTAAATTGCGCTAATGCGCTGATTTACAAGTATTAATATGTATATTCTTTACCTTTATAAAACTCAATTCTACGTGTAAAATACCCCTAAATTGATGAAATTTAGGCTTTAAAAAGCCTTTTTACCACCCAGAAAACGCTAAAAAACCGCTTATTACGGCCTAAATTTACTTTTTTATAATAATTATTTATCTTTTCTTGCTATAGAAGGCTCTCAAAATGGTTGAGCAAACTATATTGTATGGTTTTAGATGTAAAATAGAGATGCTGTAGATGATGCAGAATTAACTAAAAAAGTGCTCAGGAGATTGTTATTATAGATGATGCGGCTAAATAATGAATTTGTCTATTTAGGAATATTTCGCTGAATCATCTATACTGATATTTTTATCCGAAATAGATGCTCTGGCCGATACCTAAATGAACAGCAATGCACCGCAGGTTTGTTTTCTTTTAGAGTTATGGATTGGGTATATAATAGAAAAATGCCTGTCTGGGTGAAACACTCTGACAGGCATTTTAGTCGTTCTTGTTTTATCTTTTTGAGTTGTTTCCAAAGTCTCATTTCGTTCAACTTTTATGGTTGATACGGATTTCCTTTTTCGTGTTCAGTGCAGTATGAAAGATACCAGTTCCTTGAGCAGTTCATCGGGCTGTGTACTTGCATTGTCGAGACCTTTTGAGCGTGCGTCAATCTCTCTGAGTTTGGATATTATTTGTATTGTTTTGCGGGCAGGAAAGTTATTCATAGCCGTGATATAGTCCTTCGTTCCCCATGTGGATTTTAATCCCAATTGTGCCATAATGGCATTTTCGTTAACAGGCTTTGGGGTGTAGTAGCAGAGCATCAGATTTTGGAAAAAACTGAATGTAAGTGGCAGCAGGGCGAACAGTCCCCCGGCCTTGGGGTTTGAACAGTAGTATTTGGCTATTCTGTGTGCTTTCAGTGCATCTTTGTTTATCAGTGCGTCGCGCATTTCAAACACGTTATACTGTTTGCTGATGCCTATTTTCTGCTCAATGAGGTCTTGGGTTATCTTGCGTGGTGCACCGGGTGCGAATGAAAGCAGCAGTTTGTCAAGTTCTGATGACAAGCGTTTCAGGTCGCTGCCGATATGTGCTGCCAGCAGTTCGGCAGACCTCGCGTCTATCGTTGCATTATATTCCGGCTGGCTTATGTATTCATTGACAAAGGAGATTATTTCGCGGTCGTACCTCAGAGGGTCGCTTACCATCAGGCGGCCCACTTGTGCGGCACGTGTCACAATCTTCTTTCTGGAGTCGATTGTGCCGTTCATATAGCATATTACAAGTACAGTAGTGGGCACGGGCTTCTCCATGTATTTCTCCAGCGGCTCCAGGTTTTTCAGCCCCTGGGCGTCGCGCACAATCAGCACCTGCCTTTCAGCCATAATGGGATAGCGGCGTGCGTTGTCGGCTATTTGTTGTGCATTAGTAGTGTTGTCAGAACCATAGACGATGCTCAGGTTGAAGTCTTTCTCGTCCTCATTGAGCAGGTTGTTCTGAATCCATTCGCTCACCTTGTCGATATAATAGCTCTCTGCCCCCATCAGCAGATAGACGGGAGCCACTTTGCCGGCTTGTAGTTCCGACAGTATGCTGTGGCATACATCAGCGGTGCTTTGTTTCCTTGCAGCAGCCATAGGTTTTCGTCTTCGTTTTCGTCTTCGTTTTCGTCTTCGTCTTCGTCTTCGTTTTCGTCTTGTTTCCTACCTCGTTTAGTCCCTGAATCGTTTTGTTATGTCGCTGTAGGCGTCAATCCTGCGGTCGCGCAGGAACGGCCACCAGCGGCGCACATCCTCGCTGTGGTCAAGGTCGATATTCACGATGACGCTCTCCTCCTCATTGTCGGAGGCGCAGTAATACAGTTCGCCTTGCGGACCGGCTACGAAACTGGAACCCCAGAACTGTATGCCGTCGGTCTGCTTGCTTGGGTCAGGTTCATAACCTACGCGGTTTACTGCCACCACGGGAAGGCCGTTTGCCACGGCATGGCCGCGCTGCACGGTTGTCCATGCTTCGCGCTGTCGCTGCTGCTCCTGCTGTGTGTCGGTAGCGGCATAACCTATGGCAGTGGGGTAGATGAGCAGTTCTGCTCCAGCCAGTGCCATCAGGCGTGCAGCCTCGGGGTACCACTGATCCCAGCAAACCATCACGCCTAACCGTCCGACAGACGTGTTAATAGGCTGAAATCCTATGTCGCCCGGCGTAAAGTAAAACTTCTCGTAATAGGCAGGGTCGTCGGGAATGTGCATCTTGCGGTATGTGCCGGCTATGCTACCGTCGCGCTCGATTACCACGGCGGTGTTGTGATATAGTCCGGCACTGCGTCGCTCAAACAGCGAAGTGACAATCACTACGCCGAGTTGCCGGGCCAGTTCGCCAAAATAGTTCGTTGAAGGACCTGGTATAGGCTCTGCAAGATTGAAATTGTCCACATCTTCTGTCTGGCAGAAATACAGACTGTTGTGCAACTCCTGCAATACGATGAGTTGCGCGCCGCGTTTAGCCAGGTCTACGATACCCTGTGCCAGTCGCATCATGTTTGTTTTGCGGTCAGCCACGTTGTGCTGCTGCAGTATTCCTATTTTCAGTTCTTTCATGTCGTGTCAGAATAATTGCATGGTGCAGCAGTGAATGCTGCCATGCTGTTTAATTATTATGCGTGAATCGATGGCTATTATCTCACGGTCAGGAAAAGCCTTGGCTATGGCATCGCAAGCCATCTTGTCGTTTTCAGGTTGTGCGTAAGTGGGCACAAGCACCGCATCGTTTATAATCAAGAAGTTGGCGTATGTGGCCGGCAACCTGTCGTCATCATCGTATATTGCATCAGGTTGCGGCAATGGAATCAGACGGTATGGCTTGCCGTCAATGGTGCGCAGCGTCTTGAGTTCCTCTTCCAATGCGAGGAAGTCAGCATACTGTTCGTCATCCTTGTTGTAGCACTTGTGGTAAAGCAAAGTGTCGTCAGGGGCTATACGCACCGTGGTGTCTATGTGTCCGTCGGTGTCATCACCTTTAAGCTGTCCGTGGTGCAGCCATATTATGCGTTCGGCTTTCAGGCGGTGTAGGAGTTCATCCTCAATCTCCTCCTTCTCAAGCGGTTGGTTGCGGTTAGGTGCAAGCAGACAAAACTCAGTGGTGAATACAGTGCCTTTGCCGTCACTTTCTATCGAACCGCCTTCAAGCACGAAATCGTCGTTGTCCACCAATCGTGGTGTATTGCCCTGTTCGGTGTCGAAAGCGCCTTCTTTGTGCAGTGTGCTCGTAATCTTGTTGTCAAGTGCTGCTTCGAATTTCTCGCCCCAGCCGTTGAAACGGAAGTCGAGCAGGGTACGTTTATGAGTGTCACGTTCCACCAGAGTTATCGGGCCGTGGTCACGTGCCCACGTGTCGTTGGTTTTGCAGTGGTAGATATACACATTCGACATCTGCTTCTGAGGCAGACGTCCGCTAAGCAACGCCCCCACCTGAATGGGGTGTGGCGTGGCAATCACCAGTTGCTCATGCCGCGTTATGGCATCAGCCATCCTGATGTATGTCTCTGTTATTTCAGTCAGATAGGGCAGCCAGTCTGTTTCACGGTGAGGCCATGTCAGCATCACCATGCTCTGCTGCTCCCATTCTGCCGGCATACAGATGTTTCTCTTCATTTTGGAAACCTCCCTCAGGAATACTATTTTCCCACAGATAACCCAGATTACCCACCTATAGTAGTAATCTGTGTGTATCTGTGGGAAAACTAAAATTATCAGTCTTCTGCTTTGTCCTCGGCTTTCTTGCGTGGCGTGCGCTTGCGCTTAGGCTTCTCTGTGGTTGGAGCCTCAATCTTAACGCCTGCCAGTTCTGGGTCAATGAGGATTCGTCCGCAGTGCTCGCATACGATAATCTTTTTATGCATCTTAACGTCGAGCTGACGCTGTGGCGGTATCTTGTTGAAGCAGCCACCGCATGCGTCACGCTGTACGTAAACGATGCCTAGGCCATTGCGTGCATTCTTGCGTATGCGCTTGAAACTGCTGAGCAGACGGCTTTCTATCTTGAGCTCGGTATCCTTTGCCTTGGCTTTGAGAATATCCTCCTCCTCGCGTGTCTCCTGCATGATTTCGTCGAGTTCGTTGCGCTTGTCGTCCAAGTCGCGCTCGCGCTCGTTAATCAGTTCCTCCACGCGCTCGCTGTTGTTCTTGCACTCTTCAATGCGCTGCTCAGCCTCACGAATCTTCTTCTCGCAGAGTTCAATTTCCAGTTTCTGGAAATCGATTTCTTTTGTGAGCGTGTCATATTCGCGGTTGTTTTTCACGTCGTTGAGCTGTTCGTTGTAGCGGTCAAGGCTTGCCTTGGCTTCCTCAATGTCAGCCTTGCGTTTGCTTACGGCGGCTGTAAGTTCTTCAGCCTCCTGGTTGATGCGGTCCAAGCGCACGCTCAGTCCTTCAACCTCATTTTCCAAATCTTCCACCTCGAGTGGGAGTTCACCGCGCAGTGCGCGTTTCTCATCAATCTGCGACAGTGTGGTCTGCAGTTGGAAGAGAGCCTTCAGTTTCTCCTCTACTGTAAGGTCTTTAGGGTCTTTTCTTGCCATGTTATTTCAATTATTTATTATTTACGTTCTTTATTCCTTAATTCTTAACTCTTAACGGACTACCAGTATCGCACGGGGTTTGTATTATGCTGCGTAATAACAGTACGTATGCCGGGATACGCCTTGCTTATTATTTCCTCGAGCAATTCCCTGGTGTATTGTTCGCTCTCATAATGTCCTATCACGCTGATTTGTATCTCCTGTTCATGGTCGAAATACTCGTGATAGTGCATTTCGCCTGTCAGGAAAGCATCTGCACCGGCACTTATGGCTTTCGGCAGAACGAACGCTCCTGCACCACCGCATACGGCCACCTTTTTAATCGGACGGTTCAGCAGTTCGTTAGTCATCACGCATCCGGCATTAAATACAGTCTTCAGCTTCTTGATATACTCCTCAGCACTTATGGCTGCCGGCATCTCGCCTATGACGCCGCTTCCGCCCTCAACGCCCAGCACTTCGTGTGGGTCAAGCAGACGAATGCTCTCAGGCATCAGACCTAACCGCCGTGCTATCATATAGTTCACTCCGCCGCGTGCATTGTCAAGGTTTGTGTGCATTGACACTATGGCGATGCCTTTTTGTATGGCACGCATAACGCAACGCTGCACCATATTGCTGTCGCTGATGCAGTTCAGGCGGCGGAATATCAGCGGATGGTGCGACACAATCATGTTGCACCCCTCTGCCACGGCCTCGTCGATAACCTGCTCGGTTACGTCAAGACACAATAAAACCCCTGAAACCTCCGCCTCTGTCAATCCTACCTGCAGGCCGGCATTATCATAGTCTTCCTGCAGGGGCAAAGGCGCGAAATGCTCAAGGGTACTTATGACTTCCTTAATCTTCACGCTGTATGTTGTTATGAATTACGATGCAAAGTTACAAAAAAAAATGGACATAGATGCAATCTATATAAAAAATATTGCATAAAAACATATAAAAACTGTCCGTAAAAGCTTATATGACTCCTATAATTTCCTGCACAGATTTGCATCCGTGGCTGTCGAGCCACTGGTTTATACCGTCTTTCACTTTTACGGTTACGGTTGGGTCGAGGAAATTGGCTGTGCCTATCTCGATTGCTGTGGCTCCCACCATAAGAAACTCTATGGCATCTTTGGCTGTGCAGATACCTCCAAGTCCGACAACGGGGATTTTCACTGCTTTGCTGACCTGATGCACCATGCGCAGTGCCACGGGTTTCACAGCAGGACCTGACAGACCGCCTGTGCCTATTGACAACAGAGATTGGCGTTTCTCTATGTCGACAGCCATGCCCATCAGGGTGTTGATGAGTGAAACACTGTCAGCACCTTCTGCTTCAACGGCACGTGCTATCTCGGCAATATTTGTGACATTGGGCGAGAGCTTGACAATCAAGGTCTTGCTGTAGCGTCTGCGCACCTCGCGAACCACACTGGCGGCTCCGGCGCATGTTGTGCCGAAAGCCATGCCGCCGTCTTTTACGTTCGGGCATGATATGTTGAGTTCGATGGCAGGGATATGCTCTAACTCGTTTATTAGTGCGGCACATTCTCCATAGTCCTCTGGTGAAGAGCCGCTGACATTGACAATGAAGTTCGTATTGATGTCCTTGATGTCAGTGTATATGTGCTTGCAGAAATACTCAGCACCCTTGTTCTGCAGTCCAACGCAGTTGAGCATGCCACTTGCCGTTTCGGCCATGCGTGGATAGTCGTTGCCCTGACGTGGGGCGAGGGTAGTGCCTTTTACTATGATTCCGCCGATGTCTTCCAGGTTCACGAAGTCTTGAAACTCCACTCCGTAGCCGAAAGTGCCAGAAGCAGTCATGACGGGGTTCTTCAGTTCCAGATTGCCAATTTTAACATTAAGGTTTGCCATAAAGATGTTTGTTTTGGGGATTACCGACTGCAAAATTACTCAAAAAATCTTGCATGGCAAAATAAATGTTGATTTTTTCGCTTGTCAGTGGTCGTGTTTGTGCTGGTGGCAGCAACATTCATGTGTGGATTCACTGATGCCGCCGGCGTTCTCGTCATGGCAGTGGCAGTGGTGATGACCGCTGCCGGCATAGTGCTGGTACAGGGCGTTGAGCAGCAGTAATATGAGCAGGATGGTGCAGCCTATGTTAAACCACGGCATTGCGTCTTCATGGCATTGTGCGGCAGACTTCATGAGTGTCGGCATGAACCACTGTGCGGGCATGCTGTCGATGATGCAGCCTGCTGCTATTGCTCCAGATATGATGGATATGAGGTAGAGCAGCAGAGTCTTGCGTCCGAGTGTCTTGTTTATAATCAGCAGACTGGCCATGTTGCATGCAGGACCTGCCATCAGCAGCACTAATGCTGCGCCTGGTGTCAGTCCTTTCATGATGAGTGCCACGGCTATGGGTATGCTGCCGGTAGCGCAAATATACATGGGAATCGCAATGCACAGAACCAGCAACATACTGAGCAGAGTGTTGCCTTTGAATACTTCAAAGAAACTGTCGGGCACGAACACCGTTATTAGACCGGCTATTACAAGTCCGACAACGAGCCATTTGCCTATGTCCTGCATCATTTCGATGAAGGCGTAGCTCAGCACTTCTTTGATTTTACCTGTAAGGGTGCCAGTGTCCTTGGCTTCACCGTGGTTATGGCAGTGATGGCAATGCGTGTCGTCATCAGTAAGGTCTGTCTTCTTGTCATCGGTGTCTTTGTCAAATGTGTTTATGAGCGTTCCTGCCAGCAATGAAGTGAGGCATGCCGTGATTGGTCTGACGATGGCGAATGGCAGTCCCATTAGCGAGTAGGTGGCTGCTATGGAGTCAACGCCGGTTTCTGGCGTGGCTATTAGGAAAGACACAGTGGCTCCCTTGGAAGCCCCCTCCTTGCGCAACCCCATTGCGGTGGGTATCACTCCGCAAGAGCATAGCGGTAATGGTACGCCCAGCAAGGTGGCATAAAGCACAGAACGGAAACTGTGGCCCGACAGGTAGCGGCTGTATACAGCACCCGGCACGAACACATGTAATATTCCGGCGAAAAGGAATCCTAACAGAAGATAAGGAGACATCTCGTTGACGAGATCAAAAATCTGTTCCATATAATATATAAGGTGTTAAGTTTGTAATTCTGATGCAAAGTTAGTAACTTTTTAATGCAATCCAGTTGCAATACTGATACGCGATGACATTTTGTTATTATACAACGGTGTTTTGTTGCAATATGTCAGAAATAAGAGTGTAAATAAGTGAAATTGCATTTTTTTTTTGTTTTTTCTTGGTAGAGTGAAATATTATTCGTAATTTTGCATCGCTAAAAGAAAGAAAGTCGTTTGTGATATAGCGACACAGTATAAACTTAATCAAAAAGGTAAAAGAAAATGAACGCACAGAAAGTGATTGAGAACCTCAAGATGAGATTCCCCAACGAGCCAGAGTACATTCAGGCCGTTTCACAGGTACTCCCAACTATTGAGGAGGAGTACAACAAGCACCCAGAGTTTGAGAAGGCAAACCTCATTGAGCGCCTTTGCATTCCTGATCGTGTAATCGAGTTCCGCGTTTCTTGGGTTGACGACAAGGGTAACGTACAGACCAACATGGGTTATCGTATCCAGCACAACAACGTGATTGGCCCTTACAAAGGCGGTATCCGTTTCCACAAGAGTGTGAACCTCGGTATCCTGAAGTTCCTCGCTTTCGAG
>JAFPVC010000005.1 GCA_017413085.1 Prevotella sp.
TCAAACTTAAAAGTAGAACTGATGGTGTTTCATATTCTCTACCCTGCCGGCATGTCACCATACCGGCCGCTTCTTGTACTACTACGTTTTCTGTTTTATGTAAGTCTTTTCAAATATCGCTCTCGCCTCCGTCTCGCGGCTACAGTTCCTCAAAGCCTCGTGGCCAAGGTGCTGCCGTTTTTCCGAAAGCGAGTGCAAAGGTACACACTTTTCAACAAACACGCAAGAGATTTGTGTTTTTTTTTTGAATTTAGCACTGATAATTGACTATCATCAAGAGGATAGACGTGTTTAGGCTATAAAAAGGCGTGTTTAGGGTGGTAAACGGGTGGCGGTGTCGCCACATACACAACAAAGAGATGCGGGGATTAACGAATGAAATAAACAGCATTAACGTAAAATGACAAAAATGTCAGGAAAATGGCAGTTTTCCTGACAAAGTGATTTTACGTGGTGCCGAAATACTCGCGTATTTCAAAAAAAAATTCCAGCAGTTCCGTACAGCGGGAATATGGCGACTTTACTAATCCGCTTTAAATCAGCCATTTAGATTTAAGGTATATTTCCGCCGTTGTAATCAGCACTTGATTACAACATAATTGAGGCCTGATTACAGTGCAATCAGGTGTTGATTACACTGTAAAAGCAACCTGATTACAACGTAAAACCATAGCAATTCCATAAGACCTGCTACGGTTTTCTGTTTTTTCATGTTTTTTTTAGTGTCTCAACCATGATTTCGCTGCAATGTTTCTTCTAGATTGCACATTAGAGACGAGGATTTTAAAAAATCAATATGTAAGCAAAACCGCCAGAATGGTGTCAAACTGAATCTACTATAGAAACTATAAAAAAACTATAAAAAGAAAAAGAATAGAGGCTGCCCGGTAACGGACAGCCTCTATTTCTTATAATAATATAGTGCTAATCAATTCACATAGTAGAGTTACTTGAGCAACATCTTCTTCTGCTCTACAACATATACACCTGAAGCGAAGCCGCTGTAGATGCTGGTACCAGGACGTACATCAAGAACTCTGACGAGCTGACCACCTGCACCGTAGACCTTAATTGTAGTAGCGTATGTACTCTCTACCACGATGCGCTTGCCGCTTGGATAGATGCGCAGACCATCGCTCTCAATTACATCTTCGGTTTCCGGTTCCTCAATACCCTTATCCTCGAGGCTGATGCCGAGAGCGCTGATGTAAATCACCTCTGGCTCATCCTGCTGGATGTCAGCGAAGCTTGCAGCCTTAGCACCTGCACTTGCCTCAGAGACAATCTTAGCGCGGAATGGGTAAACATGAGCACCCTTAACGAATACCTCGCCCTTGTTGTATTCATCGTCAGCATTCTCCTTCAGAGCAATAGCGTATGTATTAGCATTGTTCTCGTTCATGAAGGCAGCATAGTGAGTGAACTTGCGAGTACCACTTGTGAACTCACCGGCTTTCTTCTCCTCTACTGCATCATCGGTGACAGCCACATCCGTATTCTCATTAGAGAAGGTAACAGACCTGCCAGTCATGTCAAACTCGTAGAACTTCTTGCCTGGGAAGCTGACAACGAACGGCTTGTAAGCCTCGAAGCCTTCTTCACCACCCAACAACGGACGCTTGAACTGACCGCTGAGCTTAGACTCAGAGTTATTACCTACGCCTGTCATGCTGCGCAGCCAGTATTCGTGGTTGATGATGTTAGGATTATCCTCAGAGTTTTCGCCTTCGCCATAGAAGAACGTAATCACTGTCTGGTCACCCTTCTTCGTATCGTCATCAACATCGTTGCTACGCTTGGTGTTGCGCTTGTTCTCACCGTCGCTTTCTACCTCATCAGGATAATCATAGTAGCGTTCTATCGGCTCGCTGAGAGTTGCTGTCTTCACTGCGAATGGCAATGCAACGCTCTCCCAACCCTGGCCAGCAACGTCTACATAACCTGTCTCCATCTGAGGATCGCGGTCGTACCAAGCACGAGCGGCAGTAAATGCTATAGGAGCATTGAAGTTCTCCTTATCCACGAGGTGGAGCAGCTCTGCATTGTTAGTGCTGCCAGCAAGGACAACACGGTGTCCCTTAATCTCTGTGGTAGGATCGGAAGCTTCATAGTCGATGCCATCCTTAACCTTCGTATTAGCATTTGTCTCCTTGGCAGCATATACGAGCAGGTTCTGTGTAACGTGTGTACCGTCAGCCTTAGGCATAGCCACAGCGAACTTCCAGTATAGGTCGTCAGCCGGAGTGTCACCCGTAGGAGCGAAGAATACGCTCTGCAGGTCATTGGCAGCACCTTCAACGCTGGTGAGAACACTCGCTTCATCATTCTGATAGCTGTTGGCAGTAATCACTCCGTCACGCTGGCAAGTGAGGTCTACGGCAGTCAGACGTGGGTCATTAACCATAGTTGTCATGGTTGTCAGAGCATTATAGTAGAAGCCCTCGTCCTTCTTAGAACCATAGAATCCGCTTGCACGCCATACACGGTTCGTAGCCTTTTCGTTGATGCAGCTTGCAATATTCTTAGGCAGAGCATCAGGTGTTTCTGTCAGGTTCTGACCGAACATGATGTAGTCGTTTCTAAGAGTATCAACAGCCATCTTACCTACTTCCTCAACCACGTAAGCCTCGTTGAACAGCGGATGATATGTCACACTCTTCACCTGACCAATCTTGTATGGATCAGCTGTCAAGGTAACAGGTGAACCTGAATTAGCGGCATCAATCTCGTATGCATATTCCTCATTATACTTAGTATTGAGAGCATCAACCTCTTCCTGAGTCTTGTAATATGTCACTGTAGCACGAGCCTTGTCTATAGTATGGTGCTTGTCGTGACGACTCTCATCACCACTATAGTTAGGCAGGTCGTTACCGCCAGTTCTGAGGTATGTTACACCTGTCGTTCTGCCAGTGAAGGCATCACCACGGTGAGCATACTGATAGTCTTCGCTGCCATAGTACTGCTCTATGTGACCGGCAACTACATCGGCACCCTTGCCTCTGCGGTAGCGTTCAGCCAGATAGTACTTATTCAAGTTGTAAGCAACGCGGCCATAGTTGAAGTCGTATTCATCAGCAACCGTGAGGTCATAGCAGTTGTCGAGAGCAGTATTGCCTGCGGTGACATTGCCGCTGATAACAGGAACAGCAACCTTGTTCTTCATACCATATACGAAGGTATTGAACACATGCGGCTTATCATCATCAGCAACTGTCTGAGCGAGCGGTTTGCCAATCACGCCGAGGTTGAACACATTACCCGACAGGTCTTTCAGGAATGTCGGAGCATTGCCGTCCTGTACACGGTTGGTATTGCTCAAGTCAACAGTATGTCCGAGTCCGTCGAAGTCACCCTCGAAGTCATACAGAGGAGTATGATAGTATTCCTTGTTGAATGCTATGTTGTCCTGCATGTAGAACTGCATGTAGCCACCGCCAGTCGGCACGACATACTTCTTGGTTCCTATCTGAGCCTTAGTGAGGTGAGTGCCCTCGTCATAGCGACCTATACTGTCAACGAACTGATAGAAAGCATTGAGGTCTTCCTCATCCTGCATGTAGACTCTCGGACGGTTGAGCGGAGCAACATAGGTAGGCTCTGGATTAGCCTCTAACCAAGCAGCCTTGGCATCATCCGTCATACCTGTATATCCGTCTTCCTCCTTCTGCTCATCCCATGCAGCCTTAGCCACCTTATACTCCTCAGAAGCCTTAGCCCTTGCCGCAGCCTCGTCGAGGTGCAGGTAGAGGTTCTGGTTTGTAGAGTGAGTAGACATACGGTGGAAGTTATGCACGAGGAGCGTATCACTCTCTGCCATGCTGACAGGGAATATCTTACCCTCAAGACCGTTGAACTCGATACCGTACTGAACTCCGTATCCGTTCATGAAGTAGTAGACAGGCAGCTGGAGGTAGTTGTCATCCTCGTCGAATATGACACCCTTGAACACTCCATTATGCACGTCGCCGTTCACGCGGTAAGAGTCGTAGCCAGCAGGAGCATCCTCCACTGTAGCAGTAGCCGGAACCCACTTAGTCTTGTCAGCGAACTCCCACTTGCCTTCAGCATTCTTCTCACGCATACCAACACGCCAGTAGTAACCTATAGGAGCCATAGACTCATCAGCACTAATCTTCACGCCCTCGGTAGTCAGGCGAACCATCTCACCAGGCAGAGCACAGTTGTTGATGTTGATATGTCCACGAACCTCCGGACCCTGTACGTAGTCTATCGTCAGATAGAGAGTGTAGCAGTAAGAGCGTGGGCCATAGGTGAAGATAGATGTTACAGCATTTGCAGCTACATCATGACCACTCAAATCTTCGTAAACCACATTGAACAGTCCGTCTTCATTGGTTGACAAAGACTTAATCGGCCTAAAGTCAGAATCATTTCTGCCAGTACCTACGTGATACCTGAGCGAACTGATGTCAAGTTCCATATACTCGTGAGTATTATCATTGAAGTAATAATACTGAGTATTGTTCGTCAAGTCAACAGTTTCACCCTTTCCTACCTTGGTAGCAAGCGTATACGACGGCTCAGTAAAGAGGGCATTGATAGTTGTATAGCCCTGAACCTGAGTGCCATTCTCATCCATAGCAGGAACCGTCAGCACGATAGTTGCCTTACATGTCTCAGAGAGGTGACGCTTGTAGTAAGCCTCCGTAGTGTTGTCGACAGCGTCAACCAGCTGCAGTGCAATAACAGGCTCGTCTGTCAGCAGCTCACCAGTCAACTCATGTCCTGTAGTCATATTAGCACGCGACAAATCGCCATGTGCCGGTGTTACAGACTTTCCGTCAACAATCATTGGATCCTCTCTGTAATAAAGTGCTGTATCAGCCTTGGCACTTACACGGAGCTTATAGTAGTTGTCATTCCAACGCAGTCCTAATGTATCAGCATCCTGACCTGTTGGTACAACACCATATTCAGAAGCAGCCTTAGTCATAGTGACAGGATATGTTCCTGTATTGGTTGTAACTTTACCATCAGAACCAATGGTATAGTAACTACCATCGATATCACACTCGTTATATGACTTGTCATCCTTACCGATGTGCTCACTGCGCCAGCGTATGCTGTGCAACTTAACCTTCTGTCCCTTCTTCGCACCCTTCATGATGGTCAGCAGGTCAGTGTTGTCACTGTCAAACAGAAGTGCCTTGCTGCCACGTGAGTCAGAAGTGTAGCCTGTGATATGCACATTGTAGAAGTAGTTGTAACCCTCGATATACCAGTAGTGAGCCTCTTCTGGGTCAGTAGCCGGAGTAGCACCGAGCGTCTCGTCATAATTCTTAACGTAACAATCGTCAAGGATGTAGCGTCCACTTTCGTTGTGCGGGAACACGAAGTTACCGGTTGTAACGAGGAAGTCTACTGGTTCTGTGCCGTTAACCGACGGACGGTCATGCACGTTGTCAGCATAGATATAGCCGCCACCCTCATCAAGACGAGCAGACATCAGGTTAATCTCAGCCACACCGACGATAGGACCATAGAACACTGTATCGTTAAGCACAGTAGTAGTAGTGGTCTCTTCACCATCGTGAGTGATAGTCTTACCGACAG
Organism: Prevotella sp.; assembly: GCA_017413085.1. Lineage (GTDB taxonomy): Bacteria > Bacteroidota > Bacteroidia > Bacteroidales > Bacteroidaceae > Prevotella. The sequence goes on from JAFPVC010000005.1 coordinate 5,578, forward strand.
CCTTGGTCAATACATTCTGTATCTTCAAGGCATAACCAGAAGAAATACCAATCAGGTTCTTTGCCGTACCATCGTTACGGGCCTCAAAGACACCAGCATTGCCCTTATTAGGTGAACCCTCATTGTAATAGCCGTCAATATATTCCTGTTTCTTCTGCTTATAAGACTTGCCATCACCGAGATTGTTCTGGTAGTCATGCCACTTACCCTCGTCGTCACCGAACGGAGTATTGGTATAGATACAACCTACGTAGAGGATGTTGTTAGAGAGTCCGAGGAAGTTACGGGCACCCTTCACACCGCTTACAATATTATCCGTAGTAATATCCGATACCTTCTGCAGGTCGCCAGTGTCGTCAATATGGCTTATGAGCTGAAGCTCACCGATACGTGACATAGAGTACGGAGTAGTATTGGTAGCATTGGTAGCATAGTCGCGTGCACCAAGCATGATGACGTTACAATCCTCAACGCGGAGCATGTCCATACGCTGGAATGTGTTCATCAGTCGAGCACCCTCGATAGTCTTACCACCGTTGAAGCCGTAGCCCTTAATCTCACCGGTACGGAAACCGGCAGAGAATGACAGGTGACCGTCGCCATACATACCACCTTCTGCATCGAAGTTGTAAGCCGACACGAACGTACCGTCATAGAGAGGCGGCTGCGGATACTGCTTACCCTGGAAGTACTTGTTCTCCTCATAGATATAGTGATAATGACCATTCTTGTCCTTATAGTAATATCCGAAGAGGTCAGTGCCATCCGGCAGGTCAACAGGCATCATCTCCTGCTGAGAGATAGAGATGTGGTCCACATCAGTGTTTTCGTCAGGCTGAACAGTGTAGCCATTGCCGTCATACTGCATCTTATCCCATACTACCATGGTGGTGTTACCGCCGTAGTCAACAGAAGTAACCATGGTCTCGTTAGTATCAGTGTTGTACTGCTCGTCATACTTCAGCACGAGAGTATTGTTAGCCATCACTGAAGAACCAGAAGCAAGTGAGTAACCACCGCCATAGATTGCCTCGTCGATTGTGATGGCAACATTCTCCCATCCTACTGTCGGAGTCTTGTCAGTGTTAACCAACTCGAACGCAGTAGTAGACGAATGTTCAACAGCCAGATTTTCATTGCCAGGAGCATCGATGATTGCCTCATAGAGCGTTGGAGCGATAATGTCGCCAGCCATGAGTTTCACCTCCTGCTTGATAGCCTTGGTCTTGACGCCGTTGATATCCTCGGTCTCCATAGCGAGGTTGTCAGTACGCTCATCCTTACGCTTCAGAGTGTAAGTGCCCTGTCTCTTCACCTTATAATACTCAGGATAGCCCACGAGTACCTGGGTGCTTCCCCAGAGATAGCCAGCGTATGAACCACCAGTTATAGAGTGGAGCGTATGTCCGTTGAGGTAGCGAACGGTAGCATTACCTACCACGTTACCCTGCAGACCACCGCCGAAGATATAGTTTGCAGACGTACCCGTATCGTCGAACTGATAGTACGAACTAGCATTAGCACTCTCAAGTGAACCGAAGCCCAGACCCTTGGCAGGTGACTCGTTCACACCTACGAGATGCGTCTTACAGTTAGTCTCTGCACCTACGATGACCTTGGTGTCACCATATACGTAACTGTTAGTACCATAGCCGGCACCATATACGTTACATGCAGGCTCGCCAATCTCCGTGATGTTCGGGAACCAGTCCTGACGCAGGCCCTTCAGCATGTTACTGCGCAGGTCAACCGTCACGTCACCGTTGATAGTACCAGACTTGTAGCAACCGCCGTAGACGTTACCACCTACATACTCTGTATGAGTGTCACCGTCACTGGTAACCTCCTTAGTGGAAGGTTCGAACTGGTTGCGGACAAGCAGACGAATCATCGGATTCTCAGACTTGCGCTTGCCGAGCAGATAACCGCCCACGTGCTTGGTCACGTTACCCGTAGCCGAGTTGTGCCATATATAGTTGGCGTTGTTACATCCACCAATGATACGGTTAGTAATCACGAGGTGCTCAGGGAACTTGATATCAACCACGTTACCCTTGTTGGCACCAGTTTCGGCAGGATATACGTTCATGTTACCACGGTTACCACCGCAGCAGAATATACCGATTTTTGCATTCTGCACGTCGCCGTCCTCACTTGGATCAACACCCCACAGCACCTTAGGCTGTATAGACATCTCCACAGGCTGGAAGTAGAGGTCGAGCAAGTGCGGATAGACTATCGGACGATCATCGTTATCCACAGGGAGATACTTCAGGGCAATACCATGGTTAGCCGGGTCGTTGTCCCATATCACGCTATCCTCCAGGTTAATGCCGTTAATCGTCTGGAAGTTAGAAAGGAACGGATTCTCCTCAGAGTCAGCGAAGAGGTCATCACCGTCAGAACCGAGGTAAATACCACCTACATCAATGTTGTTCTTGATATAGAAGTTAACCTTAGCCGAGTTATTACCCTGTTCGTCAACCACACCGTCGACAGTAGCACAGTTACCGCCACCGAAGACATTACCCTTAATCTTCAGTCTGTCTTCATTTGAGAGGCCATACAGTTCGATGTTGGCCTCGATGGTAGACGGACGGAAGGTAGAGATGTTAACGACCTTCTGAGCCGGACTTGCGAACTTAGAACTAATCATACCGTCACGCATAGGCACGGTGTAGACAAGGTCATAACCCTCGAAGAGGTCAGTCTTCAGGTAATGCTCGTTAGGCATCACGCGGCTAATCTTCTTCTGAGCGAGAGCATAGAGGTAGTTACCGTTACCACCGCCGTAGACATCACCGTAGAGGTTACCGCCATACATGTGGAGGTAGGTACCCTGCCCTGCCGTATGCGTCTCATCCTTATAACCAATAGAACCAGACACGTCGTTACCGCCGTAAACATTCTTATTGATGAAGAGCTTATCGTTGTCGTTAGTCGAATAAGTCTTGCCGTCGAAGTTGACGCTTGCACGCCAGCCAATCTGGACATTAGTCTTATCATATACGTCACCGAGCAGACCGCCGCCGAATATCTCGTCGATATCACCAGAGGTAACGAGCAGGTTGGTCTCATTAACCGGAGCATAGTAACCACCAGTGAAGACACGACGCATGAAGGTGTTGCCACCGATATGCACGTTGGTCTTGCCACCGACCTCACCATTATAACCGCCGCCTACAACGTCGAGCAGAGACTGACGATTCTTGAAGCGCTCGTAGTAAGGCACCTTATCATTCTCCATTGCTGCCGTAGGCACTTCTTCGCCCTCGATAACAATGTCGACATGCGTATCACCCTTGACAAGGGTATTCTCACCGTAGCCGGCACCGAAGACACTGAAGTGAGCCGAACCAACCTTGTTGTAAGACTCAATCCATTCACGCTCCTCGAAGAGGTTGCCTACAGCATCCTTACGACCGATATGAGCAGCCTTGTCAAGCAAACCCTTAGTCATAGTGATGTAAGCATCGCCATCGATGGTAGAACAGTTGTTACCACCGCCGTAAGCGTTATGGTTAATAGTGAATCTCTTGTTGTACGCATCATACTGTGAGCTGTACTGTTGTCCCTCGAAGATGTTGGCAGGCTTCCATGCACGAATGTCCTTTCCATTCTCGTCAGCCATGAGCCAAATCTGCGACAGCAACCAGTCACCGCCATCAATATTAATACGTGTATTACCCTTGACAGCAGCATCGGTGAGTACGATCTTATCCACAGCACCGCTTTCGGTATAGACAGTATCAACGATACCGTAACCACCGCCGAAGATGTCGTGGCCGAAGTTACCACCATTGATATCCACATCAGTATGACCGAAGACAGTACCACACATACCGCCGCCATATACATTATTGAATATATGCGTATCGTTTTCATCACCAGGTACTGGATTAATCACGAGCTTAGTGTTGCCGTATACAGCACCGAGATGTGTATAGTTAACGCATGAAGTAGAATCACGTCCGCTACCGCCGGCATAAACCTGCGACATGACATTACCACCGTTGAATACAAGTGAAGTAACAGGCTCTGCATCCTCTGCAGCAACTGCAGGATTATCATAGTCAGCCTGATAAGCACCCACGTTGGCAACGTCACCACCGCCGTTCACGCTACCGAAGATAACAGTACCGTCGATAGGCATACCGTTGTTGCCGTTATACTCATTACCGTCTTCATCACCGATAACCCTACCGTTGACGGTCACGTCTGTCTTAAATACACGTGCCACGTCGTAGTAGTCCATCGTAGGAGTACCATCAGCATTCTTGGTAGACTCAACACCGGCACCACCGCCGTATACATTACCAGAGATGATAGAACCGTTGACAATGACAGTAGCCGTACCGCCTACCTCACCGAGTTTGTCTTCATTGGCTGTAGCAGTAGCCATACCTACGCCACCACCGAAGACGTTACGGCAACCAGACGTACCATCCATCGTCACCGTGGTGTTACCTGCAACCTTGCCAGCCCATGAGCCACCATATACGTTAGCCATCACGTGACCGTGAACACCACCAGACCAAGCATAGCGTGAAATACGGTAACGACGGTAAACGTTCATGTTAGTACCACCGTAATTCAAATCCTTCAGGTCTGGATCCATCGTATTCCAGCGTGACTTCAACTCACTCTCAAAGAGTGCGAAGTTTCCGTAATCCTCATCATAAGCCTTGTACTTCTTATACTGATTATGAGCAGCCACAGCAGCCTCGTATGCAGCAATTTCCTCACGCGAAGCACCGTCACCCGGTTCCATCGGCTGCGCGTAGTTTGACACATTCATCGATACGTTGGCATTGCCGCTAATAAGCGTATGCTTACCATAACCGCCGCCGAGCACAGCGAACTGCGGATAAGACTTATTCTTGATAAGCTCATACCACATCATGGCGAATGGAGAAATCATCGGCTCGTCGTAGAACTGCAGACCCTCAGTAATGAGACCGTGGTTCATTACGACGTTAGTGTTGCCAGTCACGGTACAGTAAGCATTACCACCGCCATATACATTGTGGTTAACGACCAAGTGCATCGTCTGCCAGTTGAAGAATCCTTCAGTGCCTGTAATATCGTCGGCAGTGAGGAGTCCCTTACCGTAGCGTGAGGTCTCAATGAGTTTAGTATTGTCGAAGTAGTAAACCTGACCGTTGGCGTAGTCGTCACACTGCTGTTTCCAGAGCATAGAACCGCCATTGACAGTTACATTGGCATCTCCGTGCACGTCAGCCGAAGCTGCTTCACCTGTAGTGCCACCGTTAGCATCGAGAACACCAAGGCCGCCGCCGTAGATATCGCGTGCCACCATACCGCCTTCAAGCAGTACGTTGGTGTTACCGTCGACAAATGCCTTCTCACCACCGCCATAGATATCACCATATACATAAGGAGTGATATCCTGACCGTTAAGTATAGAGTCAACAACGTTAATCAGAGTAGAACCGTAGATTGGACCCTGACTGCCGCCGGCAAATGCGTGATGGTAAACGATACCGCCGCCGAGCAATACAGATGAAACGGTGTCTGTCGCAACAGACTTATCATACTGGGCATCGCCGACGCTTGCAACGTCGCCACCACCGTATACAGAGCCGAAGACCTTACAGTCACGGAGCACCTCTACGAATGTAGTAGAGTCAACGTCGCCGCGGGCACCACCGCCAAAGATGTCACCGTTAATCAAACCACCATTAGCAGTCACATGAGTATGACCCTTCACACGTCCGAGGTCAGTAACCTCAGTATAAGCCGAACGATCGCGCTTACCGTAACCACCGCCATATACACGGTGTATGAAGGTGTTGCCACCGATGATAACTTCGGTATTCTCATTGATCTGGCCTTCCATACCGCCGCCAAGCACACCTACTACGGTGTAGTCAGCAATACCGTGACCATTATTGAAGATGCCGATGCTCTCGTTCTCGCCACCAGAGTTGGCAGAACCGCTTATTGCATTGCCATCCTCATCAAACAGAGCCATCGAACCGCCCTTAGCCAGGACTTCCTCTGTAGTGGCATCCTCAGTGAGCTTGTCTTCCATACCCACGTTCACGTAAGTATTCTGCACACGGGTCTCGGCACCATAGCCACCACCGAAGACATAGAAGTGCGGGTTGTCATTGTCGTAGTAAGACTGCTCCCACTCGTTAGTCTCAAGCAGAGCCTTCGGAGCCATGCCTCGTGTAACGGTTACGCGTGCCGTACTGTCGACAGAGCAGTATGTATTACCACCGCCGAAGACGTTGTGAGCATTGCGACCTTCATTGGTACCAAGAGCCACGCCAGCGGCATTGCGATTACCACCATGAGCGTCAAGCCATATAGACTTGGTCTTGCCGTTGTCATAGGTACTCTCCATTATGAAGTAGTTCTTAGCAGTGCTCCAACTCTTAATATAACGATTCTCAAACTCAGCAGCATCAGCTATCGCCGCCCTGCTATTATATTTCTGGGCATCATTCTGGAACTCGGTCTTAGTTGTGTTATTAATGCCATAGCCAACATAAGAAGGTCTCGAGAAAGCATAATCGCTCAACGGGCTGAAGGCATCATAGTCACACATCTTGTCCCACATAACGGTGTAGCCGTTGAGGAACACATCGGTGAATCCATGAACGTTAGCCGGCTTGTTACCATCATTGTTAGCACCAACATATATACCGTTACCACCACCGAAGATGGAACCACCTACATAACCAGCAGTCATGCCGACGTATGTATCACCGTTGACATCAGCAGCATTACCGCCACCATAGACATCACCATAAATCTTTGTCTCCTTAGAAGATGTGTAGACAGAGGTACGTCCGAGACCAACTTCCTTAGTTCCTGTAGGCGTTTGATTAGGCTTCAGGTCACCGATATTATATGAGCGGCCACCAGATGTTACCTCACCAGTATGTACAAGACCTTCTAAATATACCTCAAATTCTTCAGGTGTCTTGTTTGCCTGATAATTAGCATAATTCTCATCATCCTGAACACGCCAGTAAGACGAAGCAGCATAGACATCCTGCAGGCCTATCTCACCCACGGTAGCATTGTCACCACCACCGAAGACAGAACCATAGATGACACCCTTGCTGACATGTACATCGGTATTCTGGAGCACACGAGCATTCTCGCCACCACCGTAGACATTACCAAAGACATAAACAAGAGAAGAGTCAGAAGTAATATTGATAGTAGTATTACCCCAGATGCGAGCCATGTTGGCACAGCCTTCACCAGCCTGGAGGCCACTATTGTCCGTCATGTTAGAAGTACCTGCACCAGAGCCATAGATGCTGCCCTTGAACAGACCACCGTTGATATTCATCACCACGTTACCAGTAATCTGTGCATTGCGTGCATAGTTCTCCTGAGTGGTAGCAAACGACCAGAAGTCAGGGTCATCCATGTTTGTAAGAGCATACTTACCCTTAGCATAGCGGCTATCTCCAACCCATGACTGAGTTCCGTCATAAGCCACCTGACGATAGTAATACATATCGTTACCGCGACCGCCACCATAGACATTACAGTTGAACGTACCACCATTGATATTAATCTCGACGGCAGTCTTGCCCTCAGCACCAAGCAACGAACCACCAAGCGGGTTAGGAGCCTTGTTTGGGAAATCAATCAACTGATTATTCACGTAGCCGTTACCAGCGCCATAGACGCCGGCACCCTGAGGCAGGAAGCGTGGGAAGAAGTTACCACCATTGATAGTAATAGTAGTAGAAGTCTCCGCCGGGTCAATCTTGGTAGTATATTTCTGAGTACCTACGATAGAGTCTATACAAGTGATGTAAACCTTAGCATCACCAGTCTTATCCTTATATTCATCGTATGGGGCATAGCGAACAACCTTCTCTCCGAACACAGCAGGGTCGTAAACAACCTTATTCTTATCATAAGTCGTAATCGCATCATCCCAATAAGGCAGACGCAGGTCGTTAGTATGCAGCTTGTCAGTACCGATACCGCTGAAACCACCGGCACCACCGCCATAGATACCAGGCTGAGCACGGTAGTAACGCCTACCTTGCTGATCCTGATACTGATTCCTGTATGCACGTAGTCCATACTTACCAGCCTGTTCGTGCTGGTCTTCACCAAGCAAGTAATCATCCGGGCAGTTGATGTCAAACGTACCACCATTAATAGTGATATTAGACTTACCATAGAACGTAGACATACATACACCGGCATTGCTTGCATCAGTCATGTGACGACCAAGCGCACCACCGTATATCTCACTGATTACGACACGCTTGTTAATATCTGGCTCCTCATTTTCCTTAGAGCTTGCAGGGTCGATAAGGATATTACAACGTCCGAAATACGTGTCATAAGGGAAGTATTCGTCAGCATTCGTACCATAGTAAGTCTTGTAAGCACGGAAACCACCTGTAGTACCGAAGTTGCCTGCAAGACGCTTGTTACCAAGTGAACCAGAGGTCACACGACCGATGATACCAGAGCGAATAATGATATTCACGTCGCCATACTGCGCACCCTCGTGGTTACCAGCCATTACGGCACCAATGTCGTAACTTGCGACCTTGCTTGCAGTATTACCGTACTGTACCTTCTGCTCATTAGACTGACGGTTGATGTCAACAACGATGTTACACTTCAGCGGACGGTTAGGCGTACCTACGATACCGTTAAGGTCTGAACTGGTTGACTGACGACCAGAGGCACAGATGTTGCTGTAGAAACCAGACTTAACAGTAATGGTAAAGCCTTCCGGATGAGGAATGTAAGCCTCGTTTTCATAGTTCGTAACCGAACCTGGCATTTGCAGGAAGCGGTTATCATTGTTACATCCGCCGAAAATCTGAAGGTCGGCAATGTATGTGCCAGGCAGCGGGCCTACCTCGGCAGAGGCAGACGATGCTGAAGGATAATTCTCCATGAGCAGACCGTCGCCCATCTCAAGGTTGTAATACTGACAGGCAATAATGCCATAGCCACCATCAGGAGACTCATGAGTAAGCGTGAGGTGCTCTATACGCGTGTCGCCGAAGAGGGCAAACTGCGTACCGTTACCAGCGGCATTAGCCATTGTAAGTATACCGCCAAACGAATCAACCTTGTCGGTCTGCGAAGTAATGGTAGCATTGCGGTTCATGTATTTCTCAGACGCACGGTTATACCATACACTGTAGTTACCCGTGGTAGAGTTACCATTGAAGCCCTGTGTACCGTAGCCGAAGCCCTCCTTTGTAGCGTCTACAGAGCTCGTACCAATCAGCACAACGTAGTTCTGATCCCATGTAGCATCCTCACTAAGCAGCTGATAAGCCCTCGGCCAGGTCTTGACAGGAGTCTGCGGAGTCTTACCGTCATTAAGGTCATCACCAACACCCGTGGTTTTCTTTACATTACTACCATGCTCGTAATAATCCATTGTAAAGCCATCAGTAGGGCTGATGTAGATATAGTCCTTACCCCACGATATGGTAGGATCCTGACGGTAGAATACAAAGTCATTACAGTTATAGGTGTCTCTGATAACGACACGACACTCATAGTCACCACGATCAGAAGTCTGTTCATTAGTAACGACGTAAGTATCTGAGGTGGCACCAACAACAGGACTGTCATCACTGCGCCTGTACCACTGATACTCTATGGTGTATCCACCAATCTGTTCCAATTCCTGCGCAGTCTTCGGTGAAATAACCGCCTTCAACGTATGAGTGTTCTTAGCGGGAACGGTCTTTGATGCAGCAGGAAGAGTTGCATAGTCAGACTCGCTGATGCCCTTGTTCTTCCATGACGTGCCGGCATAAGAAGCATGTGCAGGATCGTCATCATCAAATGTATATGTATAGCCATAGTCAGGAGCTGCCGAAGCGACGAACGAACCTGCACGCTTATCCAGTTCCATGAACTCTGTGTAAGAATATACGACAGTAGGAATACGAACCAGCATTTTACGCGCAAGGTCATCCTTCGGAGTGGCAGAAGTCCATATCGTGTCATTATTAGAATCAAGTTCAAAATTGAAATGCTTCTTGTACTGGTCGTAAATAGTAGCCCAGTTCTTTATATCCGTATACTTTTCCTCACCTTTGGAATTTATATACATTAAATAATGACCACCCTCTTCATGAATTGGTTTATCAGTATAAGCCGTATTCCATTCATCATGGGTTATTTCAATCTGCTGAGTTTCAACATTGAAACCAATGTTAGTAAGAGCAGCCTCGTAGTCATACACCCACTTGTTGATACAGTCACCTGGATCCTCACAAGGATAGTAATCCGCCGGTGTCTTTGTCTTCTTCTCTACAGGCCATGCATAGTACTCCTCCTGAGTGATACGCACGTCAGGATTGGTGGATTCCATATAATTCTGCCATGAGGTGTATGCAATAGCAGAAGTAGATGTCTGTTCATCCTCAATTGTAATATTGAAGCCTTCAGATGACAATGTACCAGGCACGCGGACAACGTCAGACTTAAATGTCTTGAATCCGTTGTAAGCGGTTACATAGAAATACTGGTCGTGCTCCGACTGGGTATACTGATATACAGTACCACCGTTAGCAGCAGTCTTAGCTGCCTGGACAGGAGTAGAGTTACAAGTGTTATACCATGTATAAGTGTATTCCTCAAGACCAGTCTCTATACCATGCAAGGTGGCAATAATCTTTGTCGGGTGTTCCATGTCATCAAGTTCTGCCTCAAGGTGCTCCACACTGGTACTGGTAAGGATAGGACGGCCAGAGCGACCAAGTTCGTTGATATCCTCCCACATCCAACGCTTCTCACCGTTTGCAGTGAACTCGTCTCTTACAGCTTCCTGATTGGCAGCTACAGTCCAGTCTTTCCAGACACCCTGGTTGATACCGATGAAGTAACCGTTGATGTCATGGTTGGTGTCCAGAGCGCCCTCGTCGCCATTGCCGTGCTTCAACACAGAGCGTGCACCAGTATCGGCATAAGAAGCATGTGTACAGGTGTACAACGGGTCTGACGGTGATTCAGGAGTTATAGGACCATAGTACATAATCCTGCCAGTGTTTCCTGTCTCGCCATAGAGACCACCGTTGATGGTATTGCCATTCGTGGCACTCTGGTGACCACTGCTTCTATAAGCCCACAGAAGACCTGCAGTGGCGTGACTGCGGTATGCACCATGGTCTTTGATATAACTGCCATTGGCACTTGGATTAGTGTGCTTAGAGCCGTCGTATGTCTCATCACCCTTAGCCAAACGAATCCAGTAGTTGTTGTAATATCCAGTCTTGATGATACCAGGATAACCAATCCAGTGCTGGTGTGCCTGATCAGAGGTAGTGATGTTCTCGGTCATGTTACCATAGTTGACATAACCGAAAACAGGGCCGCCCATCATAGCCATACCGCGAAGCTGACCTGTGAAGAACACATGCTCAGGCCACGGCAGACTGCTGTAGGCAGCATTAGAATACATAGAACCCACGATACCGCCGGCGTTGAAGTAGAAACGCTTTGCAGGACCGGAGAACTTATCAGTATTAATTTGGTCGTTTACACCGTTGTTTACAGAAACACCCGGCATATCGATGTCAATATCAGTAGAGAGATAATGCAACTTGATTGAGCCTGCAAGGTCACCACGCTGGTTGTTGTAAGCAGCCTGAACACGACCGACTACACCACCCACCCAGAGGTGGAAAGCATATTGCTTGTTGTGGATATCCAAGCAAGAATAGTCGTTGCGCTCAGAAGAATGGTCAAGGAAGGCAGAAACGATGCAACTGTTCTTCACATCAATATTATAGATGTCGGAATTGTTGGTCACCATACCGGCGAGGGCACCGACTGCCACACTCGTACCACGCGAGTCATTAGGAGTATGGTTTGTGCTGGCATAGCTTGCAAGATATGCGAACGAACCGTTATAAACATCATGCTCGTAGATGGCATTCTCGATTATGACATTCTTAACAACAGCCTTCTTGTTGGCATCACCACCGATACAGCCAAAGAGGCCATAGTTCATGGTAGCACGCTCACCATACGTCATGTTCAGCATACCGCCGCGCCATATCTGACGCAGGTTCTTGATTATCTTGCCGTCACCATCGAAAACACCGCGGAACGTATGTTCCTGGTTATAGATTTCCTCGCTGGTGAATCCGCAGATAGGATCAAAATGGTATGCGGGATCGAACTTATGGCGTATACGGTAAGCAGCCCCGGTATAAGTATGGGTAGGCGTGGTGCTTCCGTTCTGATAGACGTAGTCGGTCAGTTTCTCCAACTCTGATTCCTTAGTAGACAAACCATTCGGATCAAAGTCAATGTCGGCACCAAGAACGAAGTACGACGTATTGAAGTGGTTGGCACCGTCCTCATTGATACCAACAATCTCATGGTTGAGGTCATAGGCAGGACCGTTGTCGATGGTTCCCGTCATGCGAGAGAGAGAAGACCACAGTCGCAGTTCTTCCTCCGTGCTGATGACATACGGGTTATCCTCCGTACCACGTGACTTGTTGTCACTCTCGATAGTCGTGCCGGCATACTGTGAATTTCCATACTCCTTTCCCTTGTATGTGACTGGAGTAGGATGCGGACAGTGGAGCGTAGCCAGATAAGCCTTTGGCAAATTCAATGTAGCCATTGCACCATCACTGGCCTGCACGAGGACGGTAGTTACAGAAGAATAGTTAGGAGCCACCTCAATGGATGTTGCAGACTCTGCGCCCATCTTCTCGCCATTGACATAGAAATTCCAAGTAACATTCTCTTCCGAACCCTTTGACACTTCCACCTTAATGGTGTGAGTGCCAAGACCACGCTGACCAAGATTCTCATCAGTGAGTTTTATCACAGACTGCACAGTAGCCTTAGCCAGTGTTCCGATAAACGCTTCAGCTTGTTCGTTGGTTACGTACGTACCAACGTTATAGCCCTGCATGAAGTAATAGTAGTAATCTGGATAAGGGTTATTGTCACTATACTGATTCCTATACTGTGGGTAAACAGACTGTGCCGTCGCGGTAAGCGTACGGCGACCATTGTTCTGTGTATACCAGATGACAGTACGCGAGCTGCGTGAATTATTACCTACGCTATTCTGTACAGGGAAGGTAACGGCAGCGTCACCCACCTCAAGATATGTAACTCCGTCAGTATCCGCATCAGTAGGAATCTGCTTCTGATATGCAGTTTCGCTCCTGACAGCCTTGTTGAGTCCAAGCTGATAGCCGTTATACATCCAAGTGGATGTCTTGTTTATATTATCTGCAGAAACAGTACCGTTCTCTGCCGAATAGTCGTCAGAGACAGTCTGCGGCGATGTGCCGCCTGACTTTAAGAACATACCGCAGACAGGGCCTACAGAACCCTCAGGACAGTAAATCTTACAATTATGTGCACAAAGGTCTGTTGGCATATTCGCACACGGCTGCACAATGTTGCCCACGACGCCGCCAGCAGACATATGGCACATTGCAGGATTCCGCTGAAAACGCTTCAAAGGAAGATTAATCGTGACATTCTGTGCACCACAACGTGAGAGACTTGCCACAGAAGCAACCCTGCCGACCATACCACCTACGTACACTTCGGTAGGGTTAATGGTTTTCTCCGTACAGGTGATAGTCACACCCACCACCTTACTGTCATCAATCTTTCCGTCAGTGCCAGACATAAGACCGACCATACCGCCGATACCGTATATGAAATTCCACTCACCACTCAAATTAGTAAAGGTCATCGTACTATTCTGCACAATACACTGCCTCACAGTACCGCCGTTTATGGCAGATGCCAGAATACCGTAGGAGATAGAATTCCACTTGTTTCCATCGGTAAAGGTGACATGGTCAAGCGTAATACCTTCCACCGTGCCACTGATACCGTTGAAGAAGCCGACATACGTAAAACCGTCAGCATTCAACTTAACATTTTTGATTACTGCACCCTGACCAACGAGCGAACCAGAGAAATACGTCAGTCCATCCTGCGTTCTTCCGAATTTCCACTCCATATTGCCCATATCGAACGTGGTCTGCGGAGCTATTTTCCAGTAATGCGAATCACCGTTCATCACTTTGCCGAAGTAGGCAAGGCCTGCCTCCGTACTGATGACATACGGGTCGGACGACTGGCCGGTACCGGTAATTCCGGCATCGGAGAGTGTCGACGGCGTATTGCCGTCCCAAGCACCATACGAAGCCACCGTGCTCATAAGCGTAAGCACAGTAACCGCTAATGATTTCTTGAAGGTTGTAAGAATTCTGTAGGTTTTCTTCATATCCTTATTATGGTTATTTATTTATCTCCTTATTAATTACGTATATACGTGAGTGCATCTGCTTAGTTAGTTCATACTGGTACATTTATAGGCACTCTATCAATCTACAAAATTAGTGTTTTTCCAATGACTACGGAAATATTTTAACTGATTTATCAAATATTTTAACTTTCTTTTACATTCGGGTTGCGCTATGACAATTATTTGATTAAGGGGAAAAGAAGTTTGGATCCCCCGTTTAGTGGACTTCTTTTATGTTATCGCCTTCGGCGAGAAGGTTTAGCTCGGCGGCCCGAAGGGGCATAGCAAAAACAATTTATAGAACATACCTTTAAACACGCAGCACCTGACTACGGTGTAGCCAGGTGCTGAGCTTATTAGAAAGGCTTAGGAAAACCTATGAGTTCCTAAGAGTAAATCACTCAAAGAGAATCTTTTGGCCACCTATGATATATATCATGCCCTTGCGCATTTGGTCAGGATCGACGCGCTTGCCAGAGAGATCAAAGACCTCAACAGACTCGCCAGCGTCAGAGTCACCGCTGACGTTGCTGATGCCCGTTGCCCACTCTTCGTCGTCATCAATAATAATGAAGCCGAAGCCCTTGGCACCAGAAGCAACATCCATATTTACAGGTCCGCCGACATATTCATTGAGCAGATATGCCTTGTGTGCAGGTATCTGGCTGCCCACAAACTTGTAGAAGCCAACCTCGCTGCTGATGGCAGGCTTGTAAGACATTGTGTAGACATTGAGCGTACCTACGCCGACAGCCTCATTCTCCGGATTACCGTCGAGGATAGAATAACCATCATACGAATTGCTTGCATCCGTCACTGAGAACTTAAACCTAACGTCATTATACGTACCATAGAATGTATAAGTACCAGGCTTAGCAAAGATAATGTAACCTCGAGTTGCACGCATGCCATCACTGCTCGTCACTTTCTTCAGCACGAGAGTAGAGCCGCTAACTCCGACAGCCGCATAGACATTGAAGTTGTCGATGTCATCACGGAATATCGTGTTGACAGGCAGACAGACTGTACTCCACCCCATCTCTGAGTCAGAGCCTACCTGCTTCACCTCTACTGTGTAGGTAGAAAGCGGTGTATAGGTGATGATGTCAGACGGGTCACCCAATCCGCCACGTTCGTTGGCTGCACGCACGAGGAACTTCTCACCGGCCTGGTCTTCGTCAGGCAGGTATGACGGTTCCGTTGTCATGTCATAGAACAGGGTATCGCCAGACTGCTTGTCGATACGGAATATGAAGTAGCACATAGCCTTTGCAGCAGGTGTCCAAACGATTTCCTCACGTCCAGCCGTATTGGTTTCGTGGTGCAGCGACTTACCCTTCATCGACACTTGTTCGGTGTATATTGTCGGGTCGTAAGCCGTCTCGCCGCCCAGCACGTTGTGCAGGGTATATTCATCAGCCTGCTCTTTGGTCATGATGCAATCATCAGAGCCTGCAGCCGGCGTAGAGGCACGGAGCGTGCGCTGAGTGAGGTCAGCCGGGTTGCCGTAAGAATCAAGAGTGCCATACTCATGCATACGGATAACCTTCGTACCGGTCATGTTGCTCCATCCGCCAGCCAGCGGTTCAGTCATATACTGCATATTAAGGAACGTACATGCAGGAGAGTTCTGCCACGGACGGCCGAGTGTCCACTTGCCGTTCTGTGCATTGTAAGCAGCAGCATCCTCGCACTTGACTACACCCTTGTTATAGACGTAGCCCCAACGGTGCTCAAACATGTAGTCTGCGCCCTGATAGTTCTTAGAGATGCTGGTACCGATATGGTTCGGTGCAACAATGTTGTTGGCAGTGACGCGCTTACGGAGCACGATGGTAGGACGCTCCCACCAATCGTCGCCCATTCCGCAGAGGAAGTCGACAGTACCCCAGACATCACAATCCTCATAGTAACGATAGGTCTTGTAGCATCCAGGCGATGTAGCCGAACCACTTGTCGTACCACCAGAAGAATATGTATCCTGATAGCCCTTGAGAGCAACGTTCTTCATCACAGTATACTGTGCACGGTCATAGAGAGCAACGGCCTGTCCACCAGGGTTAGCATCGCCACGCTCAACCTGATACTTAGAATAACGGTTGTCGAGCGTGAAGTCCTGGAAGTAGCAGTTGCTTGCACCACGGCGCAACTCCAGAGTAGAGGTATAGCTTATGCCGTAGATGAACGGGTCGTTATAGATGACCGTCTTATCCTTGCTCTGTCCTACGATAGAGAGGTTAGAGCGGTTAATCCATGTCTCGCCGTTATAGTAGTTAGTAACCTTGAAGTTCTGGTTGTTGCCATTCTTCGTCTCGTTGAAAGTACCCGTGCGGGCCTGATTGCCCTTCATTGAGTACTCGCCATTCGGCACGAAGATATAGAAGCGGTCGCCGCTGCCGGCAGCCTCGGCCAGAGCGATACCCTCGTCGAGCGTACCGTACTTCACGTCGTTATGCCTGTTGAGGTTCTCAATCACATCGTCGCTGACAATCTGCACACGCTGTCCTGCCGTCTGCGTCTCAGCATCCCATGTCTTGTCGTGGGTCACGATGAAGTTGAAACGCTGCTGGGCGACATCAGAAGAAGTGTTCACCACACTGAACTTAACCGTTATCGGCTGGTCGTAGGCAACGCCGTAGGCATCAGAGAACGTGCCTGCCGGTATGGTCAGAGTGTGCTGACCCTGCGACAGTCCCCAGTATGTAAGCAGCAGCTTGTATGTATTGCCATCGGTACCAGGCGTGGTACTTGCCACGACATTAATGACGCCGTCATCCTCTGTCATATTGAGACCGTGAGCGTCAGTGCCGTTGAGTTTGGTTCCGAGCATTGCGTGGTCGAACGTCAGTGCCACAACACCGTTAACCGGTGCCCCGGACACTGTTGTAGAGCCGTTTGCCGTAGCCGCCTTACCCTGCACGGTAACAGACTTGAGCTCTGGAGCTGTCAGTTCCGTGAACGAGAAGTTGACGGTATATGTACCGATGTCGATGCCAGACTCTGTATCGAGAGCGATGACAGCCTTCGGTGATGCACTGGTAGGCTGTGTCACCGTAGTCTCGCCGCCGTCAGTGCAGTATGCCTTGACGGTAGCCACAACATCCTTGGAGTAGTCAGGCTTCTTCACGCTGACCGTAACAGAACCTGTAGTCAGAAGCGTATTGAAATCCGTCTCCGAGATATCAGTGCTGTTAACGCTCACGCGAGTCAGTTCTGGCTTATCGGTCATCATCGGATAAGTCACCTTAATCCATGTGCACTGGCGTGCGTCGCGGAACTTAATCTGCTCCTGTGCATCACTGCCCGTGTATGTAACCGTAGCCGTCTTGCCGGCGGTGTACTTAGCCTCAGTGCGTCCGAGGTTCTGTGACGACGTGCCTGCAATCTGCGTATTGACGAAGTTTGCATTTACGGCATTAATCGAGATGGAGCATCCCGTAACCGTAGGCACGGTCATGACGCATCCGCTTGCCACGCTGCAGAATGCCTCGTCGGTGGTATTGATTGCATATCCACTGTTACCGTCAATATAGCACGGCAGGTCAATGGAGTCGCCCTCGAAATAGAGCTGTCCGACAATCAAACCGGCAGAGCGGTTGTAGTTGATTTCCGTAGCACCCTCGGCAACAGCCAGAGGCCACGTCACGGTAGTTGGAGTCGTGACACTTGTTATCTCCTTTGTATTCTGATGGAAGTGAGGCATAAGGCGGATATTCCTCGTGGTGCGGTAACTTCCACCGAAGAGATACTTCACGGCAGGAGACTCTGGGTTGGCCTCGGTCTCGTCATAGTAATAGTCGAGCGTATGTCCGTCGAAATACAGTTGCTGGTTGTGAGACGGCATTACGAAATCCTCGTCCCACTCCACTCGCTGCTGATACGGTGGCAGACCCTCGGCCTCGCCTCCTGCAGAGAAGTCAACATAGTATGATGTCTTCTCGCCGAACACAGCCTGAAGCGAATGATGGTTGTTGAGAGCGAAGGTTATAGAGTCGCCGCGAACTTCAGTGTAGTGTATGTCAGTACCAGTGTCGAAGTTGCCGCTGTAGACGTCAGAAACGTAACCGTTAGCCTTCTCATAGTGACCGTCGGGGAATATCTTAGTTCCCTCGGCATCCAGCCAGTACTTGAGTTCATAATAACGACTGCGCACAGCCTTCAGCTTAACCTCCGTACCGTTAGAATAGCTGTAGCTGCCGTCATTGCCTATGGACATCGGCGTTGTCACAGCCTTGACGGTACCCATGCCGCCGTTGTTGGTCGAGAAGTCGAGCGACATGATTTGCGCATTAGGCAGGTCAACGTGCAGATACTGGTAGTAAGAATAGTCGCTGCCGATGCGCAGCACAGCCTTCTGTGCCGCACTGTCAACAGTCCACTTATACAAGTATCCGCCTTCAGCAGTACGAGGAATCTCCTCATTATATATATTGTCAGGCATGTGTCCGTTAATGCGCGTGCCGTCCTCGTCGTCGAGAATTGGATAACGCGTAGCGAGCGTCACGACAGCACCATAGCCAGAAGGGATAATCAGGCGCGTGCCCTCTGACATATATGCCCATGTATCAATATCCTTGTTGGTGAATGAGCCCTCGGCAGTGTTGATATACATGTTCACGTCGACAGTCGCATCGTTGAACGTAACACCGTTGCGCTGAGAGTCGAAAGTAGCATGTGTCATATACGGATAGCCGTAATTACGCGAAACGTTCTGTCCGCCGACATACTCGTCATAGTACTCGCCGCAGTCGTAGTCGCCACGCAGTTCAAGTGCATGAGCGCCGTAGCCTGTGCGGAAGTCCCACGTGATACCCACGGTCTCTGTGCGTTTCTCAAGCAAGTCGGAAGCCATGTCGGCAATGCCGGTGCTGCCCGGATTGGCAATGAACACAGGAACAAGGGTAATCTCCTCGCCTTCTGTCTCGAAGAGGCGGCTTGAACCAAGTTCAAACTTATTCTCCGCATTGTCCTTCTCCTCCCAGTGAAGCAGCGTGTAGCCCGATGCACGCAGAGCATAATGCTGCGGAATGCTGATGGCAGTCACGACGGTGTCGGCAGGGAAGAACTCCTTACCATTGATGCCGGCAGCCCATGAGGCCACGAATGCCTTGGCAGCCTCGAGGTCACCGAGCTGTTCCTTGTAGTAATCAACATTGTCGGTGCCGTCAGCACGCAGGAAGCGCGCTCCGTTGATGTCGTAGTGCACATGTCCTGGTTCACCAGTGCGGAAGACGGCATAGTACACGTTTTCTGAAGCATTGGCTGATACTGTCACCTCATACGCCACGTCGGTACTGAGCATCGCGCCGGTAGTTGTGCGCTGCCATCCGACGAAACCATAACCAGCCTTGGCGCGTGCCTGCATTTTCACCTTGGCACCGGCAAAGTACTTGCCGTCGCTACTTTCTGGTGAAAGCGTCACTATGCCGTACTTCTTAGGCAACGCAGATGCATTAATCTTATAGGCTTCATACTTGGTAGTAGTAATTGCCACAGCCGAGTTCATGCGCTCAGGAGCGATGGTGACAGCCTTGATAGTTACATTGCATGACAACTGCACAGGTGTGCCGTCATAAAGAATGCCCACCGACTCGTCAGGAGTCTGGCCGTTGACGGTATAGTATATGCTTGCACCGTCTTCAGTAGTGCTGAGGGTGAAGGTATGGTCTTCCTCGTTGACCGTGATGACTGGTTCGGCAGCCACAGGCACGGCAGTGTCATAGATGGCAAGAATGTCGATGCCGGCATTGCCGTCGCCACCCTGCATCCATACCACGTCAGTCTCTCTGTATACCGTAAACTGCTCGCTTTCTGCCTCTGTCCAGTTGGTTGCAGTGGCATTGAGTGTAACGACGTTGTCGCCGATTACAAAGGTATGCTGCGACGCAGGATTCTTCGCCGCATCGAATACGATAGCACGAATCTTGTATGTGCCGGCCGGCAGTCTTGTAACCTTGATATCTTTCTCGGTGTATGCCGCAGCATTCATTGAAGAACGTATGGCGGCATTACCACTGGTACACTTCACCGTTCCCTTGATATCTTCACCTTCAGAGAGGAACACAACGTGCTCCACGTCTGTCGGTTCATACTTAATGACAAAGGTGGTATCACTGGATATATTGAAACGTCCTGTCTTGGGATGGTCTTTCACACCGTACTTATAGAGGTTTCCTTCTGTATCCTTCAGCCAGTAACTGTAAGGCACCTCGACGGTGGCATCCGTCCATGCCTTGCCGTCTGTGACGTAAGTAGTCAGAATCTTGCTCTCGTCATTGCTTGCCACGGCAACAGCCGAATAGGTCTGTTCTACAACCGGGTGTGCGGAAATAATCTCAATACGGTGCATGGAAGCGCCGTTCAGCGTTATCTCCACATCGCCGTCTTCAAGGACAACGAGCTTATACTCCTCATAAAGAGAAGTAAGAGGATAAGACTCCACTTCGGTATCCACACACCTTACGTTTACCGACGGAGTTATCAAACCCTTGTTGTTTGTCGTCCAAGTAGCATCTATGACGATAACCTCGTCTTTCTCACATCCTGGAATACGCAGGGTAACGTTCTTGTCGGCAAGCTGAAGACGGTGATATTTCTCCGGACTTTCCTCATAACCAACCAAGATCGTTCCGCCATCAGCGACTGTGAAGAACAGTCCCTCGGTGAGCGACAGAGGCAATTCTGGAGTTTGCATGACCTCAGAATTGCTGAGACCAGCGGTATAGCTCAATCTGTAGCCATTAGGCTTTCCATTCTTCATAACCTCGCTCCACAGCGTAGGCTCCATATCGTCCTTGACTACCGTCTGTTCAAAATTCCATACAATCTTGCGTACGGCATTCACCTTACATATTTCACTGACGATGCTGCCCTGCGAGTTGGTCAGGCGACAGTAGTAATAGGTAGTGCCCGGCACGGTGCTGCGCATGTAGTATTCAGGCTTTGTAGCACCAGGAATCGGCTGGGCATTGGTCATCTCACGGTCATCACAGGTGTACCACTGGTATGCCATGGCATTGACTGCAGTAACCGCCAGTTTAGTGCTGGTATAAGTATATATGGTGAGCGAATCTGGTATGTCGCTTGTCACCGTTGGCACGTCGGCTGCATTAGAGGTCTCGATGGTGAATACTATCTGACCGGCAGAATACTGTCCGGCAACAGCCTGACTGACGGTGATGCTGGCAGTACCGCCGCTTACTACTGTGACAAGACCGTCGGCAGATACTGTGGCTACCTGCTCATTCGATGACGAGTAGGTCAGCGCACCATCTGACGATGTGGTGTAGTCGACATTCTTGGTAAGCTGGTATGTCTCGCCCTCGCTCATCTTGGTGTCGGTAATAAGTTCTATCTTCGACTTACCCGGCATGATGGCAAGGTCTGAGGTATTGACAATAAGCACCGTGGTGGTGGCTATGAAAGCCGGCAGTCCGTCGTGCTCGCCGATGATGTAAGACAGCGTGGTGCTGCCTGTTCCCCTTGCTGTCAGTTTGCCATCTTCATCAACAGTGGCTACGCTCTCGTCCTCCACGCTGAAAGATATGCCAGCGGTAGAAGTAGACTCATAGTCCACGCCACGTGTCAAGGTGTAGGTGCCACCAGTAGACACATAGACAGGGTCGGCAAGAACCTCGAAGTCGTTGTACTGACAGTCTATATAATAAAGGTGGAAATGCTTGTTAGCCTCAATCTTCACGTCGGTGTAGCCGCTTGCCGATGCGTCTACAGGTATGGTGAATTCAGCTATGCGGAACTCCTTGGTGAGACAGGTGTCGAGCGCAACCCACGTATCAGTTTTGGCATCGCCATAGAAAATATTGAAGCCGCGATTCTCACTCGCCTTGTGGCTCTCGAATCCCATGGTCAGGGCAGAACCGTTGACCACATTGGGGATTACGAAACTTGACTTATCAAACATCCACATATACTGTGAACCATGATACGTGCCCAAATCCGTTTCAGAAAGATCATTGTTCAATGCCAAAGCACCGCTGTTGGCTGAGAACACAAGCGGGCTCGTCTCATTAACCACGCTGCCGTTAGCAGTGAGACGCTCGCCCGAGATATTCGTATTAAGATACCAGCCACCCGTATTGCCCGTGCCGTCAGCCTTCTCGGTGGTACGCCACTTTTCCGTGTCGGCAGCAAGAGCCGTAGTCGTTACGCCGCTCCAGTTGGTGAAGTCGAAGGTATGCTCCGCACTGGTTGCCACTACCGTTACGGTAGCCACAGTCGATGCTGTGCTGCCTATGCCGTTGGTAGCCACGCAGTAGAAATAGTAGTCGCCTGGCTCAGTCTGGTCGTTGGTAACGAAGCTGTATGTAGCCGACGTAGCGCCCTCGATAGGAGTACCGCCGACATTGGTAGCCGACGTACTGCTGTACCACTGGTAAGAGTTAGCATTGTTGGATGCAATGACAAGAGCCTTTGACGTGCCTCGGCGCACAACATACGAGTCGTCAAGATTGGTGGTGATGACAGGCAGTGACGGATAAGACACTTGTATGTAATTCAGGAACTGGCCGAACTGCACATCCACCGTAGAGGCATTGCCGTTATACGTGTATTCAATGATGTTGTTGCTCTCCACCATTGTACCGTAGACGGTCTCGCCATTCACCTTTATATATTCCCTGTCGTTGCCGTAATAACATTTTGCAGTTATCAAAGCACCCTGAACAACAGGTATGGTGAACGTACCGCCAGATGGTTTCATCCAGCCGTCATTGTCGTTATTGAGAGCAGAAGTGAAGACAATACCAAAATCAATTGTCTCGCCCGCAACCTCTGCCTGAACGACGGCAGCACCGCCGTTGCTGTATTCAAATGCGCCGTCAGCCTTAGCCATCGGCCACTTCACGCTAATCGGAGCGGTATTGTCGAGCAGCGACTTGGTGTTCTGGCGGAACACCGGCGTAAGTGTCAAGTCGTCGTTGAGCGTTATCTTGTCGCCCTGCTCATAGGTAGTCGTGCCGTCAGTCCAGCCAGTAAGAGTGTAGCCGGCTTTGTAAACAGACTTGTTCTGGGCATTAACTGTTACCTTGTCGCCTATATCGACGGTTGTCGCAGCAGGTGTCACGCCCTCTGCTCCGCTGTCGCCAAGTGAATATGTGAGAGTGGCAGTAGGTGCAGACGTCACCGTAATGGTCTTTACCAGAGCTGGTAAATCATCATGCGCCGGCACAGTGATGGTGATGTGCGCAGTACCGGTGCCCGTGGCGGTAATCTTGCCGTCGGCATCGACGGTAGCCACTTCGGCTGCATCGGTGGCAAATGTCAGGGTTGCCGAACTTGACGTGGTGTAGTCAGTGCCTTTCGTCAACTGATACTCCGTGCCTGCGCCCTTCATCGACAGAGTGCTTGTGAGCAGCATGAAGTCATTGTAGTCACAGTCTATGTAATAGATGTGGGCAGACTTGGTACTCTTCACAGTAACGTCCACGTAGTCTGAACCCAGCACGGCAGCATCTGGTATCTGACATGATGCATCGGTATAGAAACGCGGTACAAAATCCGTACCTGCGCCCGTGCCCTCTATCTGCGAACCGTTGCAATAGAGGGTGAAGCCACGTGCCTCGCCCTCGGCACCATTATACGTATTGTGGCTCTCCACGCCCATGTAGAGCGTTGAACCAGCCTTCACATTAGGAATCACGATAGATGTATTGGACTTTCCTATCCACAAGTAGTTGCTTCCTGCGTATGGTTCCTCCCCTTCCTTGTCGTTGAACTGCGTTACTGCAAGGTCGTAGGCTATGGCATAGTTTCCACGTTGTGCGGCACCGTCAGCAGACCCAGAGAACGAAAGCGGATAGAGCTCGCTGATGTATGTACCGTTTGCCTTGAGCGGCAGTTTCTCGCCAGCTGCCGGCATACCTGTTGCACCAGCCACGTTGAAATAAGCACCTGTCATTATACCTGAGCCGTTGCCTTTCTCGTCAAGCGACCATGCCTCAGTGTCAGCGGCAAGGTTCGTCTTGGTGGCATTGCTCCAGTTGGTGAAGTCGAATGTATGCGTAAGCGATGCAACATTTACTGCAGCAATGGCACTGCGTGTCGTGCCCTTGTCGTTTGTAAATTCGCAATAGTAGTATTTCTTGCCGATGTTCGTGGCAGGATGGGTATAAGAGTTTGTAGTGGCTCCCTCTATCGCTGTGCCTGTATAGCTGTTGACACTGCTCTCAAACCACTGGTATGACGAAGCACCGGCAACTGCAACCTCAAGGGTAACCGGGCGTGTCTGCTTGGTGTTGTATGTTGCATTGAGGTCGGTAACAACAACCGGTGCGGTGCTGTATGATACGTTGACCGTATACTGCACCGACTTCGATGCAATGAGGTTGTCATACGCCTGCGTCATCGTTATGGTGGCGGTGCCGGCATTCATGCCCGTCACCGTACCATCGGCTGCTACCGTAGCCACGGTTGCATCGCTCGTAGTGTAAGTTATGGCACCAGCCGACGTGGTGGTGTAGTCCACATCCTTGGTCAGCGTGTATGTAGAACCTGCATCAACGGCAACAGTCTCCTTGCCCGATACGATGGCGAGGTCTGACGCTGCTATATCCACCTTGGGCAGTCTTATCTGTATCCAGCGGAAGTACTGATGGTCGCCTCCCATCACTACGGTTATCGGGTCGTTATCCGATGCTACTGTATACTCGGGCGTCGTAGAGGTGTTGCCTGTCAGTGCTACGCCGTCGATGGTCGTGGCAGATGAAGCAACGTATGTCTCCATCGTCACTATTGCCGTAGGGCATGACGGCAGGTAGAACTCAAAACCGCCGTTAAGCTGGCACCAGTCTGTCCAAGCGCCGTTGGCAAGTTTACCCGACTTTGTGTTAAAGCCCACCTTAACGTCTATCGTTGCACCGTCCACATCAGACTGCACCACATAGAAGCCTTCGGTGTTGCTGCCCAGATCGAACTTAGGTGCGCCGTTCCTGCGCTGCAGGTCTACCTTGACAGTGACTGCAGACTGGCGGTCGGCTATCGACTTGGCGTTGGCAGTGAAAACCGGGGTAAGAGTAACGTCACCAGAAGGTGTTATCATTCCGCCCACGGCATAGGTGTTCGTTCCGTCAGTCCAGCCAGTAAGGGTATATCCCTCCTTATATAATGTATGGTTGACGGGAATGGTCAGCGACGGGTCAGCATAGTCATAAGAACTGCCCGACGCGTCAAACACCGGTGCGCTGCCCAGCACATCTGCATCACTGCCCTTGGAGAATGTCACCTTTGGCAATGCGGTGAAGCTGGCCGTCAACGTGGTGTTGGCATTAAGCGAGCTGATAGTATATACATTGTCAGACGCAGTGCCTATGGTTCCGCTGTTGAGAGTCCACGAAGAGAACTTATAGCCATATTCGGCGGTGGCAGTGAATGTCACCTCCGAGCCTTCGTCCACATCCGTACCGTCAGGCACCTGCTTTATCTTGCCGGCACCCGTCGGATTGATAACAGTCGTCACCGTCTTTGTCGGCACGTCGCTCGGTGTTCCCACATACGTACCGCTGATTAGAACGTTTGACAGGCAGATATTCTTATTTGGATCAAGACTATATACATATATGCGCAGCTTACATGGTGCGCTCTTGGAACAAACCACCTTGTCAGTAATCGTGCTTTCAAAATGCACTCCGTCATTGTCACTGCTGTTGTAACGCTTCGGCGCAATGCCTGTAGCAAGCACTTTCTCATCATCACCAATGATGGCATAGTCAATGAGACCACCGTTAGTTCCCGTGCGCAGGGCATAGAAAGAAACAGCCGACGGCACGAAGCACACGCCGTTCTTCGGTGTTACTACGAAGTCAATATACTGAGAATTGTCGTTTGAATTAAGTTTCGTGCCTGAATGTAGCACCTTGGTATAAGTGGTGCTGACATTATCATACTCCAGCGTGGTCGTGCCGTTACATGACCATTCGCCGCCTACCATGTCGACGGAATTAGACTTGAACACATTGTCAACGGTATACGCAGCGGTCTGTCCGCTCGTACCGGCATCAAAAGCCCAAGCTACGGTCGCAGCCGTCGGTGTAAGCGCATCATCCCTGTGTTGTTCCACCTTCAAACCAAAGAGGTAGCCATGAGCAGAGGCCGTAACAGCCACATATCCCCTCGCTACGTCAGTGAGCGTAGCCGTATATGTACTCTCGTCCGCCTTCTCATCATCACTGGCATTTCCATAATAATAATGAGAAAGCCCAGAATAGCCAACAACCGTTACCACATCACTTGTGGAAACCACTGGCACATGCAACACCGTGCCGGCATTGAACTGAGCATTGTTGCCATTCGGTGCCAGTTTGCCATGAGTGGCATCAACATACAGTGTCACACCGTCTACGTCAGACGCTATGGTACCCGTACCACCTTCAATGGCATCTATATCCCTGATACCAGACGGGATCTTATTCTGCCAATCCCACGAAGCAGTAATGGTAGCCGCCAATGCACCTGATGCACTCATGGTGGCCACAAGTACCACGGCCATGACAGTAAGCCATACATTAGAGAGGTGCCTGCGCCTTGCGCCACAGCTCTCAGAAGCATATCCTGTTGTATTCATATCTGCTGTTACATTTTTGTTCCACAGTTCATTTCAATTTACAAAGTTAACAAATAATAAGTGAACCATGAAATAAAAAAGACGAAACAGCCGTTATTTGACATTTTTTAACTCTTAAACACACAAAACTCCTTTAGGAGTGGCGGTCTTGCCGTCACTCCTAAAGGAGTTTATCATCCAATAATTTTACTATTTTAATAGTTAGTTACTATACTCAAAAAGGGATTTCTAATCTCTACTTAAAGTAGTTGTTTTCGCCGTGTGGCGGAAGAAGGTGTCTTAGTAGACAACCTTCTTTCCGTTCACGATGTATATCATTCCCTTGCGCATCTGCGATGGGTCTACCTGCTTACCAGAGAGGTCGAATACAGCATTGCTGTCTTCATTCTCGTCATCCTTCACACCGCTGATGTCAGTAGGATCAAACTCCCACTCATCATCATCGATGATTACGAAGCGCAGACCCTTTGCAGGAGCGTAGCCTATATTAACAGGTCCATCAACCAGTTCGTTGCGCAGATAAGCCTTGCGTGCAGGTATCTCGCTGCCCACGAACTTATAGAAGCCTATTCCGCTAACCGCCGGCTTGTAAGACAGTGTATAGATATTGAGCGTACCTACAGTGACAGCCTCTGCCTCTGGGTTACCGTCAAGCAGAGAGTAACCGTCATCATCACCGTTTACGGCAGAGAACAGCGGCATCGGTGCAGTATACGTGCCATAGAAGTTATACTGGCCAGGCTTAGCGTAAATAATGTAACCGCGGTTCTTGCGCATGCCTTCAGTCTTCTTCACCTTCTTCAGCATGAGAGTGTTGCCCTCAAGCTTAACGGCTGCATAGACATTGAAGCCATCAAGTTCATCGAAGGTTGCATTAACCGGCAGACAAACCGTACTCCAGCCCCATTCGCCGTTTGCATAGTAGTCAGGAGCACTGCCAAGTTTCTTCACCTCAACCACGTAAGTGTCAAGAGGCTCAAACTTCCTTGCCTTAGATGGAGAACCAAGTCCGCCACGCTCATTTGCTGCACGTACTACAAAATAGTAACCTGCATCCTTCTTCTGGTCTGGCACACAATAGTTATGTGTAGTAATTTCATAGAATACGGTGTCGTTCGTCTGCTTGTCGATACGGAAGACGAAGTAGCACATTGCGTTGCTTACGGCATCCCAGTCAAACTGTGTCTTACCATCATTATTAGTGGTAATTCTCAAATCCTTACCATTCATGTTTGCCTGTACGGTATGAACTCTCGGATCGTAAGCCTCGTTGCCTCCAAGTACATTCTGAACGTTATACGCATCCTTCTGATCAGAAGTGAGCACACAAACATCAGAACCTGCTTCAGGAGCGAAGCATGCGAGTGAGCGCTGTGAGAGGTCAAGCGGTGTACCCGACGCCGTCATTGAGTTGTACTCATGCAAGCGTATCACGCCACCAGTACCCTGATACTTGTCGTAGCCAGCGGCAGACGGCAGTACGTCAAACTTCATGTTAATCCAAGTCAGTGCAGGAGAGTTACGCAGACGTGTAGCGAGAATGAACTGGTTATTGTTGCGAGTCTTCGCTGCATCACTTTCTGCTATCACCTTACCATTAGCGAGTACATATCCCCATGGCTGCTCTGCCTGATAGTGCTCAAGCAGTGAGAAGGTATTAGCACGGTCCGAGTTGAGTCGCATCACAACGGTAGGACGCTCCCACCAAGCCTGACCCTGATCGTACAGCATGTAACGTGTTCCCCACAGAGCGCAGTCCTCATAATAGTTGTCTGTAACGCGTACACTTGTAGGCTTAGCGACATTGCCGACCCAAGCTGTTGTAACATGAGTGAAGTCATGTGCCTTAAACGATACGTTCTTAGCAATGGTGTGTGTACCATTATCATATATTGCAGGCGCACCACCACCTTCGTGAGTAGCATTAGACCACGGCTTGTTGCCCTGTGAGTTACAGAAGCGGTTCTCCAAGGTAAGATCCTGCATGTAGGTATTCTTCACCTCATCACCGATGCGCAGCGTAGCAGAAGTGTAGGCACCGCACAGACGCGGGTCATTGTAGATAACCGTGCCGTCCTGACTCTGACCGATGATTGACACATTGTCGCGTGTCAGTACAGAGCGTCCTACATAGTACTTCTTGCCCTCGAAGTCAGCCACATTGATAGAGACTGTCGTGCTGAAGTTGCCGTTATCATCCTTACCATACATGGTAGTACCCATTTCAGCAGCGTCGATTGCACTGTTGCCCTTCATGTTGTACTCTGCATTCGGCACGAAGATATAGAATCGTTCAGTACCCTTGGCAGCATTCGCACTGTCAATAGCCTCCTCTATGGTACCGCATAGTATATTGTTATCCTTCAGTTTTTTAATGACAGCATCTGGAACGACGGCTATGCGCGAGCCAGTCAACTGCCTTACACCATCCCATGTCTGCTTATGAGTTACCACGAAGTTAAACATTCCCTGCTGAACAGTAGAAGAAGACTCACTGGTGGTGAATTTCACCTCGATTGCAGAAGCATTCTTCACACCATAAATATCGCTAAGGGTATTTGCCGGTATGTTCAGCGTGTACTCCTGATTTGCGGCAAGATTCCAGTAAGTGAACTTCAATACCTTTCCATCAACCTTGCAGCCGAGAGTCTGTCCAAGGCCGGCTATGTCGGTTGCCGTCATGGTATGGTCGAACGTAATTGATATCACGCCGTTCTGCGACTGTGCCTCCCCAACAATGCCTTCTTCTGCGGCCGACTCATTGACAGCAATGGCAGAAACCGTCGGTGCCACCTTGTCGGTCAGCGTGAAATTGATGTTGTAGGTCTGCAGCGTCACGTCGTTCACCTTCAGCAGAATGGTAGCCTTTCCACTTGAAACGGTAGCCTGCGTAACAGTTGTCGAACCGCCTTCCGTTGCCTCGGCCTTAACCTCTGGCATAGCATCATTCTCATAAAGCGTAGTTGCAGAATAACTGTAATTGAATACCTTATTTGCAATCAGTTCCTCCACCTCATCATTGGTAAGAGTGTAGCTGCCTATAGAAACGGTCTTCAGAGTCACATCAGAATCAACAGGCTTGTAGGTCACGCTGACACTCTGCACCTTGGCTGGATTGACAAACTGTATCTGCATGGCATTGTTTGCAGTTGTACAGTCAACGCTTACAGTTGCACCTTCCAGAGTATTAGCACCGTTTATAACGATGTCACCC
The DNA here is from genome assembly GCA_017413085.1 of Prevotella sp. Lineage (GTDB taxonomy): Bacteria > Bacteroidota > Bacteroidia > Bacteroidales > Bacteroidaceae > Prevotella. The sequence goes on from JAFPVC010000005.1 coordinate 35,653, forward strand.
TTACTGAATGAAGTACCAGGAGCAGCCACGACATTAATCACGCAGTTGCCTGTAGTCGGAATCTCAAACACAGAGCCTGCACTTACTTCACAAACGCCCTCATTTATGCGCTCGTAAACGCCAGTTCCCGAATTAGAGAAATAGCACTGAACATCTATTGTGTCATTATCTATCTTGAGCGGTGCTATTACACGCCCCGTAGCTTCATCGAAATTGAACAAAGCATTCGCCATGTTCCATGTCACTGTGCATCCGTCAACAGAAGTCACGTCGCTCGTAGAAACCTTATTAGGCTCAAAGACAGGAACCAGTCGCAAGTCTGAGTCAATATCATACTTCTTGCCAAACTCATACTTCTTGGTATGCGTCTCATAGTCAGTATAGTACTTCAGGGTATGACCCTCAAGGAAGAGGTTATAGTTAACCAGCGGCATTTCAAGCTGGTTGCCATGCTCAATATGCATCTGCGGCAAAGCAAGTCCGTTACCCTCACCTGTGGTGAAGTTCACATAATATGACTTACGGTCACCGAAGACTGCCTGCAGCTCGTAGAAGCGGCTCAGTGTCAGCGTCAAGGTGTACTTATTGTCGGTCTCAGCAGTGAAGCCGTTGAATACCACATCGTCGATACTTGTGCTCGAACCAATCGAGCCAGTAGATCCATTGGCTGTCTCGTATGTGCCGTCAGGATATATCTTAGTACCCTCGCCATTGAGCCAGTACTTCAGTTCATAGAAGTCATTACGCTCTGCCGTTACAGTAACCTGCTTCGAGTTATCGAATGCGTAACCCTGTTCTGTTTCCTCACCATGATTGGTTGGATCTGCAGTCAAGGCAGCAGTAACTGTACCCATGTCTGTATTGTTGGCAGAATACTTGAGGTACTTCTTCTCAGCATCCTGGTAATTTCCCTCTATATACTTATAATATGAGTAGTCATCACCGATAACAAGCTCAGCCGTGGCGTCATCGTCTTGCATTGTCCATGTATAGAGGTAGCATCCGCCGTCGCCGCGCGGTATAACCTCATCATGAATGTTGTCAGGCATCTGGCCGTTGATAGTAGTACCATCACCGTCAGAACTTAACTTCTCCCATGAAGCCAAGGTAAACTTAGCATGGTATGCAGAAGGCAGGGTTATCTTCACACCACTCTTCATGGTAGCCCACTCTGTCACATCCTCGTTGGTAAACGCCTCAGGTGTAGTTTCCACGCCCTCGGTATTAATCTTGATGGCAAGGTCAACTACCTGATTATTCTGTGCTATACCACCAACCGTGTAGCTCATCTTCGCATGTGTTGAGTAGAAACGCTTGTCCACGCCAGAAGGAATAGTCAGCGGATGCGCACCGTAAGAGCGGCGGAAGTCCCAGCGGATGTCGAACTTAGAGTTACGGGTCTCCATGAACGTGCTCAGGAGGTTCTGCTTGTAGACAGGAACAAGCGTAATTTCCTGTCCTTCCGTCTCAATCGGTGAACTTGTGCCGAGGTCATACTTATTACCTGCGGTATCCTGCCAGTATTGCAGGGTGAAGACACTGCCGTCAAGGTCATTGCCCTCTATCACGCCACTTGTATGGAGCGGATAGTTGGAAGGAGCGGCAATAGACGTAGTAGCGATAGGAGTCTTGATGTAGCGGTTCCATGAGAACGTATTCACAAGTTCATTCCTAAATGCTCCTGTCAGTGTCTCGTCATAAGCATTTCCATCTGTATCAAGGAATATGGCATTGGCGATATCGTAATTCACGGTACCCTTCTCACCCTTACCGACCGTTACATAATATGTATTGTCAGTATCATTGATAGTGGCAACGTATGTAGCCTTACGCTCTATCCAATTACCTGTGGCAATGTCATTACGTGTCTTTGTCCAACCAAGGACACTGTAGCCAGTGGTAGCGAAACCACGGATTGTAACCTTGGCATTCTTAAGGTATTCCATTCCTTCTGACTCTGGCTCTACCTCTATGCGTCCGTATGTCATAGACGGATACATATTTACATGCAGTTTGTAGGTAGGCAGTTCGGTAGTCAGTTCAGCCACGCTTGACTTGTTCTTGCCATCGTTATGTGCATAGGCAATAGCCTTGATTGTACAGTTGGTATATATTGCAACAGGCTCGCCATTATACTTGTCGCTGTTAATCGTAGGCTCAGTACCGTCAATAGTATAGTAGAGAGTCTCCTTATTCGGGTCATCATCTGCAAGCTCCATGTCAGTGGTATGCAGCGTGAACGTAGCCGTTGACGGATCAACGATTATTTCAGGTTCCTCAGCATCAGGCTTGAATGTAATCTTGTAAACACGCATGTTCCTCTCGCCATCCGACTGTCCTGCCAAACGAGCCTGCAGTAGCACGCCACCAGCCGGAACAGGAATCTTGGCTGTTGTCACCTTTGACGTTCCAGAAGTAGTATATGATGTATTCTCACCGTTTACAGCAAGTGTAATAGACTCCGTACCTGCTATAGAAGCGAACTCAACCTCCACGGTACCCTTACGCGTGGTTTTGAAATAGAGTTCCGTACCATCGAAGCTACGCGTACTGCTGTTAACGAAATACGTTCCTGCACCTGCAAGGTTTGCAGCAGTCATACCCGTAGGCCATGCAGCACCCTCTTCAAGCGTTGCATCGCAGAATGCCATATAGACATCCTTCTCAGGAGTGACATTGCTGGCAGCAGCAGACCAATCCCATGTAGTCTTGTTAGACACAGCCGTAACGTCAGACGTACCGGTGAACGGCTCCGTACGGCCTACATTGACGATTGCCTCAGCAGACACATCATCGCTGTAAGTGAATGTCACCTTAGTAGAAGATGCCTGCTGTACGCCCTGCTGTGCGTATGTAACAAGCAGTTGCTGGTTTACAGTTCCGTTGGAAGCAACAGTGACAGTCTGCGGTGAGATGGTCACATAGTTGTTGTTGAGCGCAACAGGTATCTCCGCACCCGGTGTAAGGTTCCTACCCGTCAGCGTGATTACGGCTGAACGGCGTACAATCTTTCCACCGCTGATTGTGACATCATACTCTGCAGCATCGGTCTTTAGGATTTCCGGTGCAGGATACTCTATCTGTATATCCTTTATATAGTTGTTGCCCACGTTGAGCAAGAGCTCAGCGGCATTAGTCGTACAAGTATATGTGTAAACCACATTGCCTGTAGAGCCGTTTTCAGAGCTGTAGGCAATCTCATTACCGTTGATGGTGATGCCAGCCGGGTTATTGAGCGTGATGCTGACCTTAGCACCCTTGACTACAGGCAGATAGAAGTTTGCACCCTCAGCAGCCATCCAGCCACGACTTGCAAAAGCCTCGTTCTGCTGGTTGTCGCCACCAGTCATCTTGATGCCGAGATCCATAACCTCGGAATTTATAGTCACCTGATTAACATTGGCAGACTCATTGCCGTTATACTCGGCGGAACCGTTTGCGGCGCTGAATTTCCAGATCACGGTCATGGCCTCGCCACGCTTAGCCAAGGATACATCGTCGTTATTCTTTGTGAAGACAGGATGCATAACCACATCGTCAAGCGGAATATATTCCGTGCCTACATTTATGATGGTATCTCCGTCAGTCCATCCAGTCAACGTGTAGCCATTCTTGTATAAAGTCTGGTTAACCGGTATGGTCAAAGGCAGACCCGACTGAACCTTCACCATCGCAGGAGCCTCACCGTATGCATCATTATCATTGTTTTCAAACGTCACATGCACATAGAATCCTACAGCAGCAGGAGTTGTCGGCCTGATGGAATTCGTAGCAGCATTGTAAACCAAGCAGTAGTAGTATGCAGCAGAGTCAACATTCGCAATAGTATATGAAGCCTCAGTAGCCCCTTCAATGGCTGTGCCGCCCTTGTTGCTGTTGGTGGTGTTGGTATACCACTGGTATGCCAGCGAATGTCCTGCAATCTCAACAGGAAGTTTCGCCTCAACCTTCAGTGTCAACGGATCATCCTTGTCCACTACATTCACAGGATTAAGATCCTTGGTTATAACCGGACGATATTTACTTGGCAACGTAATTGTCCGAATGGTAGCATCTTGTCCTCTATCAGAACGAGGCTGTTCAAAAAACAAGTTACCATCAGTAAGCATCTCAAAATCTACCTGATTGTTAGCATCATTTATGGTAAAATTGTATGTACCTGCATGAGTAACAACCGCACCTTGATTCTTTTTTTCCCACCAGTCGTCAGGATACCTTCCCTCTGGGAAGAGAGTAAGGTCACTTGCTTTAACACAGGTCATTATGACATGCTGTCCTTTCTTCATTCCCAGTATCAACGATGGACGTCCACCAGAACCATAGTTAAAATATCCATATCCTGACCTGACTCGAGTCTGATCAAAACGTGCTGCAAGATAGCCCGACAAATCGTAAGGATAGAACCAGTTTGAACAGTTGTAACCACCACGTATATCCCACTCTGCTTTACCAGTAAGAGCAAATACATCAGCGTCAGCAGCATCCCAGTGCTGGAAATCAAGGGTCTCGTAACTGAAATAGTCTACACGTGCCACAGTTGACGTGGTAGTGCCGAACCTATTGGTTGCAGTAACATAGTAGTATTCCGTACCGTCAATATCACTACGAACAGTCAGAGACTCGCCGTTGGCATCCTCAACAGGTACACCACCTGTCGTAGAATTCGTAGTATTCTTATACCACTGTATCACGGTGTTAGACGTAACATCGATTGTCATAGTGAGATCCTTGCCAACCTCTGAATAATAGTTCGCTTCAGGATTGATAGAGAACACAGGTATACCAGACGGCACATGACGAACCGCAATCTTCTCGTACTCAGCAGCAGAGAGAGTGAGCACAGCCTCTTTTTCATCACCGGTATAGGTATATGACAGCACATTGCCATTCTGCTTCAGGGCAAACTCCTGCGGATAGTCAGCAGCAGTGATGGTGCCAGACGGGGTCTCACCCTCCTTGGCATAGACAGTGATTATTGTACCGTATTTAACCTTCAAGGCAACCTTCGTGCCTGCGGCAACAGAAGCGCAACCCTCAGAGGCTGTCGTGTTGTCAAATCCATCAGTCGTTATCTTGGCAACTAAGTCTTGAGTCTCACCAATCACAGCAGTCTGAGTAACAAGATAATGCTCCTCGCCGTCATTCCATGTCACAGCCGGTGCAGCATTAGAAGTGCCAAACTGCCATGTCACGTCAGTATTCTTCGTTATATTATCTATCTGCTTCTCATTCTCACGGAAGACAGGATAGAGCGTGATGTCATTAACGATGTCATACGACTGACCGTAATCGTAAGTATTCGTGCTATCCGTCCAGGCAGTAATGGTATAGCCTTCCTTGAAGAGCAACTGGTTGCTTGCCTCGATAGTGAACTGCTCACCAATCTCCTTAATCTCTGACGGAGGAAGGATGCCGACAACATCAGCATCGGTGCAGGCGTATGTAACCTGTGGCTTGCACTGCACATGCACGGTCTTCGTTGTTGCCACAGCTGCCCCCGTCACGCTGTTGCTTATAACGCAGTAGTAGTAGTATGACTCGTTAGGCAGAGTTGTCAGCGAAGCAGTAATTGCCGTAGGATTGGTATTGGGGTCAATAGCCGTTCCACCCTTTATAGAATCAATGTCGTTTCGATACCAATGATATGACAGAGGATTGGCATCCGTAGCTGTTGCAGCAACAGTCAAAGTCTTTGTCTCACCGCGTCCAATAGTATATGTCTGGCCACCGAGATCTGTAGTAATCGTCGGAGCATACTTATTGCGTATTTTAACACTTTCGATAACGGTCTGCTTATAGTCGCCCTTTGCTATATGCAACCAGTATGACAGACAACCATCAGCCGTACAAACGACAGTAGACTCAGTACCGTCAGCATTCACATAGATATTAAACTCACCGTTACCATAAAGACCTGGTTTCCATATAGCATCATCAGTAAGTCCAGAACCTGTAACAACCATAACGTCGCCGGCCTTCATGTTATAGAAGTTAACGGGACGTTCACGCTGACCTAGATGAAGGCCCTTGCCATTCTCAAGAGAGAACTCACCGAACGTACCACCTAAGTAGCCCGCAAGTCCGTAAGGATACAACAACGGTTGCTGTCCCCAGAACTGAGTATCATCTGCAGTATACCAACCTTTTATCAGCACGTGGATACCTGGAGAGTATACAACATCGTTACTCTCATAGAACTCCACATCTTCAAGAGTATAAGGACTCTTGTCTGTCCAGTTGTTGTTCTCTGAACCCCAAATCCACTTCTGACCCAACACAACATCATCAGCCGGCCAGTTCTTCAGGTTGAGCGTGACATAGTCTGCCACATTAACTTGTGCGACTATCGTAGTGTCGCTGCCGAACGGGTTCGTAGCTACACAGTAATAATACTTGTTGCTGATTTCAGCCGTAGGCACGGTGTAAGAAGCGCTGGTAGCTCCCGCAATAGGAGTACCCAGAGTGGTGTCGGCAGTATGGACATACCACTGATAAGCCGCACCGGCAGCCTGCATGTTCTTCACGGTGATAGCAAGAGTCAACTCATCGCCCACAGACAAGGCGTATGCCTTCTTGGCAATGTTGTTGCCAACGATAGGCTTACCATTGACTGTCACCCTTGCTACCTTTGAAGTGTCCTTGCCATATACGTTCTCTGCCACGCAATAATAATATATGGTGCCGTCGGCGGTGGTAGGAGCAGTATATGAAGCTGCGTTAGCACCTGAAATAGCTGTACCGCCCTCAGTAGAGGCAGTGGTATTGCTGTACCACTGGTAGGCAGACTGCGGAGCTGTCATGTTGCGCACGACTACCGACATCGTAACTTCTGCATCGAGCAACACTTCATAGCTGTTCTTTGCAATGTCGGTAGCTACAATTGGTACACCATTTACATTAACCGCTGCAACCTTTGATGCCACGCTGCCGATGCTGTTGGTACCTATACAATAATAATATGAGGTGCCGTGCTCTGTAGTAGGAGCAGTGTATGTAGCTGTGGTCGCATTAGCTATAGCAACGCCATCAGCCACATCGCCCGTAGCGGTCTTATACCACTGATAGGTACCGGTCTCCATGTTATACATATCCACGGTAAGTTTGACCTCGTCAGCAAGCAGAGCATTATACTCATCATTCAAGTTTGTCTTGTAGACAGGCTTTGATGTCATTGGATAAGTAACGGTGAAGGTCTCCGAGATATCATCATCGCCGGTATATGTAACCGTCACGTTACCTGCAGCACCTGTGTAAGTCCATGTATATCCGTCCTTGTCGAAGTCAGCCGTTGAAGTAAAGTCATCGGCCTTGCTTGTCGGCAGGAGCAGTTTCATGCCCGTCACCGCCTCGAAGGTAATGGACTTACCTTCTGCCTTCAGAGCGACATCCTGCGACTCACCGTTGAACAAGGACTGTGAAACATACCATTTCTCAGCAGCACCGTCAGCAAGAGCCACGTTTGACCATGAAGCATTCACGGTATTAATAACGTCTGTGCGAACAACATTATTTGCATTAAATACGGTTGTAAACGTAACATCATCTGTCACTGAAACATCAGTACCAAAAGCATACGTCTCGTTATCTATGCTACTCTTATATCCAGTCAGCGTATATCCTGATTTATACAATATACTATTAGTAGCAGGCATTGTAACCTTCGAACCATGTTCAACGGTGCCTCCTGTTGGCAAAGTACCATTAACATCCGCAACAGTTCCTTTACTGTATTCATAAGTTCTGCTGTAGGGAGTGACGACGATATTGTCAAGCGCAAAGTTTGCAAGATAACGACTCGTAGTGAACACCATCTTGCCAAGACCACCCGTAGTACTTTTGGTTTCTACTTCACTGCGATCAAAGACAACAGCACCTGTAGACTTATTGGTAATAGTAAGATAGGTATGGGTTTCATAGCGTGAAACCTTAACATTATACCATGTCACATCAGCAATAGTCTGACTACCATTACCAGCATTAGAACCAGGAAGAGTAACCTGTGTGGATGAACCATTAATAATCCACGTAGTAGCCCAAGTGCCAGTAGCTGTCAGACTAAACATCACAGCACTGTTAGCCTCATCAAATATTTCAAAACTCACAGGATACTTATTAGTGGAACTACTAATCTTCAGGTCAAACTGCAACACGAAATCAGTACCTGCAGCAACCTTGCCTTGCAGGCTGGTACTTGTCAATACGCAACCATTATTATTTCTTTCATCTTGATTAACACAAAGGTAATGATTCCCATTCTCCTCAAGGATAACAGGAGTGAAACGTCCGGCCACACTTGTCGACCAGTCTGGTGCAACGCCATCAGCCTCATAATTTTGGGAGAAGTAATTTCCCGCCACTGCCCATGCTTTACTACTCCCCATGAGATTGATGAGTAGCATGAGTATAACAATGACTGCGCAGTGGATGTTTCCTCTGCGTTTACCTGTTATAGACATAGTGTTTAGTATAGAACTAAGGTTCTTGTAAGTACTAATAGAACTTCTCATATTAGCAATATATAGTTAGTTAATAATCTAATTATGTTATAACACTTATAATATAAGTGAATACTCAACCAAAATTTTCTTACTCTCTCGTCGCCCAATTCTCAAGGCGTATGCCTCGGATGTTTTCGAAATGCTTGATGTTGTCAGTCACCATCGTCATTTTTTCTGCTACGGAGGTATAACCTATAATCAAGTCTATATCATCACCATTAGGATTACATAGATTCTGCCATGAGGTCCTTGCGACCTACGAGGCTGAATAAGGTTATCTTGTTGTCCTCGTTGAGGATGCGTAGAGCACGCAACACCTCGTTGAGCGTGGAACCACTCGTGGTTATGTCGTCGACGATAAGGATGTTCCTTGCTTTTATCGCTTGAACAAACTTTTCTTCGATTTCATCTTCAAAAAGTTTCTGCATCTCGCGCATCATCGGCTGCGCAAAACGGTATATATACCTTACCATGTATTCGTTGACCCTGCTTGAGGACTCCGGCGTTACCACGAGGTCGTAGTTGTAGAGGTTTATCCTCTTGTGCAGGTTGTTCACCGCCTTCTGTATGAACTGCGTCAGTTCCGGGTCGTCACGCAAGGACTTCGGGAACTTCAGATGATTTATGAAAGCAGTGCGCACACTACCCTTCACATCCTCGGTAAACTCATAGCCGTAGTAGAAACACTGTCCGAATGCCTCAACCTGATAACCAGACCCCATCAGATGTATGATGTCATCCTGTCCATCATGCTTGAAGTCGAACTCGAAGCGACTGGTTTCTATGTCATACTGAACTCCCATGTCAGTTGTTACTTTCCCTCAGATTGCACAGATTGCGCGGATTTATTATAGATGTTCTATATATTATCTTTGGTGTGCCACTTCGTGGCAGAAATCTATCAAATCTTTTCAAATCTTTCATTATTTTGAGTGATTTGACCTAATTTGAACGATTTGGCTTTGGCTTTGGCTTTCCCCTTCGGGCCGCCGACCGTTGGTTCCCCTTCTGGCCGCCGACCGTTGGTTCCCCTTCAGGCCGCCGAGCTAAACCTTCTCGCCGAAGGCGATAATAAATAGAAACATCCTTAGTCGTTCAGCGGGATGTAGCCGAAGGTCTGGTCGGCATCGGCGAGGACGTAGAGGTGGTCAGGCACAATCTTCACACGAATCTTGTGGGTGTCGCCCATCCTGCCCTTGGTGAAAGCCTGGAAGTAGGTGCTGCTGAACGAGATGGTGCTCTTGATGTTCTTACGCGTAACAACATCGGCGTTTTCCTCATTCTGCACTACTACATCGTATGTAACCTCGAATACCGGAGCGAACTCGTCGGTAGGAATGACATATATCGGTGTGCCCCATTGAACCGGGTGGTTGGTGACACGCAACATGCCCGGCATGGCAGGAGCGAGGTCGGTCTCGATCGTCGGGTCGATGTAATACTCTGGTATGCTGTCGCCACCGTTGTTGAGGTAAGGCACAGAAACGGCATCAGCCACATCAACGTCCTTAGTATCTACATTAGCCCAAGTGATGTTACCAGCCTCCCAATCCAGACCTTCCCAGGTGTATGTGCGGGAAACATCGCCCTTGTAGGCGAGACTCTCACCATAGACCTTCACATCCTTAATCATGAAGTCGCGGATGGAGTCCATCTTCTCACCCAACTGGAACACGAGGGTGTAGCCAGTGAGCGTCTGATCCATATAGAACGGTATGGTGCCTTCTGGCTGCACCTTATGGATAGGCTTGGCACAGAGCAGAGCCGTCTCGACAGGCGAGAACGTAGCCCCATCGGGGAACTCAACCGGCATGGTGAGCTTATATTCGTCGTCGTTGTCGGTAGTGGCAATGGTGACATTCTCATTATAAGGCATGTAGCCGAAGAAATCGAATGGACTCTTCTCCAAGTAGTCAATCCAATACTTCTTGCCCTCATATTCCCATACAGTGACATCTGCGCCAACATCATAGTGAGCAGTATTGCTGACATTGTTGAACATCCTGTTGGCAGCCTTGCTGAATGTGGTGCCATCCAACTCGTACCATCCGAACACGCCCATAGTGCGGGGGTCGCGGATGGAGTCGTAAGGCACGTAGGTCAGCCCCGGTGTACCCTCACCGGCACGCGTCACGGCCGGGATGCTTCCGCTGCCGATGGAGAATTGAATCTCGCCGTAACCGTCGGGATGGGTCAGCGGCAGGTCGCTGTCGCTGTTACATGCCGTCATGAGAGCGGCAACAGCTGCTATGATGATGAGATGTAGTTTCTTGTTCATTTATCTTGACTTAATTTATTACCAATCCTGAGTTCCGTTGCCATCCTTGCCATTGTCATAGCCGGTGGCTTCCTTCCACTCCTGTATGCTGACGGCCTCAAAGACGATAGGCTCTTCGTCGTCCATGCCAGTAGTCCACTGATATGCCTTGCCTGCCTCTATCTTCTTCTTGGAGAGAGAAGCTTTGTAATAGTTTTTGTCGACATTGTCGCCAGTACCCGTATGTCCGCAGAGATAGAGCGTAGGCTCAACGATATCGTTGTGGAGCATATTCACGGGGAAGAGTTCCATGTAGGCGATTATATAGTATTTGCCAGTCTTGGCGAGTTTGTAGTCATCACTGTAGGTAGCTGAATACTCATCTGCCTGTTCGTCATAGTCGCGCAGGTCGAAGCCGTTGTCGCCAAACTTCAGCGTGAGAATCTTCTCATGCTGAGTAGGAGTAAACTTCTCCGTATCGAGGTTAAGCGTACCCTTAGACGTAAACTTGTAGCTCGGAACGTCGGACACGAAGTTGTGGAGAATCATCAGCGAGTCGAAAATCTGAACATTCTCAGGATCCGGCACCTGCATATAGAGGCGGATGGTAGCCTGCAGATACTTCATGTCGAAATGCGTGGCACCGTTCCACTGCTGTGTAGCCGCACCATACATATAGTTATAGTTGGTGAGATGGGCAGACGCAGCCTTCTCAGAAGCCATATACGCATCGTTGTCAACGCCCTTGAAGCCAATCTTGACGTTGCTTGCCTGCTTCTGTCCGAGATACGACACAGGGATGGCGGTGTAGCCCAAGTCAGGTGTATTATCATTCTTCGGGATAACACAAAGATAGTCTGTAACATTCGGCACATCAAGAATCTCGTCGCCCTCATCGTCAGTGAAGAAAGCAAACCAACTGCCGTCCTTTCCCTGCTTGATAACGTCGTTGCTCACGATATACCAAGGCTCACGCGGGGAAGTCTCCTCAGTAAACATAAGGTCCTTGCCCTCAACATATTTAGGATAGATGCTCAAGACATCATTCTCCTGCCACTTAAACTCCATACCAGTGGATGAGAATATCAGTGCGGCACGCGTATCATCCTCAAACCCGATGGCCGGTATGTCAGCACTGACACCTACCCTGCCGCCGTCAGTGCCGCCGGGCAGCACCGCGTCGTCAGACGAGCATGAGGCAAAGAGCGCAAGCAACGCCAAAGCCGGTATAGACAGTAGTTTCTTCATATCTCTATTTCCTTTATTGTTTCGTTTAAATTAATCAGATTAGACAGTTTAGTCTTTTCATTATATTCCGAGGTAGATGTTGACAACCATGCTGGCATCAGCCATCGTGACCTGTCCGTCGTTGTTTATATCGGCAAGCCGCAAATCAAAGTCACCGACATTGCCAGACAAGTACATATTCACTATCATGTTAGCATCGGCCATGGTGACCGCTCCGTCACGGTTCACGTCGCCGAGAAGATTCCGTTCTTTCAATTCTTCCCCGCTGGTCTCTGCCAGGAGGAAATCGGGGGTGTATGCCACCACTTTTTTCACATTACCAGACGGCTGCGGAGTAATCATTGCATCCTCGCCGCGCAGCATGGTATTGCTCTCCTCTACCCCCACTCCTATATTGTACATCTTTCCAGCGAGGAAATTCGCACCTGACACCTTAGCAGTCTCCTTCTCGCCATTCGCACCAAGCAGTTCAACGGTCAGTGTATCGGAAGCCAAATCCGCCGGAGCCACCATCATGTAAGCCACGAGCGTATCGCCCTTTGTCAGTGAGACATCATCGAAGTCGAGCGTCACGGCATCCGTCAACGTCGCCGGAGTCATCGTGGTATCTTCGAGGTTAAGCGTTGCATCGGCCGTAAACTTGTCCGTTCCACAGCCGAGTGCCAGCGTCTTTGCCGTCATTCCCTTTCTAACCCTGAACGCGACCCTCACCAAAGCCGCAGAATGTCGGAACGAAAAGAACGTGCTCCCTGCATTAAGTGCTCCCCGAGTCATCATCTGGTCGTAAGCCGCGAGGTGAGCGGTGCTTCCGTTTGCAGCCTGACGCTGTCCCGTGTAAGTAACCCCGAGTGCCGTCACCGGCTGCCTACCGTGGCCAGAATTGTAGGGAACGACCATCTGCACTGTGCGATCATCAAAATTATACGCACTGTAGCTGACCAAATGAGTGTACCTGCCGTCAGTGAACTCCGCATCTGCATAGAAAATCAATGCCGTAGGGACGAACGCCCTAACCATTGTGCTTCTCTCCCACCCGAAGTGCATGCCGTAGCCTTCTTCGTAAGAATAGACCGAGGCGCCTGCAGCTGCCGGCATCCAGGAGGCCACGATTGCCATGACCATGCTGACGACAATCCGCAACATACTGCCACGGACAGAATCACATTCCGTCATCCTCATCGTCCATCACCTCCTCGTCGCTATCGAAGACGAAATCCCCAGTAAAGGCTTTGGCAGGGCTAGGCTCATAACCCCAGCCTCCCTGACCTTCCTGAGTTTGACCAGAGGCAGAGGTGCCGGTACCTGCAAGCAGTTCCTGCTCCTCCATCTCCTCAAAGAGGAAGCGGGGAGCGACGTATGGCTTTTTCCTTATTTCGCTGTATATATTCATATTCGTTTCAGTTACGTCTCAATAAGCGGTCGTTGTATATAATATATATATAAGGTGTAGATTCAATACTGACACCAACATATTCTGTTACTTTCACTTACCTTATGGTAGTCAGCCGTTTATGCCCTAAAAGCACGTCACATCGCATTGCTAAGGGCAAAGTTTCAATATGCAAAGTTAATAAAATTCTGTGTAGATTACCCTTTTTTCTTACGGTTTAACACAAGATTTAACTTTTATTAACTATGCTTTTGATGTGTGATAAAAAAAGCGAGAAGAAAAAGACAACATGCGGTTGTGATGCGGCGAGGCGGCAATGGTATTGCCGCATACGAAAAAGGGAAGGAAGACTGGACTGATTATCAAGCAGATAGAGGGGGTGTTGTAATTTGGGCCCGATTACAGTGTAATCGGGCCCAAATTACAATGCAATCAGGCCCAAATTACAGTGTAATCAGGGCCTGATTGCGATGGGGGTGATATGCTATGCTTTTTGGTGGCTATGATATAGCCACAAACACTACTTATGACATAGCCACAAACGCTACTTTTTGGTGGCTATGATATAGCCACATACACAACTTATGATATAGCCACATACACTACTTATGATATAGCCACAAACACTACTTATGACATAGCCACAAACTTAACTTTTTTACTTTTTCTTGACTGGGTCGCAGGTCAGGCCTACACCGAGCTTCTTGAAAATCTTGTGGTCTACCTCAGAGAGCATGACGGTGGAGTGAACCTGGCAGTTGCGGAACTGAGGAAGCTGCTCAAGGGCGCGGCGACAGTTGTCGTCGGCCTGTGAGAGGACACTGAGAGCCACAAGCACCTCGTCGGTGTGAAGACGCGGGTTGTGGCCACCGAGATACTCAACCTTGGTTTTCTGTATCGGCTCAATCATGGCCTGCGGAATGAGCTTGATGTCATGATCGATGCCAGCAAGATACTTGGTGGCATTGAGGATGAGGGCTGCAGAAGGTCCGAGGAGTTCGCTGGATTCGCTGGTGATGATGGTGCCGTCGGCAAGTTCGATGGCAGCACACGGCTTGCCGCACTGCTGCTTACGCTCCTTGGCAGCCACGGTGACGCGGCGGTAATCGGTGGTTATCTTGGCCTGCTGGAAGAGCAGCTGTATCTTCTGCACCTCGGCCTCGTTGTTGGCACCGTCGGCGAACTTGTTGGTAGCATCGTAGTAGCGGCGGATTATCTCGTTCTTGGAAGCCTCGCAGCAGGCTTCGTCGTCGCTGATACAGAAGCCTACCATATTGACACCCATGTCGGTGGGCGACTTGTAGGGATTCTTTCCGTATATGCCCTCGAAAAGTGCATTGAGGACGGGGAATATCTCGATGTCGCGGTTGTAGTTGATGGCAATCTTATTATAGGCCTCGAGGTGGAAGGGGTCAATCATGTTGACATCGTTGAGGTCGGCAGTGGCTGCCTCGTAGGCGATGTTGACGGGGTGCTTCAGTGGGAGAGACCATACGGGGAAGGTCTCAAATTTGGCATAGCCGGCATCGATGCCGCGCTTGTTCTCATTGTAGAGCTGAGAGAGGCAGACGGCCATCTTGCCGCTGCCGGGACCCGGGGCTGTGATGATGACGAGCGGACGTGAGGTCTCGACGTAGTCGTTCTTGCCGAAGCCGCCGTCGCTGGCTATGAGCGCCACGTTATGCGGATAGCCGTCGATGAGATAGTGGACATAGGACTTGATGCCCATGCGCTCGAGGCGGATGCGGAAATCGTCGGCGGCATGCTGGCCGTTGTAATGGGTAATGACAACGCTGCCCACCATGAAGCCACGGGCGATGAACTCGCCGCGAAGGCGGAGGACATCCTCGTCGTAGGTGATGCCGAGGTCAGCACGCACCTTGTTCTTAACTATGTCCTCAGCACTGATGACGATGACGATTTCAATCTGGTCGCTGATTTTGCTGAACATGCGCAGTTTGCTGTCAGGCTGGAAACCGGGGAGGACGCGGCTGGCGTGGTGGTCGTCGAAGAGTTTGCCACCGAGTTCGAGGTAGAGTTTGCCCTTGAACTGCTGGATGCGTTCCTTGATGTGCTCTGACTGGATGCGGATGTATTTGTCGTTGTCGAAACCTTGTTTCATTGTGATTGCTTTTTGGGGTGGCTGTGATACAGCCACATACACTACTACTTCTTCGTGGCTGTGGTACAGCCACATACACTACTTCTTCTTCGTGGCTGTGGTACAGCCACATACTGAACTTATTTGGGGTTACAGTGACTTATTGAGGTTTATCATCTCAATAGCGGAGAGCATGGCATCGGCGCCCTTGTTGCCAGCCTTGGTGCCGGCACGCTCTACGGCCTGCTCGATGCTGTCAGTGGTGAGTATGCCATTGAGGACGGGGACACCGCTGTGCATGGCTGCCTGTGCGATACCCTTGGCGGACTCATTGGCGACCATGTCGAAATGAGGAGTGGCTCCACGGATGACGGCACCGAGGCACACTACGGCGTCGTACTTGCCGGACTGCGCCATCTTCTGAGCAGTGAGAGGAATCTCGAACGCACCAGGCACGAGGGCGAGGGTGAGGTCGTCGGTGTTACCACAGTGACGGACGAAACAGTCCTCGGCACCGGCAATGAGGTGAGTGACTATGAAATCATTGAAACGTGAGGCAACAATGCCTATCTTCTGACCCTGGGCGGTCAGGGAACCTTCTATCTTTTTCATTTTTTTTCTTTTTTTTTTAGGGACTATAGGAACTATAGAAACTATAGTTATTTTTTTTCCTTTGGATTCTTTACGTGGAGGAGGTGGCCCATCTTGGCGTACTTGGTATACATGTAGAACTCATCCTTCTCGTTGGTGGCAATCTCTATCGGCTCGCGACTGACAACTTTCAGGCCGAAGCCGTCGATGCCGCTTATCTTCTGCGGATTGTTGGTCATCAGACGCAACTCATGGATGCCAAGGTCGGCAAGGATGCTGGCACCCGTGCCGTATTCGCGCAGGTCGGCGGCAAAGCCAAGGGCTACGTTGGCTTCTACGGTGTCCATACCCTGATCCTGCAGGTTGTAGGCGCGGAGCTTGTTGATGAGTCCGATGCCACGGCCTTCCTGACGAAGGTAGAGGAGCACTCCCCTGCCCTCCTTCTCTATGCGACGCAGAGCCTCGGCAAGCTGTTCGCCACAGTCGCAGCGCAGGGAACCGAAGGCATCGCCGGTGAGGCACTCGGAGTGAACACGACAGAGAACTGGCTCGGGGGTGGTGACATCGCCCTTGACGAGAGCGACATGGTGCTCGCCCGTCACCTTATTAATATATCCGTAGGAACGGAACGTGCCGTATTTGGTGGGGAGCGCAGCACTGGTTACCTGTTCGATGAGTTTCTCCGTGCGGCGGCGGTATTCGATGAGTGACTTGATGGTGATGCACACGATGTCGTGCTCAGCAGCGAACTGAAGCAATTCGGTGGTGCGCATCATGGTGCCGTCTTCACGCATTATCTCACAACAGAGGCCTGCCTCGGCAAGGCCGGCAAGACGGCAGAGGTCGACAGTGGCCTCGGTATGGCCGGCACGGACGAGGACACCGCCCTCACGAGCCTGAAGCGGGAACATGTGGCCGGGACGACGGAAATCGATGGGCTTGCTGGCCGGATCGGCAATGGCACGCGCCGTGATGCCACGCTCCACGGCGGAGATGCCCGTGGTGGTGGAGATATGGTCGACGCTGACGGTGAAGGCAGTCTGGTGGTTGTCGCTGTTGTGGGTGACCATCTGAGGCAGGTTCAGCCGCTCGCACAGCGCACGGCTCATGGGCATGCAGATAAGTCCCTTAGCGAGCGATGCCATGAGGTTGACATTCTCTGTGGTGGCAAACTGGGCCGCACAGATGAGGTCGCCCTCGTTCTCGCGGTCGGGGTCGTCGATAACAAGGACACATTTGCCTTGGCGCATGGCCTCAAGGGCTTCTTCTATTGTATTGAGTTCTTTGTTCATTCTTTTCTTTTGAGGGTGGTGGCTGTGGTACAGCCACATACACTACTTTTTCTCGTGGCTGTGATACAGCCACATACACTACTTTTTCTCGTGGCTGTGGTACAGCCACATACTGAACGGCTTTCTGTGGTGGCTGTGGTAC
Organism: Prevotella sp.; assembly: GCA_017413085.1. GTDB lineage: Bacteria > Bacteroidota > Bacteroidia > Bacteroidales > Bacteroidaceae > Prevotella. The sequence continues at coordinate 53,172 of JAFPVC010000005.1, forward strand.
AGCCACATACTGAACGGCTCACGACATGAGGAAATTGCGGAAGAAGGCTGTTTTGTCTTCTTTAGTGGCGGCGATGGTATCGCTGCCTACGGGGGAAGGCTGGAGGGCCGTGCCTGATGGGGGGATGACCAGTTTCTCTACGTATTTGGCTATTATGTCGTTTTCGAGGTTAAGGACATCACCGGGCTTTGCCTCGTGGAGCGTGGTGGCATTCTGCGTGTGGGGAATGAGCGAAACGGCAAACTCTGGTTTTCCACCTGCCCTGTCAGGCTGGGATGACACCTTTGCCACGGTGAGGCTCACACCCTGGACGGTGATGCTGCCCTTCTCTATAATATAGCGCATGATTTGCGGAGATGCCGAGATATAGAGCCACAGGGCTGTGTCGTCTTTCTCTATGCGAGACAGTATGCCGGTGCCATCGACATGGCCTGAGACAAGGTGACCGCCGAGACGCGTCTGTAGCGTGAGGGCACGCTCAAGGTTGACGGGGCTGCCCGGCTTGAGGGACGCAAGGGAGGTGCGGCGGACGGTTTCGGGCATGATATCGGCAGAGAAGACGGAAGGCGAGAGGGCGGTGACGGTGAGGCACACGCCGTTGGTGGCGATGCTGTCGCCAACCTGCGTGCCTTGAAGCACCTTGCGCGCTTCAATCTCAAGCGTTACGGACTTGGAGCCGCGACGCACGGACTTTACCTTTCCTATTTCTTCTATTATGCCAGTGAACACTAATCTTGCTCTATTTAAAACAACGGATTACACGAATCTCACGAATTACTATCTATAGGCAAGCTGTCTACCAAGCCTGTAATCAGGACATCATTGCCAAAGGTCTGAACGGTGCGTTCCTTCAGTTCTATGCAGTCTGCCATCTGCTGAATGCCGTCGCCCTCGACAGGAGTCTTTGCCATCTTGCCACCGATAACCTTCGGGGCAATGAAAGCCATGACCTCGTCGACCAGTCCTTCGCGGAGCAATGCCTCGCTGAGCGTGCCGCCGCTCTCAAGGAGGATGGAGTCGATATTCTCGGATGCTGCGCGCTGAAGGAGTTCGCAAAGGGTGTTGCAATTCCACAGCACGACACCGAGTTCGCGCAGCTGCTGGAGCTTTTCCTCGTCAGCACCGTCGGCGTAGGCCATCACGAGCGGTTGTTCGCGGGCAGTACTGACGAGCTGACTCTCAAGCGGGATGCGAGCCTGACGGTCGGCCACGATGCGCACGGGCTGACGCACCTCGTGTTCCTGAATATCCATCTGCTGCATGGTCTGTTCGGTGAGACGGACATTGAGCATGGGGTCGTCGGCAAGGACGGTGCCTATGCCACAAAGGATGGCAGAATGGCGGCGGCGCACGAGATGAACATACTGGCGAGCCTGCTCACCCGTTATCCACTTGCTGTCGCCCGTGACAGAGGCTATCTTGCCATCAAGAGTCATTGCCCATTTGGCCGTGACCCAAGGGAGATTACGGGTGATGTATTTCAGGAACACACGGTTCTGGGTCTTCAACTGACTGACGAGGGTGGCGATGGTATCGCCACCTACAAGACAAGACGAGGATGTCGGTTCCATGACATCAACCTCTATCCCTGCCTTACGCAACGCATCAATGCCCTTACCGGAAACAAGGGGGTTAGGATCGAGAAGACCCACGACCACACGGGCGATGCCGTGCTCGATTACAGCCTCGGTGCACGGAGGCTGATGTCCCTGATGGCAGCATGGTTCAAGGGTGACATACATCGTGGCACCATGACAGTCAATGCCCTGCCCATCAGCATTACGGAAAGCATCGCGCTCAGCATGAAGGTCGCCATAGCGGTGATGCCAGCCACGGGCAATAACCTCGTCGTCCTTTACTATCAATGCACCTACGAGGGGGTTAGGATTAACCCAGCCTTCGCCCTGCTGAGCAAGGCGCATGGCCTCGTGCATTAGGAATATGTCGTCGTCGTTTATCATTTTTCAAACTGCAAAGTTACGCATAAAATTCCTAACTACAAAATCAGAGTGGATATTTTTATCATTTTTACCCATTTGTGGGTAAACACAGAGGGGCCACATGGCATTTCACTCCGTTTTATTTGTGTAATTGAAAAAAACTGAGTACCTTTGCACTTAATTTCGCCTTTAAACAAAGTACGGGCATAAGAAAGAACATGAAAAAAACTCTATTGATACTTATCGGCATAACCATGCCGCTGCTATGCTGGAGCCAGGGTAAGGCCGTGCTGCCAAACTGGGTGCCGGCAAAAAGCAAAGAGACCATACACCGCATGCAGGACAACGGCATGATGACACACCTTGACATGGCCATCACGCTGAGCAACGTTGGCATTGGCTTTGACTTTGCCACGCCCATGACACGCTGGGCACAGCTGAGGATGGGCGGATCGTTCAGGCCGAACACGAACTACAGCTGCACACTGCAGACAGAGATTTCAGAGGGACTATCGAAGGAGGAACAAGAGCGCCGCATGAACAAGCTGACATCGCTGGCAGGAACGTATCTGCATACTAACGCCTCGCGCGAGGTGGAAGTGACAGGCGGCCTGGAGATGCTGAACTTCAAGATGTTGCTCGACATATACCCCATACAGGAACACAGAAACCTACACTTGACAGTGGGTTTCTACTGGGGCAACAGCAGGATAGTAGAAGGCAAGAGCACTGCAAGGAGCGGCAACATACTGACAGCAATGAATATGTATGACGCTCTGTATGACAGAGCCATAGCCGGCGAGGACATGGACCTGTCGGTAGCAGGAATAAACATGGCGCGCGAACAGGCCACGATGCGCAAGAAACTGCGCGACTGGGGAGCGTTAACCATACCTGTCGGCACATACAGCCACGACATAGCAGCCGCAAGCAACGTGTATTACACACGCGACATGACTGACGAAAACGGCAACGTAACGCACAGAGCCGGTGAACTGCGCTATGCAGAGGGTGACGTGATGCACAAGGCCGGCGAAACGGTAAGGCTCAGGCCAAACGACAGGGACATGATACTCATCGACGCAAAAGTGAGCAGTTTCAAACCTTACATCGGCATGGGCTACAGCCTGCCGCTAAGGAAAGACGGCAAACTGAAACTGTCGGTTGACGCTGGCGTGCTGCTATGGGGCGGACATCCGGAGATTACCACTGTTGTGGAATCGGAAGGAAGTGACGCAAGCGGCAATGTAATACACAACGGGATAGACCTGACGCGCGACGTGGACAACATTGGGGGCAGTCTGGGCGAACTCGTGGACAAGGCAAAGAGGTATGGCGTGATGCCAGAAGTTACACTCAGGCTGTCGCAAAGACTGTGGTAAGCCCAGGAACGAGGGATGAAAAAGACAAAAGACTAAGGATGAAGAAGAAACACAACATACAGTTAGGGATATTGTTTGCAGGCTTGACGGCTACGCTGACCGCCACGGCGCAGACAGAGGAGAAGCCCCACTACATGTCGCACGAGGTGATGACGCGCACCATGGCAGAGAACTATGAATACGAGAGGACGCTGCCGCAGAAAGGATGGTGGAAGATGAACGACGGCGACGGTGAGGGCATACTGAACCACTTAGACCTGGCAGTGGCAGGAGGCACCGGCGGCGTAGGTTTCGACCTTGCGCTGCCCGTGACGAAATGGACACAACTGCGCGTAGGAGGAGAGTTCCGCCCATTCAGGACCTACATGGCAGACTTCGGTCTGGAGGTTGCCGAGGGCATGTCGCAGACGCAGCAGACAGACTACTTCAACCGCGTGGCCGACCTGATGGAAACGACGATAGGCCTGAGGCCGAACAGCACGGTGAGAATGGCGGGCGACCTGAAACTGAACAACTTCAAGTTTCTGGTTGATGTCATTCCATTTCAAGAGCACAGGAATTTCCACTTTACCGTGGGGTTCTACTACGGCAACAGCACACTGATAGAGGCAAGCAACACGGCAGAGTCAATGCGTAACCTGGCCGTGGTGAACTGCTTCAACGCCGCATACCGCAAAGCCATTGCATACGACGACTTCGTGGACTTTGAAGCTCTGGGCATAGACAACAGCGGCGATGCGAAATTCGAGGCTGCATACGACAAACTGCTGAGGTGGGGAATGTTGCAGCGTACGCCAGACGAGCACTATGACAACATGACTGGTGCCACGATGCACCACCCATACTTCGCAGAATACGGCATGAGCGTGCCCATAGGCACTTACAAGGAAGACGTAATTGCGACCGAAGACATATACTGGGCCGACGACGAGCATCTGTTTGACATGACATACGACGCACAAGGCATATCACGGTTCAGCGACGGTACATACTACACGGAAGACTTCGACGAAGTGGCATACCGTCACCGCAAGGGCGAGATACGCTACAGGAAGGGCGAGGTGGTACACAAGGCCGGCGACCAGATGCGCGTGGTGCCAGACGATGAGAACATGGTGACGGTAAAGGCTAAGGCAAACAGCTTTAAGCCATACATCGGTGTAGGATATTCCCTACCCCTCACGCGAGACCACCGCACGCAGGTATCGGTGGATGCAGGAATAATGCTGTGGGGAGGCAAGCCCTCGATAAACTTCGACACGCCGTTGGGCATAAACGCAGCCGGCGAGACGGTGTATCACACTGTAGACATGGTGCGCGAACTGAACAACCTGCCGCGCGGAGTTCAGAACTACGTAAACCGCATAAGCAACTATCCCGTACTGCCTGAGATAACACTCAGAATCAGTCAAAGGCTCTGGTAGATACGAAACTCCTAACACCACAGATTACACGGATAATACAACCTAAAAAAGCGACCACAGTTTGTGTATGATTTACAAACCGGGGTCGCTTTCGTTTAACCCAATTAGAACGGGATGATCAATGACTTACTTTATTATCTTCCTGACGGTGCCGTCGCTGTATTTCACTATGTTAACGCCAGGCTGCAGGCTGTTGTTTGTGCTGCCGTCAGCCGAAACATAGCTTACAGGCTCGGCAACGCCGCCCTCAGCCTTGACATCAGCTATGCCAACGGTGCCTATGGTCATTGTATTAGCAATGCCTGCAGGCACGCTGAGATATGACTGGTTAGCATTAAGGTAGCGAAGTACATTATCAGAATCAAACTTGTCAGTATGGAGCAAGTCGGTAGCGGTAGAGAGCACGAGCTGGTCGTTCTCCACATTCCACACCCTCATGGTGCCGGCATCAAACTGCGTGCGGCAACCTGGGCTGAATGACTCGCTGATGAAATCGTTGCAGAAGTATACACCGCTGAGCCTATTGCCAGAAACGGCAGGATATGAACCAGTGACCAGTTCGAGGCGGTTGTCGCTTACATTCTGAGATGCACACTCAATAAGCACCGGAGTAGCCGCCGGGATAACCTCCTGGGTTATCTCCTCAAGCTGGAAATGCTCATTGTCGTATGCAGACACGTAGTATGCCTTCATACCGGCAGAATGAAGCTTAAACGGATATGAAGCATAGTATGGTGCATAGTAGCGACCGCCCGCATTCAGCGTAGGCTTTACGCCCACGTAGTTGTCGCCTTCGACAGTTATAGGAATGATGTTCCAGTAACTGTAAGCCTTTTTAGAGGCAGACTTCGTGGTGCCGATGTAGTGGTCTATGAACAACCTTGTAGTAGTATAAAGATAGACCGTAGCTCCTGCTGCGACAGTCGACAGAGTATAGGAAGTACCGACAGACGAGAGCTGCATGGTGCGTCCCTGAGCAACATCTGAAACATTAGTGCCCTGCGCCTCCAGCTTCAAGTTGGACGCCGTGCCATACGCATATATGACAGAGTTAGGAGAAGCAATGGCATCGTCAAGTCCCTCGACCAACTGCAGCGGTTCAAAGTCCTGACCCGTACCCTGCTGCTCTATGACATTAATCTTAGAGTCGGTGATACGCACATAGCAATCCTTCTGCATCAGGTTCTTCAGTCCAACGTTGCCCACGCGATAATAGCCCGCACCGTTAAACTGTGCGCTTGCAGAAACCGAGGCCAATAACGACAGAGCTGTTATGAATAGTGATTTGTTCATTCAAAAAAATATAATTAAACATAAGGCGGGGGCTAGCCCCACAATTATAAACTAATACCTTTAGCCGTAAAGTTGAAACGATATAGGAGTGAAAGGAAGAAACCTTAACAGAGACCTCCTTTCACTCCTATTATCATGTTATCACGTCATGCCGTATTACTCAGCAACGAGGATGCTGACACGGTTGAGCACGTCGACATCGTATGGCTGAACGGTGTCACCCTTGAAGTCGATGGTGATGCGGCTTGCATCGATACCGTACTTGTTTACGAGTTCATCCTTGACAACCTGTGCACGCTTCTCTGAGAGACCGCTGTTGATTTTAGGATTACCCGTGCCTCTGTCGGCATAACCAGTAATCTTAATCTTAGCATCGGCGTTGTTCTTCAAGTAAGAAGCCATCTCCTCAACCTTGTGAGACTCTGAAGCCACAAGCTTGGTGCTTGAGATTGTGAAGAATACATCCAGACGCTTAGGCTCCTTCGGACAGTCGCCCTTGACAACCTTCGTTACGACCTTCTCTACGATAGAGTCGCGGTAAACGACCTTAACGTCAGGTGCGATCTCACGTGTGGTGTATGGATCCTTGAAGGTGTACTTCACGCCAGCGAGGGCATTGAAATACCAGTCGGCGTTGCCTGCTTTCTTAGAGTTGTAAGAGTCGGTTGTAACATTGGCAGCCAGCTCAAGACCTACGGTCCAGCGCTTAGCAACCTTGAAGTCAACGTCAACACCTACGCGACCGAAGCCACGTACTGTGGTAGCGTCCTTCCACTGACCATTTTCATCAGTATCCCAAAGCAGACGGAGACGCTGGCTGTCAAGATAGCTGTCATACAGTGCTTCCTCTGCAGTACCTGACTCGTAGTCAGCGTGACCAGCCCACTTAGAAGCAATCAGATTGTCGATACCCTGTGAAGCCTCGAAAGCCTCCTTGTTGCCCCAAGCGATGTTTACGCCACCACCAACGAAAGCAGTAACGTCTACAAGACGGTTAGGGTTAACACCTGCGATGAGGTTTGAGAGATTGAAGGTAACGTCGATAGCAGGAGCCACGTAGTTATACTTCCACTTGAATGTCTGTCCGTCAATCTCAGAACCGCCCTTACTCTGCCATCCGTTGATGCCGAGGCGTGCGCCAACCACCTTGTGGAAGTTGTAACCAACAGCAACCTGAGCGTTAGGTGAGAGCAGTTTTCCGAATCCAACCTCACCGAGAGTGTACTGTCCGCCAATCTGGCCCTGGACGTACCAATGCGGCTGGAACACATACTCAATCTTCACACCGTCTTCCTGTGCAGAAGCACCGAGACAGATGCAAGCGAGCAGTGAAGCGAATATTGATTTCTTTATATTCATAATCTGAAATGATTTTTATAAAGTTCGTTTCTCTTGTATCTTATCATTATCATTCAAAGCGCAGTGGCTTATCAGACGGTCGGGTGCACTCGAATGTGCGTCCCATTACCTGCAGGGTAACGCGGTCTTTCGACAAGTTGGCTATGTTAGCCTCCTCTACCCTGTACTGGTGGCGGTCGCCGGCCTTCTGCTGCATGTCAACATAGTAAATGTAAAGCAATCCGTTGAGCAGTTTCCATTCGCGGAAACAAACCTTGTCAGGATTAATACTCGACATGCCTCCCCTCTCGTTGAACGACAGTCCGCGGTGCTGTTTCTGGTCATACTCCCATTTGCCCGAAAGCTCAGTAGTATTAATCATTGCAAGCACGAGTTTCTGCCTATTGTCGGGAAACAGCGAAAACCAGTTGCCTTTCTCAAGCGTTCCCTGCACCTTTCCAACCGCCTTGGCATCAGCGTAAGCGTATGCCATACGTCGGCTACTGTAGCGTGATGTGACGTAGACCGAATCGTCGGTATAGTCAACCAGCCGTGCGAGGAAAGCGCTGTCAGGTGTCTCGTCAAGCTGTTCCACGAGGGGGTTATAGCCCTCCAGCTCTGTTTTCCTGTCTTTCTTCTTGTCGGAGCTACATGATGAGCATCCGACAAGAAGGAAGCATATAGCGATGACAGGAATACATGATAATGCGCGATACATTATGTTATATACTCTGTTACGCGTCAGGATTATTCAACCCAGAATTCATAAACGTTACCAATCTCGTTGCCATGGAAGTCAAGAGCAGAATACTCAACGGTATGCTTACCCTTAGACATGGTGCCAACCTTGATTACGCGGCCTTCAGGATCGTTACCGTCGTAAATCTTACCTGGCTGGTCGTCAATCCTCACATACTTCTTGTAGACAGGAACGAGCAGGCCATCGGTGTAAGTGATTGGGTAGATAGTGATATCACCGCTGAACACCTTAGTTGCAACACCCTGAATACCACAAGCGGTATAGCGGTTACCGGCACGGATGATGAGTTTCGGCTTGAAGAGCTCAGGAATAGCATTGTAAATCTTCAGACCTGCCTGGTTGAGCTGATCAAGGTAATCGTGAATCATATCCTTGACACCACCGTCAACAACATAGTCCTTATAGTGCTCATTAGCCTCCTCGACAATCTTGACAACATTGTTAATGAGTGACTCGTAGTCAGTCATAGCAACGTATGGCAGGAATGTCTCAAGCTCATCCTCATCAACGATGAAGGTAACTTCCTTGAACTCCTGAGACTTCTTAACACGGTACTCAACGGTAACCTTAATCTCACCAGTCTCGCTGTAGTTGTTACCCTTATAATCAATGCTCTTGATACGACGCTCCTCAAGTTTAGCGAGCTTGCCATCAACATAATCTTCAGGATACATCTCCAGAATCTTGTTGGTAGCCTTGTCGATAATCTTGTCAATCAGCTTGACAGCATTCTTGTACATAGGCAGAGAAGAAGCTGGGAAGCGCTCGTCAACAGCAGTGAATGCAAGAGGCTTAACAGCGCAAGCAGCCATCTTATACTCAGAAGATACAGAGTGCTCGCCGAGGCTGTCTGTCCAAGAAGTCTTCACGCCGAGAGCGTCGAGACCTACGTTAGAAACTGCACTGTAAAGGTTGCCAGCGATATTAACGATACCAGCCTTAATCTCATCAACATTGCCTGACTCAACGAAGCCCTTGAGAGACTTAGCAACCTTAGCAGCGTCGAAGCCGAGGCTGAGGTCATTGCGTGAGCCGTTGGCAACCTGCTCAACTACAGACTTCTCAAGTGTAGCAGGAACCTCATAGAAACCATTGTTGGCAGCACGAGTGTAACCCATCTGGAGAACCTTGTCAGACTTCTTAGCCTCACCGAGCTTAACGCCGCTCTCAACATCCTGAGAGTTTACAAGCTGCAGTGAACCCTCTGCCAGTTTGTCGAAGTCCTCGTCAACTGGGTTGATAGTCAGATAGATCTTACCAAGATTACCTTCGCCCTCGTTGAAGAAGAGCTGTCCAGCCTTATAGTTATATGTCTCGTCAGCACTCTCAAATGCGCTTGGGAATGAACCAGAAGAAGCAGCCTTACCATAGTAAGCTACAAGCATATTGGTATTCACGCCAAGCAGTGAAGAGTTGAATGAGCCTATGTTAGAACTGTAAACCTGCTGGATGAGCACACCGGTGATGAGCTTCTGGCGTGCGTCCTTCAGAGAATCAATCTGATTCTGCAGAGAGTCAGTCACATTAGCCAGAGAGTCAACAGCAGCCCACAAAGAATCAATCTGTGGCTTCAGCACCTTGGTGTTGATAGAGTCGACTGCATTCTGCAGCTGCTCAACCGTAGCATAGTTCTTCAGAGTGTCGGTCAGAAGCTCTATCTGCTTCTCAAACACGCTGTCAGCCTTGGCAAAAGTAGTAGAGTCCTTCTCTGCCTTAGCCATAATCTCAGAGACAACGTTCTCGATGGTCTTGCCAGTCTTCTCACCGTCAATCTCGAAGTTGTTCAGACGGTCAATAATCTGGTCAACACGCACGAGCAGCACACCCCTCTTCATGGTCTTCTCCTCGTCAAGCCACTGCGTTGTATCGCCAATGACCGAATCAACGTAATGCTGGAGGTTATCCAGCTTCTCCTTACACTGGCAACCCTCACCATGATTACACTCACACGACTTCATGTCTGCCAGTTTCTGACGCAGGGCAGCAATGTCGTCAGCAAGTTTCTTAGCTACGGTAGCACTTGTGGCCAACTGATTTGCATAGTTGTCCTCGTCGTAATCCTTACAAGAGGTAAGCACCAACGAGCCTACAAATGCCATAGCAAGCATAAACTTTGTAGTAATTTTCATTGTTGTTTAGTTTTTTTGTTATTAATAATTTTACTTGGTTTCTTGCCTTGTGTTTGGTTAGTACGCATACACGCACAGGGGCAAATAGGGCAATTCAAGTGCAAAGATACGAATTTACATTCAAAACACATACGTTTGTTGTAAATATTTAACTTTTATTAACCAACAAATTATTCTGTTTTTCTTACAGGTTTTTCATTATATTTGTAATTTTTCTTAAAAAAAGGATAGTTTCACGACACGAATGCACATTATTTAAAAGAAAATTAGTAACTTTGCAGAAGAAATGAAGGATTGAAAGATTGAAAAATTGAAAAATTGAAGAATTGAAGAATTGAAAGATTAGAGAATTGAAGGATTAAAGAGTTAAAGGGTTAAAAGATTGAATAATTGAAAAACGAAAACATTTAATAAGATAAGACATGAACCTCGACTTACTTACTGCCATCTCGCCTATTGATGGCCGCTACCGTGGAAAAACCGCCTCTCTGGCAAGTTACTTTTCTGAATATGCACTGATACGCTACCGCGTTCGCGTAGAGATAGAATACTTCATCACTCTTTGCGAACTGCCGCTGCCGCAGCTGAAGGACTTCGACAAGTCATTGTTCCCACAGCTGCGCGCCATATATGAGCAGTTCACAGAGCAGGACGCACAGCGCGTGAAGGACATTGAGAAGGTGACAAACCACGACGTGAAGGCCGTAGAGTACTTCATCAAGGAGAAGCTTGACGAGATGGAGAAAGGCGGACTGGGCGAGGGTTACTTTGAGCAGAGCCGCGAATTCATACACTTCGGCCTGACATCTCAGGACATAAACAACACCAGCGTGCCACTTTCAGTCAAGGAGGCTCTGGCGGATGTATACATACCGCAGGTGGAGGAGTTAATCGCACAGCTCAACGAATACGCAGAGGAATGGAAGGACGTGCCAATGCTTGCAAAGACACACGGCCAGCCGGCATCCCCTACCCGATTGGGTAAGGAGGTAATGGTGTTCGTTTATCGTCTGCAGGAACAGCTCGATGCACTGAAGGCTTGCAAATATACTGCCAAGTTCGGTGGTGCAACGGGTAACTTCAACGCTCACCATGTGGCATACCCGGAATATGACTGGCGTGAGTTCGGCAACAAGTTCGTAAGCGAGAAGCTGGGATTGCAGCGTGAGCAGTACACCACACAGATATCAAACTACGACCACCTCGGAGCCATCTTCGATGCTGTGCGCCGTATCAACACTATAATCATTGACCTTGACCGCGATTTCTGGATGTATATCTCAATGGAATACTTCAAGCAGAAAATCAAGGCAGGTGAGGTTGGTTCAAGTGCCATGCCGCACAAGGTGAACCCTATCGACTTCGAGAATTCAGAGGGCAACCTCGGCATTGCCAACGCCATACTGCAGTTCCTTGCACAGAAGCTGCCTATAAGCCGTCTGCAGCGCGACCTTACCGACTCTACCGTACTGCGCAACATCGGTGTGCCACTCGGCCACGGTGTGATTGCAATTCAGAGCACGCTGAAAGGACTGCGCAAGCTCATCCTCAACCAGGACGCCCTGCAGAAAGACCTTGACAACACATGGGCTGTGGTGGCAGAGGCCATTCAAACCATACTGCGCCGTGAGGCATATCCTCACCCATACGAGGCACTGAAGGCTCTGACACGCACCAACAAGCACATGGATGAGGAGACCATACATGAGTTCATACAGGGACTTGAGGTCAGCGATGCTGTGAAGGCAGAACTGATGGCAATCACACCTGGAAACTATACAGGAATTTGAATAATGCATAATGCACAATTCATAATTCATAATGCATAATTCATAATGCATAATTCATAATTTAAATAGATACTGAAATCAGACACATTAATCAAAACCAAGAAAACAGAGAGAACAAATAAGAAAACATACATTACGGCCGTGAGGCAGTAATACATTAACACATTATTAATATAATAACAATTACTAACAAAAGAAAAAAACACAACAAACTTATCTACGACAATGGAAACTGGAAATGAAGAAAAGCAGCTGGGTGCTGCACTGGGAAATGACACCCCCCGTGAGGGACAAAACAGTAATCAGGAAACAAACGGCCACCAGCCAAGACAGCCACGTCAGCGCGTGCGCATCACGTCACAGCGTCCGGCCTATGGCAGCGACCGTCAGCCTTACGGCAGCCAGCGCGTAAACTACGGACACGGCAGCGACGAGGGCGGCTTCCGTCCTGAGGGATTTGGTGCTGCACTGGGCGGCGGCGAAGGCGGATACCAGCAGCGCGGAGGCTACGGACAGCGCGGTGGTTACGGACAACGTGGAGGCTACGGTCAGCAGCGAGGCGGATACGGTCAGCAGCGCGGAGGCGGCTATGGACAGCAGCGCCCTTACCGTTCTTACGGTGATGACGAGAATATGGAGCAGGGCTACGGTCAGCAGCGCGGTGGCTACGGTCAGCAGCGTGGAGGCGGATATGGTCAGCAGCGCGGAGGCGGATACGGTCAGCAGCGAGGCGGCTACGGTCAGCAGCGCGGTGGTGGCTATGGTCAGCAGCGCGGTAGCGGATACGGTCAGCAGCGTGGCGGTGGTTATGGAAACCAGCGTGGAGGCTACGGCAAACAACAGCGTCAGCGTACGCCGGGATACGACCCACAGGCTAAGTACTCCATGAAGAAGCGCATAGAATACAACGAGAACCATATAGACCCAACACAGCCAGTACGTCTGAACAAGTTCCTCGCCAACGCAGGTGTATGCAGCCGTCGTGAGGCCGACGACTTCATAGAAGCAGGCGTAGTTACCGTAAACGGACAGGTGGTAACGGAACTCGGCACGAAGATTATGCGTACCGACGAGGTTAAGTTCCATGACCAGCCAGTGACACTGGAGAAGAAAGTGTATGTACTTCTCAACAAGCCAAAGGACTATGTTACTACAAGCGACGACCCACAGCAGCGCAAGACCGTCATGGATCTTGTGAAGGGAGCATGTCCTGAGCGCATCTACCCTGTTGGCCGACTGGACCGCAACACCACGGGTGTACTGCTCCTGACCAACGATGGCGACCTTGCTTCAAAACTCACACATCCTAAATTCTTGAAGAAAAAGGTTTACCACGTATTCCTTGACAAGAACGTGACAGCAGCCGACATGCGCCAGATTGCCGAGGGCATACAGCTCGACGACGGCGAGATAAAGGCCGACGCCATAGAGTATGCACACCAGACGGACAAGAAGCAGGTGGGCATTGAGATTCACTCAGGCCGCAACCGCATCGTACGCCGCATATTCGAGAGTCTGGGCTACCGTGTAACCAAGCTCGACCGCGTACAGTTCGCTGGTCTGACAAAGAAGAACTTGAAGCGCGGTGACTGGCGCTTCCTCACGGAGAAGGAAGTTGACATGCTGCGCATGGGAGCGTTTGAGTAATTCATAATGCTTAATTCATAATGCATAATTCATATCATAATTCATAATTCATAATGCATAATTCATAATTTGTTTTTATGAAACGAACAAAGATAGTAGATGCCCTTGCCAAGACAGTCTTCGGCGAGGAAATAGACGTGAAGGGATGGGTGCGCACGCACCGCTCAAGTAAGGCCGTGGATTTCATAGCACTGAACGACGGTTCTACGATAAAGAATATACAAATCGTTGTTGACCCTGACAAGTTTGACAGCGAGATGCTCAAACAGATAACCACTGGCGCATGCATCCACGTCACTGGCATTCTGGTTGAAAGCCAAGGTGCAGGTCAGGCATGTGAGATACAGGCAGACTGCATTGAACTCTATGGCACTTGCGGTGCTGACTACCCTATGCAGAAAAAGGGACAGTCATTTGAATATATGCGCCAACATGCCCACATGCGTCTGCGCACCAACACCTTCGGTGCCGTAATGCGCATACGACATAATATGGCAATGGCCATACACACTTATTTCCACGAGCATGGCTATTTCTATTTCCACACCCCGCTCATCACAGCCAGTGACTGTGAGGGTGCCGGCAACATGTTCCAGGTAACTACGAAGAACCTCTACAATCTCAAGAAAGACGCAGAAGGCAAGATAGACTACTCTGACGACTTCTTCGGACAGCAGACGTCTCTAACCGTCAGCGGACAGCTCGAAGGGGAGTTGGGTGCCACGGCATTAGGAGCCATCTACACCTTCGGCCCTACTTTCCGCGCTGAGAACTCAAACACACCGCGCCATCTGGCAGAGTTCTGGATGATTGAACCAGAGATAGCCTTCATGGACCAAGAGGAGCTGATGGACTTGGAAGAGGACTTCATCAAGTACTGTGTGCGCTGGGCACTCAACAACTGCAAGGACGACCTTGAATTCCTCAACAAGATGATTGACAAGGGATTGCTTGAGCGTCTTGAGGGAGTACTGAAAGAGACCTTCGTTCGTCTGCCTTACACCGAGGGCATCAAGATACTGCAGAAGGCAAAGAAGAACGGAAAGGAGTTTGAGTTCCCATGCGAATGGGGCGACGACCTTGCTTCAGAACACGAGCGCTACCTCGTTGAGGAGCACTTCAAGAAGCCTGTCATTATGACCGACTACCCAACGGCTATCAAGTCGTTCTACATGAAGCAGAACGAGGCAACTGCCGAGGGAGGCTCTAAGGGCTACAAAGGTTGTGTGGCACCTGGACCTACCATGCAGGGTACCGACGTGCTGTTCCCACAGATTGGCGAAATCATGGGCGGTTCTGTGCGCGAGGAAAGCTACGACAAGCTCATGGGCGAGATAGAACGCCGTCAGATGGACACCACACACCTGTGGTGGTATCTCGACACCCGCAAGTACGGTACATGTCCTCACGCTGGCTTCGGACTCGGTTTCGAGCGTCTGATACTCTTCGTTACGGGTATGCAGAACATCCGCGATGTGATTCCGTTCCCACGCACCCCGAACAACGCTGAGTTCTAAACTGGGACTTATCCTTAGACAACGGATTACACCGATTAAACGGATTATCCTTTGACTACGATTTTTTTAATCAACAAGAGCATAAAAGAAACTCACTGACGCAGTTCCCTGCGTCAGTGAGTTTCTTTATGCTTCAATTCGTAGTATAAAAGTGAACGCTGAAAAGAAGAATCCCATGCGAATTAGCCGCATGGGATTCTTTTTTCTATATTTGCAAATCTTTCAATCCTTAGAGTGAAATCCGTAATCTGTTCAAACCTTGACAACTATGTCACCAGCGTATTATTCACTTTTCATTATTCACTATTCACTCTGAGCGAAGCGAAAACTCTATGGGAGGACGGCACGAACCGAAAGTCCTTCGAAACGGAAATAATCGCTATTCCATGTGGCGTAGTCTGAATCGAAGAGCAGTACATCTAAAACAAGAGTCGGTTCGGTATCTTCGAGCGTTGTCGACCAATAGTTACCGCGCAAGCCTACGTAGGAGTCGAAGTCCGTGTCGACGTGTGAGCCTGCAACCGGAAGGAAAATGTGGGCAGTGTTGGCGATGTTATAACTTCCAATTGGAGTGTAGTTGTTGTTTGCGGTCTTTTGCTTTCCTTTGTCGTCATTGTTGGCATCCTCAACCTTATATACTATGTAGCCTTTCACACCTGTATTGTTGTAATCCTCCGTCCATTCCCAATAGCAACCGATGAGGAGTTCGTAAATTTCGTCACCAGTCGGCATGCGCCATGCACCGTGCCAGTTCATGTGGGCTGCGTCATCGCTTGCATCAAGAGTTGATTTATTGTCAATGACTGGACCATATTCACTGCTTGTGTTGTATTTGGTCAGGCTGGTGCCTGAGCCGTTACACCATTTGTATGTTTCCCAACTATAATCATTCTTCGGACTGATTTCGCCCCATGCAAAGTAGTCACCGTACCCTTCTGGGGTCGTTGCGCCGACATTGCAGGTTGCCCACTTCGTACCACTGGTTAGGCCGAGGTCAACGTAGTCGTGCGTGCTGCGCACCCAAGTCACGTGTGTCTGGGTCTCTTCCACCGTACCCATGTTCACTACGCTGTGGCGAGAGAAAGCAGAGGTCGTACCGTTATAGGAGCGTACCATCGTGGTCACCTCTTTGTTTTCACTGTCAATAGACGTGCAGCTCATGGTGAAACCTTCCTCAAGCGTGCCGGGCAGGATGGCGATGAGATATGTGCCGGCGGCTATCTTCGTACCCTCAACCGCAGGTACGAGGCTCACCGTGCATGAAGGAGAGGTGGGTATGACCCTGGAAACTCCGTCGGCGCCTACCTCCGCCATGAAGCCTCCGGCGATGCTGTCGCCACCGTTGGCGGTGAAGGTTATCTTGTCGTATGGCTCCGTTGTTGTCACCTTGACGAAGGCGCAGACATGCTTGAACTCACCGAGGCTGAGGTCTTTCTCCGTGTTCTCTATCTTATCCGCATTGTCATTGCGTGCGGTCATGATGGCTGCCAGTGGGTCGAAGCCGTCAGGGGTGGCTGTCTGCACATCAGGCAGTATGAGACCGTCTATGTATGTTGCGGATTCGTCTGCCTCGTCTGCGCTTATCATGTTGTCTTGTACCAAATCTGCAGCTGACAGTATCGTGGCCTCAGGCTCAAGGGGATATACTGCGCAGTATTTCTTCGGTTCGGTGACAGTGATGGTGCCTTCGAACTCGCCTGTTGTTTCGCCTGCACCTTTGGCAAGTTCAAACGGACAAGCTACTCCTGCACCGTCGAACACAGTGATGGCGTCGCCTTCCTGCCACACCACGTTGGCGCCGTCAACGGCAGTACGTGTGGCGTTGCTCTCCTGGCTGGCAGTAAAGGTTACTTTGTACTCACCCTTGACAGGTGCCTGGGCTTCTGTCAGTTCGATGTCGTTGCCACAAGAGGCAAGCGTGAGCATGGCGCACACTGCTGCCATGCCGCTATATAACTTGAATTGTTTCATTGTGCATTGATATTTTTACAAATAAAATTAATGAAAATTCGTGGGCATTCATGATAATTATATGTTTTCTTTTTAACACGAATGGCCATTAATTAACCACGAATTATTCATAAATTATTATTATTGTTGTTGTTATTTTAACTACGAATTAAACGAATTTTACGAATTATTCAGTGCTGTACTCCGCATGGTAATTCGTTTAATTAGTGAAATTCGTAGTTTTAAAATATATCATTGTATTGTTTCTTTATCCTCCGAGTCCTCCGCTGGTCCAGTCGAAGTTGCCGGGGTTGAGCGGTTCGGTGCCGAACTGGTTTGTACCGTTGTTGTTTGGGTCGTTGGGGTCAATGACATTTCCAACGCTCGCAGCGAGGATGTCCTGTGCCTCGAAGGCCGTGAGCCGCACCTCGGGGCGGATAAAAATCTTTTTCTTCATTTTAATTGTTCAGTTATGTGTCTATTATTAAAGTGGGTTAATTAGCAATCCTTCAACTCTTCAATCCTTCAATTTTTCTCTATCAAGTATTTCTCTATGGTGCGGATGTCCTTGCTGAAGTTGATGCCGACCATGTAGGTGGTCTTTTCATCAAGTGTGTACGGCAGCAGATACTGCCTGTCCTTTATCTGCTGCAGGGCTTCCTCTGCCGTGCCGTTGAGCTTGAACTCCATCACGTAGCGGTACTGCGGGGTCTCTATCAGCAGGTCTATGCGGCCGTCGCTGGTCTTGTATTCGCTCTGCGTGTAGAAACTGAGCATCTTGAACACTACCCAAATGACGTTCTGGTAGTTGCCCTCGCGGTCAAGTTCGGCATCATACGGCGCACTGGCGAGCAGTGACTTCAGGCGCTTGCAGAACTGTTCGGGGTTGCCACTCTCCACGTCGTCGGCAAAAAGCTCAACGTCGAAGACGGAGCGTTTCTTCTCCTCGGTCTTGTAATTATCCAGATAGAACGGTGCGAGGTATTTCACGAAGCCTTCCTCCACCTCTTCATTCGGGAAACCGAGTATGTATTTCTTGAATCGCTCCTTATAGCCCTTTATCGTCAGGTAGCCGCTTTGGTATATCACTGGTATCGGGTCGCTCGACTCTGCGTCAATAGAGTTCAGCACGTCGGCAGTCACCTCCGCCTTCGACATCTGTTCAAGGCTGTAGTGGTGCCGGCGCAGCAGGGTGACGAGGTATGTCGGCGTGCCGGTCTCAAACCAATAGCTGCGGAAGATATAGTTACTGAAAGTGTTCAGCACACTGAAAGGATTGTATATGCCGCCCTTTGAGAACTCGTTGAAGTGGTAGCCGTCATACATCTTCTTCATTTTAGCTATGCACTCCTCGCGTGTCAGTCCGTTGTTTTCTGCCAGTTCGTCTATCTGCTTGTCGAAGACGCTGAGCAGTTCCTGCTCCGTGATGCCGCAGATGTCATGGTACTTGGGATACATCGAGATATCCATGAGGTTATTGAGGTCGCTGAACACGCTGACTTTACCGAACTTTGTTACTCCGGTGAGCATGGCAAACTTGATGCAGGCATCCATTGACTTCAGTGCACCGTAGAATCCCTTGAGCGTGCCGCGGAACTCGCTTTGCAGCGTCTCATTACCTATGGCCTGCAGCATCGGCTTGTCGTATTCGTCAACGAGGATGACGACGCGGCGGCCAGTCTTTTCGTATGCAGCACGGATTACTTTCTCAAAACGCATGCCGAACGGCAGGTCCGGCCTTGCACAACCATACATTGCCTCCCACTCACTGAGAGAGTCATCAAGTTTTTTCTCCAACACCTCTGCCTTGTCATACTTATTTGTGTTCAAGTCAAGGTGCATGATAGGGTGTTCCGCCCAGTCCCAGTCGTCCTTCTTGTCAATGGCCAGTCCCTTGAACAGTTCGCGCTTGCCCTGAAACAGAGCCTTCAGCGTGGAGATGAGCAGTGACTTGCCGAAGCGGCGCGGATGCGAGAGGAAGTAATACGAACCTTCACTGACAAGGCGGTAAACATGCTCCGTCTTGTCAATATAGAGATATCCGTCAGTGCGAATCTTCTCAAAGTCTTGTATGCCAATAGGTAGTTTCATTCTTTCAATTCACAATGCATAATTCACAATGCACAATTACCATGCGGTAAAAACTTCAAGTCTTCAATTTTTCAATTCTTTAATTCTTCTTGGTGCAAAGTTACGATTTTTTAATGAAACAACAAAATTATAACTAAAAAATTGAAGGATTGAGATTTCTTCAACTCTTCAATCCTTCAATTCTTAAATTCTTCAATCCTTCAACTCTTAAATCCTTCAATCCTTCAATTTTATATTGTTCTATTTCTCCACTATCAAGAAAACTCATTTTAAGCGCAAGAAACAAAGTCGGTGGACACGCACCCCATAGAAGGGGTTAAATCGCGTAGAGGTGCCTTAAAACGCTTTTTTAAATGCACAATGCATAATGCATAATGCACGATTATGCCATACAGGGTAAAAAATGCGAGATATGCGAAACAGTTATGCATAATGAATTATGAATTAAGCACTAATCAGTACCAAATTACGGTGTAATCGTGGCTTGATTGCATTGTAATCAGGTACAAATTACACTGTAATTAGGGCCTGATTACTGCGCGTTAAGAAAACTTTACATTTTTAACATTTGTCTATTTGTCGAAAATCAGTTGTTTCTTGCCCAAACAAAAAAAGTTTTTTCTCTTTTATTTTTGCTTTTTTCTATGAAATATTATGCAGTTTCACAGAATTTTTATACCTTTGCACCCGTTTTGCCGATACGACGAAGGCCGAAAAATAGCACTGATAAAGTACGACAATATGAACAACCCGAGCAGAATACAGTTTACTAATGGCAACGTGACGAAATATGTTTACTCCGCCACAGGCGAGAAACTGCGCACCGTCCACCAGACTGCTGCGCCAAACATCACCGTGGCAATGGGTACAGCGCATGAACTGACTGCTTCGGAGTTACTGTACACAGACTCTACAGACTATTACTGTGGTGGCAAGTTGACAGTGAAGAACGGACGTATGGACAAGTATTTCTTTGATGGTGGCTATGCGCAGGCTACAGTTGATGAAGCAAATAATTCAGATAATTTTGCATTCTTCCACTATAACTCCGACCACCTCGGTAACGTGCGCGAGGTGATAGACGAAAAAGGCGACGTAGTACAGATTACTAACTACTACCCTTTCGGCACGCCATACAGTGCGGAGGATTTTGCTACGCATAATCCCGACCAACAGGACAGGAAGTACAACGGCAAGGAGTTTGACAGTACGCATGGACTCAACACTTCCGACTACGGTGCACGTCAATACTGCTCATTATTCGGCCGTTGGGACAGAATGGATCCATTGTGTGAGAAATACTACTCTGTAAGTCCGTATGCGTATTGCCATAACAATCCTGTTATGTTGACAGACCCTAACGGAGAGGATGATTATTTTGACTTCTATGGCAATTACCTTGGAACAAATAAGGAAGAAACGGATTATATTTACGTTACCGATGATTTCAATAGGTTAGAAGATGGTCGTTGTGTCGTTGGAATTGACACAAGGGTTGCATTAGCAGATGCTGATTTATCTGCAAAGGCATATTCTAATATCTTTACAAGCATTCTTGATAGAATGCCCGATGTGGATACAAGTAAACTACATAATGAGAAAATATCTGTGTCAAAGATAGCAGATGACCCCCAGGATGACGATTTTTTCAATGACGCAAACAACGAAATTGATTTTGAGCATAATCGTTTTGCAACGACATCACCAGATCACTCTGATGCTCACATCACTGCATACATAACTTCAAAAAGTAAAAATTATTACAATACGGTTTCTGATGTAAGAAACATGTTGGGTGTACATGAATTCATAAGACACTATCAAGAAAACATGGACGATGGTTACAATTTGTATCAAAGCCTAAAAGAACATCATTCAACATGGGATAGAACTTCTGATTTATACAAGAAACATGTAGAGTACATGATAGATTACTACAAAAAAAGATGATGACGAAAAAAACAAAATATGTTACACTGATGTCAATTACAATTTTTTCTGTAATTGCCGTATATTGTTTTTTCTATAATAAAGGTAGAAAAACGCCAATTTTGGAAGCTCGATTACTAGTGGTTAAGGATAACAAAATGTGGGCTGATTCATTAGATAGTGTTGAAAATCGCAGGAATGAAGACAACAGCCACAGGGAAATCTATTTTCGATACGAAATAGGAAATGATAGCGAAGATACATTATATTTTCCTTTGGCTTCAAATACTGAAATGTCAAGTAAATCTCATATTTCTGTAAAGATAAAAGATATGAACAATACTATTCCACAATTATCTTTTGTTTGGAAAAACAACTCATATAAAATCGCGCCACATGAAGTTATAGATATATCATTTACTGTATGTAAAATATTCACAGTGGAAGAAGAAAGAAAAAATAATACTAACATATACGATTTGCTTCCTAGATTTCAAATGGAATATAAACTTGATTCTGTAGATATTCGGCAAAATAATCTGCCTGTGCCAAACATCAGGTTCAATAATGATACAACAGGAATAAAAGTCCGTTTTACTTCAATGAATGATAGAACAGGATGCTTATAGATGTGTAGTAAATAGCATTTAATATTATTTAAAACGATGAATAAAAAGAAGAAAAATATAATAATTATATCTTTAGTACTTCTTGTTTTGTTAATAGCTTATTGTATCTGGACATATTGGGAGTTTAAGATCTATACACTTGAGGCCAGATTAATTAGTATAGAAGACTATAGATTTTATTCAGATTCGTTGGACAGACTTGAAAACAGAAAGAAAAAAGACATAAGTCAAAGAAAGATTCTTTTTAAATATGAAATTAAGAATGAATATAATGACACTCTCTTTTTTCCCTTGCAGTCAGAGTTTGAACACAGTAAATCTCATATTGAAGTAAATTTCAATGAATATGGAAAAAAGCAACCATTAGTCATTGATGTAAAGAAAAGAAAAAGTACAAATATGATCCCACCAGGAGGAATAATTACCTTATCTTTTTTTATAGAAAATTTCTTAACAGTGGAAGATGAGCAAAAAAAGAACGTGGATACATATAAAATAATTTCTACAATTCATACAAAATACGTTTTGGACTCCACAGATATCTGTTCCACAGATTTTCCTGTACCAAAGATACATTTCAACAATGACACAACTGGCGTTAAATTCTATCTCGTTCCATCAGGAAAAATCCTTCGTGTTACACTTGAATAAACATGACTTTATACTAATGTGTATATGAATACCCCGAACAGAATACAGTTTACTAACGGAAACGTGACGAAGTATGTGTACTCCGCCACTGGCGAGAAACTGCGCACCGTCCACCAGACTGCTGCGCCGAATATCACCGTGGCTATGGATACAGCGCATGAACTGACTGCTTCGGAGTTACTGTACACAGACTCTACGGACTACTATCTTGGCGGTAAGCTCACCGTGAAGAACGGACGTATGGACAAGTATTTCTTTGATGGCGGATATGCGCAGGCAAAGACAAACGAAACCACACTGACAGATAATTTCTCTTTGTATTACTACAATTCTGACCACCTGAGATATCAGTTCTCATATCTTTCTCATTTAAAAACAATCGGCAGTGCATATTTGAAGCATGCACTGCCGATTTTACATTTTTACAAATTGAATGAAACAAACACAAAACACTTGCCAAACAAAAGAAATATTTGGGAAATGATTTGGGTGTTTCAGAATTATTTCATACCTTTGCAGCGAAAAAAATTGAAGAATTGAAGAATTGAAGGGTTGAAGAGTTGAAAAGTTGAAAAATTGAAGGATTGAAGAGTTGAAGAGTTGAAGGGTTGAAGAGTTGAAAAATTGAAGCAGATCGGGGGAGATAAAGGACTGCTTTTTGATAAGGAAATAATAAAAGACTAATGGAATACATGTCACAAGAGGGCTATGACAAGCTCGTAGAAGAATTACGCCAGTTGGAAACTGTGGAACTGCCGCGCGTGCGCGATGCCATTTCCGAGGCACGCGACAAAGGCGACCTAAGTGAGAACTTTGAGTATCACGCCGCAAAGCGTGAACAGGCACGCCTGCTCAGTCGCATACGCTATAAGCAGCGCGTGCTGCAGTTTGCAAGGGTGGTAGATACCACGCGCCTCGCAGACGACAAGGTGGGACTGCTCAGCAAAGTGGAACTGACCAACGTGACACGCGGTATGCGCACTACATACACCATAGTAAGCCCGCACGAGGCAAACATGAGCGAGGGAAAGATTTCTATCAAATCGCCAATAGCACAGGCACTGCAGGGCAGGAAAGCCGGCGACGTGGTGACAGTGCGCGTGCCAGCTGGCACCATGCAACTGCGCATTGAGAGCGTCAGCCTTTAAGGGTGCATGGGGGAGAATCAATAAACACGGATATCGGTGATAATCTGCGCCCCTACGCTGTCATTAAGTTGCTGCGTCAGGGCAGTGCGACGCATCTGCAGTTCGGAACGCATGGCAGGACTGGAAATCTTCACCCACAAGGTCTGGTTGCGTATCTGCTTCTCCTCGGTATACCGGCTCACCGTCTCGCCGGCCACGACATCCCACTGCTCCAGCAGACGATGCTGAAGCCAAGGTGTCTCCAGTCCGTTAGCGCGGAGGAAGGAACGCAGGAGTTCAGATATTTCACTCGGATGTCGCT
The DNA here is from genome assembly GCA_017413085.1 of Prevotella sp. Taxonomy (GTDB): domain Bacteria; phylum Bacteroidota; class Bacteroidia; order Bacteroidales; family Bacteroidaceae; genus Prevotella. The sequence continues at coordinate 77,091 of JAFPVC010000005.1, forward strand.
TGAACATGAAGCCTAAATAAATTATGTATTGAAAAACTCGCCGCCCTTTACGCGGAAAATCCTGTAGTCGACCTGTGATGCCGACAGGATGCTGTCGAGGTGGTCGCGGTTTGTGTCGGTAATGAAAATTTGCCCGAAGCCGTCGCCGCCCACCATGTCGACTATCTTCTCCACACGGCCAGCATCCAGCTTGTCGAATATATCGTCGAGCAGAAGCAACGGAGTTGTCTGGCTGATAGTCTTGCGCAGGAAGTCAAACTGTGCAAGTTTCAAAGAAATCACGTAAGTCTTTGTCTGTCCCTGACTGCCTTCGCGTTTCATCGGCCATCCACCGATAAGCATCTCGAGGTCGTCGCGGTGTATGCCGTGCAGCGTATATCCCACGGCACGCTCACGCACCCTGCCGCCCTGCAACTGTTCCAGCAACGGCCCGCGCTGACAGTGGGAGACATACCGCAGTGACACTTGTTCTTTCTCACCGCTTATAGATTTATATACACTGTTGAAAACGGGAACGAACTGCTCTACAAAGTTGCTGCGCCGCCGGTATACCTCCTCGGCAGTGCGTGCCATTTCCTCCTCCCACAGCGACAGGAGCATAGGGTCTGGCTCCTGCTCCATCTTTAGCAGGGCATTGCGTTGCTGCAAAGCCTTGTTGTAACCCACAAGATGGTCAATATAGGCATTGTCGTACTGCGATATCACCACGTCGAGCAAATGCCGGCGCTCCTCGCTGCCGCCGCGTGCGAGCAGCACGTCGTCGGGCGATGATATTATAAGCGGCACCATGCCTATGTGTTCGGCCATGCGGCGGTAGGCCTTGCCGTTGCGCTTAAACTGCTTTTTCACTCCCCGTTTCATGCCGGCATAGATATTCTCCTCAGTCTCGCCGTCGTCGTGGGTGTATGCACCCTTGAGCATGAAGAAGTCTGCATCGTGACGCATCATCTGCGAGTCGATGTTGGAGAACATGGAATGTGTGAAACTAAGGAAATATATGGCATCAAGCAGATTCGTCTTGCCCTCGCCGTTGTCGCCTATGAAACAGTTTATGCCGGGCGAGAACTGCAGTTCCGCCTCAGCAATGTTCTTGTAGTTGAGTATGGAGAGAGACTTTAAAATCATAGTTCACATTTCAATTCTTCAATTTTTCAACCCTTCAATCCTTCAATTCTTTAACTCTTCAATTTTTCAATCTTTCAATTCTTTAATTCTTTAACTCTTCAATTTTTCAATCTTTCAATTCTTCAATTCTTAAAAGTTGAATCCCACATAGAAATACAGGGAGCCGAGCATGTTGCGGGTCATAACCAGACCGTTGCCATACTGATAATAGAAAATATAGCCCTGCGTGCCGAAGAACCACGGGCCGTTGTTGTAGAGCAGCACGGTGCGCAGCGTGCCGTTGAAGGCAATGTTCTTCTTGCCGAAGTCGGTAATCGTCTTCAGTATGTTGCTCTCGCTCTCATCATCACTATCGTTTTTTGTTGCGGTGGCGGTATGCTGAAGCAGGTAGCCTATGGAACCTGACAGTTCAGCCCCCAACAGCCAGTTGCGTGCAAACACCCAGTTGTAGCCGTAGCCTCCAGTCAGTGAGAACTCGTCGTTTTTCTGCTTGCCATACAGTTTGTTGGTATCGTAGTCGGTGTCGTTAATGTCGTTCAGCAGACTGGCAAACTTGCTCCAGTTGATGCTCATGCGGTTGTGAGCATACGATGCGCCAAGTATAAGCGAACCAGCGGAGCGCAACTGTCGGTTGGCCTGACTGTAGGCCGCCTGGTGGGAGAAGTGCTTGTAGTTGGTGACATAGTAGAAGCTGACGCGCGTCATGCCAACCTTAATGCCGTCGAACGGTTCACCATGCAGCAGTGTAGAGTAGTCTTTCCCCTTCATGGTGAAGTTGTGTATGTTGTAGTTTCCGCCCACGCGACGGTAGAACAAGTCAAGGCCGAAGGCAGCCGAGTAGACCGATGCGCTAAGGTCTGTGTCATCATCATTCATGAATACCGACTTGAGGTCGATATTGTAGCCGAGAAAGGCGAAACGCCACCCGAAGAACGGACCTATGCGCGTGCGCCATTTAGGTGTCACACGCAGGTTAAAGTCCTCGCCGGCATCAAGCTGGAACTGCTCAAAGCGGCTTGACAACTGCACCTCGGCACACCAGTTATAGCGATCTTGCGTATCAACATAGTTAGTGTCGCGCGGTGGTGAAAACACCCCGTCGAGGAATTTGTAAGCCCGTTTGAACCAGCTCTGTTTCTCCTGGGGCTTAATAGTCGTAGTATCCGCATACACAGAGACGACACCTGCCGTGTCAGTCTGAGCATTCACGGCAAGCATCGTCACCATATATAATATATACGTTGTAAACGACCTTTTCATTCAGAATTTCCCCAAGATGCGGTCAAGCACCCAGTTTGTGGGCGTGGCACTCAGTGCCGTTGCCTGACAGTCGCCATGCCCCTGCAATGTCTCTACCACAGAGCGTATGAGCGGCAGCTGGACGTATGGCGGGTTCTCCACTTTTATTTCACATATGCCGTCAGACTTGTGCAGACGTATCGGGTCATAGTCAAACACCGAGAAACACAGTATGCCTTCCGTGCCTATAATCTCTATGCGGTCTTCACGGCCCGACTCATGACCAGCGAAACACCATGAACCGCTGCCTGGCAAACCGCTGTCGAAGACAAAACTTGCACTGACGGTGTCTTCCGCCTGATACAGTCCGCCACGGTTGGCAGAGAAGCCTTCGGCATGCACGATAATTCCGAAATACTGTTGCAGCAGGTCAATCTGGTGCGGAGCCAAGTCATAGAAGTAGCCGCCGCCGGCAATGTCGGGCTGTATGCGCCACGGACGCTGTTCGGGAGCATTATAGTCTACCTGACGCGGCGGGCATGAAAAGCGAATCTGCACGTTAAGTGCCTTGCCGATGTGGCCGCCGCGCAAAATCTCACCCACACGCTCAAAGTAAGGCAGGTATCGGCGGTAGTAGGCTACGAAGCACGGCACACCAGTCTCATGCGACACGCGGTTTATGCGTGCGCAGTCGTAGTAGGAGGCAGCAAGCGGCTTTTCAACATATACGGGTTTGCCGGCATGCATGGCCATGATGGCATACGTGGCATGGCTTGAGGGCGGTGTGGCTATATAGACAGCATTGACCTCGGGATCGTCGATAAGAGCCTGTGCATCAGCATACCAGCGCCTTATACCATGACGCTCAGCGTATGAGCGTGCCTTGTCGGCATTGCGACTCATCACAGCCACAACGTCGGACCCCTCGATTACGCTGAATGCAGGACCGCTCTTTACCTCGGTCACCTCACCACAGCCTATGAAGCCCCAGTGTACCTGCATTATTAACTTTATTTCTTAGCCTTATCGTCGGCGTCAGCCTTCTTGGCAGTCTTCTTGTAAGCCTTGTTGAGTCCGGCGATTACCTCGGCAGTGATGTCGATGCTCTTGTCGGCAAGCAGGATGTTGTCACCCGACTTAGAGAGTATCATAGTGTATTTCTTGTCCTTGTTGTATACGGCAAGGAAGTGCTGCAGGGAGTCGCGCAGTGCAGCATTGAACTTGTTAGTCTCCTCCTGAAATTCTGCACCGAGCCTCTGCTGCAGAGCCTCAAGATCGGCATTCTGCTTCTGCAGTCCTGCCTGTATCTGCTCAGCCTGCTCGCGCGTGTAAGCATTCTGCTGCAACTTCTGCTGGAAGTTGGCAGCGTTGCGCTGCAAATCCTGCCCCTTCTGCTGCAGAGTGGCCTGAATGCGCTTGCCCTTCTTCTCAAGCTCGATGGAGTTCTCCTTGCAAAAATCATACTGCGTCATCAGTGAGTCAACCTCAACATAAGCCAGTTTAAGCTCAGTAGGGGCACTGGCCTTGGCCTCCTGCTTGTCGTCGGCCTTAGGCGACTTGTCACACGAACTGAACACCGCAAGTGCAACTGCTGCTACAGCCACTGCACCAAAAAGATTTTTGTTTGTCATTTTCTTTGTCGTTTCTGTTTTTTTTATTAATTTTGCAAAGGTAATAAGATTTTCCGAATAAAGTGTTATAAAAAAGATTAAAAGTTAAAAATTAAAATAAAAACATATATGGCAGACATAGAGTTAAAGCCGGCGAAGGTGTTTCATTACTTTTCTGTAATCAACAAGATACCGCGTCCGTCGAAACACGAGGAGCAGATGATTGCCTACCTTGTGGAGTTTGGCAGAAGCCACGGACTGGAGACCATCACAGACGATGCAGGCAACGTGCTGATACGCAAGGCAGCAACGGCGGGCATGGAAAACAGACCTGCAGTAGTGCTGCAGAGCCACATGGACATGGTGTGCGACAAGTTGGCCGGCTATGACATCGACTTCATGCGCGACGGGATTAAAACACACGTAGACGGAGAGTGGATGCGTGCGGAAGGTACTACGCTGGGTGCTGACGACGGCATAGGCTGTGCAATGGAACTGGCACTGCTTGACTCCGACAATATAGAACATGGGCCGCTGGAGTGTCTGTTTACCAGAGACGAAGAGACAGGACTGACAGGAGCGAACAGTCTGAAGGCAGACATGCTAAAGGGAGACATGCTCATAAACCTTGACTCGGAAGACGAAGGACTGTTCTATGTGTCATGTGCAGGAGGACGCACACTGACAGCCACCTTTAAATATAATAAGGAGGAGTGCCCCGAAGGTTTTTTCTTCATGACAGCATCAGTCAAGGGGCTGACCGGCGGACATTCAGGCGACGACATAAACAAAAAACGTGCGAATGCCATAAAACTGTTAGCACGATTCCTGTATCTCGTACAGCAAAAGATGCCGCTGAGAGTGGCACAGTTTAACGGTGGAAAGCTTCATAACGCCATACCACGTGAAGGCAGCATAACGTTTGCCGTACCGTTTGGCGAGAAGGAGAACGTGCGAGTGATGTGGAATGTGTTCTGCGCAGAAGTGGAAGACGAATTTCATGTGACAGAGCCAAATATCGTATGGCACATGGAGAGCACAGAGGCAGAACCGGTGTTGCCAATCCAGACAGGCGGAAACATCGTGCGCGCACTGCAGGCCGTGCATAACGGAGTGTACTCAGTGGTGCAGGATGACATCCTCGGCGACATTACCGAGACCTCAAGCAACACGGCATCAGTGGTCACCGGCGGCACGGCATGCAGCATAGTGTGCAGCCAGCGCTCAAGCGTTATGAGCAACTTGGAAAACATTCTCAACACCGTGCGTGCCGCATTTGAGTTGGCTGGTGCTGACGACATCGTGCTGAGCGACGGCTACCCGGCTTGGAAGATGCGCGCCGACAGCCGTCTGCGCGACGTGGCGGTGGAGTGCTACCACAAACTGTTTAATGCAGAACCACGCGTTGTGGGTATACATGCCGGACTGGAATGTGGACTGTTTGCAGAACGCTATCCATCACTCGACATGCTGTCGATAGGTCCGACGATGCGCGGTGTGCATTCACCCGACGAACGGTTGCTGATACCAACCGTGGATAAAGTGTGGCAACTGGTAACTGCCATACTGAAAAACGTATAAGCCGGTGCATCACATCATATTATACCGCCATCTAAATTTATAAATCACAATTCATAATTCCAACGATGAAATACTGTTCAGATCTCACGGTGAAGGCCGTGGAAAGAATAAACGAGAAATACGTTTTGCTGCGACTTACGCAGGAGGATCCGCTGCCGAAAATGCAGCCTGGTCAGTTTGTAGAGGTGAGGGTGGACGACTCGCCCAACACATTCCTGCGCCGCCCGATATCAATTAACGACGTAGACCGCGTGAACAACGAACTACATCTGCTTGTGGCCGTGGTGGGCGACGGCACACGCCACCTTGCACAACTAACAGCCGGCAGCAAACTGAATGTGATGTATCCGTTAGGCAACGGATTCAATGTCACATCCGTCCAGTCAAGATTGCTGGTAGGCGGCGGCGTGGGTGTAGCTCCACTACTTTACCTTGGCAGGACAATCAGCGAAATGGGCGGGAAGCCTACATTCCTGCTTGGAGCCAGGACGAAGCACGACCTCTTGCTACTCGACAAATTCAAGATGTACGGCGAGGTGTATGTCACCACCGAGGACGGCAGCGAGGGTGAACGCGGTTTCGTAACCGACCACACTATATGGCAGAAGCAGAAATTCTCACTCGTATCCACCTGCGGCCCGATGCCTATGATGAAGGCTGTGGCTAGGCTGTCGGCTTCGCTTGACACCGAATGTGAACTGAGCCTTGAGAACAAGATGGCCTGCGGACTGGGTGCCTGTCTGTGCTGCGTGGAGAAGACAAACGACAAGGGCAACGTATGTGTCTGCACAGAAGGCCCTGTGTTTGATGCCAAGCGACTGACCCTATGAGATTATTTCCAATGATGCTATGAATACATTCCTGAAAACTGTTGCGGAAGATCTGTTGCGGAAGACCAACGGACAGTTGGCCGATGTAACAGTGGTGTTCCCTAACAAGCGCGCCTCGCTTTTTTTCAATCAGGCCTTGATTGAACTCAGCGACAAGCCTGTGTGGTGTCCACGCTACGTCAGCCTTGACGACATATTCGCCTCGGCCGCCGAGTTGAAGAAAGCCGACCATATATGGCTCGTGTTTGAGTTATATAAGGTATATAGGGAAGTGACCGGCTTCAACGAGACGCTTGACGAGTTTTACAACTGGGGCGAACTGATGCTTGCAGACTTCGACGACGTGGACAAGCACTTGGCAGACGCACGTCAGGTATTCTCGCTCATTGGCGACCTGCACGCATTGGACACTGTGGACTACCTGACAGAGGAGCAGCGCAAGGTGTTGCAACAGTTTTTCAGTACTTTCACCGACGACCACGAAAGTCAGTTGAAGCAGCGCTTCGTGAGGCTGTGGAACAAATTCTATGACATCTACACAATCTATAACGAGCGACTGCGGTCACAGGGCATGGCCTATGAGGGAATGCTCTACCGCAGCGTGACGCAGATAGAGCCTCAGCCTTACGTATTCGTAGGCTTCAACCTGCTTAACGAAGTAGAGAGAAGACTGTTCTCGCAGCTTGCAAAGGAAGGCTGTGCCAAGTTCTACTGGGATTTCGACGATTACTATGTTAAGGCACAGAAACATCATGAGGCTGGCAAGTATATCAATGAGCATTTGCGCAACTTCCCCAATGAACTGGACTATGATTCTCCCGTATACCATCGTTTCCTGAAAGACAAGAAGCTGAGCATCGTGTCATCGGCCACCGACGACTTGCAGGCACGCTACATTGCACGCTGGCTTACTCCGGAACGCATATCCGCCGGACGCCGAACAGCCATAGTGCTGGCTGACGAACAACTGCTCGAAACTGTGCTGCACTGTCTGCCACCAGAGGTGAAGCATGTGAACATAACGACAGGATACCCTTTGGCTCAGTCACCCGTTGCATCGTTTGTCAGGATACTGATGAGCATGCATGCACGCAAGTCGCACACCCTGCACAGCGTTAATGCACTGCTGAGACATCCGTATGCAAAATACGTAAGCGACAAGGCGGGCGAACTGCATGAGCGACTGAATACAGAGGTAATCTATTACCCGTCAATCGAAGACCTGGCTCTTGACGACAATTTAAGGAGGCTCTTCACTCCTGCCGACGACATGAACCAGCACCTAATGTGGGCAGTAAGAACAGTGGCACAGAACATTCGTGAGGAAAACAACGACTTCCATAACGAGGGACTATTTCGTATGTACACCATACTGAACAGGCTGCAGTCCGTAGCCCCCCACCCCATCGACAGCCATCTCTATTCGCGCCTGCTTACACAGATAATACAGAGCACATCCATCCCGTTCCATGGCGAACCCATCGAGGGCATACAGATAATGGGCGTGCTGGAAACACGAAACCTTGATTTTGACCACCTGCTTATTTTATCGTGCAACGAGGGCAACCTGCCAGCAAAAGTCAGCGACAGTTCTTTCATTCCGCACAGTGTCCGCCGTGCCTACAACCTCACTACCGTAGAGAACAAGGTCGGCATATATTCGTATTACTTCCATCGATTGCTGTCGCGCTGCGAGGATGCCACCATGCTGTATAACAATTCTACGGAGGATGGCCGTACGGGTGAGATGTCGCGCTTCATGCTGCAGTTGCTTGCCGAGTCGGGACTGCATATTGAGCGTTATGCTCTGTCTGGCGGTCAGACTGCCGGCATGTCGCACCCAAAACCAGTGCAGAAGACAAGCGACATGGTAAGAAAACTGCTTGACGGTGAATTCTTTTCTCCTTCGGCTATGGGGCGTTATCTGCGTTGCCAGCTATCGTTCTACTATGCTTACGTCAAAGATATCCGCGAAAATGACGAGAGCGATGAAGAGGAAATGGACAACCGCATGTTTGGCAACATATTCCATCGTGCGGCAGAATTGCTTTACAAGGAGCATCTGAACCGTCCTGTGACGGCTGAATACCTTGAGGGTCTGTTGAATGAACGTGGACACGTGACATTACAGAGATATGTTGACAGTGCAATACGCACGGAACTGTTCCGGATTACCGACGACATGCGCAAGACACCGAAGCTCGGTGGTCTGCAGGTGGTGAACCGCGAAATGGTGCTGCGCTTCCTCGTCATGTTGCTGCGTCATGACATCCGTCATGCGCCCATTACCGTTCTTGGAGTAGAGAAAAAAGTACGTTCGACGATAGAAATCAACACAGCGGACGGCTGCCGTGCTGTGAATATAGGCGGTACGATAGACCGCCTCGACTGCGTGACAGACGAGTTTGGCAATGAGCAGGTGCGTGTCATTGACTACAAGACAGGTACGCCACCACTAAACGGGATTGCCATAGGCAGCATAGCCGACATATTTGACCCAAGCCAGATAGGCAAACACTCTGATTACTATTTACAGGCACTGCTATATTCGGGCATAATGATAAGCAAGGGCGAACAACGTCCCATTTCCCCGGCTGTGCTCTATATTCAGAAAACGACGAGCGAAGACTATTCGCCACGCTTGTTGATAGGCTATGAACCGCACAAGGGAAAAGGATACCCAATACTTGATGCCGCACAATATATAGATGAGTTTTATGATGGCGTGCGCAAGTTGCTTGAGGAAATATGTGACGATGATGTGCCGTTCGTGCCTACTGACGATGTTTCGCGCTGCACATTCTGCCCTTATCATGGGTTATGCTATACATGATGGGTTATGCAACATACACAATTCGTATGTACCGACCACAATAATATAAAATAAAAAATGAAAGAAATTTCTCTTTTATAAAAAAAAGAAGTAACTTTGCATTTTGTAATACATACACTTACCATAGAAAAACTAAATAGCAAACTAACTAATATTACACACAAAAACTATCATGAGAACAACAATTCACAGTATTGCGTTATTGCTCGCCATGTTGCTGTACGGCAGTTTGACGACAAACGCTGTAACCATCCAGGACACCAAGGGATGGTTTGAAAGCGGCTACGTGACATGGAACCGCGAGGCTGGTGCCACGTACACAGTTTACTATCGCCCTGCCGGCGGCACCTATGTTAAGATGGACAAGGAATTGGTGCGACTGTATAATGACTACGGCCGTGCTGACATGGTGGGACTGAAGGCCGGCCAGTATCAGTTTAAAGTAGTATCGAGCACTGGTTCGGAGGCTGAATCAGATGTTTTCTATGCCGCTCCGCACGACCGTTCTGGTTTTGCTCACGTAGGCATGACCGGCGGCATCGGTGCATATAAGAATGATGGTACGCTGAAAGACAATGCACGCGTGATATACGTCACTGCAAAGACGGCGAAGACTGTGAAGTGCTATGTCATGGGCGACAAGGACATGGAATATACAGGTCTGCAGTCTATCATCGCTGCATACGAGAAAGGCAAGGAGACACGCCCGCTCTGCGTGCGCATCGTCGGTGTGATAAAGCACGACGATATGGACAGTTTCGGTTCATCGGAGGAAGGACTTCAGGTGAAGGGCAAGAGCGGTTCTACGGATATGAACATCACCATCGAGGGCATTGGCTGTGATGCAGCAGTGCATGGCTTCGGATTCCTCGTCAGAAACGCCAAGTCGGTGGAGTTTCGCAACTTCGGCATAATGCTGTGTCTTGACGATGCTCTGTCGCTCGACACCGACAACCACAACGTGTGGGTTCACAACATGGACTTCTTCTATGGCGGCACTGGCGGCGATTCTGACCAGGCAAAGGGTGACGGTACGGTGGACATAAAAGGCAAGTCGAGCCACAACACTATATCATATAACCATTTCTATGACTCTGGCAAATGCTCGCTCGGAGGAATGAAGAGCGAGACCACCAACTGCTGGATGACATACCACCACAACTGGTTTGACCACTCAGACTCACGCCATCCGCGCATACGCACGGCGTTCTATCATGTGTATAACAACTACTTCGACGGTAACTCGAAGTATGGCGTAGGCGTTACTATGGGTGGTTCGTCGTTTGTGGAGAGCAACTATTTCCGTAACTGTAAATACCCGGTGCTCATCTCAAAGCAGGGAACAGATGCAGAGGGCGACGGCACATTCTCTGGTGAGAACGGCGGTGTGAACAAACTTTTTAACAACATCATCATCAACCCACGCAAACTGCAGCTTTATGATGGCAGTCAGACCGACGGCAAGTGGGATGCTGTGGAGGTTGACAACCGCAACGACGAGGTGACTGTAAAGTGCCTCACTGGTGGCACAGGCTACAATAACGCAGCCGATCTTGCCGCACGCACCACATACACAGAAAACAACATGGATGATCCGGAGGACATCCCTGCCATTGTTCGCGGTGAGTTTGTCAGTCGTGAGGGACTGGGTGCCGGACGTATTGACGGCGGCGACTTCAAGTGGACATTCAACAACTCTATGCAGGACGAGAACTACGGTGTCATCTCTGACCTCAAGACCGCAGTGGTAAGCTACGAGGGTACCGTGCAGTCATTCGGCGACGGCACCGCCATCAGCGACCGTACACCGGCAACGGCGACGGTTGACGCTGGCGACGGCAAGGGTATAGACCAGGAGGCCAACGACAGTTATACCCCATCATGGGCTGGCGGCAGCGGTACGGCTGTGGCAACAGGCAAGCAGGTGATTGGCGTGGACGATGCATGGTTCTGGTTCAACTCTGACAACGACGCCCAGTACAAGGCATACGTGGCAAACAAGGACATCATACTTAGTTCCAACGCTTCATATAAGCCTGAACAGGTGATAGTAAAGAGCGACAATACCTCATGCTCAGATTATGTAGGTTCCATCCGCCTTGCCAACGGTGAGAGCATCACGCTCCACTGCGAGGCAGGCATATCAACGGCAGCCTTCTATGTATCAGGTACAGGCGACCAGGCATGGCAGTTAGCTACCAGCACCGACGGTTCCAAGTTCACAAACGTCGGCAGCAGCATAACGGGTAAGTCGGGCAGTCACCCCAACGCTGTTTACACAGGCACAGATGCAACCATCAAGTATGTGCGCATCACCAATACCAACTCAAGCACGCGAGACGTTCAGGGTGTGAAACTGTATTCACCACTGGCAGAAAGCGACCTTACTGCACTGACCACCGAGACAATACAGATAAAGAACGGCCAGTCATACACCCTGACTAAGGGAACTGACTACACCACCTCTTGCACTGGTGCCATAACCTACAAGTCAAGCAGCACGAAGATTGCCACCATCGACGAGAATGGCAAGATTACTGCACTGGCAGAGGGCAACACCACCATCACGATGACACAGAAGAGCGACGACGTCACCAACGGCGGCACACTGAAGTTCAAGGTTACAGTGACCGACACACGTGACGACTCTGACCTCGCCCTGACATCTGACGCTGATGTAACCGTTGCCTACGGCGCTACATCAGCCATCACCGCAACATGCTCTAATGCACTTACCTACACGTCAAGTGCGCCAAGCATAGCAACCGTTGACGAAAACGGCATTATCACAGCCGTTGGCTATGGCACTGCAAAGATTACCATCAGCGACCCAGGCAGTGACACACGCCGTCCTGGCACTGCTGCCGTCACAGTAACAGTGCCCGACAACCGTCCGGCTTCATCACTTGCAGCCAACGAGACCATGACCATTGAGCGTGGCAACATACAGAAGATTACGGTGACTGGTGCCGTCGGAGCAGTAACATTCAGCAGCGTTGACCCGGAGATTGCCACCGTTGACGCTGAAGGCAACGTGACTGCCATCGCTGAAGGCGAGGCTACCATCGCCATAACCGACCAGGGCGATAACAACGTGAAGGCTGGCGTGGTGAACGTAACAGTCACCGTTACCGATTCACGCGAGGCAAACACTATGACCGTTGACCCTACAGAGGTAGAGATAGAAATGGAGAAGGCAACAACGGTTAAACTCTCTGTAAGCAATGCGCAGGGTGCTGTGACCTACGTGTCAAGCAACACGAAAGTTGCCACCGTGACTGACGGCACCATCAAGGCAATCGGCGGAGGCGAGGCAGTCGTTACCGTATATGCCGCAGGCAACGAGGAATACAAGGCAGACTCCGTAAAGGTGAACGTAACCGTGATACCAGTGCCGTCACTCGACCCTGTTACATGGAACCTCACCAATGTTTCATACACCAAGAGTGGTTCGTTCTCCGCAAATGCCACAAACGTATTCGTAAGTACCGATGGTACTAATACCGAGCTCACATACGTGGCAGGAGGCAACTGCAAGATAGAGAACAACAAGCAGATGAAGATGGGAGGCACTACAAAGTATACAAGCAAAGTCCTCAACAACCGTTACTTCATCATGCCGAAGATTTCTGGTTCGGGTACTCTTTCAATAGTATATGGTGACAATTCTGAAGAGGTAAAGGTGGTCGCATCTACCGCTGAAGGTGCTGCTGCCATAGCCACCATTGACGGCGACAACAAGAGTGCAGCATTGAACAATCTCAGTGCTTCAACGACATACTATCTCGTGATGGACCCAAAGTCTTACTTCAAGTCTATCACCTGGACACCCGATGCCCCAGCCGTAACGCTTGGCGATGTGAACAATGACGGCAGCGTGACCATGGCTGATGCGAATGCCGTGGTAAACCATTATCTTGCTGACGGTCAGAGAGTAGCCTCAGGCTTCAATATCAAGGCGGCTGATGTCAACAACGATGATCAAATCACCATGGCTGATGCAAACGCCATAGTGAACATGTATCTTGCTGGAGAACAGTAGTAATTAATCTTAGATTTTACAATTATTCAATATTTTGGTAGAAGGAAACGGCCTGTTTGTCGTTTTTTCTACCAAAATATTTGGATGATAGAAAAAAAAAACGTAACTTTGCATCATAACTTAACAGATGCTAATTACTAAATAGACAATAACTACTATGATGAAAAAAACTATACTGACACTCATTTCTGCCATTGCTTGTCTGGCTGGTGCCAACGCTGAAGAGAAAACGGCTATCAGCGTGTGGGTTAACGATGCGGACGCACAAACGTATAACATCTCTTCCCAACCGGTCATCAAGCATACTGACGGCAAGCTGCAACTCAAAGTGAATGGCGGCACGCTTGGCTCATACGAGATTTACAACGGCATGAAAATTACCTTTACCAAGGAATCGCAGTTGGGCGACGTAAACGCTGACAGTACCATCACCATGGCCGATGCCAACAGCATAGTAAACAAGTATCTGAATGGTGAAGCAGCCAACATCAATGTTACGGCTGCCGACTACAACAAGGACGGTCAAATCACTATGGCTGATGCCAACAGCGTGGTCAACGCATACCTTACGGAACAGTAATCCCTTTGGATGCTGACTGCGAACAGAAATGTTCAGACAAGGATTAAGAAACCATCAATATACACCCGCAATACGGATGTATATTGGTGGTTTTTTGATTAAAAACATCAGATGAACAGGTGTTTAAATCAATAATAAATCGATTTTACACCATATTTGTGTTATTTTCTTCGTATATAACAAGAAAAATGCGTAACTTTGCATCAAAATTGGATAAAAGTGCATTAATTGGTATAAAAACAGACATAAAAAGGCTAAAACAAAACAACATGATAAACATGACAAAGGAGACAATAATAAGCCGTATGGCATGGGACATCTTGACTAAAACCCTGACATTCCTCGCAGCCATTATTATGGCGGCGAATGTAAGTGCGACCACCACTGTAGTAGATGCCACGCTGGAGCATACAGGATCCACATATTACCGAAATGACAATGTTCTGCATAACAGCATTGACGCAGAGAAAGAATACTACAACAACCCTGGTGGACAGAACGGATGGAACGGACAGGCGCTGATGAAGTTTACCTTTAACGTTCCTGAAAATAAAACCATTGTCAAGGCAACACTTACATGGAGTGCAATATTATACGGAAGTAATACCAACGAGCGCGACAACGAACTGTGGTGCCTGACTACAGGCAACGACATTAACTGGTCTGCTCTCAGTGCCGGTACATGCGGAATGGTGTCGGCACTGCATGAAAGCAAGCGCGTTATGCTTTCCAACACCAAATTGTCTGGCAATACAGAACATTTGAATAATGTCAGCTCTGTGATGGTGACTATAGCACTTCAGCAGGCAGAAAGACAAGGGTATATAGTTTTCTATCTGACAAACAATCAAGCCGGAGCATCCCTCTATGGAAAGGCAAGCAGTCACGCTCCTACGTTGAGACTTGAACTGGCAGACAAACGCACCGTAACATTCAATGCCGGTGACAATGCCACATGTGCCACGACGTCGTTGACAAGCATAGCAGAAGAGGACACTTACACAGCAGTAACCCTGCCTGAAGCTACAGACAATAACGGTGCCACATTCATGGGTTGGTACACAGCGCCTCTTGGCGGCACACGCGTAGGCGGCACAGGTGATCCCTACACACCGACCAGCGACATAACACTATATGCACAATATGACCGTGCACCGACGGGGATAGCTATCACTGGTGAGTCAACAATTAAGTATGGTGCTACCACCACGCTGACAGCAACTCTGTCACCATCTAACACTGTAAACAGTGGCATTACATGGTACACTGGCAACAGCGACATTGCCGCCGTTGACCAGAACGGCGTAGTTACTGCAAGAGGATTAGGCTCTGTGTATATTACAGTAAGAGCCGATGATAACCCGACGAACATATACGACATGTTCCAACTAAAAGTTGAGTCAGACAATTATAGTTACGCCGTCAATGCTGTTGACGGCAACGGCAATGTGTTGAAGGAGATTAAAACGGGAACATACGCCACAGGAACTGGGCAACTATCTATACCTATTCCACAATATGTACTATCAGGCACAACACTATATGAGACCACACGCGGGCCATCAATGTCTGGGAACTATTATACATATTTTGTCACACCGAATACCGACGGATATGTAGGAAACATAAACTACACAAATAGTACCGTTAACAATGTGGTATTCTACACAGAAGCGGAGCAATGCAGTGCTCTCTCACAAAAATACATCAATAGCACTGTATATACCAGAGCATCCAATGACACCATTGCACGAAACAGCGCATACGGGACAGTAACAACACTCGCGCCCGGAACTTATACAATATACGCGAGTGCCATCAATTGCAACAGCAATACCTTTACATATAAATTTAAGGCTGGCGACGTTGAAGTTATGAGTGCAGATGTAGCGAAAGGCAATAACGTCAATGCATCCTCTGCACCTTTTACCATAACTGAAACTACAACACTGGCTGTATATTGTCCTGCAGGTGGCCAAGGTGGTCTTGACTATTTCTATATCGTACAGGATCCAGTATATCATGTAACCACTCATGGTCAGAAACTGCCTCTCAACAAACCAACCATCGATGCAACGACATACACCACGTGCAACCCGATATCGAAGGACGGCAACAATGCCGGCACACGCAACGGTGTAGACGGTCCGTTCTATAACATCAAGAACAAGGGTAACTACGTCACGGTGACAGCAGACGGTGCAATAGCCTTCAGCGTTGATGCTTTCCACGGCAACAGCAAGGACACGAGAAAGATGCACGTCTATGTTGACGACGTGGAAATATTGGCAATAAGTGTAGATCCAGCTGAATACGTTACATCTCCAATCATCGCTACGGGCGGTACAGGTACGCATACCATCAAGATAACTGGCGACGGCAAGGATGTATATCTCGCCGACATAGTGTTCTACACGGAGAAGACCGTGCCCAAGATGAACCCGTCGGATGTTACGGTAAAGGTTGGCGAAACAAAACAGTTACACCTTACACTGCCAGAGGGATGTATACTCAACGGCATGACAAGCAGCGGCGACGCAAGCAAGGTGACGGCATCATTCGTGCGCGATGATGAAACACAGCGGAAGGGTGAGCTGACACTCACAGGTCTGCAGGTAACAGGCAATACTCCTACAAGTGTTACATTCAGCATAACCGCAGGAGCAAACACCATATATAATAGTGGTACAGCCACCATCGAAATCGACGTATTGAAGGCAGGTCTTACCCTCGCCTACAGCGATGGCGATGCTGGCGATGAAGCAACAATGTATGTATGCAATGCCGACGAAACTACGCCGTCATTACCGACTATTACGCTGACTGCCAAAGACGACAGCGGCAACCCTGTCTCGTTGGACAATCTTAACATCACATATACTTCTGACGACCATACCGTGGCAACGGTGTCAAACACAGGTGTCATTACCCTTGTTCATCCATACGGTAACGGCACCGCACGCATCAAAGCCCGTTCCACTGGCAACGCAAGCTATGATGATGCGGAGGCAGAATACTCCATCACCATACAGAGGGGTGTAAACTGGAAGATTGCAGAACACCCGACATTTAAAGATGCGCCTCCTGCTGTGCGCGACACATTCCATGTATATAAGAATGTGGGAGGTACAGAGAAACTATACCTCATCGGCACGTTCGGCGGTTGGAACAGGAATAATAATACATACAATTATCCAAACACCACGACACCAAAAACAGACCACTGGTATGGTAATGACAAGAACAAGAAGATGACTACATCATCCTCTGGTGTTGATGGTTTCTCAAAATACAGAAGTGGAGGTCAGGATGCCAGCAACGAGAGCATGTATAGTTCGCTGAAACAGTATTACAACGATGTGATATACGGCGTAGAGCGTTTCGGCTGGTTCAAGCAGCCCGACAACGGAGAATCACATCCGTTCACCCTGCCTGTACGCGGTGCATACGTGACATTGGAACCTGCGGTCAATGGTACGCTGTCTGTATATATTGAGCAGAACGGTCCTTGGAACAACGATAAGAACGATATCTATGACAATGACGGGAACTGGATATCACAGGTTAACGGCAAAGCAGTTAAATTCCCTGGCCATGCTCCGTACCAATATCGTCCGCACGCTTTCTTCATCGTTGACCAGAACGGCAAATTAGTGGAGGACTACACACCGGTTAATATTGTTACACGCACGGCTGTGACAGGCGGAATATCGACTGGTAGCAGTAGTGCCGACCCTGCGGCTGCACTTGAGGCTTTCTGCGACAAATATGGTTGCGAGAAGGGTGAGAAGTTCAAGTGCATACTCGACGAGACTGCCGACGGCTACAACGACGCAACGAACGTAGGCAACTGGAAGGAGTTCAAGGAATATATGTCAGCAGAAGAACAGCAGCGCGTGCATGACAACTGGTCGGCCGGTGTTAACGGCGCACAGGTGATAACCAAACTCGACAACGGTGCTTACCTTGCACTGCACGGTGGCATGGTGAAATACACCTTCCACGTGGTGTCAGGACAGACTTATTACATTTTCTCTAACTTCTCTAAGATAGGTTTCAGCGGCGTGAACTTCGTACCTGACGAGGAAGCACAGCCAAGCGACACGCTTGCGCTGTCAGAAACCGTAGCTTACGACCCTTCTACGCTGAAGGCTGCAGAGGGCAACAACACTGTGCCAATGTATGAGACGATAACACTTGACCGCTCATTCACTGACGGCAAGTGGAATACCATCTGTCTGCCGTTCGGTATGACAGAGAAAGAAGTAAGGGATGTGTTTGGTGAAAACACCGAACTGATAATTCTCGACCGCGTATCTGTAGACGAAGGCCACGCTAATATATATATGGTGTACCACGAGATTCAGAATATTCTTGCAGGATATCCTTATCTCATAAAGCCTACACAGGATGTTGACCACATCGAGGTACACAACAAACTCATCGACCCAACTCAGCAGGTATATGAGTTTACCAATGGCGACTACACCTCTACGGGCGTGAGTGGATTCTGTTATCCACAGACTTTCGTGGTAGATGGTGTCACTTACGACAAGGACGTGAAGAAAAACAGCACCCTACTGAAGGAAGGCGACATATTCCTGTCAGGCAATACTCTTTATGTGTCACGCGGCAAGTCGTTCCTCAAGGGCTACCGTTCTTACCTGCGCAAGGACAATGAAGAGGCTGCACCGGCAAAGTCTGCCAGTCTGTTCTTCGACAACCCGTGGGATGATGAAGAGACTGGCAATGAGCCTACACTCATCGACGTGGCACAGATGGCTGACGAATTACGGGAGCAGATAGAAGTCACTGTTCCGGCAGGAGTTTACAATCTTGGTGGTCAGCGCGTGAGCGATACCGTAAAGAATTTGCCTCGTGGCATGTATATAAGCAAAGGAAAGAAAATTATTATAAAGTAAGCAAGGATAACAGATGAAAAGGAGATACATAACACCGCTGGCGGTGTTTGAGGATTTGGAGATGGACGGCGTTATGAACGCCCATCCCAGCCAATGGTCTATAACTGTAGATAATGCAGCTGATGACAACGACGACGAACATGGCGGCGGCATCGGCGGCAGCGACACCGGCGGACCGTTTGACCCACCAGAAGATGGAGACTGATTAACAGTTTAACTTCACCACAACGGATGGAGTCGATTAACACTGATTAACTCTTCACTACGAATTAAAACGAATTATACTAATTTACCCTATATTATGAACAAAACACATAACAAAATGAAACTGCTTACCATGACTCTTTTGGCCATGGTGAGTGTCTTTGCGTATGCAGGAACGAATATGACTGTACGGTTTAACGACTGTTCTACGGCTTCTTATACCACAGTGACCACCGTAAACGGAGTATCACTTAATGGATATAGCTATGGCCAGAATTCATATCCAGTAGAAATTAAATCCAAAAGTGCAACAATAGACGGTGTTTCCTTTACTAAGGCCGTGTATTTCAAAGGGGCACCGCATGATAATTATATAACTATTTCATTTGAGGTAGATGGACCATGCACAATAAAAACATACGGTACAACGAGCAATTCGAGCACTAATAGAGCGCATGCAATATATAAAGAAAGTATTGCATCATCGAACAAACTGGCCGAATCAAATGCGTCAACAAGCAATGAAACGATAACATACAATTACACAGGGGAGGCAACAACAATTTATATTGCTTCCACAAATGGTGGATATTATATTTACGGCATTGACGTTACATACGGTGAGAACAGCGGATCCGGCGGCAACGAACAAACGCAGACTCTCTACACTGTGACATTCAATGCTAACAGTAACGGCACCTGCTCTACTTCAAGCCTTACAGAGGCAAGCGAGGGGGCTGGCGTGACACTGCCAACAGTTACAGCTAACAGTGGCTATAACTTCCTTGGCTGGTCAACAAGCAGCACCGCAACAACGGCTTCATACACCGCTGGTGCAACATATAACCCAAGCGCAAACATCACGCTTTACGCAGTATATGAGTCTACAAACACCTACCCTACTGCCGGCTCAGCCATGACTTTCGATGCCACGAAGCGTTACTCTGAGTGGGTTATCAATTCACGACTGAATGATTTCAAAGCAAACACAAACAACTCAAACTTTGGAGTATTCGGAGACGATGGCACACAAATCACTGCACCAAGCATGAAGAAAACCACATTAGACTATGTTCCAGGACTTGTGGCCAAGGCAGTGCTTGAAGCTGTCGATTATTACAAGAATGACAATGATGTCAACGTAAAGCCTTGGTTCTATGCGGTGCAGAGTTATGCAGAGCGTGCGATTACCTCTGAAGGAATAGCTGGTGAGAGTTTCGATGATCTTAACGCTGTGAAACTCTATTTTAAATTACAAGAATTAGCAACATCACAGCAATTTGCCGATGCTCCAACAATAACTAATGCTAATTCACTCTCTACTGCAAATACGCGTTTCTCAGAGGCTCTTGCGGGTATAAAGATTGCTAATGAAAAATACGCTATCAAGGAGAGTCTGCTCCCAGACGCTGCAGGCGGTTGGTTCCACAAAAGCAGTTATACTAATCAGATGTGGTGCGACGGTCAGTATATGGGACCGGCATTGCTTGCTCAGATGCTGAACGAATATGACAATTATGAAACTGACGGCTATATCGCAGGCAGCAAAGAAGCTGACTGGGATTTGATAACCAAGCAGTTTACCATTTCATGGAACTATCTTTGGAATCCTGACGTAAAACTGCTATATCATGCTTTCACCGCTGACCCTGCTGGCTCTGCTGCATCTTCTTGGTATGGAATATCTTCCACACCAGGCAGTGAGATATATCACTCTGCAGAATACTGGGGACGTGCTGAGGGTTGGTATTTCCTCGCACTTGTTGACGTACTTGAGCAAATGCAGATAGCAGGAATGACAAAGACACAAAACTATGCTACACTGCGCAGTTACCTCAACCAACTAGCTGAAGGCATCGCTGCAAAGCAGGATGCAACAAGCGGTTGCTGGTATCAGTTGCTCAACCACGATGGTTCATTTGTAGCACAGTCTTACAGTGGTAAAAAATATACGTCAACCCCTGTTGCCAACTACCTTGAGTCTTCTGCTTCTGCAATTTTCACAGCAGCATACCTGAAGGGCATGCGCCTCGGATTGTATGACACTGACTATACAGCAGTAGCAACAAAAGCATATCAGGGCATCATAGAGAACTTCATGGTTGCTGACGGCAATGGTGGCGTACACCTTGTTCATTGCTCGAAGTCAGCAGGACTGGGTGGTGGCGACAACCGTGATGGTTCTGCAGAGTATTACCTCATGGGCAAGGACACAGAACCAACAGTAGCCGACCCCTTATCAACAAGTTTCTACACCGAAGGCAAGGTGTTCGGTGGCTTTATCCTTGCTGCCACAGAGTATGAGCGCCGTTTCATTGACAAGAAGCTGGAACTCTCTGAGAATGGTTCATACACTGAGTTTCCCGTAGGTGAATACGATGAGGTTACACTCTCACGCTCCTTTCCAACTGACCAGTGGACAACAATGACCGTCCCTTTTAGCATCAGCGCCGAGCAGGTTAAGACTACATTCGGCGATGGAACGGAGATTGCAAAGGTTGACCGCATAGAAAACAGCAAACTCTATTTCTCCAAGCAGTCTGCAATCAATGCCAACGAACCTGTGCTCATCAAGGTGGGCTCCGTGAGTGAAAGCGGCAGCTACACCTTCAACAACGTAACCGTTGAAAACAGCACCACACTGACACAAGCCGGCAACGGCGTGCAGCTCAACGGCAACTACACACTGCTGACAGGCGGACAGAACGGCGACCTCGGAGCAGAGCAGTATTTCATTTACAACGACCTGTTCTACGACTGCACCTACATGAACCGCATGAAGCCCTTTCGTGCCTACATCACTGCTACGGCTGCTGCTGGAGCGAAGCAACTGAAACTGGAATTCTGCGAAGATGAAGAAGAGGCTACAGCGGTGAACGCCGCTGCTGCCGACGATACTACAGCAGCAGATGCGGTTACATTCAATGCTGCCGGTCAGCAGACCAGCGACAAGCACGGCCTGTTGATACAGCGCGGTAAAAAAACACTCAAATAACATAAGGACATGACAAAAGAATATATTACACCATCGATAAAGGCTCTGATACTGCCACGCATCCCGCTCATGGCCGCCTCAACAATAGGAGAAGGCCAAACCGACGGACAAGGCCAAGGACAGTTTGATGCGCCTGCCAAGCAAGGCTTTTTCAACTTCACTGATGATGAGCCAGAGACAGTCGGCACCGGCTGGTAGTTTCATTCTACGAGCAAAACACAGGCATAAAGCGAATTTGCAACAAATAACAGGCAGAATACATGAAGAAAATCCTAAACATTATGGTCTTGCTGCTTTTCGTAATTACGGCAGCCAAGGCCGACGTGCTGGGTGAATACAGTTTCACCGGCACACTTGGCGGCAGCGTGCCGGTAAAACTGAAGTTCTGCGTCAACGGCGACCAGATTGCCGTGGGCGAGATTTATTACCCAAAGGCCAAGCACCCTGCACCGATTCTCGTCGTAGGCAGGGCTGACGACGACGGACATTACTTTCTACGTGAGTTTCAGAGCGACGGCACCGTAACAGGTTATATGATGTTTGACATTGCCGACGAGAATACGCCTGCAGAACACATCGTTGAGGGCATGTGGATAAATCCGCGCACAGGCAAGGAACTGCGCATGACAAAGATGTATGCCGACAATGAATTTGTGGACGTGCCGAAATACCTTGACTATGAAGACCCGCAGAACATAGGCCGCGAGTATGCCTACAAGATATGGAACGAGAACTACAAGAGCATGATGGGAGGCTCAGTGGAGTTCAAGGCTGCAGGAAAATACAAACTTCACTTCAAGGTGTCAAACTGTCCGCAGAACATAGCCGAAGGCGAGAGTGAACCTAACCGTCCTGCGGTGCTTGGCGAATCAACCCACGATTATTTCAATTACGACAACGTCAACGAGTGCGGCTATAGTTTCAGTGCCCACTTCTTCAAGAAGTTTGTCGTGCTGAAGAGTACCAGCGACTATGACACATACGGCTGCTTCGGCATGGGTGCCACATTCGATGGTGTATACATAAAAGTGAAGCAGTAAAAAAGACGAAAAAACTGCAATAAAATTGTATTTAACTTGCGTTTCCTTGCGATAGAAATCACCAAAGTGAATTTTGGTCGCAAATACGCCCAAATTTTGAAAATATGCTATATCGCTGTAATACAGCGATATACATAACAACAGAAAGAAACTGCTGTTTCCTCCTTTTGTAATCAGGCCCTAATTACAGTGTAATCAAGCCCTAATTACCCACTAATCGGGTGCTGATTAGCGAGTAAAAAGGCCCAAATTAATGCACAATTCATAATGCACAATTCATAATCATTACGCACAGTTCGCTTTTTTTGTCGCGTTTTACTTGATTATGCATTATGCATTATGAATTGTTAATTATTTTAACCTCTATTTTGAACCAAAAAACCATGCGTCATTTGTTCGCATTTTTTTAAAAGGCGAGTTCTAAAAACAGCGCACCGTGCGGTTGAAAGACAGTGAAGCCATACAGATTAAACCTTTGGCGCAGAAATGCGTCAAAGGTTTAATAATTATTATACTACTATGAAGAATCTAAACTTGAGATTACATGTCGCAGCATTTGCTGCGGCCTTTATGCTGCAGTCTGCCGGTACTGAGCTACATGCACAGACTTTCACGGAACGACTGTCACGCGGCGTAGTGGCCCTGCCAGCCAGTGCCACTGGGGAATTAGGCGGCGGTAACTTCGTCAGCTGGCGTTTCCTTGCCACGGATGCAAAAGGCACCACATTCAACCTGCTTCGCGACGGCGAAATGATAGCACAGGGAATGACAGGAGCCACATGCTTCAACGACAAAGAGGGCACGCCCACGAGCCGATACTCGGTGCAGACTGTCGTGGGAGGCAGCGTGACAGAGACCAGCGACGAGGTACAGGCCTGGGCGCAGCCCTATCTGTCGGTGCCACTGATAAGACCGCTTGACCAGACCATGCCCGACGGGCAGACATGCTCATATACGCCCAACGACTGCTCGGCAGCCGACGTGGACGGCGACGGCGACTACGAGATAATACTGAAGTGGGATCCGTCAAACTCTCACGACAATTCACACAATGGCTATTCAGGCGAGGTATATCTTGACTGCTACAAGAAGGAAGGCATACTGATGTGGCGTGTATCGCTCGGAAAGAACATACGCGCCGGCGCACACTACACACAGTTTATGGTGTATGACTTCGACGGCGACGGCAAAGCCGAACTGATTTGCAAGACCGCACCCGGCTCCAAGGACGGCAAGGGCAACTATGTAAGCGAGGCAGCCACCGACCCTGAGATACTCAATGCCGACAATGAGGCCGACTACCGCGGCAAGTTCGGCCACGTGCTGGAGGGTCCTGAATACCTGACCGTGTTCAGCGGCAAGGACGGCCATGCCATACACACCACCTTCTACCGTCCAAACCGTGCCTTCGGCGTGGGCGGCTCACCTGAGTATGCCACAGAGGGCTGGGGCGACCACAACCCAGGCAACCGTGGCGAACGCTATCTGGCGTGCGTGGCTTTCCTTGGGGGCGCAAAGCAGAACCCCTCTGCGGTGATGTGCCGCGGCTACTATACGCGGTCATACCTGTGGGCGGTCGACTTCGACGGCCAGCAGTTGAAGACACGCTGGCTGCACCAGAGCATCACGCCTAATGACTGGCTCGTGACCGATGCCGAAGGCAACACCCTGCGCGAGGGTCACGGACTTGAGGCCACTGCATTCGGCCAGGGAGCACACAGCGTTGCCGTAGGCGACGTGGACGGCGACGGATGCGACGAGATAACATACGGTTCGGCAGCTCTTGACCACGACGGTTCGCTGCTCTACAGCACCGGACTGGGACATGGCGATGCACAGCATCTCAGCGACCTTGACCCTGACCGTCCCGGACTGGAATATTACATGGTGCTTGAGAGTGGCCGCTATGGTGCGAACCTGCGTGACGCACGCACAGGCGAGATACTCTTCCGCTCGTATGACAAGCAGGACACGGGCCGAGGCATTTCTGCCGACATCGACGCAGCACACCGAGGCAGCGAGTTCTGGTGCTCTGCAGAGAAAAAAGTGTATGACATAAAAGGCAACGTGATTGCAGAAACCGAGGGATGGACACCGCAGAACTTCCGCATATACTGGGACGGCGACCTGCAGGATGAACTCATAGGCAACGGCGGACGCGGCATGAAACCCGGCACCTGGGGCAACAGCCAAGGCGACCGCCAGCGCAACCGTGGAGAGTTTGGCGGACGCGGAGGCCGAGGCGGACAGAGAGGCGGATTCGGACAGAGAGGCGGTTATGGACAGAGAGGCGAAGGCCGTCAAGGCCCTGGCGGTTGGAACATGCCCGACAGCATAAAAGAGCGTTTCAGCCAGATGCCCCCAGACAGCGTAAGGCAGATGATGCAGCGCATGATGCAAGGACAGCAGTTCCGTCAGGACTACTACATAGCAAAGTGGAACGGCTCTGGTGTTGACCATGTGAGCATCAGCGGCAAGGAGAATCTGAGCGACTGGGGCAACTCCGCCTCATGCAACGGAACGAAAGCCACGCCGTGCCTGCAGGCCGACCTCTTCGGCGACTGGCGCGAGGAAATCATACTGTATGATGCTTCCGACCGCTCACACCTCAACATCTTCACCACCAACATACCAACGGAACATCGCATAACCACACTCATGCACGACCATATCTACCGCATGGGCGTGGCTTGGCAGAACGTAAGCTACAACCAGCCACCTCACGTAAGCTACTACATGGCTGACGTGGAGAAATAATGCACAATGCACAATTCATAATCAATGCGAAGCCAATTATGAATTATGAACTATGAATTATGAATTAAAAAAACGGATTAAGATGACGGTCTTAATCCGTTTTTTTCGTTACATGCAAAAAAAAACTTTTTTCCTTGCAATGTTTTGGGCAGTTCTGTCGTATATATAAATAGAAGGCCACGAAAAAATGGAAGAAACAGAAATGGACATAGTACACGACCTTAGGACTCAAAGTCCGAAGGCACAGCAGCAGGCTCTTGAGCAGTATGGCGGTTACGTCTGGGCTCAGGTGACAAGACTTGTATCAGGTCTTGAGGATGCTGAGGAAGTGTACCAGGATGTATTCATCAAGGTCTTCAAGAAAATAGAACTGTATGACAGTCAGAAAGCATCGCTTAAGACATGGATTGCACGCATTGCGTACAATGAGTCGGTGACTTTCCTAAGGCGCAAGCGTCAGGCGATGGTTTACTTTGAGGATCGCCACGGAGAAGCAGAGGCGTTGTCTGATGCAGAAGTTGACGAAACCCTCGGACATGCAAATGAGGAAACAATACAACTTATACGGGCGGCAATAAAATATCTTCCTCCAGAGGAGCAAGCCATCATCACAATGTTCTATTACGATGAGATGAGTCTGAAGGACATAGCATTCGCAACGGAATCCATTCCCTCGACGATTGCCTCAAAACTAAGCAGAATAAGAAAGAAACTTTGTAAAATCATTAAAATGCTACAATCATGACAGACGAAACTTACAACGAAATAAGACAGAGGGACAAGGTTCTTCGCGACGCTATTCGTCTGGAAGAAAACAGTCGTCCTCCGATGCCGAAAGACCTCAACACACGGCTCATGCAACGGGTGGAGAAAGAGGTTGGCAGCAAGCCGAAACGCACCGTGCGCCTATGGCCTTGGATTGTGGCAGCCTGCGTGGCTGGCGTGATGGTGGTGTTTCTCACCCCGCCAAAAGACAATGCCACTGTTTCTGAGGGCGAAAGCATTGCCAGCGTATGTATCGATACAGTGAAAAGGCAAATAGAGAGCATAACAGGCGACAAGCCTGAAACTCACATTGCAAGCAATGAAACGAAAACGAAAACGAAGACGAAAACTGTAACGAATACGAAGACGAAAACGAAAACGAAAACGGAAACGGAAACGAAGACGAAAACGGGAACGAAGCAAGTGGCAATGGCCCAGAAATCAGCCGTCACGGCATCGTCTCAGGCAAACAAGAAAGAAAGCATTGCAACAAGCACTGCCCATACGGCACATGACATGGCTGCAACAAACAGACCTGCAGTCAACTCACAATCAAGGGTTCTCACAGAGCGTGACATTCCCGTCACTCGACCAGAGAACCTGAAATACACGAAAGAGGAACTGGCACTCATGAAGCAGCAGGCCAACGAGGCTTACATAAAATGGGTGGAGCTGGAACTCGAAATAGCAAAATACAATCAAGAACAAACAGCATTAAACAGATAAGATTATGAAAAGAATTTTTATCATGCTGCTCATTGCCTGCACGGCAATCACGGCAACCAACGTACATGCACAGCGTAAGCAGACCGACAACAGGCCAAAGAATGTCATCCACACACTCGGTCTCATCATAAACGAATGCGGCAACGAAAATGGAGAGGTGTATAACGTTACAAGAAATCCGAACACCAACCTCATCGAATTCAAAGACCAGAGAGTTCATTTCACCTGCTCTGCAAACAACCCCAACCTACTGCAGATAGGCAACCGTTTCAAGAGCGACGAAGGACTGTGCTACCAGTTCCTGCACATCGCAAAAGGAAGCAACGAGAAATTTTCAATAGTCACATATGACAATGAAAAGCAAAGGTTTACAGATACATTCATCCGCAAAAGAGCCTCGCAGGAAATGTGGTTCATGGCCACGAAGAACTCCGCCAATCCTCGTCTCCGCGATGTATATGCCATCGTATGGAGCCCCAAGGAAGACAACAGTAACATGGTTGAGGGCGACATCTTCATGATAACCTCCCCACGACCCGACCTTTACGAGATAGACATGGAGTCGTCAAGCAAGACATTCAAGATTGACGGTCGCGTGGGCTACGACCTCAACGACTCTCTGTACGTTTTCTACATGGCAGACACCTACGAGGAACTGAATGACCTAGTCAAGATGACCGATTCATACGAGGAACTGAAGAAACTTGGAGACAACGCCCATGTAGCTTACATGCCGGTGAAAAACAAGCATTTCGGCATAAGCGTAGAAATAGACAAGCACAAGGCCGGCCGCATTCGCACCGTCATGCCCGACGGCTCGCTCTGCAAACTTTGGACTAACATCGACATGGTGCCGGGCGAGACATACCGCATCACCACCCACAACGGCTACTTCGACGAGGACCGCGACTATGAGCACCGCTTCGGCCGCTACTCAGACAAGAGCATGATAAAAGGGCATGACTATGACGACCTTGAGATAATCGGCGGATACACAGAGGAAGACACTGTGGTTATCAATGATCCAATTTCAAACGGTATCAAGCATGTCAAGCCGATGAACGGCAGCAGAAACAATGACAATCCTTTGAAGGGCCTGACGACAGAGCAGATAATGGACCTTGAATTAATGGCAGCTTCCATAGAGCAAAGCAAGGAAATGATTGAAGATTTATTTAAAGCAGTGACCACTGGCATAGGCAACATGCCTTTCTATGGCAAGCCAAAGAAATGGGAACCTTACGACAATATGTTCAATACGATTTCTATACAGAACAAAAACTTTGACAAGTTGTTTGACAAATTATTAAGCACCTGCAGCAAATACGGCTTAAAGCAAAAAGACCTTCTCGAACCGCACAAATTTGCGTTGGAACTGCTCATGAATCAGAGCAAGGCATTCAACGAGTACTACATGAAATACGGCTATCTCTCTACCGACGCAGCGAAATGCCAGAAGCAGGTAAACAAGCTCATAGAGAAACACATGAAGGCAATGAGCAAAGCCATGGGGCTCACGAAATAGCAGTCAACAGAGTGATGAATAGAGGGAAATTTCCCTGCGGCATAGGGAATCATGCCTGCGGTTTAGGGAAAAAGCGTTTGTCGGAAACGTAAAACGCATTAACTTTGCACTCAGAAATAAGAGACAAAAAGTTTAACACATAAAAACCCAAGGATTATGAAAAAGACTCTATTCACACTCGTTTGCCTCATGATAATGGGCACAGTGACATCAAACGCAAAGACCACGGTGATAATAGCTTCACACACGCCAAACAGTGAGTTTGTCATAAAGCATGAAACCAACGCAAAGAAAGATGCGAAGATTGCAAAGAAAAACCACAAGATGGCAGAGAAGCACCGCAAGGAGATGGAGAAGCGCCACAAGAAGCTTCACAAGGAACATGCTAAACTACACAAGCATCACCACCATCACCACCATCACCCACATCCATAAAACAAAAGGAAATGCTCACCGACGCAGTATTCAGCGTCAGTGAGCATTTTTCTTTTGAACTTTTTAAATACTAATTAGCCCTTTGCAGCTGTTACGCCAGGCAGTTCCTTACCCTCGATAGCCTCGAGCAGAGCACCACCGCCGGTTGAGATGTAAGACACCTTGTCGGCGAGACCGAACTTGTTTACACAAGCTACAGAGTCACCACCGCCGATGAGTGAGAATGCACCCTCTGCTGTAGCCTCAGCGATAGCCTCGCCGATGGCGCGTGAACCGCCACAGAAGTTGTCAAACTCGAATACGCCGGCAGGACCGTTCCACAGGATAGTCTTGCAACCCTTGATAGCAGCAGCAAACTTCTTCTGTGCCTCTGGACCTGCGTCAAGACCCTCGAGGTCTGCAGGAATCTTGTCAGAAGGACATACAGTCTGAGGAGCGTCGTTGCTGAACTCAGGAGCACAGATAGCATCAGGAGCCATAACGAGCTCTACGCCATTCTTCTTAGCGAGTTCCTCTACGCCGAGAGCTACGTCAAGCTTGTCGAGCTCGCAGATAGACTTACCTACCTCGCCGCCGTGTGCCTTAGCGAATGTATATGTCATACCGCCACAGAGGATGAGCTTGTCAACCTTGCCGAGCAGGTTCTCGATGATACCAATCTTAGAAGACACCTTTGAACCACCCATGATGGCGATGAAAGGACGCTTGATGTTAGAGAGCACATTGTCAACAGCCTGAACCTCTTTCTCCATCAGGAGACCGAGCATCTTGTTGTCTGCGTCGAAGTAGTCGGCGATGACAGCTGTAGAAGCGTGCTTGCGGTGTGCTGTACCGAACGCATCCATAACCCAGCAGTCAGCGTATGAAGCGAGTTTCTTAGCAAACTCCTTCTGCCTTGCCTTCATGGCCTTCTTAGCCTCTTCGTATGCAGGATCTTCCTTGTCGATGCCAACTGGCTTGCCTTCCTCTTCAGGATAGTAGCGCAGGTTCTCAAGCAGGAGCACCTCACCTGGCTTCAATGCCGCAGCCTCAGCGTCGGCCTTCTGGCAGTCGTTAACGAACTTCACCGGTGTGCCGAGAGCAGCAGACACTGCATCTACAATCTGTCCGAGAGACAGCTCTGGCTTAACCTTACCCTTTGGTTTGCCCATGTGAGACATGATGATGAGCGAACCGCCCTTCTCAAGAATCAGCTTGAGGGTAGGCAGAGCACCGCGGATGCGGGTGTCGTCAGTAATCTTTCCATCCTGGAGTGGCACGTTGAAGTCTACACGTACGATAGCCTTCTTGCCGGCAAAATTGTAATCGTTGATTTTCATTGTCTTATTTAGTTTTATGAAATGTTATTTCTTACACAAACCCATTTGTAAATGCAAAATTAATGTTTTTTTCTTTCTTACAGTTTTTTATAAAGCCTCCGTCTTCGTTTTCATATTCGTTTTTCCGCTTTATGCCAACTCCGCTTTACATTTTTAGCGTGTTTTATTTCCCATTTCAAGTTTTTTTCGTAATTTTGCAACCAATATGATTAACTACGACCTGAAAAAAATCACCACTGTCATTTTCGACGTTGACGGTGTATTGTCAGCCGGCACAATAGGCATGAGCCCTGAAGGAGAGCCGATGCGCACGGTAAACATAAAGGACGGCTATGCCATTCAGTTGGCTGTAAAGATGGGACTGCGCCTGTGCATTATCACCGGTGGCAAGGATGACGCTCTGCCACTGCGATACGGCAAACTGGGCATGACAGACATCTTCATGGCATGTGGCGTAAAGATAGATGTATACCACAAGTATCTCAAGGAGCATAACCTGACGAACGAAGAGGTTATCTACGTGGGCGACGACATTCCCGACTACGAAGTTATGCGCGAAGCCGGCTGCCCATGCTGTCCGGCTGACGCATGCAGCGACATCAAGGAGATAAGCCGCTACATCAGCCCATATAACGGTGGCATGGGATGCGCACGCGACATACTGGAGCAGATACTGCGCGCCAAAGGTCTGTGGATGAGCCACGCCAAAGCCTTTGGATGGTGAACTATGAGCGTTTCACCACCCTAACGCCCTTTATGGCACGCAGCTTCTTGATAAGCTGTTCCATACGCGTCGTATCGTCAAGTGCAACGGTAATGGTGCCCTTGAACAAACCGTCGTCGCTGTCAATGCTGATGCTGCGAAGGGTGATATTCGTTTCCTTGGCTATGACTGAGGTAATATTGTTGACAATGTCAATATCGTCGTTGCCAATTACCTGAAGCGTAATGTCATAACGCCCTGTGCCCTTACCGCTCCACCGCGCCTTCACGATGCGGTAGCCATAGCGCGAACGCAAGTCATGCGCATTAGGACAGTCGCAGCGGTGTATCTTTATTCCTCCCGAAACGGTAACAAAGCCGAAGACCTCATCACCATAGATAGGGCGACAGCAGCGTGCCAGACTGTAGTCTATGCCCATCAGGTTGCGGTCAATCACCAGCACATCCTCGCCGCCGCCTTCCTTCAGCACATAGTCTGCCGCACTGCGATGCACAGGTGCATCGCCTTCAGCAGCAGCCTGTTGCGGGTCACGCAGTTCGAGATACCTGTCGATAACCGTCAGCACATCGAGCTGCTCATTGGCTATGGCTATATAGAAATCAGAGTTTTCCTTATAGCCCATCTTCTTTATGAGCTGCTGCATCAACGACTCGTCAACATCAATCTTACGGTTCTTGAAACGCCTGTAGAGCACTTCCCTTGCATACTGTCCCTCACTTGCCTGCGCTTCCTTTATAGCCTGGCGTATCTTGCTGCGCGCATGGGATGTCTTCACTATCTGAAGCCAGTCGCGCTTGGGTTTCTGCTGCGCCGAGGTAAGTATTTCCACGGTATCGCCCGAGTGCAGTTCTTCCCTTATAGGCACGTTGCGCCCGTTGATTCTAGCACCGACACACTGGTTGCCTATGCGCGAATGAATATGGTAGGCGAAGTCAAGCACCGTGGCTCCTATAGGGAACTTCCGTATCTCGCCCTTAGGAGTAAACACGAACACCTCGTCTTCGTACAAATCCATGCGGAACTGATCCATCACCTGCATGTCGTCGCCAGCCTCCAGCGCACGACGTATGGCGGCAAGCCAGTCATCCATACCACCACCGGCCTTCACACCCTTGTAACGCCAGTGGGCTGCCAGTCCGCGCTCGGCTATCTCGTCCATGCGCTCCGTGCGTATCTGTACCTCCACCCACTTATTCTCTGGTCCCAACACTGTGATGTGCAACGACTCGTATCCGTTGCTCTTCGGCACGCTGAGCCAGTCGCGCAGACGCTTGGGGTTGGGCTGATACATGTCGGTCACGATGCTGTAGACCTGCCAGCACTCTTTCTTCTCCAACTCCGGCTCACTGTCAAGTATCACACGAATGGCAAACAGGTCATACACTCCCTCGAAAGGACACTTCTGTTTCTTCATCTTCTGCCAGATGGAGTGTATGGACTTTGTGCGACCCTTGATATGGAAACGCAGGCCAGCCGCTTCTAGTTTCTGCCTTACCGGTCCGATGAAATCTGCTATGTATTTCTCCCTCGCACGCTTCGTGGCCGCGAGTTTCTCCTTAATATGATAATAGGCATCATGCTCAAGGTACTTCAGCGAGAGGTCTTCCAGTTCGCTTTTCAGCCTGTATAGTCCAAGCTTGTGTGCCAACGGCGCATACAGGTAGCTTGCTTCTTCAGCCACGCGCCGCTGTGCCTCCTTGTCGGTCACGTCGCGTATCTCACGCATCACGTTCACACGGTCGGCAATCATGATGAGTATAACGCGCATATCCTCGGCAAACGACAACAGGAGGTTTCGGAAGTTCTCACTCTCAATCACAGGTGTTTTCCTGTACAGTTCCTGTATGTGAAGCAGACCATGCAGTATATTGTGCGGTCCTTCACCGAAGTCTTTAGCAACGTTTTCCAGCGCATACGCGCCTGACAACACCAGCGGTGAGAGCAGCGTGGCCACAAACCCGTCACGCCTCAACCCTATCTCATCCACGGCAATGAATGCCGTCTGCATGGCCATAAGCATAGGGTTCAGTCCGAACACATCGCGGCTGACCTGACCTCCGTGTTCGGAGTCAAGCAAAATGCGGCGCAACTTCTCCTCATCATCGGGAAGCAGCGCCGCACCTAAACGGTGTCTGAGGCGTGCTACCAGCCCCAGTGCTTTTTCTTTCTCTGTATCTGTGAAAATCATTTTTCAGTCATGTCACCCTCTATTGACAGGCGAACCATCTCGGGCGTACCGTTTGACCTGATGGTGATGGTCTTCTTGAAGTGGCCCGGGAACTTGCCCTGTCCGTTGTATGTCACGTCAATCGTACCTTTCTCACCTGGCTTCACCGGTGTCTTGGTGTACTTTGGCACAGTGCATCCGCATGAAGCAGTGGCCTGATTGATGACCAACGGCTGGTCTCCTGTGTTGGTAAAGGTGAAGGTACACTTCTGTGTGGCATTAGCTTCTGAGAACGTTCCGAAATTGTGAGTAGTCTGCTCAAAAGCAATCTTCGGCTCCGCCATGGCTGACACAGCCAAGCCCACGAGGGCTATCATTGCGAGTGTTTTTTTCTTCATATCCATGAGTTTTTATATGTCTTTTATCTGTTCTTATGACGGTACGGCAACCGCAATGGTTTAATCACACGAGTTCATACACCTCTGACGGTGTCTTGCGCTTCAAGTCTACCACCTTGAAGTCCTTGCCCATGACTATGCCATACGACCTCAGCGTCTGTTCTATGGTCTTCAGCGCCAGCACGGGATGGTTGTTCTCCTCGCTGAGGTGGCAGAGCCATACATGACGTAGGTTTCCAGTGGCATAATTGGCCAGGGCTTCGCCGCAGTCTCGGTTTGACAGATGCCCCGTAGGACCGTCAATACGTGTCTTCAAGTGCGCTGGATACGTTCCTCCGTGAAGCATCTCTGCGTCATAGTTGGCCTCAATCACAAGATAGTTGGCCTCGCCTATGTAGCCTTGCATTTCCTCGGTCACATGCCCCACGTCGGTCATCAAGCAGAACACCACGCCCTCTGCCTCAACGCGGAAGCCCACGTTGCCAGAACTGTCGTGTGGCACGGCAAACGGTGTTATGGTAAAACTGCCGATGCGCGAGGTTACGTTCTTTTCTATCAGACGACAGTTGTCAGACGGTATCTTCTTCGGCACGCAGTAATTGCGGAAGATGCCCGCATGCACCTCACGGGTGGCATACACAGGTATGCCATACTCAGCCGACAACACCCCAACAGACTTTATGTGGTCGGCATGATCGTGTGTTATCAATATATGTTTGACACTGCTGATGTTCAGACCGTAGTCATGCAGGTATTTCTTCACTGTTCTTATCCCTACACCTGCATCAATCAGCATCGCATCGTCATCTGTCGACAGATAGTAGCAGTTGCCACTGCTCCCACTGCCGAGCGATATAAATTTCAGCATTTTTGGTTAATATTTTGTGCAAAAGTAACACTTTTATCTTTTATAACCAAAATTTCTGCCATTCCCCACTTATATTTTAAGAAATTATAACTCTGTGCTTACATGGTATGCGCAGAACTGCCGTCAAAGCAGTGCGTGCACACCTTGCACTTGGGCAGGCCGATGGCCTCGATGATTGTTTCGAGTTTGGCGAAGCGAAGCGAGTCGAGATTCAGGCGCTTGGCTATCTCTTCCACCATTGCCTTGTATTCCGGCGAATCTGTACGTGCATAGTCTTTCAGGCGCTCCTCAGAAATCTTCTGCGTTTCGGTTGTGTCGGCATCGGCCAGCATGGTAGCTTCCTTGTTGCCGCTCTCGAAATCCTGAATGACACGACGCGTGATGAGTTCCAATTCACTCTTCGATGCTGAGAAGTTGATGAACGGACATCCCCAGATAAGCGGCGGACAGGCTATACGCATGTGCACCTCCTTTGCACCGAGTTCCTTCAGTATCTTGGTGTTCTCGCGCAACTGCGTGCCCCTGACGATAGAATCGTCGCAGAAAAGGCATCGCTTACCCTGAAGCATGGCCTTGTTGGGGATAAGTTTCATCTTGGCTACGAAGTTGCGCGTGTTCTGGTTCGTTGGCATGAACGAGCGTGACCATGTAGGTGTGTATTTGGATATGCAACGCTGGTATGGCACTCCGTGACCGGCAGCGTAGCCAGTCGCCATACCCAGTCCAGAGTCTGGTATGCCTCCTGCATTGTCCACCTCGGTGTCATCTTCCTTTCCCATAGCATAACCTGTGTGGTAGCGCACGTCCTCCACGTTCTTTCCCTCATAGAAAGATGTTGGGAAACCATAGTATATCCACAGGAACGAGCACACTTGCATCTGCTCTTCTGCCTTGCGCAGGGTGGTCATACCGTCTGCAGTCAGCTCGACTATCTCACCCGGACCTACGTAGTGTTCTATCTCATAGCCAAGATTCGGGAAGGCCGTCGTCTCCGACGTTGCAGCCATGGCACCGTCTTTCTTGCCTATGACGATAGGCGTGCGTCCCCAGAAGTCACGGGCGGCGATAACGCTGTGGTCTGTCAGTATGAGCATGGAGCACGAACCCTTTACATACTTGTAAACATTCTCTATGCCATCCACGAAGTCCTTACCTTTTATAATAAGGAGTCCGATGAGTTCGGTTGGATTGATGCGCCCTGATGAGAACTCCGACAACACCATATTCTCTGCCAACAGCTTTTTTGCTATGTCCTCAGCATTGTTTATCTTGCCCACGGTTACGATAGCGAAGCGTCCGAGGTGTGAGTTCATCAGGAGCGGCTGTGCATCGGTGTCAGATATGACTCCTATGCCCTGCTCGCCGAAGAACTTAGGCAACTCATCCTCAAACTTTGTGCGGAAATAAGTGCTCTGCAGGTTATGGATAGAGCGGCGGAAGCCTCCCGTCTCCTTACTGTAAGTTGCTATGCCGCCCCTTTTCGTGCCGAGGTGCGACTGATAGTCTACTCCGTAGAAGAGTTCTTCTACGCATCTATTCTTCTGGATTGTGCCGAAAAAACCACCCATAGTTCTCGCTTTGTTCAAAAAAGTGAATAATTAAAAGTGAAAAGTGAGTTATACATTCACTTTCCACTTTTCATTATCTATTTGTTTTATCCGTAAATAATCTTACCGTTCTCGTCAGTATTCTCTGGTATGAACGATTTGTTGTACTGCTCCATGCCCCTGAGCGACATGCCCATGTTTGAGAAGCCGCCGTCGTGGAACAGAGTCTGCATCGTCACTTTCTTTGTCAAGTCAGAGAAGAGCGTCATGCAGTAGTCTGCACAGTCGTCAGCCGAAGCATTGCCGAGCGGCGACATGCGGTCGGCAAAGTCGAGCATACCGTCGAAGCCCTTGATACCGCCGCCCGCAGTAGTGAGCGTGGGAGACTGGGATATACAGTTGATGCGCACGTGCTTCTCGCGTCCATATATATATCCGAACGAACGTGTGATTGACTCAAGCAGCGCCTTTGCGTCGGCCATGTCGTTGTAGCCAAAGAAAGTGCGGTGACTGGCCACATAGGTCAAGGCCACGATAGAGCCGTATTCAGAGATGGCATCAAGTTTCTTTGCCACCTGTATCATCTTGTGGAACGAGATGGCCGAGATGTCGAGAGTCTTGTCGAGGAAACCGTAGTCCAGGTCATCGTATGTGCGCTTCTTGCGCATATTTACCGACATGGCACATGAATGCAGCACGAAGTCGATCTTGCCGCCCAGTGCTTTCTGAGCCTCGGTGAAAAGGTTTTCAAGATCCTCCACGCTTGTTGCATCGGCCGGTATCATAGCCTTGGCATTTGTTTTCTTTGCCAGTTCGTCAAGTGTACCCATACGTATCGCTACGGCAGTATTGGTGAGTACGATTTCTGCGCCTTCTTCTACGGCGCGTTCTGCTACTTTCCAAGCGATTGACTGCTCATTGAGCGCACCAAAGATGATGCCACGCTTGCCTTTAAGTAAGTTGTAAGCCACTTTGTTAGAATTTATAATTTATATTATATCAGTATTGTCTACCATAAACTTCCTAAACGTTCAGACGAGTAACCGACCGAACGGCTAATCACCAAACCTTATAGTTTCCGAGTGCAAAATTACAACAATTCGATGAATTACACAACTTATTTCAGTAAAAAATCAATCTACACGATTTATTATGTATACATTTACTTACGTATACATTATATATAATATAGGCATGAGCTTTTTAAAAAACACACGAACTTAAAAAACCACCACCCCAAGATAGAGGCGAAACTCGACATTAGTACATAAAAAGTCTGCGGATACGACACACAAATTTACCGCGCCACATAATATAACTACAGATAAACAAGAAATAAAGAGTAAAAAAATTTGGATATATAAAAAAAAATGCCTACCTTTGTTTTACAAAACGAACAAAACCTTGAAAAAACACGATTGAATATGAGACAACTTGACATTAATGTAATCAGCAAAAGTCCATCGACCGCATGCTTTACCGACAGGGTGGCAGTAATGACCAACTTTGGGGGGATTGCCCCTGTCCGCAATGAGCCGCAAACGCTTGACGGTATGTTGATGGGCGTAGTAATAAGCGGCAGGAACAGTTTCACGCTGGACAAGCAGGAATATGCGATGGGCCCGGGCGACATATTCGCCTGCTACCCGCGCAACATAATTGACAGCTACTCTCTCTCGCCTGACATCAAGGCGGTCGGTCTCTTCTTGTCAAGTGCATACCTTGACGAACTCTACGACAAGGTTAACATCGATTGGAACATGCGCCTGATGGCCATGTCGCACGTGCCGCTGCATGCCAATCCGCAGCAAACGGAACATATCGCAAACTACATTCATCTGCTTGAAGGCAAGATGAAAGAAAAAGCGGGACCGTTCCGCCACGACTGCCTGCAGACGTTGCTGCTGTCTCTGGCATACTACATATTCGACATACGCATGCAGTCGAGTGTCAACGTAGAACGGCCGTCCATGCATTATACGTCTGCCGAGCGCATCTTCAACGAGTTCATACAGATGCTCAACGCGCCTGACCGCCGTCTGCTCAACGTAAACGGATATGCCGAGGCTCTGCAGATTACGCCGAAGTACTTCTCCACCATCTGCCGTCAGCTCACAGGCAAGACTGCCGGACAGATTATCAACGAGGAACAGATACGCACGGCAAAAATCGAACTGCACGACAAAGACAAGAGCATAAAGCAAATCAGCGACGAACTGGGCTTCGCCAACCAGAGCCACTTTGCCAGCTTCTTCCACCGTCATGTGGGCGAATCACCACAGCGCTACCGTGCGAAAATGTGATTTCCAACTTAATTATGACCATTTTCAAGGTCAGAACAAAAAAAAAAGCAAAAAAATTTGCACAATTAAAATAAAAGTACTACCTTTGCACTCGCAAATTCGCTAAGGCGACCATGAGAATGCGAAGAGGGGGCATAGCTCAGATGGCTAGAGCGCTTGCATGGCATGCAAGAGGTCGTGGGTTCGACTCCCACTGTCTCCACGACCAAAGGCTCACAAAGCGCAAAGCGGATTGCAAGACAATATGATGGCGGGATAGCTCAGCTGGTTAGAGCGTCGGATTCATAATCCGGAGGTCGAGGGATCGTGACCCCCTCCCGCTACCTTGAAAATCAAGCACTTACGAAGATTTCGTAAGTGCTTTTTCTTTTATTGGCGAACTAAATGCGAACTAATGAGATACCTAATATAATATATGGTAATATGAGTAAATCCCTGCAAGGAAGGGGAAAGAGGAAGGATTTTATTTTTTTGCAAAAAAAATCTTTATTTCTTCCCTTTTCTTCTTTTTTTAGGAATACACATGTCATAGAATACACAGGGCCCAAAAGTGAAATAATACACATTATAATCGCAATCAGTTTAGATTCTATCCACAA
>JAFPVC010000030.1 GCA_017413085.1 Prevotella sp.
CTTTTTGTATGCTCTCATTGCCCGTGGCACTGATGAATGTTTTACCGTCGTATGATAACGGATTGCCGCTGCCTGTTACCGAAGACACGGTAAACGTCTCCGTTTCGTCTGCCGCCCACGCCGTCTGCGCCATCGTTAGCATCACGGCGAGGGTGAGGATGAGATGGAATGATAGTTTAACTCTTGTTTTCATACTCTCATTTTGTTTCTTTTTTAATTGTTATTATATTGTTTAACTTTATTCTGTCATTCCCATTGGCATATAGAATACAAATGCGACAAGGCTCGTCCACATCTTATAAAAAGATATGAACGAGCCTTGTCGTTATAAATATTAAGATAATCAGAACATATTGATATACAATATGTTACATGGGGGGGGTAATAATTTGGGCGCACCACACGAAACGAAGGCTGCACCCCATATGTTAAGGGTGCTGCAAGCATAGTGATATGTTGTGGTGAGCATCATTGATTATAGAGTGACCCCCTCCTGACCTCCCCAAGGGGAGGGAAGTGGTTTGTTGTTTATTGTTTATAGTTTGTTGTCAACTTGGTATAAGAGTAATGACGGCGTTCCGTCTGTGCCAGCCCCTGTTTCTCGCTAAAACCTTTCTGAGGTTTTGACGATTTCCGCTGCAAAGTTACAACTTTTTTCTGAAATAATGATAATATTTGCAGATTTTTAATGCGA
This sequence comes from Prevotella sp., assembly GCA_017413085.1. GTDB lineage: Bacteria > Bacteroidota > Bacteroidia > Bacteroidales > Bacteroidaceae > Prevotella. The sequence continues at coordinate 695 of JAFPVC010000030.1, forward strand.
AAAGGTTAATATTCGGGTTCCGCAAGTATGGTAAAAGGAACGTTTTCGTTAAACCAGATGACCAAAGCCAAACTTGTTTGAGCTTTGGCATGGCGAGAAAAGGTGCATGAATATGAACTAATGTATATTACTCAACTTTCTGAAGTCCGGATAGTTTGAGGAGTTCTTGCTTACGCAAGCGTCACTGTGTGCCGAGCGAAGAGGAGTTAGGGGACAATACCTAACGCCTCGAAAACAAGCCCGACTCCTCAAAAAGGGAAAAGCAGAAGTAATGTCCTTTAACTCCCCGAGCGGCTGAAAAGCCGCGATAACTCCCCTTGACTCCTTTTAACTTCCCAGAAGTGAGCGAAACTTGAAAATGGTAACATCACTACTTTTCGGCACCCGTCAGATTGTTCTAAATCTCCACATTCCAGAAAACTCATTTCTGAGCCCCTTTCTCCATATCGCTGGACTACCTGCCCACAACGGGGGCAGAACGCCGCTAAGGTACCTTAAAACGCTTTTTTAAAATTCACAATGCACTTTTTTCAATGCACAATACATAATGCACAATGCACAATTAGGTCATGCGGGACAAAAAGTGCGAGCTATTCGTAATAATAGTGCATCGTGCAGTATGAATTACACTCTAATCAGGCCCTTTTTACGCAGTAATCTGGACTCGATTGCACAGTAATCAGGTACAAATTACGGTGTAATCAGGGCCTGATTACACCGCATTAAGAAAACTTTACATTTTTAACATTGTTCTAAATCTCCTATTTCGGATTTTTCATCATGCTTCTTCCACTCCACCATACGCTTAACCTTCTTTATTTGTTTCGTTATACAACGTCATGCCCTTTATTGTCAGAATTTTGAAATGGATTTGAACAGACTGAAGGAGAAGTATAAATAAGAAGATACTTATCTTACATCTTCGCCGACACGGTCAGTCCCTCTATGTTGATGTCGTGGCTCATGCCGGTGCGCATGAGCGGCTCGGCGCTCAGTCCCTCGAAGCGGCAGTTCTTCACGTTGATGTTATAGACGTTGTCTGAGTCGTCAAGACCGTTGATGAGGATGCCATACTTTGATTTCTTGCAGGTAACGTTCTCCATATACACGTTGCGCACGGTGGGTATGTAGCCGCGCTCTGCAATCTCGTTGGGTTCATACACCAGGTTGACGCGCATCACTGCCTCGGCACACTGTCCCACGCGAATGTTGCGCATGAAGATATTCTGTATCACACCGCCACGGCAAGTGTTGGTCTTTATGCGCAGCACACGGTCGAGGTTGGGCGAATCCATGTCGCAGTCCTCAGCAAACACGTTGTCGGCGCCGCCGCTGATTTCCGAACCTACCACCACGCCGCCGTGGCCGTCCTCCATCTTGCACTTGCGCACGATGATGTTCTTGCACGGTATGTTGGCACGGCGGCCGTCGGCATTGCGACCGCTCTTCAGGGCTATGCAGTCGTCGCCGGTGTGGAAGGTGCAGTTCTCTATCAGCACGTCCTCACACGACTCCGGGTCGCAGCCGTCGCCGTTAGGACCTTCGTTATACACATACACGCCGCGCACGGTCAGGTTCTTGCACAGAAGTGGATGCATGACCCAGAAGGGCGAGTTGAGCAACCTTACATCCTCGATGAGCACGTTCTCGCAGCGCACGAAGTTTACAAGCTGCGGGCGCAGTCCCTTGCCTCTGCCAAACTTTCGCTCGCTGGCGGGCACGTTGTTGTCAGACATCTTGATGAGTTCGGCACGCGGACCTTCCTTTGCCGTGCCCTGCCACTCGTCCACGCCGTCGTGGAAACCATGTTTTTTTATTCCCTTCATATACCACCAGTTGCCGTCGTCGGAGCCGTTGCCGTTGATGGTGCCCTCGCCCGTCAGTGCAATGTTCTTGCAGTCTATGGCATAGACGCACGGCTGATAGTTCCACAGGTCGAGTCCCTCCCAGCGCGTATACACCAGAGGATAGAGCGAGCGGTCGAAGGCAAAAATGAGTTCGGCATCCTTCTCCACGCACAGGTTTACATTCGACTGCAGCGTCACCGGTCCCGTCATGTAGCGTCCTGCCGGTATCGACACCTTGCCGCCGCCAGCCTTGGAGCACTTGGCTATGGCCTTGTTGATGGCCTGCTGGTTTTGCAGAGCCGTGTTGGTGGTCTTCACCGCCGCGCGGTATGTCTTGTTCTTGAAGGTAGGAGCCTTTATGCGGCTCTCAATCTGGCGGTAGGTGGTGTTCCATGCTTCTTGGTCGGCACTCTGCGCCATTGTGCTGCCAAGTGTCAGGCATGACAGCAGAGTCAGGATAATTTTTTTCATAGTAGTGTTCCAGTTTATTTGTGTAGATAGTTTTATCTTATTTTGCAACAAAGTTACGAAACTTTTCCCACTCCACCAAATTTTTCTTCTCCCTACCCTCCTTTTCCTTGCAAAAACAGACGGCAAAACAATCTGCCCCCTCTAAATTTATGAAGAAATATTTTGCCGTCTGACGGAAAAACTGTAACTTTGCAACGAGAATACTAATTATTCAAAACTGAAATAAAAGATGAAAACGAAGAAAACCATTCTGCTTTCGCTGTCGCTCATGCTGGGCTTCGGCGTGGCCACAGCACAGGACGAGTTTCCGCCTGAAGTCTATCAGTACCTAAACAAAGCCAATGAGCGCGAGAACCTTGACGAGGTGGGCCGCAAGGGCTATGACGCCAAGGAGTGGCGCATGGAGGCTCCAAACAAGCCAATAAAGAGCGTGGACGACATCTTCGCCTTCCGATGGATGGGCGGACCGTTCCGCAACACGGGTGCCGACAGCGAACTGCCCGACACCAACTACGTGCCAACACGCGAGGGCATGGACAAACTCTACCTGTCAGGCAGTTCACGCGTATCCGACAAGGAGATGCAGGTGCTGGTGCCGTGGCTCAAGGAACATGCCGGCAACATGCCTATCTACATCCTCGACCTGCGTCAGGAGACACACGGCTACGTGAACGGCAACCACGTGTCATGGTATGGCTACATCAACTGGTCTAACCTCGGACGCTCACGCGAATACGTGATGCACGAGGAGGACTCGCTCTTCCACTCACTGCGCGGCAAGACCATCGTGGCAGGAAAGATAAGCAGTTCAAACAACTACGTGATGTCTAACGCACAGAACATTCTCGTAAGCGTGGACAGCGCATGGACGGAGAAAGAAATGGTAGAGCACTACGGACTGCGCTACGAGCGTCTGGCCGCCCTCGACCATGTGTTCCCATGCGACAACGTAATCGACGACTTCCTTGAGATATACCGCTCACTGCCACAGCCGGCGTGGGTTCACATGCACTGTCAGGCCGGACGCGGACGCACCACACTGTGGATGTCGTTCTTCGACATGCTGCGCAATCCTGACCTGCCGATGAAGGACATTCTCTACCGTCAGACACAGCTCGGCGGCACCAGCATGTATTACAAGGGCTGGCGCAAGGGTGAGCAGAAATGGCGCGTGAGCCTCTTCACCGAGACCAGCTACCTCGTGCCGCTGCTCTATGCCTACGTGCAGGACAACAAGGCCGACGGCTACAAGCGCTCATGGACTGACTGGAAGCGCGAGAAGTTCGGGCTGAGATAGACAAGTTCCCCCTTTGGGGAAGTGAAAAGTGAAAAGTGAAAAATACAGATTACTGTCTGACTGGTTTTAAACCTATGTCATTAGCGTATTTTTCACTTTTCACTTTTCGTTTTTCACTTTCTCACCTTTCACTTTTCACTTAGAAAGCATCTGCTTTATTTCTGCAAGCACCTCGGTGAGTTCCTTCTCCGTGGTGGCACGGAGCATACGTATGCGCATGGGGCGGAAATCCGGTATGCCCTTAAACACGGGCGAGGCTGCCAAATGCCGCCGTGTGTGGAGTATGGCCTTGTATTCATCTCCTATGCGCTCCATGTTGATGTGGAGCAGTTCGAGAAGCACGTCTATCTTCTCGCCCACCGTGAGGCTCTCCGTGGCCTCGCGCGAGAATATCCACGGCTGGCCAAACGTGGCGCGGCCTATCATCACTGCATCCACGCCGTAGCGTGCGGCAGCGTCGCAAGCCTCGTCAAGCGACGTGATGTCGCCGTTGCCTATTATGGGAATATGCACGCGCGGATTGCGCTTCACCTCGCCTATAAGCCGCCAGTCAGCCTCGCCGGTATACATCTGCGCCCTTGTGCGGCCATGTATGGTCAGTGCCTTCGCACCGCAGTCCTGCAGCCACTCAGCCAGGTCCCTGCCCTGCCATCCGCCTACGGGCGTGTATTCTTCAGACAGCGTGCTGCCAAAAACATAGTTTGAGGCATCCCACCCTAGGCGTGTCTTCACCGTCACGGGAGTCGACACGGCATTTGCCACTGCCTCTGTCATCTGCAGCATAAGCGGAATCTGCCTGAGCATACCTGCACCTGCGCCCTTGCCGGCCACCTTCTTAACCGGGCAGCCGAAGTTGAGGTCTATCACATCGGGGTGAGCCTCGCTCTCGACGATGCGCGCCGCCTCGACCACTGCCTCAACGGTGCGACCGTAAATCTGTATGCCCACGGGGCGCTCGTCGTCGCTCACGGTTAGCTTGCGAACGGTGTCCTTCACGTTTCTGACCAGAGCCTCGGCGGCCACAAACTCAGTATATACCATGGCAGCACCGAAACGTTTGCACAGACGGCGGAAACCTATGTCGGTCACATCCTCCATCGGTGCGAGATATAATTTATAATTCATAATGCATAATTCATAATTCATAATTCTTCGCCCAGCGCTTTGCGACGCTTTCACAAAGCGAAGCGACTGAAAGAATGCATAATTACCATACGGTAATGACTTCAATTCTTCAATTCTTCAATTCTTCAATTCTTCTTGAGTGCAAAGTTACTAATTCCTGCCGACACTGCCAAGATTTCGGCGTTGTTACGCACTCTCTTTTAACCTTTTTTGAAGAAAACAAAAAATGCCGCAAGAGATAGAATATTTGTTCGGATAGTTGCAAAATTATTCGCGGCATATCGTTTTTCGCATTATTTTTCGTAATTTTGCACTGACAGATACAGAAAAATGGCATATAAACAACTGACGGGCATGCATAACACTATAATAAGGGGCATAGGCACGGCCGTTGCGCTGACGGCGATAGTGCTGCACGCCTTTGCCGGCGGGGCACTCACGGGCAGGGGCATCACCAGCAAGGACGGCCTGCCGTCAAACCAGGTAAACGACCTCGTGCAAGACGAGACGGGCTGCGTGTGGCTGGCCACGGCAGGCGGCCTGAGCCGCTACGACGGATATTCGTTTGTGAACTTCCACTCCACGGGGACTGGCGCCTCGCAGACCAGCGGCAGCATAGGCACCCTGCACATTGACAGGAAACACGGGCTGATGTGGATACGCACCGCCACGTTTCGCTATGCCTGCTATGACACGAGGCAGGGACGGTTTGCCGAATACTGCGGCGGGTGCGACCCGAAGAAGACGTTTGAGCGCTTCCTGGCAGAAGACGGCGGGATATGGATGTATGAGGCACACGGTGGAATACGCCACGTGACGTATGCCGGCGGCACCTTCAGCTGCAGGGACTTCACGGCCGAAAACCACTCCCTGCCGAGGGTCAGGCTGAAAAGGATGCTTGCCGACGGAAAAGGAAACGTATGGGCATTCACCGACAACGGACTGCTCAAGTATGACGGCAGGGGAGCATTCAGCGTGACGGCACGGGGGCATCACTTCATGATGGGAAACGTATGGAAGGACAAGGTGTTCTTCCTTACAGACAAGGGTCGCATCCTCATATACAACACGGAGGGAAAACTCGTCAGGGAAACCGCAGTGCCGGGCATGATGGGCAGCACGGCCGTGGTGAACGGCAACATCGTGTGGCAGGACAAATGGGTGATAATGACACGCGAGGCCGTAATCACCATGGACTGCAGAGACTACACCGTGGAGAAACCGCAGGAACTGCAGATGACATACGGCATAGCACTCGACCAGATGAACGGCAACTTCTGGGTGTCTGACGACAACGGCACCCTGTGGCTGTTTCCGCAGAAAGGACAGTTCAGGAAATTCAAACTCCTGGAGGACAAGGGCATACAGATTTCACACAAGCGCAACTTCTCAACCATACAGGGCACAGACGGAAAATTCTACATCGCCACCTACGGCAACGGACTCTTTATCTATGACCCCGCAAACGAACACCTGGAACACTATACCGCGCGCGACCCGCATCCGCTGCTTGCCACCGACTACCTAATCAACATACATGCCGACAGGGACGGCAACGTATGGATAGGACAGGAGGATGCCGGCATAGTGTGCCTGCAGCAAGGACACCGGCCCGCAATGCTGCACCTGAAACTAGAGAACGACAGACAGGGAGGCAAGCTGAACTATATCACAAGACTCACGAAGGAAAACGACGGCAGCGTCAGGATAGTGTCTGCAAGCAACAACGCATACGTCTACACTCCGCCCACCAACAGCATCAGCAGGGTGGGCGAGGAAAAGCCTTCCAGCGGCAGGCTGGACAGCATAACAGACAGGTATGGACACATGTGGATTTCAACGTGGGAGCAGGGCCTGCAGATGAAGCATGGCGGCAGGCTGCGGGTGCTGCTGGACCGCAGCATACCCGAAAGCCGCATAAACGACATGACCATCGACAGGAGGGGCAGGCTGTGGGTTGCCACGTTCAACGGTCTGTATGTGACCGACACCCGGCACACCGACTTCACCAACGACTCCTTCCTGCACTTCAGCCGTGAAGAAGGCATACCCACCAACGAAATACACTGTCTGTATGCAGCAGACGACGGCAGCGTATGGACAGGAGGCGTGGGCACCGGAGTGATAAGGTGCATGCTCGACAAAGACAACAGCCTCACCATTGACAACGTGACGACAAGGCGCGGACTGGCAAGCGACAACATCTATGCGCTGACTGAAGATGCATGGGGCAATATATGGGCGAGCTCGGAGGAGGTACTTTCACGAATAACCCCCAAGACCATGCGGGTACACAATTACCGCGTAAGCACATCCCTGCTTGAAGGCATCTACTCACGGCGCTGTGCCACAAGACTGAACGACGGGCGACTGATGTTCGGCACACACGACGGGATATCCATAATCACCCCGCCAGCGATGTCTGCCGAGACTGCCGTGAAGAGGCGGCCTCACGTCACCAATATTGAAATAAACGGCCGCTCGGTGTTTTACGACGAGAAGTATGCCGACATGCGTAGCATGGAGAAAGAGATATCGCTGGCAAATGATGAAAACTCGCTGACCATACATTACTCCTGCTTCGACTATGCTATGTCTGGTCAGGCAATCTACCAGTTCTGGCTTGAGGGCTATGACAAAGCGATGGGTGAACCCACCACACAGTCGAGCGTGGACTACGGCAACTTGCCGCCCGGACGCTACGTGTTCCACCTGCGCACTGCCGACGGTGGCGAGGAAACCACGCTGAGCATCACCATACACGAACCGTGGTACAACACCTGGTGGGCATGGACTGTTTACCTGCTCATTCTGGGTGGTGCGGCTGCGACGTTCTACCACTATAAGCGTGAGAACATGAAACGCAAGCAGATGGCTGCCGTGGAGAAGCAAGTGGCTGAGTTCAGGATAAACTTCTTCACGCAGGTGGTGCATGAGTTCCGCACCCCGCTGGCCATAATCAGCGGTGCCGTGGATAAGATGACAGATGACTCAGGCACGCTGCGCAAGCCCATACAGACGGCCAGGCGAGGGGTGAAGCGCATGACACAGCTGGTAAATCATCTGATGGAATTTCGAAAGGTCGACACTGAAAACCTGCGGCTGCGCGTGGAGAGGGGAGACATCGTAGGCTTCGTGAGGGACATCTGCCAGGACTTATGGACAAGCACACAGCAGAAGGAACAGAGATTCACCTTCCAGCCTGCGGAAAAGAAGCACGACATGGTGTTTGACCGACATATCATCGACACGATAGTCTATAATCTCGTCAGCAATGCCGTGAAGTATACGCCGCACAAGGGAAGCATCATGGTAAGACTGAGGTTTGACGACGACTGCATGGTGCTCACGGTGGAAGATTCCGGCCCGGGCATAGATGCTGAGAGAGAAAAACAACTCTTCCAGCCCTTCATGCACGGCTACGCCTCGCAGGGCGGCATGGGCATAGGACTATATACATCACGCAGGATGGCGCAGACTCACAAAGGCAGCCTTGCCTATGGCAGGTCTGAAACGCTGGGCGGCGCAATGTTTACGCTGACACTGCCTGCAAGCGACAGCGTGTATGAACCAGAGGACTATAACCAGATTACCGCCATCGAGAATACGGAGAGTAAGCGCAACGTGCAGGCGGAGCAGATAATACGCGAGATGCTGCCGCAGGCACTCAACAACCTGCACATAGCCATCATTGAAGACGACCTCGACATGCTGGAACAGACAAGGACCGAAATGGCTGTGTATTTTCAGATCGAGGCATATTCTACCGGTCAGGAGGGTTATGAGGGTGTATTGAAAAACAAACCATCGCTACTGATATGCGACGTCATGCTGCCCGACATGAACGGCTATGACATAGTAAAGAAGATGAAGGCCGAGCCATCGCTGAGAGACGTTCCGGTGATAATGCTCACGGCGCTTGACGACGAGCATCATCAAATCAAGGGATACGAATCAGGTGCCGACGACTACATGGTGAAGCCGTGCAACTACCGCATACTGACAGCACGCGCCATACAGCTGATACGGTGGCGTGAGGAGGGTAAAAGGAATAAGGAGACCTTGGGGTCTTCTGAGTCCTTAAAGACCTTAGGGACCTTAGAGTCTCCTGGCATCATCACCTCGCAGGCAGACAAGCGTTTCCTCGAACGGGTAAACGCATTGATTGCCCAGAACGTGAGCAATCCGAATTTCAGCATAGACCAGATGGCAGAATTAATGCACGTGGGACGCACAAAGCTCTATGGAAAGATAAAAGAGCTTACCGGACAGTCGCCCAACAAGCTCTTCATGGCTGAACGCATGCGCATCGCCGCAGAGCTGCTTAAACATAGTGATTTCAACGTCTTTGAGATTAGCTGCAAGGTGGGTATTCTCGATGCTTCTTATTTCAACAAATGTTTCAAGCAACACTACAGCATGACGCCAAGCAAGTATAGGGAAAGTGAATAATCCTCTTGCGGAGGGAAGTGAAGAGTTTAGAGTGAAGAGTGAAAAATTTGAATTACCTTCAGACTGGCTATTTTCACCCACTTCTTCCTTCACTCTCCGTAACTTAAATTCTTCACTCTTCACTCTTCACTTAATTCCACAAGGGATTATTTAAATTTTTCCAAGAACTCCACCTCTACGATGCGAAGCTCGCTCTTCGTCTCGCCACCGTTCTTCGCCTTAAACAGGTCAAGCTCACCGGCGGCAGGCTCTGCTACTTCTACTATTCCACCAAAGGCATCCTCGTCCTTGCCGGCTCCCTTCAGGCGGATTGTTATTTCATTTGTCTTTACCCGACTGGTGGGCTTCAGGTGTATGTAACCCAGGCTGCGCTCCGTCTCGCCGCTCCAGATGAGCTTCTTGCCGGCATATATCTCAAGCGGATAGCTGCGCAGACGCCAGCCGGTCAATTTCATGCAGATGTCGTCAATCACTGCCTTGCGCTCCAGTCGGTAGGTAATCCAGCCTGTAGAGAGCTTGCCGTCGTTCTTCCATTCCGACAGTTCGTTGTCGTCATAGCTGTTGGCTACCTCGCTGCCGTTGCATCCTGCCTTTGCACTGACTACCGGCACCATGCGCGCCATCTCCTTATAGGAGTCTCCCTGCGGAGTCTCACCACGGTCAAGGCGACCCTTGAGTGTCAGCTGCGGCAGGTAGTTCTCTGCATCCACGGCTTCGCTCGTCAGTCGCAGACTTGCCTCTGGCAATCCCTCTGCCTTGGCGGTGATGCTTATGGCACCGGCTTTGGTGGTGGTGCGCACGAGCACACGGTTCACGCCACACTCCACTGGCAGTTCGGTAGCACCCACGTAGTTGTCTGATATGTTCTTTTTGTTTGCTGCATCAAGCAGAGCCTTGTCGCGCTTCACGTCGTCAACCATGTATTCACTGTTGTTGCGTGTGCCTATGCCGCCAATCCATTCACCCTCGCCCTGCAGCGAGAATGAAACCATGCGGTCGTCGAGCGGACAGCGTCGGCCCTGCGCATCAACCACCTCTACCTGCACGAGCACCATGTCGGCACCGTCGGCCTTTACACCCTCGGGGTTCTTTATCGTGGTGAGTTTCAGTTGTGCTGGCTTGCCTACAGTCTCTATCTTGTGCCGGCTGCCGTCAGAACCTACGGCTTCAAGCGTGCCAGGCTCGTATGCCACATTGTCGAATGTATACAGATAACGATAGCTCTGTTTTCCCTTGCCAAGGCTCTTGCCGTTGAGGAACAACTCTACCTCGTCGGCGGTTGATACCACATACACGGGTTTTACTAAACCTTCATCCTTCTTCCCTTCCTCCTTCTTCAAATCATAGTTCCAGTGTCCCACGATATACGTCTGAGTGCTTTCGGGTTCCACCCATCCGTTCCACATCACCTGATGGGCAAAGTAGGCATCCTTTGGTATGCGCATGGCATCAGTCACGCCGCTCATGCGGTAGTTTGACTCGCCTCGGTGGTGGGTATTGGTATCAGAGAACACTATCTTCACACCGCCCGACGATACGCGTGTGCCAGTGCCAGGACGCTCCAGCCAGTAGTCATACCAGCGGCGCACCATCTCCACGGCAAAGGCATCCATGTTGTGGTTGTATTCCAGAGCGGGCTTGCCACGGTAGAGCGGCCCGTCGCCTTCCTTGTGGAAGGGGTAGCTGTATTCATCCCAATATTTGCGCAGTCCCTCGTCGCGACAGTATTCCATCGCCCACATGGGGTGTTTCTTCGACTTGTTTATATAGAGCATCTCGCCGCCATACTCTGCCTCGTTGATGTCGAGCATCTCGCGCGAACCTATTGCACGGCCGCCGTTGGGGTCATACTTGTCGCGTATGGCCTTCATCTCAAGCATGTGCTCACGGCTGATGCTCTCATTGCCGCACTCATAGAAGAGTATGCTGGGGTTGTTGCAGTTGTATATTATTGCATCGCGCATCAGTTCGGTGCGCTGTGTCCAGCGTATGCCCTCCACGTCTTTCTCTGCATCGCCGGCGGGCATGGCCTGTATCAGTCCCACACGGTCACACGACTCAATGTCCTGCTTCCACGGCGTGACGTGCATCCAGCGCACGAGGTTACCGCCCGACTTCACCATGAGGTCGTTGCTGTAGTCGCTGAGCCATGCCGGCACGCTCAGTCCGGTGCCAGGCCATTCGTTGGAAGTGCGCTGTGCATAGCCGTGCATCATTATCACACGGTCGTTGAGCCATATCTTGCCCTCGGCAAAACGAGTCTTGCGGAAACCAGTGCGCGTCACCACGTCATCGATCTTCGTTCCGTCGTCGGCCTTGAGCAGCGTTTTCACCGTATAGAGATAACCGTAGCCCCATGACCAGAAGTGCAGTCCCTCCACCATCTGGCTGATGCTCACGGTGCGTGTCTCGCCCGGCTTCATGGTGATGCGCTCACCATTGAAGTGTGCCACCTCCTTGCCGTCAGCGTCGAGCACCTTGGCAAAATAGGTGAACGAACGCTCTACGGTGTCTTCGTTCTTTACCTGCGACTCTGCGTGTATCACGGCCTTGCGAGCCTTGATGTCATGGTCTGTCGCATATATATACGTGCCCGTGGTGCCGAGGTTTGAATACAGCGGCAGCGTCTGATACAGCTTGTCGGTGATGTGCAGGAACACGTTCTTGGGTATTCCGCCGTAGTTGGCGTTGAAGTTGCGGTCGTTCCACTGAAAGCGACTGTTGCCTATGCGCGAATGGTAGGTGTAGTGGTTGTCGCATCGCACGCTGATGACGTTGTCGCCTTCTTTTGCGTATGGCGTAAGGTCGAAGCCGCATGCCATCACGCCATTCTCGCTGAAACCGAGATGATGGCCGTTAAGGTAAAAGTCGGCACCCTGGCGCACACCCTCAAACTCAATAAACACCTTCTTGCCGTTGACTTGCTCAGCGGTGAGATTGAATGTCTTGCGATACCAAACTATGGTATCCGTAAGCACGGCAATGTCTTTCTTGAATGCCTCGTGGCCGTTGAAGGCGTATGGCAGCGTGACGTGTTTCCACTGTGTGTCGTCAAAGTCTGCCGACACAGCCTCGGGATAATCACCCACGGCAAACGCCCAGCCGGCATTGAAGTTCAGTTTCCTGCGCTCAGCAGCTTCCGCCGCCGTGCACAGGAATAGTAAAATGATTAACAAAGAATGGGAAAAGGAAAACGATAATTTCATCATAGTATTTATTTGGTATTTTTGTCGTATCTGTCATTACTGTGTGCAAAGTTACTCTATTATAACTGAAAACAATAAGAATTTTGTACGAAAAAAACAAAAAATGTCCTAATTCTGCACAAATAGTTGATATTATTGCAGAAAATAGTCACGATGTATTTGAAATAATTATTGTATGAATCAAAATAAATTCGTAACTTTGCAACTTGTAACAATATATTCTCATCTTATAAACAAAACTAATTTATGCGATATCGTTCTTTTTTATCAGCCGGAATTACTTTTTTATTCTCAATGCTTTTATGCGGTCAGGCAAATGCACAACGCAGGGTGATTGACCTGAAGCAGTGGCAGTTCTCACGCGACAAGCAGACATGGCAGGATGTTACTGTGCCGCACGACTGGGCCATCAGTGGGCCGTTTGACAAGAAATGGGACCTGCAGACCGTGCGCATAGTTCAGAACGGCGAGAAGGTAGCCACTGAGAAATCAGGACGCTCCGGTTCGCTGCCGTGGATAGGCAAGGGATATTATAAGTGCACAGTTCACAGTTCACAGTTCACAACTGGGCAGAATGACAGTTATGAGTTGTGCTTCGACGGTGCCATGTCTGAGCCTACCGTCTTCGTAAACGGCAAGAAAGCCGGCTATTGGGCTTACGGCTACAATGCCTTCCGCCTTGACGTGACCGACCTTGTAAAGAACGGCGACAACCTCATCGAGGTGGAACTGGAGAACAAGGAGGAGAGCAGCCGCTGGTATCCGGGTGCCGGACTGTACCGTCCCGTTGAACTGGTGATAACGCCTAAGACACACATAGACCCGTGGGCAACTTCTATACGCACCGTCGGACTGAAAGAGGGCGTGGACAACCACGGACGCACCGAGCCGCAGGCAACGATAGACTATGAGACGCAGTTGGCGGGTACTGACTTCAATGACATTGCATGTGTGGTTGAGATACTCAACAGCAATGGTTTCATGGAGGCCGGCAGCCACTTCGACGTGCCTGCCGACGGCGTGATAAAGACTGAGCTGACACTGAGCAAACCAATGCTGTGGACTCCTGAGACACCATATTTATATAAGGTACGCACGCGTTTATTCCGCAACCATAAGGTGATTGACGAGACAGTGACAAACCTCGGCGTGCGCACCGTAAAAGTGAGCAAGGAAGGGGGCTTCCAACTCAACGGCGTGACGCGCAAGATAAAGGGCGTATGCCTGCACCACGACCTCGGCCCATTGGGCGCAGCAGTGAACAAAGCCGCTCTTGCACGCCAGATAAAGCTGATGAAGGAGATGGGATGCGACGCCATACGCACCTCACACAACATGCCTTCTACATGGCAGATGGACTTGTGCGACTCACTCGGCATGATGGTGATGGCAGAGAGTTTCGACATGTGGATATACCCCAAGTGCAAGAACGGCTATGCACGTTTCTTCAAGGAATGGGCTGAGAAGGATATCACCAACCTCGTGCTCAACCACCGCAACCACCCGTCAATCGTGATGTGGAGCATAGGCAACGAGATACCAGAGCAGGGCGACAAGAACGCCGGCGTGGAATGGTCAACAAGACTGCAGAACCTGTGTCATGAACTCGACCCGACCCGCCCTGTCACTCAGGGCTTGGACCGTGCAGACAATGCCATTGCCAGCGGCGTGATGGGGTTGATGGACGTACCGGGCATCAATTACCGTACGCAGAAGTACGACAAGGCTTTCCACACCACAGGCCACGGATTTATCTTGGGCAGCGAAACGGCAAGTACCGTTAGTTCGCGAGGCGCGTATAAGTTGCCGTATGTGGCGAGTAACCGCGCCGTATATAAAGACGGACAGTGCTCGGCATACGAGACGGAGTGGTGCCCATGGAGCAACCTGCCAGAGGTGGACTTTGAGGATATGGATGACCTGCCATATACCATAGGTCAGTTTGTATGGACCGGCATAGACTACCTTGGCGAACCTACTCCATACGATGAATACTGGCCAAGCCGCTCATCATACTTCGGCATCTGCGACCTTGCAGGATTGCCAAAGGACCGTTACTACCTCTACCGCTCTGTATGGAACAAGAAGGAGCACACGCTGCACATCGCTCCACACTGGAACTGGGGCAAGGACATGATTGGCAAGGTAGTGCCCGTTCAGGTCTTCAGTGACTATGATGAGGCTGAGCTCTTCGTTAACGGCAAGAGCCAGGGTCGCATCAAGAAAAACAAGAAGGTTAACCGCGACGCGCAGGGCAATCAAATCACCGGCACCGAGGCTGCCAACCCTAATCGTGGCAATTGGGACGCAAAGGAGAATACGGGTAATTCGCCAAATCTTGACCGCTACCGCCTGCGCTGGATGAACGTGAAGTATGAGCCGGGCGAGGTGAAGGTCATAGCATACGACAAGGACGGCAATGAGGCAATGATAAAGACCGTGCGCACAGCCGGTGAGGCAGACCACCTGCTGCTTGAGGCTGACCGCAGTGTGATAAGTGCCGACGGCGAAGACCTGTGCTACGTCACCGTCAGCATGATGGACAAGGACGGCAACCTGTGTCCGCTGGCTGATGACCAACTGACATTCGACGTTACCGGCGAAGGCGTGTTCCAGTGCGTATGCAACGGCGACGCCACATCGCTCGAACCATTCACGCAGCCTACGATGAAACTCTTCAACGGCAAACTCGTAGTTACGGTGCGCAGCACAAAGCAGAAAGGCACCTTCACGCTGACTGCAAAGACAGGCGACAAGGAATCGAGTGTAACGATAACGAGTAAATAACTAAAGCAAAATCAGAAACGGATACTAAGACACGGCTCAAGGCGCGCGGTGTGTGCGTCGTAGTGCCGACATATAACAATGTTGGAACGATAGGCGGTGTGCTGCATCGCTGCATGGAGCAGTGTGCCGACGTTATAGTTGTTGACGATGGTTGCACCGACGGTACGGCGGAAATCCTTGCATCGATGGATGGCATTACGGTAGTGACCCAACCAAAGAACAGTGGCAAGGGTGCCGCGCTGCGTGCCGGTTTCCGCAAGGCAAGGGAAATGGGGTTTGCATACGCCATAACCCTTGATGCCGATGGGCAGCATTTCCCGGAGGATATACCGTTGCTGCTACAGGCAAACATTGATAATCCACATGCATTGATAATAGGTGAACGGCGTGACCTCGACAGTATGGAACGGTCAGGGGGCAGCAAGTTTGCCAACGCTTTCAGTAACTTCTGGTTCTGTGTGCAGACAGGCAGGCGCCTGCGTGACACGCAGACTGGCTACAGGCTATATCCATTGAAGCATCTGCCATGTCTGCAACTGCTGACATCGCGTTATGAGGCAGAGCTGGAACTGCTGGTGTTCTCTGCATGGAATGGCGTGAAGATTGTGCCTGTGCCGGTGAATGTGTATTATCCGCCGAGAGAGGAGAGAGTGTCACACTTCCGACCGGCATACGACTTTACCCGCATATTCATACTCAACACCTGCCTGTGCTTCCTCGCATTGTGTTACGGTTTGCCGTTGGCAGTGCTGCGGTTGGTGCGCACGGTGGTATATACCGTCTATTCGCTGTTGTTCTTCCTTGTGTGGACGCTGTTGTTCCTGATACCGGCATCGGCAGCCTGCGTGTTGTTCATACGCAACAGGCAGAAGCGTACCTGGCAGTTGCACCGTCTGCTGTGCTTTGTCGGTAAACTGGTGATGAGATGGCACGGCATACCAGGCGTGAAGCGCCGCATGGTGAATGAGTATAGCGAGGATTACAGCAAGCCTGCAGTGGTGATATGCAACCACCAGTCGCCGCTCGACCTCATGGCAATGCTGGCACAGTCGCCGAAACTCACGCTGCTGACCAACGACTGGGTATGGCGCAATGTGTTCTTCGGCTTTGCCGTGCGCCATGCCGAATACTATCCGGTGACCGACGGCATAGACACCATATTGCCTAAGCTGCGTTCACTCGTGGAGCGTGGCTATAGCATCGCCGTATATCCGGAAGGCACACGCTCGCCTGACTGCAGCATACAGCGTTTCCGCAAGGGAGCGTTCCGCATAGCGAGGGAACTGAAGCTTGACATCCTTCCACTTGTGGAGTATGCTCCCGGCAAGGCACTGCCGAAGGGAGGGAAATATCTGCGCAAGGGTATCTTCCATGTGGAGACAGACCGCCGCATACCGTATGCCGCATATTCACAGCATGGTGATGACAAGGACATCGCCTCATGGTTTCGCAAATACTATCAGCGCAGATATGAGGATTTGCGCGACAGGCTTGACAGAGAGTGAATGACATGAGAATTTTCCGTTACATAATGAATGCTTGCTTGTGCTGCATGCTCCTGTTTTGTGTCCTGCCGTTGAATGCACGGCAGAAGGTGCGGATGTGGGATGGTACGGATGTGAAGGCTAAAAGCGTGACGCTTGAGGTGTTTGCTGGTGACGGAGATGAAGCTTCACGCCGAAGCAAGCCGGCAGTGATAGTGTGTCCCGGTGGTTCGTACTGCTGGCATGACTATGACACGGAAGGTACGGCGGTGGCACGGTGGCTTAACGACAACGGCATTGCTGCCTTTGTGCTGAACTATCGTGTGCAGGGAGTGTTCGATTATATAATGCATACACGCTATGTGGTGCGTGGTAACCGTTATCCCGACGCACTGATGGATGCGCAGAAGGCATTGCAATGGGTGAGGGAACACGCTGACTCGCTCGGCATAGATCCGCACCGTGTGGGTATGATGGGATTCTCGGCTGGCGGACACCTTGTGATGTCGGCGGCAGAGTTTCTTGACCATAAGCCCAATTTTGTTGTCCCGATATATCCTGTCGTTACCATGCACAAACCATACGTTCACAAACGCTCGCGACGCGCCTTGCTTGGAGAATATGGCAAGCGCAGGAAGGCCATGCGCGACTCGCTGTCGTTGGAACGACATGTGCCGGCAGACTGTCCGCCGGTGTTCCTCGTGAACTGCAAGGACGACCCCGTGGTGAAATACCAGAACTCAGAACTGCTCGACTCGGCTTTGACGGCAAAGGGCATACCGCACCGGTATATACAGTACAATACTGGCGGGCATGGCTTCGGTGCATCCGATGAGAAAGGCACGGCGGAATGTCGGCAGTGGCGCATGGAATTTCTGCGGTGGCTCAATGAAATATTCCCTGAAATTTGCATCTTTACGGAATAATTCGTAACTTTGCAGCAACATTGTTTTTTTCAAAACACATATATATCTAATTAGAAACACTATCATGAAAAAACCTGTTATGAAGATGAAACAGATTAAAACATTATTACTACTTGCCGTGGCTGCACTGATGACAGCCTGCGGCACCACGTCACACGTACCCGTTACGGGCAGAAAACAGAATTTGCTGGTAAGCAACGAACAGGTGCTGAGCCTCAGCTCACAGCAGTATCAGGAGTATATGAAGACCGCCACGGCCTCAACCAACGCCGAGCAGACGGCAATGGTGAAGCGCGTGGGTCAGAAACTGGCCACCGCCGTTGAGGAATACCTGAAGAGCAACGGACTCGCCGAGGAAGTGAAGCAGTATGCGTGGGAATTCAACCTGGTGCAAAACAAGGAAGTGAATGCCTTCTGTATGCCCGGTGGCAAGATTGTAGTATATGAGGGCATCCTGCCCGTAACACAGGACGAGGCCTCGCTGGCCGTAGTGCTGGGCCATGAGATAGCCCACGCCGTAGCCAAACATTCAGCCGAGCGTCTGAGCAACGCCTACAAGCAGCAGGTGGGTATGCAGGTAATAGGCGGCGTGGCACAGGCTGCCGGTGCAAGTTCATCACTGCAGCAGCTGGGTTCCGCAGTACTTGGCGTTGGTGCCCAGGCATGGTCATCGGGCTTCTCGCGCAGTCAGGAGAGCGAGGCCGACCACATCGGCATCATCTTTGCTGCAATGGCCGGCTACGACCCAGAGGTGGCCATCAGCTTCTGGCAGCGCATGGCAGCAGCGGGCAGCGGCAAAACTTCAATCTTCAGTGACCACCCCTCTGACGAGAAGCGCATAAAGCAGATACAGGAGTGGATGCCCGAGGCAAAGACTTACTACAAGCCTGTTCAGGTGACTGCGGCACAGACAAAGACCACTACCACCGCAAGCACAAAAAAGACAAAGGCTAAGGCGAAGACCACAACAAAGAAGAAGAAATAAACAATGCTCAAGACAATAGCAACGTCATGCCTGCTGTTTACCGCTGCCACAGCCTATGCGCAGACGGCAATGGTAACGGTGGAAAACCCCATGCGCGGCAGCCGCACCGCCGGCGAACTGGCCGAAGTGTCGCTCAGTGTGCTTCCATTCACTCCCGACTATGCCACGACTGAGCAGGGCGACACCCTGCCGTGCCAGATTACCTACGACGGACTGGTGGTGTTTCCGTGTCCTGCACTGAAGGGGCGTGAGAAACTGCGCGTGACGCTGCATGCCGGATGCGGTACACCCCACCCCACACAACCCAGGGTTTACGGTCGACTGTATCCTGAGCGACAGATGGACTTCTCTTTTGAGAACGACCGCATAGCCTACCGCGTCTATGGTCCTGAGACGCGCCGCAGGGGCGAGCGCCTCTACGGCTACGACATTTTCCTGAAGCGCACGCCCGAGATGATTCTCAATACGCTGTACTCACGCCAGTGCGACAGCGGCATGTGGGCCACCGTAAGCCGACTGCGCAGCATGGGCAAGCGCGAACTGGCCGACGATGTATACCAGTATGGCTTCTGTTACCATGTGGATCACGGCGAGGGCATGGATGTATATAAGGTGGGACCCACGCTGGGTGCCGGCGCAGCTGCACTGATGCACAACGGTGAGATGCTGTTTCCATGGGGATTCCGCAGTGCCGAACTGCTCGACAGCGGTCCGCTGCGCCTGACCGTCAAGCTCACAGGCTACCCTATGGCATTAGGCAACGACAGCGTGACCGAGACGCGACTGCTCACCATTGATGCAGGAAGCAACATGGTGAAAGCTACGGTGACTTACTCAGGACTGACGCATATCGGCGACAAGTCCACTAACTTCTGCACGGGCATAGCCGTGCACAGGGAGAACCCCGAGGAGTATATGACAGACAGAGAGAGGGGTATCGTGGCATACGCCGACCTGGGCGACCCCGACATATACCGTAAGAAAGACCGCGCAGAACTTGACCCGCAGAAAGGCATCACATTCATAGGCTGCATTGCGCCAGAGGCTGGTGACTGCCGATTCGTGCCGCTGAACAAAGAGACGGGCGGAGCCACGGGGCACGTTATGACAACGCAGCGCGCCAATGAAACGCAGACATACTACTTCGGCCATACCTGGAGTCGTAACGCCACGGCGGCCATAACCAACATGCAGCAGTGGACGGATTATCTGCATCAGTATTTGGAGCAGTTGAGACACCCGTTGCGCATAAGGGTGAAATAGGAAAAAAAGAGGGTGAAAACGAGCCGTTCCTTTGACGCGTATCAAAGAAACGGCTCGTTTTAAAAAATAACTGTTAAAAAAATTGTGTGCGCACACAGTTTTTTGTAATTTTGCATCAGAAAACAAAAAGATAGCATATCCGTGAGGATATCAGTATTAGGATAACAATATGTTTAACAAGAGGTTAACGTACCTCTTTAAAGCTGAGAAAGGAAAAAGATTATGTTTACAAATGTAGCAATGCTTATTATGTGCTCTATGGTAGCTGTTTCTACCGTGTGTGGTTGCTCTTCACTGATGCACCGCGCATAAAATGAGCAGAAGATGAGAAACTGAAACGAACCTGTTGCTTGTCTTCTAAACTTAGAAAAACAAACCCACTTTAAATAAAGGTTCGCCCCGTAGTGAATTTCACTACGGGGCGAATTCGTTTTTTTTCTTCACTTAATATTTTGCCGTATCAGGAAAAAACACTAACTTTGTATCGAAAACGAATTCAATCACAACAAAAATACAAGACAATATACAATAACTAAAAAAAAGAACAGAACTATGTGGACAGAAGTTACTGACACTATACGCTACATCGGCGTTGACGACACTGACATCGACCTCTTCGAGAGCCAGTATGTGGTGCCCGAGGGAATGAGTTACAACAGCTACGTGATTCTCGACGACAAGATTGCCGTGATGGACACCAGCGACGACCGCAAGGCTGACGAATGGAAGCAGAACCTCGCAGCTGCGCTCAACGGCCGCAAGCCCGACTACCTCGTGTGCCACCACATGGAGCCAGACCACTCTTCGCTCATAGCATGGGCTATGACTGAATACCCGGCTCTCACGCTGGTGCTATCGGCTCAGGCCGTGAAGATGCTGCCGAATTTCTTCGACGGCAACACTTTTGACGGACGCCTGATGGTGGTGAAGGAGGGCGACACTCTCGCCCTGGGCAGCCACACGCTGCAGTTCATCGGTGCACCGATGGTTCACTGGCCTGAGGTGCTGATGAGCTACGAAACCAGCGAGAAAGTGCTCTTCTCAGCCGACGGATTCGGCAAGTTTGGAGCACTGCAGCACGAAACCGACGACTGGGCTTGTGAGGCACGCCGCTATTTCTTCAACATCTGCGGCAAGTATGGCGTGCAGGTACAGAACGTGATGAAGAAAGCCGCCACAATCGACATCCAGGCCATCTGCCCGCTCCACGGACCAGTATTGAAGGGCGAGCCTATGCAGGCAGCCCTGAAACTGTATGACACATGGAGCAAATACGAGGCTGAGAGCGAGGGCGTGCTCGTGGCATACGCCAGCATACACGGCGGCACGGCAGCCGCAGCAGAGAAACTGGGCGAGATGCTCCGCGCCAAGGGATGCCCGAAGGTGGTTGTGAGCGACCTATCGCGCGAAGACCAGGCCGAGGTCATCGAGGATGCCTTCCGCTATCCAAAGATGGTGCTCTGCGCAGCCAGCTACGACGCCGGCGTGTTCCCTCCAATGCACGACCTGCTGTATCACCTGCAGATAAAGAACTATCAGAACCGACGCGTGGCACTCCTTGAGAACGGCTCATGGGCTCCAACAGCAGCCAGAACAATGAAGGCAATGCTCGAAACGATGAAGAACATCGACATCGTGGAACCTGTCGTAACGATTAAGTCGCGCATGAAAGACTCTGACCTGCCGCAGATGGAGCAGCTCTGCGATGCCGTATTGGCATAAGCTGGGTTATTGCACTCTAATCAGGCCCTGATTACACTGTAATTGGGGCCTGATTATACTGTAATCAAGGCCTAATTACAACGCAATCAAGGCCTAATTACAACGCAATCAGCACCTGATTACAACGTAATCAAGTGCTGATTGCATTTCTTTTAAAAAATGTCGGGGTGACCAGACTCGAACTGGCGACCCCTACGTCCCGAACGTAGTGCGCTACCAACTGCGCTACACCCCGATGCATTTGCGACTGCAAAATTACTACTTTTTTTTGGAAATCGCAAGAAAATTTGAAAAAAGTTATAAAAAAATTTGGAGGTGTCAGAAAAAAGTAGTACCTTTGCACTCGCAATCAGGGGATACGCACTTATCAGGGGTGGTAATAGGGCAGTGCGAGGAACTTGGTTCGCACTTGGTGCCATAGCTCAGTTGGTAGAGCAAAGGACTGAAAATC
>JAFPVC010000031.1 GCA_017413085.1 Prevotella sp.
CGTAACCGGCGGCGGCAGCAAGCCACAGCTCTACGACATCTACCTGCTCAACAACGGCGAACTGTCAAAGCAGTGGAAGCCGAAAGCTGACGCAGTACTTGGTGACGTGAACGGCGACGACGAGATTACCATGGCTGACGCTAACATGGTTGTTAACTATTACCTCGCTCCAGGTGACTATCCTAACTTCCCTGTAGCTCAGGCAGACAT
The DNA here is from genome assembly GCA_017413085.1 of Prevotella sp. Classification (GTDB taxonomy): domain Bacteria; phylum Bacteroidota; class Bacteroidia; order Bacteroidales; family Bacteroidaceae; genus Prevotella. Next base: position 211 of record JAFPVC010000031.1, read on the forward strand.
GAACGATGACGATGAAATCACAATGGCTGATGCCAACGCCATCGTCAACGTGTACCTCGCCGGTAGCAAGCAATAAGAACTTCTGACGAATATCGTCAGATAATAAACTGAAAATAATAATCCACGAATTACCATAATGGTAGTTCGTGGATTATTATTATATATAGTAAAAGAACAGTTTTTTACCATTCCACCGCAGTCAGCCCATGTTCTATAAGCCACTCATTACAACGCGAGAAATGATGGTTACCAAACCAACCGCCACGGTTGGCAGAGAGCGGTGAGGGGTGCACACTTTCAAGGATGAGGTGCTTACTTCGGTCTACCAACTTTGCTTTGCTACGCGCCGGCCCACCCCAAAGAATAAAGACACAGTGGGCACATTCATCAGATACCTTTTTTATTACAGCATCAGTGAATGTCTCCCACCCCTGGCGCTGATGTGATGCAGGCTGATGCTCACGCACAGTAAGTGTTGCGTTAAGCAGAAAGACACCTTGCTTTGCCCAGCGACGCAACGAGCCATCATACATTTTTTTGCCCATTCCATCGGTTATTACTTCAGGAACCCTTCCCACGTCATCCTTTATCTCCTTAAAGATGTTAACGAGAGAAGGAGGCAATGCAACACCCGATTTCACCGAGAAGCAAAGACCTTCTGCCTGCCCCGGACCATGATAAGGGTCTTGTCCGAGTATCACTACCTTCACCTTGTCTATAGGACAAAGATTAAAAGCATTGAATATCTCCTTACCCGGAGGATAACACGTGTGACTACGGTATTCACCGCGTACAAACTCAGTGAGCTTGAAGAAATAATCTTTCTCAAATTCCTGTGACAGGGCATTACGCCAACTTTCTTCTATCTGTATCATATTATAATGCTTAAGAAATATGCAATTATGATTACAAAAAGGTGTACAAATTGGTTTTTTACACCTTTGTGAATAAAATTTCTACCATTTAAAGAAAATAAACCATTATCTTTGCATACGAAATTCAAAGAATAAATGGTTAAACATAGATATTGTTATAATTCAATAGGCCAACACACCTGACTGCGAAGTTCGGATAGTTCGGTATTAATTAGAATAATAGTTAGTTAGTTAATTAGAGCCGCATCAACGTTATGATGCGGCTCTTGTATTTCAAAATTTTACAGTCTCTCCTAAGGAGGGAGAAACATAGTGAATCAGATTCAATATATCAAACTTAATCCTCTATCAGGTTCTCGCCCGTCATGTCGGCAGGCTGCTCCAGACCCATGATATGAAGGATAGTAGGTGCAACGTCAGCCAAGCGACCGTTCTTGATTGTAGCAGAGTTGTTGTCTGTAACGTAGATGCAAGGTACAGGATTCAGCGAGTGAGCCGTGTTTGGAGTACCGTCCTCATTGATGGCATTGTCGGCATTACCGTGGTCGGCAATGATTATTGCCTCGTAGCCCGTAGCCTTGGCAGCCTCAATAACGTCCTTCACGCAGTTGTCAACGGCAACCACTGCCTTTGCAATAGCATTATATACGCCTGTATGACCTACCATGTCACCATTTGCGAAGTTAACCACGATGAAATCGTAGAAATCCTTCTTGATATTCTCAACCAACTTCTCCTTTACCTCGTAGGCTGACATCTCAGGTTTGAGGTCGTATGTTGCAACCTTCGGAGAAGCAACGAGAACACGATCCTCACCCTCGAATGGAGCCTCGCGGCCACCGTTGAAGAAGAATGTTACGTGAGCATATTTCTCGGTTTCAGCGGTATGAAGCTGCTTCTTTCCCTGCTGTGAGAGGTATTCGCCCAATGTGTTTGCCACGTTCTCTTTAGGGAAGAGGATGCCTACACCCTTGAATGATGCATCGTATGGAGTCATGCAGTAGTATTTCAGTCCTGCGATGGTCTTCATACCCTCTTCAGGCATATCTTGCTGTGTGAGCACCTGTGTCAGTTCCTTAGCGCGGTCGTTGCGGAAGTTGATGAAGATAACCACGTCACCTTCCTCTATCTTACCGTTAACGGTAGAGTTGCTGATGGCTTTTACAAACTCGTCGGTAACGCCCTCGTCGTATGACTCCTGCATAGCCTGCACCATGTCAGCAGCCTGCTTGCCAGTGCCGGCGGTGATAAGGTCGTATGCCTCTTTCACACGGTTCCAGCGCTTGTCGCGGTCCATTGCATAGAAACGACCGATAATTGAAGCAATATTTGCATCATTCTCCTTACACTTGGCCTGCAGAGCCTCAATGAAGCCCTTACCAGACTTTGGGTCGGTGTCGCGACCGTCCATGAAGCAGTGAACAAACAGCTGATCCTTCAAGCCATACTCCTTGCCAACCTCGATGAGTTTGAAGAGATGATCGAGAGAAGAGTGTACGCCACCATTCGAGGTCAAACCCATAAGGTGGAGTTTCTTTCCGTTAGCTTTTGCATATTCGTATGCCTCTTTCACCTGTGGGTTCTGCGAAATAGAACCGTCAGCACAAGCGCGGTTTATCTTCACAAGATCCTGATATACGATGCGTCCCGCACCGATGTTGAGGTGTCCAACCTCAGAGTTACCCATCTGTCCGTCAGGCAGACCTACGTCCTCGCCTGAAGCATTGAGTTGAGATACACTGCTTACTGCCTGCAGATAGTCGAGGTAAGGTGTCGGTGTGTTGAAGATAACATCGCCCTTACCGTGCTTTCCGATTCCCCATCCATCGAGAATCATGAGAAGTGCTTTCTTTGCCATTGTTTTTTCTTCGCGATATAGTGTTTCTGTAATTATATTTGCGTTTGCGAGTGCAAAATTATAATTTAAAAGCGAGATACCGCTTTGTAAATTGTTAAATAATAATAAATTCAGTGTTTTTATGAAAAAAAGAAAGTAAAGTGGGGAAATGTGGGGAATTTTTTGTAACTTTGCACCGAATTCTCTTTTATAAGAGGAGAAGGCAAACCGAAAACCGAAAAAGAAGACAGACTGCAAGAAGCAAAAAAGCAGAAAATGAGATTCTTAGGAAACATAGAAGCCAAAGCCGATGCAAAGGGCAGGGTATTCCTGCCGTCGGTGTTCCGCAAGACGCTACAGGCGGCTGGCGAAGACAGGCTTATACTGCGCAAGGATGTGCATGAAGACTGCCTTGTGCTATATCCTGAGACCGTTTGGAATGAGCAGATGGATGAGATGCGCCGCCGTCTTAACCGTTGGAACAGACAGCAGCAACAAGTATTCCGTCAGTTCGTGATAGACGCAGAGGAGGTTTCACTTGACACCAACGGCCGTTTTCTGCTATCGCAGCGTTTGCAGGAGAAAGTGGGCATAGACCAGACGGTGCGCTTCATCGGCGTAGGCGACGTGATAGAAGTATGGGCTGAGGAGAAAGCACGCGACATGGAGCAGACAAAAGGTGATTTTGCCACGGAACTCGAAGGGATGATGAGCTGAGTCTATGAATTAAGAATTAAGAGTTAAGAATTAAGAATTAAGAGTTAAGAGTTAAGAATTAAGATTTGGGAGTTGAGAATTGAGAGTTGGGAGTTAGGAGTTTAGTAGTTAGGAATTAAACAAGAAACAAATAAAATTGCAGGAACAGACATACCACATACCGGTGCTGCTCAAGGAGAGTGTTGACGGTCTGGATATCAAGCCAGACGGTGTATATGTGGATGTAACGTTCGGAGGTGGAGGACACAGCCGCGAGATATTGCAACGGCTGAATGAACAGGGAAGGCTCTTTTCCTTTGACCAGGACGAGGATGCCGAGCAGAACATAGAAGGAGAACATGGAAATAGTTTCACTTTCGTACGCTCAAACTTCCGCTATCTGAAAAACTGGATGCGATACTATGGCATAGAGCAGATAGACGGGCTACTGGCCGACCTCGGTGTGTCAAGCCATCACTTTGACGATGAGACACGCGGATTCTCATTCCGCTTCGACGCACCGCTCGACATGCGCATGAACAAGCGCGCAGGCATAACAGCAGCCGACGTGGTAAACACATACGACGAAAGACAACTGGCAGATGTATTCTACCTCTATGGCGAGCTGAAGAACTCGCGCCAGATTGCCTCGACCATAATAAAGGCACGCACCGCAGGAAAGATAACGACCACACAGGATTTACTAGAAGTGGTGCAGCCGTTCTTCAAGCGTGAACGCGAAAAGAAAGACATGGCAAAACTCTTTCAGGCACTGCGCATAGAAGTAAACCACGAAATGGAGGCATTGCGAGAGATGCTGACGGCAGCCACGGAACTGCTGAAGCCCGGCGGCAGACTGAGCGTGATAACATATCACAGCCTTGAGGACCGCATGGTGAAGAACATAATCAAGACAGGAAACGTGGAAGGCAGACGAGAAACCGACTTCTTCGGAAGAATGAACGCACCACTCAATGCAGTAAACAACAAGCCTATACTGCCCGACGCAGCGGAACAGGAACGCAATCCACGTTCGAGAAGTGCAAAACTGAGAATAGGAGAAAAGAAATAGCAACACCCCCACCCGCCCGAAAAGAAAATGAGTGACAGCGATAACATAGTAGATTTTCAGGTTCAAAGTGCATCTGATGGTGCAGAAGAACATGAAGAACTGGAGGCCACCGGGTCTTCAGATAACTATGATGACACTGAGCAAAGCAACGGTGCAGAGGCGGCAAGTGAAACCGAGAATCCTGATGCCGCAAATGACACTAACGATGAAGATGGGGCAGAGACAGATGGCGCTGAGGAAGACGACGACGGAAATGAAGGTGAAGATAGCGAAAACGAGGTAGAGTCAGGCCACAGCACACTGCACGGCGTTCTTGGCAATAAAACACTCGAAGACGTGATAGAGCGCGAGGCGAAAGAAGAACAGGACACCACGTCGCCGTTCTCACTGTCGAGGACTCTGGGAGGTGTGATGATATCGCGATTCGTGCAGAGGCAGATGGGTGTGGTACTCATCATTGTCGCATTCCTTATTATATATATAAGCCTGCGCTATATGTGCCAACAGAAATTAGTAAGGATAAACCGCATAGAGAAACAAATAGACAAGGCACGCTACAAGGCTACGGTCTGTTCGAGCGAACTAACAGAGAAGAGCCGCGAGAGTAGCGTACTGAAAAGGCTGGCAGAGTGTGGCGACAGCGGTTTGACAATATCCAACGAGCCTCCCTACCTGATAAGAATAGAGGAAAAATAAACGGTTATGAGCAGATTTGAAACAGAGAAATCATTATGGAGATACACACTTGCGGCGGTAGTGTGCACACTGATAGCAGTGGCTGTCGTGGCAAGGGGTTTCTATATCATGACCGTAGAGCGCAGCTACTGGATGAAAGTAGACTCTCTGCGCATGCCACGAGCAACAATAGTGCCGCCACAGCGTGGCAACATACTCGCTGCCGGCGGCCAGCGTCTGGCCTGCAACCTGCCAGAATATGACCTGCGCATGGATTTCGTGGCATTGCAGGAGAGCAAGGCCGACACAATGTGGCACGACAAAGAGGGCAAGGATGCTCCACAGCTGATAGAGTTGTGTGAAGGACTGGCCAAGATTCTCCCCGAAATGACAGCCGAGGAGTTTATGGAGCACCTGAAGGCCGGCTATGCCAAGAAAAGCCGCTATTTCGCCGTGGTGAATCACCGCGTTGACTACAAGACATTCCAGCAGATAAGACAACTGCCTATATTCAGTCTTCCGGCCGGCGTTGGCGGTTTCCGTGGAGAAGAGGTGATGGTGCGCAGCCGTCCTTATGGCCCGCTTGCAATGAGCGTAGTGGGCGACATATACAAGAGCAGCGGCAAGGCCTACTCAGGACTTGAACTGGCTTGCGACTCCTTTCTTAAAGGAAGTCCGGGCTTCAAGCATTTCAAGAAAGAGCTGAACGAATGGGTGTCGGTGCAAGACTCCGCCGTAACCAACGGCTATGATGTATTGACAACCATCGACGTAGGTTTCCAAGACCTTGCGCAGCGAGCACTCGAGAAGGAGTTGCGCAAGATACACGCATACACCGGCGTGGCAATAGTGATGGAGGTGGCTACCGGCGATATCAAAGCCATGGTGAACCTTGACCTGAACCGCGAAACGGGTGAATATTATGAGGGACGTAACCATGCAATAGCCGACTTCCTGGAACCAGGCTCGGTGATGAAGACAGCAAGCTTCCTCGTTGGTATGGACGATGGTCGCATTGACACCACAATGTTTGTAGACTGTACTACAGGCATACGCGAGATGTATGGTGTGAAGATGCGTGACCATAACTGGGGTTCGGGTGGATACAAGGGAAACCTGACCGTGCCACAGATACTGCAGAAGAGTTCAAACATCGGCGTAAGCGTGCTAATAGACCAGGCATACCGCAAACGTCCAGAGGACTTCGTGGCAGGACTGCACCGTGTAGGCATGGCAGAGGACTTGAAACTGAAGTTCATAGAATACCGCGCACCACGCATACGATACCCTGAGCGTGACCGCTACGGTCACTGGACCAAGGGTTGGAGTGACACTGCCCTGCCATGGATGAGCATAGGATATGAATCGAATGTTCCACCGATTTCGGTGCTGACGTTCTATAATGCCATAGCCAACAACGGAGTGCTGGTGCGCCCACGTTTCGTAAGCCAGATAATGAAGGACGGAGAGACCATAAAGGAATTTCCCGTGCAGGTGCTGCGAAAAAGCATAGTGAAGAATCAGCGTGCACTGAAGCAGATGCAGAACATGCTCGTGGAAGTGGTTGAACTGGGTCTGGGCAAGCCCGCAGGCTCAAAGTCATTCCTCGTGGCAGGCAAGACAGGCACGGCACAGATGGCCGGCAAGGGAGGATACAACCGTGGTGTTACGAACTACTACCTCAGCTTCGCTGGTTACTTCCCTGCCAATGACCCACGCTATACGTGCATCGTCTGCATACAGAAGGCTGGACTGCCGGCATCAGGCGGACAAATGAGCGGACAGGTGTTCCACGACATAGCCGAGGGCATAATGGCCAAGGACATTTATTATAATGCCAAAGGTGCACATGATGCCGACTTCTCACGACTGCCCGACACTAAAGCCGGCAACCTGCAGGCAGCTGACTACGTACTGTCGAAGTTAGGATTCAATGTAGACGGAGGATGGAACGGCGAGCGCAGCGAGGGTACACCGATATGGGGCGTGGTGACACGTGAACGCGACAAAGTCAAACTGGTACGCTCAAAAGGACGCTCCATGAAACTGATGCCCGACGTAAGGGGCATGGGAGCACGCGATGCCGTATACATCATAGAGAACCGGGGAGCCAAAGTCAACATAGAAGGCAGTGGCAAGGTGAAACGACAGAGTAAGGCGGCAGGCTCAACAATAAGAAAAGGAGAGACTATTACACTGACACTGTCATAAATGCACAACGCATAATGCATGATTTATAATGAAAATTATATAAAGATATGGAATTAGAGCAGCTTATATCAAAGATAAAGCCGGTAGAGATTGCTGGACAAACCGACGTAGACATCACCAGCGTTGAGATTGACTCACGGAAGGTGACGAAGGGAACATTGTTCGTAGCCATGCGCGGCACACAGGTAGACGGTCATCAGTTCATACCCAAAGCCATTGAGCAGGGGGCTGCGGCAGTTCTATGCGAGCAGATACCCGAGGACAAGGCTGAGGGTGTCACCTACGTACAGGTGAAGGACTGTGAGGACTGCGTCGGCACGGTTGCAACCACCTTCTACGGCAACCCTACGAAGAAACTGCGCCTCGTGGGTGTGACAGGCACCAACGGCAAGACCACCATCGCCACCTTATTATATAATATGTTCCGTGCGATGGGGCACAAGTGCGGACTGCTCTCCACCGTATGCAACTACATAGAGGGTGAGGCAGTGCCGGCGAGCCACACCACGCCTGACCCGATAGAACTTAACCAACTGTTGCGCCGCATGGTGGAAGCAGGTTGCGAATACGCTTTCATGGAATGTTCAAGCCATGCCATTGCGCAGAAGCGTATCGGCGGACTGACATTCGCCGGCGGCATCTTCACCAACCTCACGCGCGATCATCTGGACTATCACAAAACGTTTGAGAACTATCGCGACGCAAAAAAGAAATTCTTCGACGACCTGCCAAAGGCAGCTTTCGCCATAACCAATGCAGACGACAAGAACGGTCTCGTCATGACGCAGAACTGCAAGGCTGCAGTGAAGACATACTCCACCCGCTCTATGGCAGACTACACCGCACATATCGTGGAATGTCACTTCGAGGGTATGTACCTTGAGATGGACGGTCATGAGGTGGGAGTACAGTTCATCGGAAAATTCAACGTCAGCAACCTCCTCGCCGTATATGGCGCAGCACGTATGCTGGGCAAGCAGCCAGAGGATATTCTCGTGGTGATGAGCACACTGAAGAGTGTGGCCGGCAGACTGGAGCCAATACGTTCCGACGAGGGAGTGACAGGTATCGTAGACTATGCCCATACGCCTGATGCACTTGAGAATGTACTGAATGCCATTCATGAAGTGCTCAACGGCAAGGGAAAGGTCATCACCGTGTGTGGAGCCGGAGGCAACCGCGACAAAGGCAAGCGTCCGCTCATGGCACAGGAAGCCGTCAAGCAGAGCGACCGCGTAATCATAACCAGCGACAATCCACGCTTCGAGGAACCGCAGGACATCATCAACGACATGCTCGCCGGACTGTCTGCACAGCAGATGAAGAAGGTGGTCAGCATCGTTGACCGCCGCGAGGCCATCAAGACAGCTTGCATGATGGCAGAGAAAGGCGACGTGATACTCGTGGCAGGCAAAGGCCATGAGGACTATCAGGACGTGAAGGGCGTGAAACACCACTTCGACGACCGCGAGGAACTGCGTAATGCCTTCGGAATTAATTCATAAGAAATTACAATTCAAAAACACAAAGGATGTTATACTATCTTTTCAGATTCTTAGAACAGTGGGATATTCCCGGTTCCGGCATGTGGAGTTACATATCATTCCGCGCCATATTGGCGTTGGTGTTGTCGCTCGTAATCTCTGTATGGTTTGGTGAGTATTTCATCAAATGGATGCGCCGCCACGGCGGCATGGAGTCGCAGCGCGACCGCTCAATCGACCCATACGGAGTGGAAAAACGTGGCGTGCCCACAATGGGAGGAGTGATAATCATCGTAGCCACGATAGTGCCCTGCCTGCTGTTCGGCCGTCTGCGCAACATCTATATGCTCCTTATGATATTCACCACGCTGTGGCTTGGAGCAATAGGCTTTGCCGACGACTATATAAAGATGAAAGTAACAAAAGATGGTCTTCGCCCACTCTACAAACTCGTAGGTCAGGCTGCCATCGGCCTTATCGTGGGACTCACGCTGTGGCTCAGTCCTGATGCAGTGATGCGTGAAAACGTGTCAATACAAAAGAACGACACACAGGAAATCGTTGTATACAAGAGTGCACCGGTGAAGTCGACGACCACGACCATACCGTTCGTCAAGAACAACAACCTCAACTACACCGACGTATTCTTCTCGTGGATGGGAGGACACCGTGCGGCAGCCGGTTGGATATTCTTTGTGATACTGACCACATTTGTTGTCATGGCAGTAAGCAACGGTTCCAACCTCAACGACGGCATGGACGGCATGTGTGCCGGCAACTCTGCCATAATGTGCATAGCCCTTGGCATACTTGCATACGTATCAAGCCACATAGGCTTTGCATCATACTTTAATATAATGTATATACCGCAGTCAGAGGAACTTGTAATATTCATCAGTGCCTTTGTGGGAGCGCTGGTAGGCTTCCTTTGGTACAATGCCTATCCTGCACAGATATTCATGGGCGACACTGGTTCGCTGGCCATCGGCGGCATAATAGCAGTCACGGCGGTCATCATACACAAGGAACTGCTTATACCCATCATCTGCTTCGTATTCCTGATGGAGAGCATCTCTGTGATGCTGCAGGTGCAAGTGGCAAAGTATGGTAACAAACGCGGCAAGAAACTACGCGTGTTCAAGCGGGCACCTATACACGACACCTTCCGTGTAAAGCCGGGACAGTTGGGAGATGACATTAAGGTATTCCTTAACAAACCGCGCGGATGCTGGCTGGAATCAAAGATAACCACACGTTTCTGGATTGTCACCATCGGCATGGCGGCATTAGCAATAATAACGCTGAAAATCAGATAATAAGATATGAAATTAGTCATTCTTGGAGCAGGTGAGAGCGGTGTAGGCACCGCCATCCTGGGTAAGCAGCAGGGATACGACGTGTTCGTATCAGACATGGGACAGATTAAGCCGAAATACAAGAAAAGGCTTAATGACGAAGGCATACGCTGGGAGGAAGGGCAGCACACTGAGGCTGAAATCCTTTCTGCCGACGAAGTAGTGAAGAGTCCGGGCATACCAGACACTGCGCCAATGGTGGAGGCCCTGATAGCCAAAGGTACGCCGATACTGGCGGAACTGGAGTTTGCCAAGCGTTACAGCAAGGGCAAGACAATCTGCATCACAGGTTCCAACGGCAAGACCACTACCACATCGCTCATATACTATATAATGAAGAAATGGGGCATTGACGTGGGACTGGCAGGCAACATCGGACGCTCGTATGCCCTGCAGGTGGCTACGCAGGATCATGACTGGTATGTGCTTGAGATCAGCTCGTTCCAGCTTGACAACATGTTCGACTTCCGCGCCGACGTGGCAGTACTGATGAACATCACGCCCGACCATCTTGACCGCTACGAGTTTGAGATGCAGAACTATGTTGATTCCAAGATGCGCATCATACAGAACCAGACACCGAAGGACACCTTTGTATACTGGAGCGACGACGAATACATAGACAAGGAACTGCAGAAGCGTCTTGACGGCTATGCACCCAAGCCAACCCCGTCGTCACGCATGGCGGTAATGGGTAACCCTACGCTCGAACCATTCAGCGATAAGGACATAGACCCCAACAGCGACTTCCCACTGCCAGGCCGTCACAACCAACGTAACATGATGGCTGCACGTGCCGCCGTACGCGCCGCTATGGCAAAGATGGAACTCACGGCTGCGGAGCAAGAAAAGAAAGAGGCTATACTTGCACAGTGTCTCAAGGATTTCCCAGGAGTGGAACACCGTCTGGAGAAAGTTATTGAGAAAGACGGTGTACTATGGATTAACGACTCCAAGGCCACCAATGTAGACGCATGTCACGTGGCACTTGAGGCTATGAGCCGACCTACCGTACTGATAGTAGGCGGTAAGGACAAGGGTAATGACTACAACGACATCAAGGCACTGGTAAAAGAAAAGTGTAGTGCAGTGGTGTATATGGGTGTTGACAATACCAAGCTGCATGCTGCATTCGACGACCTCGGACTGCCTGTTGCAGACACGCACTCAATGAAGAACTGCGTAGAGGCATGCCGTCGTTTCGCCAAGCCGGGCGACGTGGTGCTGCTATCACCATGTTGCGCCAGTTTCGACCTGTTCAAGAACATGGAAGACCGTGGCGAGCAGTTCAAGGCCCTGGCGAAGGAATAATCAATGGAGAAGTTCAAGCGGCTGCAAAACATATTCAAGGGCGACAGGATAATATGGATAGTATTCTTCCTGTTATGTCTGGTAAGCGTGATTGAGGTGTATTCCTCAGCCGCGCGATTGGGATACCGTACCGGCAACTACTGGTTTCACCCGACATACCATACCGTACTGCTGCTTGTAGGATTCCTCTGTATGCTTGTGGTACTCAACATACAGTGTCGATACTTCAAGGTAATGACACCCTTGTTCTTCGTCTTTTCAGTGTTCCTGCTGGTACTCGTATATTTCTTCGGAACGAAGGAGAACGATGCTGCACGCTGGATACGCATAGGATTCATCCCCATACAGCCGTCAGAAATTGCAAAGGGCACACTCGTACTGACAACGGCACACATATTGAGCCAGCTGCAAACGCCAGACGGTGTTTCGCCAAAGGCATTCAAATACATAATGATGACCAGTGCAGTACTGATAGGACTGGTATTGCCGGAGAACTTCTCCACGGCTGCGCTGATGGGAGTGGTGGTTTTCATAATGATGTTCGTGGCCAGAGTATCGATAAAGAATCTGCTCGGACTATTCGTGGCAGTAGTTGCAACCATAGGAATTGCAGTGATGCTCGTAATGCTCATCGGACAGTCAGGAGAAGAACGAACCATAGCAGCCGTCAGCGAAGGACAGGCAGCACATGAATACGCAGTAAAGAGCGACACCACGACAACAGTCAAGAAGAAACGCACAGGAGTACTGCACCGCATGGACCTGTGGAAAGCCCGCATAGAGACCTTCCTTGAATCTGACGACGTGCCGCCTGAAGAGTTCGATATGGAAAACAAGGAGCAGGAAGCTCGTGCATACATAGCCATAGCATCAAGCGACGTTATAGGCCGAGGCCCCGGACGCTCAGTACAGCGTGATTTGCTGCCACTGGCATTCTCCGATTTCATCTATGCAATAATATTCGAGGAATTCGGGTTGTTCGGCGGTGCACTGGTAGCATTCCTATATATAATACTGCTCTTCCGCACGGGTATAATAGCCCGTCAGTGTGAAAACACCTTCCCGGCACTGCTCGCCATGGGACTGGCACTGATGATAGTAGTACAGGCTCTGTTCAATATGTGTGTGGCAGTAGGACTGGCACCCGTGACTGGACAGCCGTTGCCGCTGATAAGCAAAGGTGGCACATCGGGCATCATCAACTGCATATACATCGGAGTGATACTGAGCGTGAGCCGAACGGCAAAGAAACGAATGAGCACACCCGAGGCAGTGACCAAATAAAGAAGCAAAGAATAATTGAACAACAATTAACAGCCATGAGAATAATAATAAGCGGTGGAGGCACGGGAGGCCACATCTTCCCGGCCATCAGTATAGCCAATGCCATCAAGGCACGTCAGCCTGAGGCGGAGATTCTGTTCGTGGGAGCAGAGGGACGTATGGAAATGACAAGGGTGCCCGAGGCAGGCTACGACATAAAGGGTCTGCCCGTGCGCGGACTGATACGTCCGTTATGGAGCCCGAAGAACATAGGCGTGATGATAGACTTCTTCCGCAGCAAGTGGCTCGTAAAGAAGATAATTAAGGACTTCAAACCTCAGGCAGCCGTAGGCGTAGGAGGATACGCATCGGCTCCTACGCTCAACGCCGCAGCCGACATGGGCATCCCGTGCCTGATACAGGAACAGAACTCATACGCTGGAGTGACAAACAAATCTCTGGCCAAGAGAGCAAAAAAAATATGCGTGGCCTACGACGGCATGGAACGCTTCTTCCCTGCCGACAGGATTATCAAGACGGGAAACCCTGTAAGGCAGTCGTTGCTCAGCAACAACATGACAAAGGCACAGGCACGCGAAGCAATGGGACTGCGCACAGACCTGCCCACAATACTCGTCATCGGAGGTTCGCTCGGCGCACGAACGATCAACAATGCCATAGCCGACGGACTCAACCGTTTCGACGAACGCAAGGTGCAGGTAATATGGCAAACCGGCAAATACTATGCCGAAGAATGTGAGCGCAAGGCGAAGGAAAGCGGCACGCAGATGGTTCACCCTCAGGCATTCATCAGCGACATGGCAGCAGCATACAAGGCAGCCGACATCGTCATCAGCCGCGCCGGAGCATCGTCGATAAGCGAACTCTGTCTGTTAGGCAAGGCTTCAATACTGGTGCCATCACCAAACGTGGCTGAAGACCACCAGACGAAAAACGCCAAGGCTCTGTCAGACCGTGGAGCCGCAGTGCTCGTACCCGACGCAATGGCTGAGCGCACTCTTGTGGAGGAAGCCATAGCACTGGTGTCAGACGCAGCTACGACAACAAAACTCGAGGTTGAGGTTTCTAAACTCGCATTGCCCGACTCTGCCGACATCATAGCAGAGGAGGTGATGAAATTAATTAAGAATTAAGAATTAAGAGTTAAAAAAATAATAATTAATAATTAAAAAAAGCAATATAACACTATTGCATCAAAATATAATAACTTATAATCATTGCATGAAAGCAGTATATTTTGTAGGTGCCGGTGGCATAGGAATGAGCGCCATAGCACGTTATTTCATACGCAAGGGACTGGTGGTAGCAGGATATGACAAGACACCGTCAGCACTCACAAGCCATCTCGAGAAAGAGGGTATGCTGATACACTATACCGAAGACGTGGCTCAGATACCCGTGGCATGCCGCGACCCAAAGAACACACTGGTGATTTACACACCAGCCATACCAGAGGAACACAAGGAACTGAAATACTTCCGCGAGAACGGATTCGACATACAGAAACGAGCACAAGTGCTGGGAATGCTCACGCGTGAACACAAGGGACTCTGCGTGGCCGGCACACACGGCAAGACCACCACGTCAACCATGTGTGCACATATCATGCACCAATCGTCAAAGGACTGCAACGCTTTTCTCGGTGGAATATCTAAAAACTACGGCACAAACTACATACTAAGCGACAACTCTGACTACGTGGTGATAGAGGCCGACGAGTTTGACCGCAGTTTCCACTGGCTGCGTCCGTGGATGACGGTCATCACATCGACGGATCCCGACCACCTCGACATCTACGGCACGAAGGAAGCCTATCTTGAGTCTTTCCGCCACTACACCACGCTCATACAGCCTGGTGGCACCCTTATCATACACACAGGACTGGAGATGCAGCCCGACGTGCCGGATGGAGTGCGCACATTCACCTACGGTACAGACAACGGTGACTTCCACGCTGAAAACATTTGTATAGAGAAGGGCGAAATAACATTCGACTTCATATCACCTTTCGGCAACGTGGAGGGCATCAGGCTCGGACAGCCCGTGCCTATCAACATCGACAACGGCATAGGAGCAATGGCAATGGCACAGCTCAACGGATGCTCGCCTGACGAACTGCGCTACGGTATGCAGACATATAAGGGCGTAGACCGCCGCTTCGACTTCGCACTGCGCGACAAGCGCCATGTGGTGCTGTCTGACTACGCACACCATCCGAAGGAGATATTCGAGAGTGCAAAGAGCATGAGACAGGTGTACAACGACCGTCACATCACAGCCATATTCCAGCCTCATCTCTATACACGAACACGCGACTTCTACAAGGAGTTTGCCGATGCGCTGTCACAACTCGACGAGGTGGTACTGTGCGACATATATCCTGCACGGGAAAAGCCTATCGAGGGAGTAACGTCAAAACTCATCTATGACAACCTGGCTGAAGGCGTGAAGAAAGAGATGATAAGCAAGGAGCAGGTGCTCGACTACGTAAGGGGACGCGACTTCGACGTACTCATCATCCTCGGTGCCGGCGACCTTGACAACTACGTGCCACAGATAACAGAGATAATAAAGAAGAAATAGCACACTGTAAATAAGAAGGAACAGCATATTGTGCGCTTGGAACTGAACATAGACTGGAAACGCACGTTGCTCATAGCGGCAGACATGGTGCTGGCAGTTTACCTGCTGCTGGCCTTCACGTCGTGGCACACGCAGGAGGCACACGCACGCAAGAAGTGTGCCCGCGTGTTCATAGACATCGCCGACGAAAATGAGAACGGTTTTCTAAAGTCAGCCGACATAAAGAAACTGCTTGAAAGCGAAAGAATCTTTCCTCTCGGACAGACGCTTGGCAATATCAGTATGCGCGACATTGAAGACCGTCTGCGCCTCATGCCATTCGTCAAGACAGCACAGTGCTACGCAACGCAGCAGGGCTATGTATATGTGACGGTAACACAACGCACGCCGGTGCTCAGAGTCAAGGCCGCATCGGGCGATGACTACTATATAGACGACAACGGCGGTGTGATGCCCAATTCGCAGTATACAAGCGACATGATAATAGCAACGGGCGACTTCAACCGGCAGTATGCAACACAGTGCCTTTTCGTGTTGGCGCAGACGCTGATGGGCAATGATCTGTGGCGTAATCTGGTAGAACAGATTAACGTACAGGAGGACGGCACAGTAGAACTTGTGCCGCGAGTGGGCGACCACATTGTCAATATAGGCACTCTGCCTGACTCACCGGTGCAACGCAAGCGCGAGCAAATGATACGCGAGCACACCGAACGGCAGATGAACCGCCTTGAGTTGTTCTACCGATACGGCCTCTGCCATGCTGGATGGAAAAAATATGACTATATATCACTTGAGTTCTGCAACCAGATAGTTTGCCGCAAGCGCAAGGAAGAACCTCCGGCAGAGGTACAGGCAAAGCCTGACAACGATGCAGCATCATCAACAAAGCAACAGGATGAGAAGCCAGGCGAGAACAAAGAGCAGGGGAGCAAGAAACAAGAGAACAAGAATCAGGAAAGCAGAGAATAATAAGTAAAAAAGGAATAAAAGGAATAAAAACAATAATAATACAGTATATGATATGGCAGCAAAGAATTTCATCGTAGCCATAGAGCTCGGTTCAACCAAGATTACTGGCATTGCCGGCCAAAAAAAGCCGGATGGCAGCATCTCAGTACTTGCCGTAGTGCGCGAAGACGCAACACAGTGCATACGCAAGGGTGTGGTCTACAACATCGACAAGACGGTGCAGTGCATAACCAACATCATGCAGCACCTGCGCTCGCAGTTGCACACAGGCATCCGACATGTCTACGTGGGCGTGGGCGGACAGTCCATCCACTCTGAACGCAACGTCATAGTGCGCGACCTGACCGACGGTCAGCACGTAACGCTGCAACTGGTGTCAGAGATGATGGACAACAACAGCGGCATGGAATATCCGGAGATGGAAATCCTTGATGTCATTCCGCAGGAATACCGCGCTGACTCTCTGTTGCAGATTGACCCCGTGGGCGTACAGTGCTCACACCTTGAAGGTTCTTTCCTCAACATACTGCAGAGCCGCCGCCACTACAATAAACTGAACGATTGCTTCGAAAAAGCAGGCGTGAAGATTGCTGAACTGTATCTCGCCCCATTCGCACTGGCCGATGCTGTGCTCACCAACGTAGAGAAACGCAGCGGCTGCGTGCTGGTTGACCTTGGAGCCGACACCACCACGGTAATGATTTACCATAAAGAGATACTCCGCCATATTGCTGTAATACCACTCGGTGCCGGCAACATCACCAAGGACATCTGCTCACTGCAGGTTGACGAGGCCGATGCCGAGAAGCTTAAACTGCGCTATGCATCGGCCTACACCGAGGTGGAAGACATAGATGCCACGGAGAAGTATGACCTTGACCAAGACCGCAAGGTTGACAGTTCACGCTTCATCGAACTTGTTGAGGCACGCGTATACGAAATTATACAGAACGTATGGAATCAGGTGCCGCGCGACTTCGTAGAAAAGCTCATGGGCGGCATAGTGCTTACTGGCGGCGGCGCAAACCTGAAGAACATTGACGTAGCGTTCCGCACGCACACAAGAATCGAGAAGGTGAGAATAGCAAACTTCGTCACCTACACCATAGCATCAACCAACAGCGATGTGAATGCCCACGACGGCACGATGAACACAGCCATCGGACTGCTTGCAAAGGGTGACCAGAACTGCTACCTGCCTGAAGAGAGGCAGACACGTCCTGACATGTTTGACCATACGCAGAACAACCCTGCCAATTCATACGACAACACCATAAGCACGCGCGATCCCAAAGACCTGCCACAAGGCGTGGTGCTCACTGCAGCCGAGAAAGCTGCAGCTGAAAACAAGGCACGCGAAGAGGCACAGCGCAAGGCAGAGGAAGAGCGTCTGAGACAAGAACGCGAACAACAAGAACGCGAGGAAGAGGAAAGACGCAAGAAAGAGGAGGAAAAGAAGAAACCTGGGCTGGGAGCTAAGTTAATCAAATTCTTCAACAACATGACAACACCTGACGAATAACGAACACAAGAGATGGAAAAGAATATTTTAGACGCATTCGGTCCGGCAGCGACCGAGAAGAGCATAATAAAGGTAATAGGCGTAGGCGGTGGTGGCGGCAATGCCGTAAACCACATGTACCGTGAAGGCATACACGACGTATCGTTCGTGGTATGCAACACTGACGCACAGGCTCTCGATGACTCGCCAGTGCCAGTTCACCTGCAACTGGGTCATGAGGGTCTCGGAGCCGGCAACAAGCCCGAGCGTGCACGCGAAGCGGCAGAAGAATCAATAGAAGACGTGCGCAGGATGCTTGACGACGGCACACGCATGGCTTTCGTAACCGCCGGCATGGGCGGTGGTACCGGCACCGGTGCTGCCCCGGTCATCGCACGCGAGTCAAAGAACATGGACATACTCACCGTGGGTATAGTTACCATACCATTCCGCTTCGAGGGTACGAACAAGATAAACCAAGCCCTTGACGGCGTTGAGGAGATGGCAAAGAACGTTGATGCACTGCTTGTGGTAAACAACGAGCGACTGCGCAACATATATGGTGACCTCTCCGTCATACAGGCATTTGCCAAGGCAGACAACACTCTGTCGGTGGCTGCAAAGAGCATATCAGAAATCATCACCGTTCACGGCCTCATCAACCTTGACTTCAACGATGTAAAGACGGTGCTGAAGGACGGCGGCGTTGCTATCATGTCGACTGGCTACGGAGAAGGCGAAGGACGAGTGAAGATGGCTATCGACGACGCCCTCAACTCTCCACTGCTCAACGATAACGACATCTTCAACTCAAAGAAACTGCTGATATTCATCTCCTTCTACACCGACAAGCCTGAAGAGGGATTAATGATGGATGAGATGAACGACGTGACGGCATTCACAAGCCGCTTTGAGGAGGGCTACGACCTGAAGTGGGGACTGGCCATCGACCCGTCACTCGGCGATAAGATTAAGGTTACGATACTGGCAACGGGCTTCGGACTGTCTGACGTGAACGAGGAACTGGCTGAACGCCAGAAACAGCAGTCGATAGAGGAACGCATGAAGACCGCCGAGAAAGAAGAGGAGCGCGCAAAGAAGGAACAGCGCAAACGTAAGTACTACGGCCCTGACGGCAAGAGCGCACTGCAGAAGCGACGTCCCTACGTCTACTACTTCGGTTCAGCCGACCTCGACAACGAAGACCTCATTCTCTCTGTTGAGAACAGTCCGACGTACAGCCGCACGCGCCAGTCGCTTGAGAATATCTCACGCCTGTCATACAACTACCGTGACCCCGACACTCAGGCCGGCAACAACGGCAACAAGAACAACAATGACATGCCCGTGAACAACGTGATTTCATTCGGCTGATTTAATCATGGACTGCCATGGATTGGAATACTCTCATATCCAACAAGAGGCTGGGGCAGGAACTGCGCCACACAGAGCGGCACGACGAGCGCACTGAATTCAAGCGCGACTACGACCGACTGATATTCTCGGCTCCGTTCCGCCGACTGCAAAACAAGACGCAGGTGTTTCCGCTACCAGGTTCGGTCTTCGTACACAACCGCCTCACCCACTCGCTCGAAGTGGCAAGCGTGGGCATGTCGCTCGGTAGCGACGTGGCACGCGCCATCATCAGACGCTCTCCAGAATATGCAGGAAAGCTGATGGAGGAATTGGGTACGATAGTGGCATCTGCATGTCTGGCTCACGACCTTGGCAACCCGCCGTTCGGACATTCGGGCGAGAAAGCCATACAGGCATTCTTCTACGAAGGAGCAGGGCAGAAACTGCAAGGCCAGCTTCCATCGGAACTGTGGAACGATATTACCCACTTCGAGGGCAATGCCAATGCTTTCCGACTGCTTACACACCGCTACAGCGGCCGACGCGAGGGAGGTTTCGTCATGACATACTCCATGCTGGCAAGCATAGTGAAGTATCCGTTCGCCTCATATTACTCAGGCAAACCCGAAGTAAACGGCAAGGAAAAGTTCGGTTTCTTCACCACAGAGGCAGAAACATTCCGCCGCGTGGCCGACGACCTTGGCATGCTGCGCCTCTCAGCCAACGGCGAACCGCTCCGCTATGCACGCCATCCGCTTGTTTACCTTGTAGAAGCAGCCGACGACATCTGCTATGAGATAATGGACATTGAGGATGCCCACAAGCTCAAACTCATATCATACGACGAGACACGCGAGCTGCTGCTCGGGTTCTTCGACGAGCATACGCAAGAAAGTATCATCAACCGCATACGCACGGAAAACATAGCCGACCTCAACGAACAGGTGGTCTACATGCGTGCCTGCGTCATTGGCAAACTGGAAAACGAATGTGTAGACGCTTTTCTGAAGCATGAGCAGGAGATTCTCGACGGTACGTTCCAAGGCAGTCTGATAAAGAGCATCAGCCCTATGCAGCGCGAAGCATACAAACGATGCACTGACGTGGCTTTCGGCAAGATTTACCACTCGAAGCCAGTGCTCGACATAGAACTCGGCGGTTACAAGATTATGGAAACGCTGTTGCAGCAGATGATTGACGCAATAATGAATCCCGACCGGTTCTATTCGCAGCAGCTCCTGCGCAGAGTCAGCAGCCAGTATGAAATCAATGCTCCAGACGTGGAGACGCGCATCATGGCAGTGCTCGACTTTATTTCAGGCATGACGGACGTGTTCGCACTAGATTTCTATCAGAAAATCAACGGTACGTCGCTCCCTATAGTCTGAAGACACTCCATACAGACTGAGGAAACTCATGTTTCTCAATCACCCCCTATCGCAATCAGCACTTGATTACACTGTAATCAGGTGCTGTTTGCGTTCTAATTAGGTGCTGATTACAGTGTAATCAGGTGCAAATTACAGTGTAATCAGGTATTGATTACAACCCAATCAGGCACTGATTACAAAATGACATGAAAACAGACCGCTTTTAAAGGCATATAGGCCTCACTTTTTCCTGTTTTTAATGCCAAAAACAAACAGAAAAGATAAAATCACATCAAAAAGCAGAAAAAAGGGGCAAAAATGCCTTTTTTTGATGTGTGTGCGCACACAACCGTTGATTAAGGTCAATTAAATGAAGAAAAAATGAAGATTTTTTGAAAACTGTGTGCGCACACAGAAAAAAGTTAGTAACTTTGCATCGTCAAAAGGAAGGAACGAGTTTTCCTTTTCCTTACGACTATCAAAAAGTCAAAGATAGGATATTGTTTAGGTTAGTTAGTATATAAAGATTGATTTAGGTTTTTAGTTTTTCGCCGTGAGGCGCGAGGTAAAAAAAGGATTTGTTTAGATTTAGGGTAACAAAGTTTTTTGATGCAGTCCATGGGGCAAGGAGATGGCCCACAGAGATGAGCCACCACCTACCCACAAAGGACGGTCAAGAAATTTCCTTAAAATTGATATTGTTTAGGTTAGTAGATAAATTCTGGAGATGCAGCAGGTCGTGAGATTAGCTGCATTTTTTTTGTATATAAACACTAACTCGAAGGGAGTGCACATTAGCAGGAAGTCAAAAGTCAGCTGATGGTCAACTGTGAAAGCATAGGATTTGTAATTATTTGTAAGACAATAATCTGTACAGAGTTATTCAATTTTTCCCAAACAACCAAAATATTGTGAAGATATATCTTTATATTTCATATTTTTCAGAGCAATATGTCAACATTTTTTCTTAACAAGCTTATAATTCCAAATTATTTTTGTAATTTTGCACAAAATTGCAAAACACAGGTTAGCTCTATACACAAGATTCTCTTTCTTCATGAACTTCAACGTCAATTCAAAACAAATAAACCAAGATAAACTGAAGGACTTGTTCCTCGGTTGTTTACTGCTGTTCTTCGTCTGTCATGCCTACTGTTTTCTCAACATGACCTTCAACCACGACTCGATGAATAACATCTACCGCGACCATAGTCAGAACATGTGGCAGATACAGCTCGGCAGAATATTCCAACCGATCAATACAAGGATAGAGGGTAACATAACACCACCGTTGCTCTTGGGTACGCTGTCGTTCCTGTATTCATTAGTTGCAATGACAGTGGTTGGCAAACTGCTGAGACTGCGCAACAACACGCAGACGCTGTTGGATTACGCTCGCCCAAAAATAGAAAACCCCCAACCCTTATAATTAATAAGACATAACATTATGACATTTGAAGAACTGGGCATTTCGCCCGAAATATGCAAGGCTGTCAGCGAACTGGGATTTGAGCAGCCAATGCCCGTACAGGAGGCTGTGATACCACTGTTGCTAAGCGAGGAACAGGGTGGTAAGGACTATATCGCACTGGCACAGACCGGCACAGGCAAGACGGCTGCCTTCGGACTGCCGCTGCTTGACAAGATAGACCCGAAAGACCGCACCACACAGGCTGTGGTGCTATCGCCGACACGTGAACTGTGCCTGCAGATTGCCGACGACCTGCGCGACTTCTCGAAGTATCAGAAGGGTGTGGGTGTCGTAGCTGTATACGGCGGCACGAGCATCAGCGACCAGATACGCTCACTCAGACACGGAGCACAGATAATCGTAGCCACACCGGGACGCCTCATTGACCTGATAGAGCGCGGCAAGGCACATCTGGATCAGGTAAGCCACATAGTGCTCGATGAGGCCGACGAGATGCTCAACATGGGCTTTTCTGAGAGTATAAACAAGATTTTCGAGACACTGCCAGACGAAAGGCAGGTGCTGCTCTTCTCTGCCACGATGAGCAAAGAGGTGGAGCGCATAGCCAAGAACTACCTGCGTGAATACAAGGAGGTAGTGGTGGGTTCGCGCAACGAGGGCGCTGAACACGTGAACCACATATACTATATGGTAAACGCCAAGGACAAATACCTTGCACTGAAACGCATCGTAGACTTTTATCCTCGCATCTACGGCATCATCTTCTGCCGCACGAAAGTGGAGACACAGGAAGTTGCCGACAAGCTCATTAAGGACGGATACAACGCAGAGTCGCTGCACGGCGACCTGTCGCAGCAACAGCGCGACCTCACCATGCAGAAGTTCCGGCAGCACCTCACGCAACTGCTCGTGGCTACCGACGTGGCCGCGCGCGGACTTGACGTTGATGACCTAACGCACGTAATCAACTACTCCATGCCCGACGACACGGAGTCATACACCCATCGCAGCGGACGTACGGGACGTGCCGGCAAGAAAGGCACGTCGATTGCAATAATCAATCTGCGCGAGCGTCACAAGATACGACAAGTGGAGAAGACCATCGGCAAGGACTTTGTATGCGGCAAGCTACCCACACCGCAGGAGATATGCACCAAGCAACTCTTCCGCGCAATCGACGAAATAGAAAAGACCGACGTGGACGACGAACAGATAGAACCGTTCATGAAGGAGGTGCGCCGACACTTTGAGTTTGTTGACAAGGAGGAAATCCTGAAGAAACTCGTAAGCCGCGAGTTTGGCCGTTTCCTTAACTACTATGCCAACGCACCGGAAATAGAAACGGTGGAGCCGAAAACCAAGAAGAACAAGAAGGGCGCAAAGTCTGATGAGGGCGGCGAATGGACAGATTGGTCGAAGAAGAAACCGCGCGAGGGTGTGCAGAAGGGTTATGTGAAACTCTTCATTAACCTCGGACGACAAGACCGTTTCTTCCCTGGCGAGGTGATGCAGTTCATTAATCGTTGCATGCCGGGCCGTCAGACAGTGGGACACATCGACATCATGCCGCAGTTCTCTCTCGTGGAAGTGCCGCAGCGCGACGCACGCAAGGTGGCGGCAGCACTGAGCGGAGCCTATTACCACAACAAACATGTAAACTGTCACGTGGACCGCGACGGCAACACCGCTAAGGGTAAAGACAACAGTCGCAAGACTAAAGACAACAGCCGCAAGACGGAGAAAAAGACCGCACGCAAACAGCAACGCAACGAACGCAAAGCCATCTTCAACATAGCAAACATTGAGGAAGGTAGCGCACGTCGCAAACCGAAGAAGAAATAATAAGGAAAAACTGATTAATGACTCTGCACACCACATATTTCGGTTCTGTAGACTGGTATGCCGCACTGTTATGTGCTGATGAACCTGTAACTATAGACACAGCGGAGCACTACATAAAGCAGACCACACGCAACCACTGTCTGATAGCCACAGCCGGCGGTGTGCAGAAACTTACCGTACCCGTCACCGTACCATCTGCAACGGCAGGACACGGCAAGCCACTGACACGCGACGTGCGCATCAGCGACCACGGCAACTGGCGGCACCTGCACTGGCAGGCACTGTCGTCTGCCTATGGACAGTCGCCTTTTTTCGACTACTACGCTGACGACATCCGTCCTTTCTTTGAACAACGGTGGGAGTTCCTCGTTGACTACAACCAAGCCATCACAGAGAAAATGAGTGAACTGATAGGGAAGCCCTACCCTACCCTTATTAACGAAGAAAAGCAAAAAACAAAAACATACTATCAGACATTCCAGCGCCGCCACGGATTCATTGCAGGTCTGTCAATCCTTGACCTGCTATTCAACATGGGACCGGAAGCGATACTCATACTCTCAAACAATTAAGGTGGGTTTTTAGAACCCACCTTAATTGTTTTATCAATTCTTTATTGAACTGAGGAATGCCTTTGCAGAACCAAACCTCAGGTTTAGGTCAAGACGTATTGGGATGTGCCGCTTGTCGTCGGTTACATAGAAGCGCACTATTTCCTTATACTTCTTGTCGTCAAGTTCCATGTATGACAAGACCAGACAGTTGTACTTCTTGCCGTTATCGGCCTTCACCTCTTTCTTTCCCTTATACACGATGCGTGCCTTTGCAAGTTGCGAACCACCGGCTATGGATATCTGCTCAGTGTGACCAACCTTCCATCCCGACGTGTCATAGTTGCGCACACGCTGAAAACTGTTTATCATGTCAGACACGCAAGTATTGTAGGTATACTCCTGACGGTCGCGCGAGCCGTCAGAGTTCAGGTGCTTCAGCGTAGTCTTGCACTTGCCGTTGGGGTATGTATACCATACCTCATCAACATAGTAACGCTTGCCCTCACGTGCACCCTTGCGGTAATAGAGCGGCGTCAGTTCATGCGAGAAATAGGCCATGATGGTGTCGCGCATCATAAAATACTTGTCTACACGCTGCGACGACTTCGTAACAAGGCTGCTGCGGAATGCCTTCTTGCCATGATAGGCAAACGGCTGCGTTACCATGGATGCCGTACCGGCTTTAATCCACACGAACTGCCAGTTGAAGTAGAGGTTATAGTTTATACCCTCATAACCGGAGAAAGCCTGGTTCTTGTATGTGCACTGCGCACTGGTGTCAATTAGAGATACCAGCAGGCATAAAAGCGAAACTATAATCTTTTTCATACAGGTTTCTGTGTGTTATTTATCAGGCGGAGCAATGCCCAATTCCTTGGCACGCTCAGCATTACGGTGCTTGACTTCCTTTTTCTTCTCTCCCTTCTGTTTCGTTATCTCGGCAGGCTTCTGCAGATATAGACTGCGCCCCGTCAGGTTCCACTGTTTGGTGTAGTCCCATTTTGCCTTACACTCCACCGGCTCATGGTAGTAATACACCTCTTCGGGCTGCACATTATTATAATAGTCGCCGGTATCCCACTTGCCATTACCGTTGCGATCAACTATGGCACGCAGATAATATGTGCCGGCAGCAAGATAATACAGTTCGGCAGTACCGTCGACCACCGTTGCCGAACGCACCACGCCATCACCGTTATTGAGTAGCTGCACTATAATCTGGGGCTTGACAGCCGATGTGGAGTCATTCCCCTTGTCATGCGGAAAGACTGCAGGCGTGACATTGACGAACAACGAGGCATAATCCTCCGTATGGCCTATCATAATTCCAGCCTTATAGGGTTCCGACGTATGGCCGTAGATGTCCTCAAACGCCAGAGTGTCCACCTCAAGCGAGTAGCGCGCTCCCGGTATCCATTCGGAATACAACTGCCAGTTGCGCATAGAGGGCAGCGTATCGGTACGAAATATGGTGACAGGTGCACGGAACCACATCGAGTCCTGCTCAACATAGAGATGCACTGCGCTGGTATCTACCTTCAGCATTGGAGCCTCAAAAGATATTCCCACCACGCCGTCAGGGTCCATCTGCTGTTTTAGATTGTATCTTGGTTTCAGCCTTACAGGTGGCATTATTGTATCTATCTCCGGCGGAATGAGCGAAGCCTCTGTCTCCGGGTCAAGGCGGGCTATAATCTTCTCACGCTGACGTATCTGCTTGTCAATGTCCTTACGCCAATTGTCATACTCCTCTTTCTGCTGTTTCATGCGCTTGGCATAGGGTGTCTTGGCAAGCACCTCAAGCGTGTCGGTTTGAATTTGCAACATGCCCAGCGTATCGGTCTGGAGCGTGGTCATCTCAACAAGCAGTGTGTCTTGGTTAACCAGCAACGTGTCGCGCAGCCAATATGTAAGAGTATCGGCAAGTCCGGCATAATGCTCACACACATACCAATCACCCGCATTGATGCCGTCAGGAGCATTGAGCAGACGCAACTGCGGCTGTTGTCCTATGGCAGGGTTGCCGGCAAAGCGTTTCAGGCTGTCAACATGTATCGGTGCGGTAAAGAACAGCGAGAAGTTTTCTGCATCATTGCGCTCATGCTTTAGGAAAAAGCGATCAGTCTGCTCATGCATGAACAGGCGCAGCACTATGTCGTCAGGCATGAAGTGGGTATATGCAGTGCGCTTTATATCCTTGATATGCAAATCATCAAGCCATACAGTGTCCTGCCTGTGGTCAAGAAACGACGACGGTGTAATCAGACGGTCAGAGAAAGCCATGAGCTCAGCACGACTTGAGAAACGGTGGTCGTCGTCCATGTCTTGCACTGCACCCACATGGTAGGCAGCACCAGCCTTTACGCCGCGTATCACGAAATGACCTTGCGAATCGGTGCGCGATACACGCAGGAAAGCCTTTGCTGTATCGGCTCTTGCCGTGTCAAGCAGTCCAACCAAAATACCTTTTACTGGCTCGAGGTCTTCTGCATTGAGCACATATCCCGAGCACTCCATAGTGTCTATCTGTTCGCCCGTAGAGAAGCTGTAGGTATAGTTGCCCATGGGATTGCCCTCATTATTGTCCACGATGGCATCAGAGAAATCGATGGTGTACGTGGTATTGGGCTTCAGCGAGTCTATGAGGTTTATTGTGATGCGCTTGCCTTGCGTCTTTATCTCCGGTTGCTCTTTCTGCGGCGGCGAGATGACTACTTTCTCCGATGCGTTCTCCAGTTTTATGTATTCGTCGAAATATATGCTGACGCGTTTCTGTGTCACTCCTGTCTCACGCTCTGCAGGCGACGCACTGATGACGCGTGGCGGTGTCTCGTCATACCATCCGCCGTCGGGAGCTCCCATGCGGGCGCAGGAGGTTATCATTGCCATGCTCAGCAATGATAAAGTGAAAAGTGAGGAGTGAAGAGTGAAGAGTGAAGAATTTAAGTTACGCGCCATCCGTGTGCATAACTTATTTATAAACTTTTCTATTGTATTGTATGAAAAAGTAGTAATCATTCTGCGTGTTTAATTCTATGAAAACGTAACTTAAATTCTTCACTCTTCACTCTTCATTCTTCACTTCTTTCGCTGCAAGCGAAAGGATTTCCTCTATATGCTGTCGCGAGTTTGATAGTCGTGGTACCTTGTGCTGTCCACCCAGTTTGCCCTTCATCTTCAGCCAGTCGTGAAACAGTCCGGGGCGTGCCTTCACCAAGTCAAGGCGCACCATGTTGATGTCCTTGAAACGCTTTGCCTCATAGTCGCTGTTGAGCTGCTGCAGACGCTGGTCGAGCAGGTCGGCGAAACGGTTCAGGTCGTCAGGTTCTTTGCTAAATTCCACCACCCACTGATGATGCGGCACCACGCCATCGCTTCTGTGCACTGGTGCAGCGGTGTATTCGCTCACTACCGCTCCTGTCTTGTCACAGGCGTATGCCAGACCCTGCTCAGCGTTGTCCACTATGAGTTCCTCGCCGAAGGCATTAATAAAGCTCTTCGTGCGGCCCGTTATGATGAATTTATATGGATTCTTGCTTGTGAAGCGCACCGTGTCGCCTATCATATAGCGCCACAGTCCGCATGAGGTGGAGATAATCATGGCGTAGTTTTTGCCCAGTTCCACACCCTCTATCGGCACCACCTTCGACGCATCCGTCAGCAGGCCGTTGTCGTCAATAGCCTCCATGGGTGCGAACTCATAGAACACGTCGTAGTCGAGCATCAGCAACATGGCAGGGTCGAGAGGGTCGCTCTGTATGCCGAAGAAGCCTTCCGAGGCATTGTATGTCTCCATGTAGTTCATGTCCGGATTGCCCACGAGCTGCTCATACTGTTTGCGGTAAGGCGTGAAGGCAATGCCGCCGTGGAAGAATACCTCAAGGCTTGGCCATACCTCGCTGAGAGTCTGCTTGCCGCTGAGTTCCATCACGCGTGAGAGCACCGACATCATCCATGAAGGCACGCCGCTCAGGTTCGTCACGTTCTTCGTGAGGCACTGCCGTGCTATCTGCTCGCGCTTCACCTCAAAGTCGCTGATGAGTGCCGTCTGCTTGTCGGGCACGCGTATGAGGTTCACCAGTGGGTTGATGTTCTCTATCAGTATGGCAGAAAGGTCGCCCACGAGCGAGCCGGCCACGTTGTAGTTGGGAGAGTGCGAACCGCCAAGTATCAGTGCGCGACCGTCAAACAGTCTGCTCCTAGGGTTGTTCTTCAGATAAAAAGCCACCACGTCAGAACCGCCGGCATAGTGTATGCGTTGCAGTCCCTCCTTAGATACAGGTATGAACTTCGATTTGTCGTTGGTGGTACCCGATGACTTGGCATACCATTTCACCTTCCCCGGCCACAGCACGTCTTTCTCACCATGGCGCATGAGGTCGATGTCGCCCTTCAACTCCTCATAGGTGTTGACAGGTACCAGCCGGCTGAAATCCTCATACGAGCGGATGGTGCCGAACGATTTCCTGCGTCCGTACCTCGTGTCGGCAGCACGCCTGATGAGATGTATCATCACGTCATGCTGCAGTTGTGCTGCCTGTGTTATGTGCTTCTCCAACTCTCTCTGTCGCTTGATAAAACCAAGTCGAGCAATTGATGTCAGTCCCATTTGTGCTGATTCCTATCTCTTTGTTGTACTTCTCATTTATTTCGATGTTCCAGACTTCAGCAGTTCCTGCTTCATGGCGAGCGCACGGTTTTCTGCCTGTTCCATTATTTCGCGTTCACCGGGTCCCTTGTCGTTGATGCCGCACAGGTGCAGTATGCCGTGTATGATGACGCGGTGCAGTTCCTCGTCGTAGTCTTTGCCGAACTGCTCCGCATTGGTGCGCACGGTGTCGAGTGATATTACGAGGTCGCCGTTTATCTGGTTGCCTTCGTCGTAGTCGAAGGTGATGATGTCGGTGTAATAGTCATGCTGCAGATATTCGCGGTTTACCTCGAGTATCTTCTCATCGTCGCAGAAGAGGTAGCCCACCTCTCCCACGGTCTTGCCGTATGTCTTTGCTACGCTGCGTATCCATGCCGTGGTGTCGCGCTTGCGTATCTTGGGCATCTTGACGTTTTCTGCAGAGTATGTAATCATTTCTTTTTCTTTTTATAGTTTCTATAGTGGCTATAGTTCCTATAGATACTATATTTTTTATAGTTCTTTATAGTAATTTCTTAAGGCAGAAACCTTGAAACATCCTTGCCGAAATGCTGCAGGGTTCTCACTGCGCTGCTCGATACCGCTGCCAGCTGCGGACGGGCAAAGAAGAGCACCGTCTCCAGTCCGTCGCCCAGCAGGCGGTTGTATTCCGCCTGGTTGCGCTCGTATTCATAGTCCTGCACCGTGCGTACACCCTTGACCACCGCCACGGCATTGTGGCGTGCGGCGAAGTCGGCGGCCATGTCGTCGTATGCCTCCACTGTTACGCGCGGCTCATCCTTATATACGGCCTCTATCTGCTCTATGCGTGTTTCCACGTCGCTGTGCTCCGTCTTGGCAGGGTTGTAGCCTATGCCAATGACCACATGATCGAAGATGGCGAGTGCGCGGCTCACTATGTCGGCATGTCCGATGGTGAAGGGGTTGAACGTCCCTGTGAATATTGCTGTTCTCATGCGTTTAGTCAAAGAATGTTGGTGATAGTATGTTGCTGCCCTGCTTGTAGGGATTGCGGCCGAGGTGCGCGTATGCCAGTTCAGTGACTACGCGGCCTCTCTGCGTGCGCTTTATGAATCCCTCCATGATGAGGTATGGCTCATATACGTCCTCCACGGTGCCGGCATCCTCGCCGATGGCGGTGGCTATGGTGCCTACGCCCACCGGACCGCCATTGAACTTGTCGATGATGGTCAGGAGTATCTTGTTGTCTATCTCGTCCAGTCCGTATTCGTCGATGTTCAGTGCCTCGAGCGCCATCTTCGCAATGGCCATGTCTATCGAACCGTTGCCCTTCACCTGGGCGAAGTCGCGCACGCGGCGCAACAGTCCGTTGGCTATACGCGGCGTACCGCGTGAGCGGCGCGATATCTCGTCGCAGGCGGCATCGCTGATGGGCACCTTCAGCAGTCCGGCAGAGCGGCGTATGATTTTCGACAGCGTCTCGGGGTCGTAATACTCCAGGTGCATGTTGATGCCGAAGCGTGCGCGCAGCGGTGCCGTGAGCAGTCCGGAGCGTGTCGTCGCGCCTATGAGCGTGAAGGGGTTGAGGTCTATCTGTATAGAGCGTGCCGACGGACCCTTGTCTATCATGATGTCTATGCGGTAGTCTTCCATGGCGGAGTACAGGTATTCCTCCACCACGGGCGACAGGCGGTGTATCTCGTCAATGAACAGCACGTCGTTGGTCTCGAGCGATGTCAGGAGTCCGGCAAGGTCACCGGGTTTGTCGAGCACCGGACCGGAAGTGAGCTTGAATCCAACGCCCAGTTCGTTGGCGATGATGTTCGACAGTGTTGTCTTGCCCAATCCCGGAGGTCCGTGCAGCAGTGTGTGGTCGAGCGGTTCGCCACGGTATTTCGCTGCATCCACGAACACGCGAAGGTTTTCCACCACCTTCTGCTGTCCGCTGAAGTCATCAAACTGCAGGGGTCTCAGCGCCTTCTCAAATTCTTTTTCCGCCGAGCCCATCCGCTCGTTATTATGTATGTCAAAATCTTCTGTCATTCAGAATGTGATTTATATCTTCCTACATTAATTCACGGGAATTTATTCTTGCCTACGGCGTACCATTAATTATCAAAAATAAACATTAATTTCTCCATAAATTTAATTTATGAAAGAATTTATGGCTTTTATGGAATTTATGGTGCCTCGCAGAGAATATTATAATTCCATGCTCCGAGTTTGCTCGTCTTAACCTTGGCGCGTCAGAAAGTCAGTAAGGTTTTCATCTGTAATGCTGTCATAAGTATAATATTATGCGGTTTATGATGCAAAGATACAACTTTTTTCGCAAATACTAAAACAAAAAAGTGAAAATCCTTACTTTTCATTTAGGAACATGTTCACAATCTGATTGGCATCCGACATGGTAATCTGACCGTCTCCATTCATGTCGGCACCTTCCAAGTTCTCTCCATTGAGGAAAGCATTCACCACCATGTTGGCATCCGACATGGTCACGCTGCCGTCACCGTTTACATCGCCCGTCACGGTAGCAGACTTATATGTCAGGTATCCACCTTCACCATAGTGTGCCTTGGTCTTGTCAGTAGTCTGATAGTCGTATATCGTTCCATCCCCTCCCTTGATGCTGTAACATCCCGAGAACATGCGCGACGACTGTTCCACATTATCCACCGTCCACTCCGCGCCTGCATATATCCTTGCAAGCGAATAGCAGTTGCAGAACATATACTCCATGTCAGCGACATTACACGTTGAGAAATTGCTGACATCAAGCATCTGCACAGTATTGCAACTGTAAAACATACAATTCATGTCAGTAACATTCCCCGTGTCGAAACCGCTGACGTCAATCTCCCGCAACGACTTGCAACCATAGAACATGTAACTCATGTTGGTTACATTCTCTGTGTCGAAACCGCTGACATCGAGCGATGACAATGCATCACAACTGCAAAACATGTAAGCCATGTCGGTCACGTTCCTTGTGTTGAAATTGCTTACGTCGAGACTGTCAAGCACGTAGCAGCCGAAAAACATACGATTCATGTCTGTCACGTTGTTCGTAGCGAAGCCGCTGACATCAAGTGAACTGAGCAGCTTGCAGTTGCAGAACATCATCCTCATGTCTGCCACATTCTGAGTATCAAAACTGCTTACATCGAGGGTTGTCAGCGATGAGCAGTTATAGAACATGTAACTCATGTCGGTTACATTGCGTGTGTCAAGGTACTGCAAGCCCTTAACAGACTGCAGGTTCTTCATGCCGCAGAACCAGAAACTCGTGCTCTGAATATGGTGATAGTCTGCCACCGTGGAATCCATGACAACGGCTGTTATCTCTTCAGCATTGCTGAGATACCCTTCCTCAGGCCTTGCTGGCGAAAAGTTATAAAGCACTCCCGTACGTTCCTCTCTCTTGTCATCATAGTAGAATGTAAGCGTGCCATTGTTCAACGACATGTAAAAGCGCCTGTTGTCCGCTTCTTCCTTTCCCTCTATTCCGATTACGGCATTCTGCATATAGTCATAGCCATTGAGCGCATTGAGCAGGAAATAATCATCTTCATATCCGCCCCATCCCCAGTTTACATGGAAATAGTCGTCACCGTCATAACCGTCAATGACAAAGGCATGACCGCCGTCAGAAGACTGACCGTCATATATCACTGGTCTCCCAGCCTTGAGTTCGTCATACATCATCTGACACCACACGGTGTCATTGTAATCGTGTCTCCTTACGTATGAGATTTTCGTGCCGTCATAGTCAAAATACTTGGAAAAGGCTTCTGTGGCGTAATATATGGATGAGGCACTGCCATTCAAACCATAATTCATCTTTACTGACGCACCGCACAGTTTCATCAGAGTTGATACGGGCAGGGCCTGCTCTTCCGTCGCACTGCTGCTGTATTGCGGATATATGTTGTCCCAGTCAATAGAGGTCTGCGACGTTGCCGGCACTCCATGATACTTCGGTATGTCACTTGTCGTTTGCTTGGGCCAATGCCAGTAGTACATTATCTGCGCCATCGCTGTGGCCACACAGCCCGTCAGCGTTCTTTCCCCGTTTTTCTCAGGACAGAGAGTATTGTATGGATAACTCTGAGACCATTGGCTCTTCAGCAGTGGTAATATCCTGTCGCCTGTCACTATGCCGTTGATTCTGGTTGCGTCAACACCGTTGCTCTGCAGATACTCATATTGCTCCACATAGCCCTGCATCCACGCACGCTTGTTTGCGGGAACGCCGGCTGCATCATATCTGCCGTTTCTTGAGTAACCCAGCACCGCCGGCATCCTGTCGTCGCCGCTTACTACGACATATCCGCCGCCGTCAGTCTCATTGTTGAACACGTAATAGGCATCACAAGCCTCTGCTGTGGTAAGCACCATGCCGCCGGCGGCTGACACGCCTTTCGCGCCAGCATACTCAGAATTCCCGGTTTTGTCTGTTAAGAAGCCCAATGCTTTCATGCGTGCTGCATCTTCCGATATAGGAGCAGAATATACATCAGAAAAGACGCACAGCACCATAATGGTTATATAAATACTACTGTGTTTCATAGTGTAAAGGAATTATAAGGTTACTGTATTAAGGTCTATATTAACATGTTGCAAATATACGTATTTTTATTTTCACCTGCAAGTTTTTCCTGAACTTTTTTGATGCGAAACTCTGTGTGTGCGCACACAGAGTTCGCTACGCTCAAAGTGAAGAGTGAAAAGTGAAAAAGTGAAAAGTGAAAGATTGAAGAATTGAAGAATGAAATATTCTCACACAGATGGTAAGGGATTGTAAGGGATTTTTTTCTACGGTTTTTCTTATTAACATTATTTTGAGTGATTTGAGTTGATTTGAACGATTTGGCTTTGGCTTTCCCCTTCTGGCCGCCGACCGTTGGTTCCCCTTCAGGCCGCCGAGCTAAACCTTCTCGCCGAAGGCGATAATAAATAG
>JAFPVC010000032.1 GCA_017413085.1 Prevotella sp.
GGCAGCCGCTTCATAGTAGAGATGCAGAAGGCAGAGCAGGAATATTTCAAGGACCGCAGCCTGTATTACTCCACCGCCGCCATCCGTGAGCAGGCACCAAAGGGCAAGTGGGACTATCACCTTGACGAGGTATATACCATCGGTATCCTGAACTTCATGTTCCCTGGTGATGAATACCCAGCCGACAGCTATCGCCACGAGATAAAGTTGAAGGACGTGGAGGACAACCACGTATTCTATGACAAGCTGACCTTCGTTTATCTTGAGATGCCGAAGTTTACGAAGACAGCAGACGAACTCAACGGAATGTTTGACAAGTGGATGTATGTGCTTCACAACCTTTCAAGCCTTCTTGAGCGTCCCGCGGCACTACAGGAACGTGTCTTTACGAAACTCTTTGAGCAGGCAGAGATAGCCAAGTACAATTCTTCGGAGCGTCGTCAGTATGAAGAAAGCCAGAAAGAATACTGGGATTATACGAGTACGTTGCAGACAGCGGAGAAGAAAGGTCGTGCGGAAGGCCGTGCGGAAGGTCGTGCGGAAGGTCGTGCGGAAGGTCGTGCGGAAGGTCGTGCGGAGGAAAAACGTGATACTGCGCGAAAGTTGAAGGCAATGGGCGTGCTTTCTGATGAACAGATAGTCGCTGCTACAGGACTGACGATTGACGAAATAAAGAGTTTGTAATATGTCTGTTTGTGAGTCAAATAATCATAACACGTTGGATTTCATTGGGCAAACATTTGCCCAATCCAATATTTTGTATATCACTCACTATATAATAACCTCTATAGGAAAGAAAACGGATGCGTCCGCATGCGTAGCCTGACGGTTGTGCGTGCGGACGTTTTGCGTATTCAATTATATGATCATTCGTGGTTAATTCATGGAAATTCATGTTAAAAAAGGAACATATAATGCCCATGTAATGCCCATATAATTATTCATGAATATTTAGAATATAAACCAATAAAAAGAAAGAATATGAAAACTAAAACAAAGAGAATTTACCTTCTAATCTTTGCGCTTGTAACTATGGTTGCAGGTGTTAAGGCTGCCCCTGTGGCTTATGCAGAGTATAGTGATAGTGTGCTTACGTTTAAGTATGGTGAATTTCCCAATGGTAAGAATGTTTGGCATGTTTATAAAAATGCAACTGATTATAGTAATTTGGAAACCGCCCCTGGATGGCAACTCAGTGATGTGTATAAAAAAGTAAAACATGTTGTCTTTGATGCTTCTTTTAAGGAGGCACGTCCAAATACCTGCTGTATGTGGTTTAGAGATATGTCTGAACTTGAAAATATTGATGGAATGAGGAATTTAAACACTGAGGATGTCATGGTAATGTCTTCTATGTTTAGAGGATGTTCTAATCTAAAGAGTCTTGACCTTAGTAACTTTAATACTGATTACGTGCTTGAAATGTATTCTATGTTCGAAGGGTGTTCTGCTCTGACGACACTTGATATCAGTACTTTTACTGGTGAATTTGTATTTAATATGAATAAGATGTTCTTTGGTTGCACAAGTCTTACGACTATTAATCTTGGAGAATTTGTCCCATGCACAGGTCGCTATTATAGTTCGTTTAGTACTTTAAGTGGTAATCAAATGTGTTGGGTGTTTCAAGATTGTACTAATTTGAGGACTATATATTGTAATGAAAATTGGTCAGCTCGGTGTAATGCGTTTGATGCTAATATGTTCTATGGATGTGAAAAACTTGTTGGTGCAATAAGTTATACTTCATCTAAAACGGACTCTCATTATGCTAACCCCAGTACAGGCTATTTTACTTATAAAATTGATACGTTTGGTGTAAAAATCAATGAAATGTTCGTTACCAATCTGAACTATAAAAATCTCACCGTCATCCCTGGCGTTACGGGCAAGGCATCATACGACAATAAGACAAAGACACTGTATTTGGAGAATGCCAGCATAGCGGAGATGACTATGGCGGGCGGCCTGGCAATGGAAAACAGCATAGACTCATTGACAATAAATGTGACGGGCGACTGCAGCATTTCATCAGCCGCAGGCATAGGCATCAAGAACATCAGCAAGACATTGATAATAACGGGTACGGGTACGCTCGACATCACTGCTGGCAACAACGGTATAGTGATGACGAACACAAATCCGAATAACCTCGTTATTGACGGCAACGTGACTGTGAACGTCACAGCCGACAACTACGGTGTGCAGGGTAGGGAGTATATACAGCGCGTCGGCTTGATAGGCACTACGAAGACATATTACCGCACCACACTGAAAGTATGCGGCGAGAACTCGAAACTCAGCGTGAATGGTGCGGCAAAGTGCTTCCAGACTCTCGGCGGCTTTACCGCGGCAGAGGGATATAAGGTGACGGCACCGTCGCGCACTGCGTTTTACGGCACTTTTGAAGGAGTGGCATACAATACCTTCTGCAGGTTGTCGCTGTCATTTGGTAAGGAACTGTCTGATCCAACAACGACGCTCACGCCAGTTGCCGGTACGGCAGTGGTGATAGAGAAACCCGAGGTAGCCCCAGTGATAGTGAAGAAGGGAGATGTGAACGGTGACAATACCATTACCATGGCAGATGCCAATGCCGTAGTGAACTATTACCTTGCCGCCACCAAGCCGGAGGACTTCGACGTGACGGCTGCCGACGTGAATGGCGATGATGATATTACCATGGCCGATGCCAACCAGATTGTAAATATGTTTTTGAATGGCGACAACGACAGCCAGACAACTGAAACGCCTGACACCAAACAAGCGATTGACCTCGGATTGAGCGTGAAGTGGGCTACATGCAATGTAGGAGCTTCTGAACCTTGGGACTACGGTGATTATTTTGCATGGGGCGAGACTACCGGTTATGCTGCAGGGACAACGCACGTGTTCAACTGGTCTTCATACAAATACAGGACAAATTCATTCATAACTAAATACGTGTTCTCATGGGTTGACAACACTGTGTATAACGACTACCCTGTGCTGCTGCCCGAAGATGACGCAGCAGTCGTGAACTGGGGAGGAACGTGGCGCATGCCTACAGAAGA
This sequence comes from Prevotella sp., assembly GCA_017413085.1. Taxonomy (GTDB): domain Bacteria; phylum Bacteroidota; class Bacteroidia; order Bacteroidales; family Bacteroidaceae; genus Prevotella. Next base: position 3,054 of record JAFPVC010000032.1, read on the forward strand.
AGAGTTGAAAGACCTTTGGACGAAGTGTCAGTGGACATGGCAGCCGGCGGGCAATACAAAATACAACGGCGTGGCAGGATATGAGGTGACGGGAACTAACGGGAACTCCATATTCATACCACATGCCGGCTATTATGACGGCGAGAAGAAAGACAACTGGACAATACTTTGGAGCAGCACACTCTACCCTGCTAATGACGATAGTGCGTGGATACTATGGTTTAGTAGCGGTACGCCAAGTTGCGACAACTATGCTGATCGCTATTTGGGGGTGAGCGTGCGTCCCGTCTGTCCGTAGCAATGACTTTCAGCCTTCAATTTTTCAATTATTATTTTGTGGTTTCAAGAAAGTTTCTTCGGAACATATAATGTCCATGTAATTCCCATGTAATTATTCATGAATATTTAGAATATAAACCAATAAACAAAATGTAACTTTGCAGAAATTAACATGGTATGACATGTTATGACACCTGACGAATGATTATGGCAAAAAGAGAATATATACAGGCCAACAGAGAATGGCTCATAGAAAAAGCAAAGGAAGAGGGAGTGAAGGCTTTGCCCAAGGGTATCTATTACAAGGTGCTTTCTGAGGGTAATCAGTCGAGTGCCACTCCTAATGTGCGCAGCATAATCACTGCACACTATACAGGCAAGACCATCAACGGCAAGACGTTTGACAGCAGTCGTGGTGGCGTGCCGCTTGCCTGCCGGCTCTGCGACCTTATAGAGGGCTGGATAATCGCCATGCAGCAGATGCACATTGGCGACAAGTGGGAGGTGTATATCCCGGCAGAGATGGGTTACGGCAAGTTTTCGCAGCCCGGCATCCCCGGCGGTTCCACGCTGATATTTGAAATAGAATTGATTGGCATAGCTTGACGACAATGATAAAAGACATTCTGCTAGTTGGTGCCGGCAGTTTCGTGGGCGGTGCAATGCGTTATGCCGTTTCACTCATGATGCGCTCTTGCGGCGGCTTTCCGTGGGCTACGTTCACTGTGAACATACTCGGTTGTCTGCTGATAGGTGCGCTGTGGGGCTTTACCACTCGCTGCACCAGCATCACACCGCATCTGAACCTGTTTCTCGGCGTGGGACTGTGCGGAGGATTCACCACGTTCTCCTCCTTCTCGAAAGAAAGTCTCGCACTGCTACAACAGGGCAACTATTCCGTTTTCCTGCTCTATGCCGTCGGCAGCGTGGTCATGGGACTGCTCGCCGTGGCACTGGGATTCGTTCTCGCTAAATGACGTGAACTCAACGAAATAAATATTATTATCGTTAATGTCGTTAATGTAGACCATTAATGTCATTAATAATCTTAGGGTAAACCATTAATGGTATTAACGAATGAAATTAACGGCATTAACGTAAAAAAGCAAATATCCAAAGCATAAATAATCAGAGTAATCTGTGAAATCTGTGGTTAAATGTCCCTTGACTCCTTAAAATAACGAACAATGATTACACGAGAACAAAATGAGGCCGGCACATCTGCCGAGCGTTATCGCCCAGTGGGCAAGAAGATTATCAATCCGTGGCGCGACTGTCCGGAATACAACTGCTTCGGATGCAGTCCGGCAAACCCGATAGGCCTGCACATGGAGTTTTATGAAGACGGCGACTACATCGTTAGCACATGGCATCCGGAGAGCAACTATCAGGGATGGGTGGACACCATGCACGGAGGCATACTGAGCACGCTGATTGATGAGGTGTGCGGATGGGTGGTTACGCGAAAGCTGCAGACCAGCGGCTACACCGTACAGCTGAACGTGAAGTTCCGCAAGGCAGTTCCCACCACCGAACCTGCGCTGACAATACGGGCGAAGGTGACGAAGCAGGTGCGCAACCTCGCATACATCAATGCCGAGATAATAAACAGCAAGGGCGAGGTATGCAACGAAGGCGAAGCCATCTATTTCCTGATGAACGAGGAAAAGGCAAAGGAAATGGGCTTCAGACCATGTGAGGTGGAGAGTATAGATGAATAATATAGAATTAAGCTATGTGAATGAGAATAACCAATTATATAGATGAAGAATATCATATTTGTTGCTGCGCTGCTCATGTCGTTGACTGTCAGGGCGCAGGTTAATCCAAGAGAGGGATTTATCATTACTAACCAGAAGGATACTGTCTATGGAATGATAGACTATCGTACCAACGATAAGAATTCACAACAATGTACCTTCAAGGCTGACAACGCTTCTGAATACGTAACCTATGCCCCTGGACAGATTGCGGGCTACAGGTTCAAGGACAGTGGTAAGTACTATGTGAGCCGGGATTTCGGCGAGGATGGCGTATTCTTTGCCGAGTTTCTTGTTAATGGAATGATGAACCTGTATCGCAGAGAGGTGGGCTACAGAAAGATATATTATCTGGAGAACGAGAATGGCGAGGTGGTCAGGTATGAGAATTTTGACGAGCACCTCGACTATGACGAGCGTGAAGCCAAGGTAAGGGCGCAGGGACTTGTCAGCCAGGTGTATAAGTCACAGCGTGCGGTTGACGACGTTAAGTTCAACAAAATGAGTGACAAGCAGATGATAAAGATGGTGAAGGACTATCACGAAGACGTCTGCACGTCTGGCGACGACTGTATCCAATACGAATATGATGCCAGAAAGGAAGGCAGGATAAGTGTTCGCCCCACAGTTTATGTCGGTGGCGGATATGCCGCATGTTACGACAAGGACGTGTGGAGCAAGTATTACAAGGGAGGCGGTTTCTTTACGATAGGAGCAGGCATAGACCTTGACCGCAGCAGGTACGGCACGGGAATGATGTTCCAGCTGTCATGCCTCTACTCCAGATATACAGATAAGGATAACGGAAATCATTTCAGTTCCTTGTCCTTTAATCTTGGACCAATGTTCCGTTTTGGTGCAGAGAATTCTGTAAGGTTTACCGCCAGGGCGGGATTAGCCTTCGATGGTTTCACGTCATCCATCACGGATGGTTATTCTGACTTGGAAAAGGATTTCCACACCACCACATCATTCCTTGGCATCTACGGAGGCTGTGGCATAGAGTTGCCCATAGGCAAGCATGCGGTAAACTTCAACATAGAGTATAGAAGCCTTAGCTGGACAGAGGTAGGAATTTTTCAGGGAACCATAGGTTTCAGGATATAACTTTTCTAAGGACTTTAAAGACTTTAGGGACTTTAAGGTCCCCAAAGACCCTAAACCCAAGCAAAGAGAGCGGGCAACCGAAAGGTTGTCTGCTCTCTTTGCTCATGTGTGTTCAACATTAAGATGAAAGAAAAACGCTTTTCTGTGGTATAAAATCGATATTGTGTGCTCCAAGTGTTGCATGAAAGAAATAAAATACATAACTTTGCAGTGAGAAGAGTTGGAGGATTGAAGAATTGAAAAATTGAAGGATTGAAGAATTGAAAAATTGAAGGATTGAAGAATTGAAAAATTGAAGTATTGAAGGATTGAAGAACTATGAATTATAAATTATGCATTATTTGTGCTCTGGGCTTCACGATGAATGTCGGAGCACAGACAAACAATGATTCAATACGCTTGAATGAAATAGTCGTGACTGGCACCAGAGGTGCCGCCGACGTGCGTCACCTGCCTATGACGGTAACGGTCGTTGGTCGCGAGAAACTCACAGAGCAGCATCAGATATCGGTGTTGCCCACCGTGATGCAGCAGGTGCCAGGACTCATGGTCACATCTCGCTCAATGATGGGTTACGGCGTTTCAACAGGGGCAGCTGGCGGCATCAACATGCGTGGCATTACAGGTGGCGCAGGACAACTGATGGTTCTTATCGACGGGCATCCGCAGTATCAGGGTATCTACGGTCATCCCATATCCGACAGCTATCAGACACTGATGGCAGAGCGCGTGGAGGTGCTGCGCGGCCCGGCGTCGGTGCTTTACGGCAGCAATGCAATGGGCGGCGTGCTGAATATCGTGACCCGCAAACCTATAGCTGACGGCGTACAGACACATGTGAGTCTTGGTGCTGGAGGTTATGGCACAATCCAGGCGGAGGCCACCAATCAGTTGCGCAGCGGTAAATTTAACAGCACCGTATCGGCGCAGTATGGCCGTACGGACAACCACCGTCCTCGCATGGGCTTTGAGCAGTATGGAGGATATGTGAAACTGGGTTATGACTTCAACAGTCACTGGCTGGCATACGTGGATGCAGACATCACACACTTCAATGCCTCATATCCGGGTGATGTGCAGACGCCAATGTATGAAGCAGACCAGTGGATAACACGCGGCGTGGTATCGGCGGCACTCGAAAACCATTACGACCGCACAAGCGGTGCGATAAGTGTATATACGAACTTCGGTCGTCATAAGATAGACGACGGTACGACAGACCCAACGAATCCTACCCAACGCTATTTCCGCTCTAAGGATGCGCTGATGGGCATTTCATGGTATCAGAGCACTCAGCTGTTTCAAGGCAACCGCCTTACCGTAGGCGTGGACTACCAACATATATACGGTCGTGCATACTATACATCGAAGGCCACAGGCGAGGTGCTTGACACACCAAACAAGCAGAGCGGACGCTCTTACCGCAACGAGATAGCAGGCTACGTAGACTTCCGTCAGGATATAAGCACATGGCTTACCATCGACGCCGGCGTGCGCGTGGATCATCACTCGGTGACAGGTACGGAGTGGGTGCCGCAGGCAGGCATCGTGTTGAGACCGCTGACGACGGGCGAGGTGAAGTTTATGGCGAGCAAGGGCTTCCGCAATCCTACGATGAAAGAGATGTATCTCTACCCACCATCCAATGAGGAACTGGAGCCTGAGCGCTTGTGGAACTATGAACTTTCATGGAGACATCGCCCCACGTCGGCATTGACATACGGCGTGAACCTCTTTTACATAAAAGGTGACAATATGATTCAGACCGTGAATCGCAAGAATGTTAATACCGGCGAGATAGAAAACTGGGGTGTGGAACTGGAAGGTGCATGGCGCATCAACAGCCATCTGAGCCTTAATACGAACCATTCATGCCTGCACATGGAGCATAAAGTAATTGCCGCTCCTACCTACAAGGGATTCCTTGGCGCAGACTGGCGCAGTGGCAAATGGTCGGTAAATGCAGGATTGCAATACATCAGCGGACTATATACGCAGTTGGGAAATGACGAGAAGAAAGAAGACTTCATGCTCTTCAACGTGACCATAGACTACAGGGTATGCAACAATCTCACCCTTTGGGCCCGTGGAGAAAACCTCCTTGCTCAGAGTTATGAGATAAACTATGGCTATCCTATGCCGCGAGCCACGTTCATGGGCGGTGTGAATGTCAACTTTTGAAGAATTGAAGGATTGAAAAATTGAAGATTTGAAGAATTAATGTATTATGAATTATAAATTATGTGTTATTTGTGCGCTTGCCTTGGTTGCTTCGCTTGGCTGCATGGCGCAGGAGACAGATCAGAGTCCGTCACGTCATAACTTCTTCTATGCAGGGCAGAGCAAACGCATGCGTATGTTTAAGGTGAGCGACGGACGTGTGAGTTGGACATACGACAATGCTGTGCGTCCAGAGAGAGAGAAACTGCGCGGCGAGATAAGCGATGCAGTGCTAATGACTGACGGTCATGTACTAATGGCGCACCAGTATGGAGTGGCGGAGATAGATGAAAAGGGCAGCATAGTATGGAACTACGCCGCTCCGCAGGGTACGGAAATTCACACCGTACAGCCTATAGGCAGAAAGTATGTGGTGTTTGTACAGAACGGCAAACCAGCCAAGGCTGTGGTGATGGAGATACCGTCAAAGCAGATAGTAAGGGAGTTTGAGTTGCCAGTGAATGAAAAGAGTTCGGTGCATGGACAGTTCCGCAATGCCCGGCTGACGCAGCGCGGCACATTGCTGATAGCAAATATGTCGCTGGGCTGCATACATGAGTATAACGGCAACGGCCAAGAGGTGGACCGCTGGACTGGTTTCCTGCCTTGGTCGGTGCAGGAGTTGCCGAAAGGAAACATACTCGTAACCGGACGCAAGGGACTCATTCAGGAGATAAACCGCCAGGGACAGGTGGTGTGGCAATTAAACACTGCGGCACTGGGGGTGACACAGCCACAGAAGACTGTGCGACTGAAAAACGGAGGCCACATTATAAACAACTGGTACAATGAATGGAACAAAACGCCTATGGACACTGCAAATGCCCCTGTGCAGGCCGTGGAGGTAGATAAAGACGGCAAGATGGTGTGGCAGTTGCGTGAGTGGAAGAATCCAGACCTTGGACCCTCAACCACCATCCAGTTGCTTGATGAGGCGGTAAAGCGCGAGCGTCTGTTTTTTGGCGAATACAACGGCGTGAAACCAAAGCTGTTTGTCAAGCCTAACGAACCCATAGGCGTTGGCAAAGGCATTTATCCAGGCAGAGTGGCGTGGGTGCATGCGCCCGGCGTAGCAAAGTGGGACGGCAAGAGCGGGTTGTGGGTGGAAGACCGCTGGAACGACCAAGGCAAGGCCGACCAGATGATACGTGAAGGGGTTATGCAACTTACTGGAGAGACTAATGCGGGGAAAGCGTGGCAGACATTGTTCAAGCATTTCAACAAAGAGCATGGCCGTGGCAGCCGTGGATACAAGAAAGGAGAGCTGATAGCCATAAAACTCAACATGAACAATGCCATAACCCACCACGACACCATTGAGCTTAATTCTTCGCCGTTCACTACGCTGGCACTTGTGCGTTCTATGGTTCGCGATGGCGGAGTAAGAGAGCAGGACATAGTATTGTGCGAGCCAAGCCGAGCCATTACAGACAGCATATACAATAAGGTGCACAGAGAGTTTCCCAATGTTCGCTTCATTGACAACATCGGCGGCAGCGGACGTGAGAAGTGTGAGTATTATCCTGAGCAGATAGTCTATTCGGTAGATAATGGGAAAATGGCACGCGGACTGGCAAAGTGCATTGTGGATGCCGACTACCTGATTAACTCGGCATTGCTGAAGACACACAGTGGGCCGGGTGTCACGCTTACAAGTAAGAATTGGTACGGAGCCACCGACATCAACCTGCTGTGGCGACAGAATGCGCATAACGGCGTAAGTCAGGACAAGCGCAATGGCAAACCGGCATATAAAACGTTTGTAGACTGGATGGCACACAAGAATATGGGACAGAAAGCCCTGCTGTTCCTTATTGACGGCACATACGGCTCGCGTGACGTGAACGGTGCACCAAACCCAAAGTGGATGAAAGAACCATTTAATGGAGAGTGGGCGTGCTCAGTACTTATGTCGCAAGACGAAGTGGCATGTGATGCTGTGGGCATGGACATGATAATAAACGAATGGCCAGAGTTCCAGAGTCTAAACTACTGCGATGAGTATCTGCGCGAGGCTGCATCGATACCAAATACCCCCAGTGGCACAACATACATGCAGGATGGCAAGCCGCTGACAAAACCGCTCGGGCTCTTTGAACATTGGAACGATGAGCACCAATATACAAAGATAGACTTGAAATACAAGAAAATGTTTTAAAAACATATTACTATGGAACTTAAAGGAATATATACAGCCGACGAACATCGCTATGACAAGTCGGAACAGATGTATCAGCGTTGCGGATGCAGCGGAGTGTTGCTGCCAAAGGTGAGCCTTGGTTTCTGGCATAACTTCGGAGGCGTTGACCCGTACGAGAGAAGCCGCGCCATTACACACTATGCCTTCGACCATGGCATAACGCACTTTGACCTTGCCAACAACTACGGTCCGCCGTATGGTTCGGCAGAAGAAACCATGGGACGGCTGATGGATGACGACTTCCGTCCATACCGCGATGAACTGTTCATAGCCTCGAAGGCAGGCTATGACATGTGGCCCGGCCCATACGGCAACTGGGGTTCGAGGAAATACCTCATGGCATCGCTTGACCAGTCATTGAAGCGCATGCACTTGGACTATGTAGACCTATTCTATAGTCACCGTTACGACCCGGAGACACCCCTTGAAGAAACACTGCAGGCATTGGTTGACATAGTGCGTGCCGGCAAGGCACTCTATGTTGGCATATCACGCTGGCCGTTGGAAGCACTGAAAGTTGCCGATGAATATTTGCGTAAGCATGATGTTCCGTTGCTTATATACCAAGGCAGATTAAACATGCTTGACCGCGAGCCTATGGACAGCGGCGTGCTCGACTACTGCCGTGAGCATGGCATCGGTTTCATCTCGTTCTCGCCACTGGCGCAGGGCCTGCTGACCGACCGCTACCTCAACGGCATACCAACCGATTCACGCATGGCACGTGAGCATTTCCTGAAGAAAGAGGCACTCACGCCACAACTATTGGAATACCTCGGCCAACTGAAGGCAGAAGCTGATAAGCGTGGCGAGAGCATAGCACAGCAAGCGCTGCGCTGGGTGCTCAATCAGCAAGGTGTAACCAGCGTGCTCATTGGAGCCAGCAGTACGGCACAACTGGAAACCAACCTGTCAGTAATTTAGCAGAGATGAAGGCAAAGCTGTTTTTCATAGTAAGTCTGTGCTTGTGCATTGCAAACGCACAGGCACAAGTCAGGGATGCTTTCAGTGGCATACTTCCTGTGACAGACTCGCGGATGATGCGCAGCCTCAATGGCGAGTGGATGCTGCAAGTTACAGATTCCATACAGCATGACGCACGAATGATTCCCGTGCCCGGATGCTGGGAGGCATACGGCTTCGCAAAGCCCAGCTATGACAAGGCACGAGATTTGACAGGAGAATACACTACTGCGTTCACTGTGCCACAGGAATGGCGGGGGCAGCGCATAGTGTTACGTTTCGACGGCGTGCTGTATGGTTACGACCTTTTCATCAACGGACAGGCAGCTGGTTCATGGCGGTCGGGGTATAACACGGCTTTGTTTGATATTACGCCTTATATTGACGCAAAGAAAGTGCGGCAAGAACTAACCATGCGTGTGATGACACGTTTCCCAGGCAGTGATTTCGACTATAACGACGATTGGGCACCGTGCGGGATTTTCCGTGACGTGACGCTGATGGCTGTGCCGGAGACACACATCAGTGACCTGACGATAATGACGAAAAACACTGGTGAGGTCAGTGTAAAGACTGACATTGCCAATGCCGACAAGCATACAGTCGTAAGCCATGAGATACTTGATGCTGGAGGAAACATAGTTGGTATAGACAATGTGGCCAATCCGCACTTGTGGACAGCAGAGACACCTTATCTATATACACTGCGCACTACGCTCAAACGAAAAGGTAAAACATTGCAAGTGTTTGAGCATAAGTTTGGTTTTCGTGAATTGACCATTGATGGCAATGTTTTGAAATTGAATGGACAGCCCATAAAACTGCGTGGCGTGACGTGCCATAGTACTGACCCCGTTACGGTGAAAGTTATTGACGAGGCAAGCATCCTGCGTGACATGAAACTGATGAAAGAGGCTTCGGTGAACTATATCCGCACGTCGCACTACCCACGTGAGCCTCGTTTCTATGAACTGGCAGACTCGCTCGGCTTCTATATTATCGATGAGGTGCCGTTCGGCTTCGGTGATAAGAACCTTTATGACTCCACCTATTATGAAGTGTTGCAGCAAAGGGCACAGGCCACGATACGCCGTGACAAGAATCATCCATCGGTTTTGATATGGAGCCTTGGAAATGAGAACCCATTGACAGAGATATGCATAAAATTGGGTGATTATGTAAAGCAGGAACTTGACCCGACACGACCATACTGCTATCCGCAGGTGGGAAGTTACTTCCGTCGTTTCTTTGAGGGTGACAATGTAAAGGGATTTCCTTCCGCCGCACCAATTTATTCGCCACATTATCCAACTACAGGCCAGATTGCAGGGTTTTACCAGCATCTTGACCGTCCGGTGATATTCACAGAATACTGCCACACACTCGGCATATCTTTTGAAGACCATGACCGTCAGTGGGAGATAATTGAGCGCACACCGGGTATTGCCGGTGGCTCTGTGTGGGAGTGGGTGGATCAGGGAATGCCGTTCCGTGATACACTGCAGAGTCGTTTCGGTTACGAAGAACGTGTGTTTACATCAGAGAATGGTGGTTTCGAGATGTATGGCAACAAGGGTACAGACGGTTTGCTATATGCCGACCGCACGCCGTTGCCTAATTATTATGAGTTGCAGCGTAACTACGCACGTGCCTTCGTAAGTGATATTTCAGGTGATACGCTTACTATAGTGAACTGTTATGATTTCCTCGATTTGAAGGATAACGTAACTTTCAACTGGTCTATGATGGCTTATTCCAATTCGGATGTTGACTCGGTGATGTTTGACAGTTTCTCACCACAGTGCGCACCCCACGACAGCGTGAAGGTGGTGCTGCCGCTGCCTCACTTCTCATCTTTCTCCATACTGCGTTTAGACATCACCGACAAAGACGGCAATACATTCCTGCAACAGCAGTTTGCAAGAAACATTCCGCATCTTTCTGAAGCGGAGTTGAAGGCAGAGCCAACGGTAGCCCCGGAGTTCCTTGTACGTGTAGGACGCAAGGCCACCATGGCAGAGCGCATAAAGGTAGCTGACAAGCGTATAGAACGCTATCTGCAGCCCATCAGTAATCCTTACGTCAAGGCTTCCGTCGAGACAAAAAAACAGCCAGACGGCAGTCTGACTGTAGATTATACGTTGATTCCCGACACCACCGATCGCTTCCTTTCCGAACTTGGTGTGGCATGGCTGCTGCCCCAAGAAATTGACTGTGTGCAGTGGATAGGCATGGGGCCTCTTGCTTCTTATCCCGGCCGCAGTCATTCCAATGACTATGGACTCTGGGCACTGCATAAGGACAACCTCTATTTCGAGGGCAACCGCATGGGGGTGGATGCTGCATTCTTCAGCGACAAGGAAGGTAACGGACTGCTCATTGTCGGCGACAGCCTGAACATGAACTTCGAGCAGACCGACCGTGGCATCGTCGTGACCGTCAATGCTGCCGTGTCAGGGCAGGGTCCCAAGTTCTCGCGCACTGCTTTCCCTGTAATATCAAAGGATGTAGGCATCAAGAAAGGAACATTCCGTATCTGCACGGTGAGTGGTGGAAAACTGCCACAGGCTGTGGGTCACCTGTATGTAGACCCCAGAGAGATACGACAGCCACAGCGTCATTTCTTAACGCAATATGACACTTATTTAATGAAATATGAAGACGTGCTGGGTCAATGAAACCCAGCACGTCTGATTTTGTGCTATTTATGCGTTTTCATGTACGTCTGCCACGGCACGGCCTGACGGTTCGTTCATGTTCTTCCATGCCTCGTCCCATTCGAGCGCCTTGGCCGTAGAGCATGCCACGCTGGCCTCGTGAGGTACGGCACGCGCTGCGCTGTCGCTTGGGAAGTGCTCCTCGAAGATTGAGCGGTAGTAGTATTCCTCCTTGCACATCGGGGTGTTGATGGGGAAGCGCTCGGCGGCGTGAGCCATCTGTTCGTCGGTGACGGCCTGCGAGGTTATCTCCTTCAGAGTGTCTATCCATGAGTAGCCTACGCCGTCGGAGAACTGTTCCTTCTGGCGCCATGCCACGCTGTCGGGCAGCATTGAGGCGAAGGCTTCGCGCACCAGTTTCTTCTCCGTCACGGTGCCCGGGCACATCTTGTATTCGGGGTTCAGGGACATTGCCACGTCGAGGAACTCCTTGTCGAGGAAC